>NZ_JBSFCQ010000002.1:359764-883322 GCF_053891435.1 Streptomyces sp. NPDC002276 | reverse complement strand
CGAGCCCGCCGCTTAGCTGGTCCCCACGCCGTCCACTGTGACAACACCAGAGGGGCACAACCGCGGCGGGCTCGCCGTACCGCCACGCCCCCGACACCCACCACCGGCCCAACCCAAGGCCACGGCTTTACTTTCTCTTGAGCGGAACCGTCAGCGCCCCGATATCCTCCTAACCCTTACGGGGGCGTGCGCCCTGCTGTCCTGATCCTTTCGATGGGTGCGGAGCATGATCGAGGCTGTCGGCCTGACCAAGCGCTACGGCGACAAGACCGCCGTGTACAACCTTTCCTTCCAGGTGCGGCCCGGTGCCGTCACCGGCTTCCTCGGGCCCAACGGCTCGGGCAAGTCGACGACGATGCGCATGATCCTCGGCCTGGACAACCCCACGTCGGGACAGGTGACGATCGGCGGCTTCCCCTACCGCAAGCTCCCCAACGCCCCCCGTCAGGTCGGTGCCCTGCTCGACGCCAAGGCCGTGCACGGCGGCCGCAGCGCCCGCAGCCACCTCCTCAGCCTCGCCCAGCTCTCAGGCATCCCGGACCGGCGCGTCGACGAGGTGCTGGGCGTCGTAGGCCTCCAGGACGTGGCGAGAAAGCGCTCCAAGGGCTTCTCCCTCGGCATGGGCCAGCGACTCGGCATCGCCGCCGCACTGCTCGGCGACCCCCAGGTCCTGCTCTTCGACGAGCCGGTCAACGGCCTCGACCCGGAGGGCATCCTCTGGGTCCGCAACCTGATGAAGGCGCTGGCGGCGGAGGGCCGTACCGTCTTCGTCTCCTCGCACCTGATGAGCGAGATGGCGCTGACCGCGGACCACCTCATCGTGATCGGACGCGGCCAGCTCCTCTCCGACATGAGCGTCCGGGACTTCATCTCGGCCAACTCCGCCGACTTCGCCCGCGTACGCACCCCCGACACCGAGCCCCAGCTGCGCGAGAAGCTGACCTCCGCGCTGACCGAGGCGGGCGGCCACGTCCTGCCCGAGCAGGACGGCGGCCTGCGCGTCACGGGACTGCCGCTCCCCCGCATCAGCGACATCGCGCACGACACGGACGTACGGCTGTGGGAGCTGTCCCCGCATCAGGCCTCGCTGGAGGAGGCGTACATGCGGATGACGCAGGGGGCCGTCGACTACCGCTCGACGATCGACCAGAAGGCCGGTCTGATGCAGCCGCTGCCGCCGGGCATGCAGCCGCCGATGCCGGTACCCGGGCAGGGCCAGCCCGGTTGGTACGCGCCACCGTCACCGGCACAGGGCGGCCAGCCCTTCACCATGACACCGGCAAACCCGTACGCCGCTCCCACGCCGCCCGCCGGAGGCACGCCAACCCCGTACACCGCCCCGCCCCCCACGCCCCCGCAGACGCCGACACAGGAGCCTCACCCCCCGACCACAGCCGCCCCCACCCCCACGCCCACGCCCTCCCCCACCCCCGACCTGACCAAGCCCGAGGACGCCCGATGAGTACGCCCCAGCTCCCGATGCCACCGGCAGCCACGCCCAACTGGCAGGCGGCGAACGGCCCTTCGTACGGCGGTTACACCTCACCGATCCCCGTGGTGCGGACGCATCTCGGGCACGCGCTGGCCTCCGAGTGGACGAAGATCAAGTCGGTGCGTTCGACGATCTGGACGCTCGGGGTGTTCATCGTCCTCGTGCTCGGCATCGGACTGCTCGCGGCAGTCGTGGTCAGCAACTCCTCGTCCGAGATGAACGGCGAGAACCCGCTCTCCCTGGGCTTCTTCGGACTGCTGCTCGGCCTCATGTGCATCATCACGCTCGGCGTGCTGACCACGGCCTCCGAGTACGGCACCGGAATGATCCGTACGACGATGACGGCGTGCCCGAGCCGGGCCCGCGTGCTCGCGGCGAAGTCGATCGTGTTCTTCGCGGTCGCCTTCGTGGTGACGCTGGTGACCACGTCGTTCGTCGCCTTCGTGGACGCCTCGCTGCTGGAGAACAACGGCGCGAAGGACCCGTCCGCGGGCGAGTGGCTGAAGGGGACGGTCGGGGTCTCCCTCTACATCGCGCTGCTCGGGCTGCTCTCGCTGATCATCGGCTCGATCATCCGGCACTCGGCGGGCGCGATCACCATCATGATCGGCGCGGTGCTCGCCCCGCTGGTCGTCGCGCTGTTCATGTTCTCGCAGTCCCTGGAGAACGTACGGCAGGCCCTGTTCGAGTACTCGATCCCGAACCAGCTGAGCGTCTTCTACTCCAACTCCCTCACCGAGTCCGGCCCTTCGGGCTGGGACCCGCTGTGGATCATCGTGGGGGTGACGGCCGTCGCGTTCGCGGGCGCCGTCGCGCTGCTGGAGCAGCGGGACGTGTGACGAGTACCACGTTGGCCGTTTTCTAGAACTTCGGCGCGTTCCTGGACCGCTGTACCCGTGTGGTGCGGCGGTCCTTCGCGTTCCAGCACGCCTTGTGCCAGTGCCGCCGGTCGTCGACGCCCGCGTGCTCCGGCCAGGCCACGACATGCGGGACACCGGAGGGAATCTGCTGGTCGCAGCCGGGGCAGCGGTACGTCTTGCCCTCGGCGCTGGCCCCGGCGACATGGCGCACGCTCCACTCCTCGCCCTGCCAGTGTTCCGTGGACTGCCAGCCGCCGTAGCGGCCCGAGCGGTCCTCGTCGGCACTCTGGCCGGAGGAACCGGACTCCTTGGGTCGGTTGCGACGCGGGGACACAGAACACCTCACGGGGCTATACAGGAGGCACGGGCTGTGTCCAGCCTACGTGCCCCACGCTGGGGTACGCGAAGGGCATCAACCCACACAAGTCCCCCTCGGGCCCGCACATTCTGCAGACAATCCGCAAATCTCTCCGCCAGGCCGTGTCCTAGGCACGTGTCGGGCGGTTATGCCCGGTGGGGGAGCTCCGTGTCGGAGCCGAGGAAGCAGGAAGAACCATGCGCGTCGGAAGTTTTGTGTTGGCGGCCCAGTTCCCGGGACAGGGCCAGGGGGAGGCCCTGCACCGCGCGGTCCGCTCGGTGGAGGTCGCCGAAGAGGCCGGTCTCGACACGGCCTGGCTGGCCGAACACCACTTCGTGCCCTACGGCACCTGCCCGTCCGCGGTCACCCTGGCCGCGCTGCTGCTGGGCCGCACCCGGCGCATCCGCGTCGGCACCGCGGTCAGCGTGCTGCCCACCGTCCACCCGGTAGCCCTCGGCGAGCAGGCCGCGCTGCTGCACGTGACGAGCGGGGGCCGCTTCTCGCTCGGCGTGGGCCGCGGCGGACCGTGGGTCGACCTGGAGGTGTTCGGCGCGGGCCTGAGCGCGTACGAACACGGATTCCCGGAATCGCTCGATCTGCTGATGCGCTGGCTGCGCGAACCCTCAGTAGCCGGCACCGGCGACCGTTACGCGTTCCGTGAAGTCCCCGTCGTACCAAGGCCGTCGGAGGCGCTGTCGGACGCGCCGGGCCCCGAGGTCGTCGTCGCGTGCACCTCGCCCGCGAGCGTGCGGCTGGCGGCCGAGCGGGGCCTGCCGATGCTGCTCGGCATGCATGTCGGGGACGAGGAGAAAGCCGAAATGGTCGCCCTGTGGCGGCAGTTGGCGCGGGCGGCCGGGCGGTCGGCGGAGGAGATCCGGGACGCGGCCCATGTGTCGGCCGGGGTCTGCCAGATCGCGGACAAGCGGGCCGACGCGGTGGAGGCTCTCGTGAAGGCGGTGCCGGGCTGGCTGAAGCAGGGGCTGGACGCCCATGTGACGGTGGACGACCGCAGGCGCTCGATGCGGGACCCGCTGGCGTACACCGAACTCCTCTGCGGGCTGCACCCGGTGGGCACCCCGCGGCTGTGCGTCGACCGGCTCGCGGCGACCTCGGAGCGGACCGGCATCTCCCGCTTCGCACTCCTCGTCGAGGGGTCGGGCGACCTGGCGTCGACCGAGGAGAACGTACGGCGGCTGGGTGCCGAGGTGCTCCCGCACCTCGGCTGAGCAACGTGCGGGAGCTTGCCGCCCCAGTACAGAAAGCACCTCCCGCGTACGGAGCGGCAAGCAATGCGCATCGCCTCGTCAGCAGTCCCTGAACTCCGGGGACTGGTTCAGCAGTTGACTGCGCACCGAGGTGAAGCGAGCCAGCGTCTCGTCGACCGAGCCGTCCAACGGGAACACTGCCACCCGGTGGCAGTTCTGGAAGGCCAGCCGCACACCGAAGTGCCGCTGCAGCGCGCCGCGTATCGCGTCACTCGCGAGCGCACGCAGCAACTGACCGCGTGCCTGCTCGTCCGGCGGCGGCGTCTGGTTGTCGGCGAACGCACCGCCGTCGACCTTCAGCTGAGCCACCAGGGAGCTGATCATCTCCCACGCGTAAGGCAGGGAGGTCCGGACGCAGTCGACGAATTCAGCTTCGTCGACCTCGCCTCGCTCGGCCTTTTCGAGTAGGGCCGGTGAGACGTCGAGCGACATGGGTTCTCCTCTCGCACCCCCAACCAGCGGGGGTTGCCGGACAGATAAGGGAGTCCGCGATTACGAACACGCTGCGTACACGTCTCGCGACCTCCCGTTTATACGGTAGGCAACGGAAGGTGGCGGCACCAGGAGAATGCGTACATAGGGAACTCTCAATGGGCCCACAATCGGCCATTAATGAACAAGGGGCGTCAGGGGTCTTCCAGGGCGAATCGCGTTCACTGTCGCCCGTCGAGTAGCGTTGCCGACCATGCGTCTCGTCATTGCCCGGTGTTCCGTGGACTACGCGGGCCGGCTCACCGCCCACCTCCCCTCCGCCCCCCGTCTGATCCTGGTGAAGGCGGACGGCAGCGTCTCGATCCACGCGGACGACCGGGCCTACAAGCCCCTCAACTGGATGTCGCCGCCCTGCACGTTGAAGGAGGGTTCGGGGACCGCCGACGATCCCGCGGACATCTGGACCGTCACCAACAAGGCGGGCGAGAAGCTCATCATCACGATGGAGGAGGTCCTCCACGACTCCTCGCACGAACTCGGCGTGGACCCCGGCCTGATCAAGGACGGCGTGGAAGCGCACCTCCAGGAGCTGCTCGCCGACCGCATCGACACCCTCGGCGAGGGCTACACGCTGATCCGCCGCGAGTACATGACGGCCATCGGCCCGGTCGACATCCTGTGCCGGGACGCGGAGGGCCAGACCGTCGCGATCGAGATCAAGCGACGCGGCGAGATCGACGGCGTGGAGCAACTCACGCGCTACCTGGAGCTGTTGAACCGCGATCCCCATCTCGCCCCGGTCCGCGGCATCTTCGCCGCCCAGGAGATCAAGCCCCAGGCCCGCGTCCTCGCCACGGACCGCGGCATCGGCTGCACGGTCCTGGACTACGACGCCCTGCGCGGCATCGAGGACGACAAGCTCCGTCTCTTCTGACCAACTCCGATTGCACTACGACGAAAAGGGCCGGTTCCGATCATCGGAACCGGCCCTTTCGGTGTCGTACGGAGGGTCAGATCACGGTGCCCGAGGCGATGCTGCTCGCGGGGGCGGCTGAACTGGTCGTGACCATGGGGGCACTTGAGGAGGCCGCGCCGCTCGCCGTGTTCGTGGCGGAGGGGGTGATCGACGGGCTCGCGGACTCGGACGGTGTCGGGGACTCGGACGAGCTGGGCGACGACGACTGCGAAGGGGACGACGAGTGCGAAGGAGTCGAACTCGTCGAATGCGAAGGGGACCTGGACGGGGTCGGCGACGTAGGCCTCCCGCTCGACCCGCTCGGCTCGTCCGACGGCGTGCCGCTGCTCGACGGCGGTGTCGGATCGTCCGACGTGCCGTAGGTGCCGTCGGGGCCTGGGTTGGTCGGGCTGCTGCTGGCCGTGCCCTTGTCGCCCTTCTTCGCCGGGTCGGCGCCGAGGCTGTCGTCGGAGTTGCCCTGGCTGGCGGACGGGTTGACGCCGACCTTGTCGGACGGGTTGTCGGCGTTGTTGTTGGACGTGGCGCCGAGCGTCACGACGGTGCCGAGGACGGCGGCGAGCAGCGCGCCCGCGCCCGCCGCGACGAGGTTGCGCCGGGCGTAGCCGCGCAGGCCGCCGCGCGCCTTGTTGTGGGGCGTGGGGCCGCCGCCGGACGAGGCCTGGTGGGCGACGAGCGTGTACGTGTCGCCGGGCGGCTGGAGCGGCGGGAACGGCGTCGGGGTCCCGCCGGGCGGCGAGGCGGACTCCTCGTAGCGGGCGTCGGGCACCTCCTCGCCGGCCGCGGCGCCGAGGCCGATCGTGATGCCGGAGCGGTCGGCGACCAGGGCGAGGGCACGTCGGCCCGCGACGGTGCCGCGCTTGTCGGCGGCGGTGTCGCGCAGGCCGATGGAGGACTCCAGTTCGGCCCGGGCCCGGTCGAGGTCTCCCTCGCAGAGCGCGAGGACACCCAACTCGTGCTGGAAGTAGGCCTGTTCGCCCGCGTTGCCGGCGAGCTGGGCGGCCTCGGCGCCGGAGCGCAGCGCGCGTTCCCAGGCGCTCCAGTGGAGTCCCGCGGCGAACGCGGGGGCGGCGGTGCGGGCCAGTTCGACGGTGGCGCTCTCCTCGCCCTCGCCGGGCGGGGTCGTCGCCGGTACGAGGACGGTGAGCGCGGCGAGCAGCGCGTCCGCCTCGGCGCAGACCCGCTCGGGGGTGACCGAGGGGTGCCCGGCCCACCAGGAGTAGTGCAGCCCGGCGATGAGCGCGCTGGCCTCGATCTCGTCGCCGTATCCGGCGGCCTCCAGCTGGGTCTGGACGCCGGAGGCGAGCCGGTAGCGGCCGCCGACCGGGGAGACCAGTCCGCAGCCGGCGAGTTCGCCGAGGGCGGCGTCCGCGTGGGTGTCGCCGACGAGGGCGGGCAGATGGGCCTGGTGCGGCACCTCGCCGCCGAGCGCGACGGCGAAGCGCAGGGTGGCGCGGGCCGAGGTGCTGAGCCGGGAGGCGAGCAGCGGGGCGGGCGCGGCGGCCTCGCCGAGGGACGGCAGGGGTACGGCGTCTTCCTCGTCGGAGTCGACGGGCGAGATGGGGGGCGCGTCGGCCGGGACCATGTCCTGGAAGACGCCGAACTCCTCCACCACGCTGGGGCCGAGGCGCAGTTCGTCGCGCTGCCGGAGCAGGGCGCCGGCCTGGACGAAGCGCAGGGGCAGGCCCTCGGACTCGAAGTAGAGGTCGCCCGCCCAGTTCGCCTCCTCCTCGGTGAGGACGCGGCCCACGGCGTGCTCCAGGACCTCGACCGCGCCGGAGCGTTGCAGGCCGCCGAGGAAGACCTCCTCGATGACGGAGTCGGCGGCCGGTGCGGGGATCTCGGGGGTCGCGGCGACCAGGAAGGCGCACTCGGGGGTCGCGTCGAGGAGTTCCTCCAGGGCGGCGCCGCCGAACTCGATGTCGTCGAGGACGACGACCGCGCCGATCTCCCGCACCAGGGTGAGCAGTTCGGCCCGGGCGGGCCGGTGCAGGGGAGCGTCGTAGACGGCGTAGAAGAGGTCGTAGAGGAGGTCGGTGGCGGTGCGGCGGAAGCCGGTGAGGCGGATCACTCCGTCGGGGGCGAGGTCGAGGCAGTCCTCGGCGACGAGGTCGAGGAGGCTGCTGCGGCCCGAGCCCGAGGGGCCGGTGAGGCGTACGGAACGGCCGCGGGCGAGCAGCCGTACCAGGCGCTCGCGCTCCTCCTGGCGTTCCAGGAGCGGGAGCGCGGGCCGGTTCAGGCCGGGCGGGACGGGCGGTTTGGCGGCGCGGGCGGCCTCGGCGCGCTCGGCGGCGGTGAGCTTGGCGGGGCGGCCGGGCCGCTGTCCGGGCGGGCAGGCCTCGATCTCGCTGCCGTCGACGGGGTTGACGGTGAGCAGGAAGTCGCCGGTGACCAGCTGCACGGTGCGGGCGAGCGCCGGTGAGTGCTGGCCGAAGTCGGGTGTGAGCGGTTCCCGGGGCGGGCGCTGGCGCGACGACGTGTCGTCGCCGTCCTGGCCGTACTCCTCGGGTTCCCGGTTGATCGGGTCCATAGGTCCAAGCCCCCCAAAAGCGTCGTGTGCGGGTCGACAGGACCCAGGCCCCTCCCGGCCTTGCTGCACACCGCGCTGTCGCTTCTGGTCCGGGCCCGCTCGAAGGGTTGTCACACAGCGGGCGACCGAACCCTAAACCTTCGCACAGTATCTACGACAGCCCGGGGTACCGCGCCGTCCGAGACGTCACAGTCTCATGAGGATTGTGCCCGGCGGACGTCGGACCCTGGGGTCAAACCCTGGGGTCAGACCCTGGGGTCAGACCCTGGGCAGCGACTCCACTCCGATCCCGCCCTCGATGGCGAGGATGCGGTGCAGCCGGGTGGCCACGAGCAGGCGCTGCATCTGCGCCGGTACGTCGCGCAGCACCAGGCGCCGGCCGCAGCGGCCGGCCCGTCGATGGGCTCCCATGATGACGCCGAGGCCGGTGGCGTCCCAGGAGTCGAGCTCGGACAGGTCCAGCACCAGATCGCCGACTCCGTCGTCGACGGCCGAGTGCAGGACCGTACGGGCGTCCGCCGCGCTGCGGACGTCGAGGCGGCCCCCGACGACCAGCTCGACGTGGTCGCCCCTGATGTACATATGCGCTCCCCGAGAGTGCGGTGGCGTACTCCGTGATGTAGGTGATGCAACCTCTGACTGCGTGAAGTGCCGGGAGGTTGCCGTCTGTGAGCGAACCGATACCGAATTCACCCTTGCGTGTGCGGTCGCAGGGGCGTGTGCGGTTTCAGTGCTTGTAGAAGCCCTGCCCGCTCTTGCGGCCGATGTCACCGGCGTCCACCATTCGGCGCATCAGCTCCGGCGGGGCGAACTTCTCGTCCTGCGACTCGGTGTAGATGTTGCTGGTCGCGTGCAGCAGGATGTCGACGCCGGTGAGGTCCGCGGTGGCCAGCGGGCCCATCGCGTGGCCGAAGCCCAGCTTGCAGGCGAGGTCGATGTCCTCGGCGGTGGCGACGCCCGACTCGTACAGCTTCGCCGCCTCGACGACGAGCGCCGAGATGAGACGGGTCGTCACGAAGCCGGCCACGTCACGGTTGACGACGATGCAGGTCTTGCCGACGGATTCGGCGAACTCCCGCGCGGTGGCGAGGGTTTCGTCGCTCGTCTTGTAGCCGCGGACGAGTTCGCAGAGCTGCATCATCGGTACCGGCGAGAAGAAGTGCGCGCCCACGACGCGCTCCGGACGCTCCGTCACGGCCGCGATCTTCGTGATCGGGATGGCGGAGGTGTTGGAGGCGAGGACGGCGTCCTCGCGGACGATCTTGTCGAGCGCGCGGAAGATCTCGTGCTTGACTTCCAGCTTCTCGAAGACGGCCTCGACGACGATGTCCGCGTCGCCGACGGCGTCCAGATCGGTGGTCGCGGTGATCCGCCCGAGCGCCTCGTCGGCGTCGTGCGCCTCCAGCTTCCCCTTGCTCACGAACTTGTCGTACGAGGCCTTGATGCCGTCGGTGCCACGCTTCAGGGCCTCGTCGGTGACATCGCGCAGGACGACGTCCCAGCCCGCCTGCGCGGAGACCTGGGCGATACCGGAACCCATGAGTCCGGCGCCGATGACGGCAAGCTTCCGTGCCACTGTGCGACTCCCCTTTGAAACGCTTACAGCGTGTATCCGTATGCCTCTCGGCGGACACTAGCGAAGTGACGGCGCTGTGTGACCGGTAAGTAACGCGCGTCACGTCTCATCTGACGGACATCACACCGCCACGGGTCATACGACCGCCCGTACGGCCTAGTTGAGCACCCGCCGGACCTGACTACGCTGGCCGCATGGTCAATCTGACGCGCATCTACACCAGGACCGGCGACCAGGGCACGACCGCCCTCGGGGACATGAGCCGGGTCGCCAAGACGGACGTCCGTATCTCGGCGTACGCCGACGCCAACGAGGCGAACGCGGCGATCGGCACGGCCATCGCGCTGGGCGGCCTCGACGAGGACATCGTCAAGGTCCTCACCCGCGTCCAGAACGACCTCTTCGACGTGGGCGCGGACCTGTGCACCCCGGTCGTCGCGGAACCGGAGTTCCCGCCCCTCCGCGTCGAGCAGTTCTACATCGACAAGCTGGAGGCGGACTGCGACCACTTCAACGAGCGGCTGGAGAAGCTCCGTTCCTTCATCCTCCCCGGCGGCACCCCGGGCGCGGCCCTCCTCCACCAGGCCTGCACGGTCGTACGACGGGCCGAGCGCTCGACGTGGACGGCCCTGGAGACCCACGCCGAGGTGATGAACCCGCTGACGGCGACCTACCTCAACCGGCTGTCCGACCTGCTGTTCATCCTCGCACGCACGGCCAACAAGGACGTCGGGGACGTGCTGTGGGTCCCGGGCGGGGAACGCTGACCGGCGGCGGCGCTACGCGGGTCGGTCAGAGTCGCCGGTAGATCGTGAGGCCGCTCAGCGCGCGGAGGATACGCAGGGCCGTCGTCCGGTCGATGGCCCTGAGCTGACGTCGAGCCGCGGCGGTGAACTCGAAGGCGTAGTTCATGTCACCTCCGGCGCGGACGTACCGAAGAGGTCCGCGAGCACGTCCACGAGGGTGGCGCGCGGTGTGTCACCCTCCTCTGCGAGCGTCCGCAGGGCCTTCCGCGCAAGCAGTTCGTCCGCCGCCTCCTCCAGCGCGTTGTACTCCTCCATGGGCACGATCGCGGCCACCGCGGTGCCATCGCGTGTGATGACGGTCGGCTCCCCCTCCGCCGCACGGTCGAGGAGCCGCGTCAGGTCGTCCCGGGCCTCGCGGAAGGATACGGATGCGGAGTTGTCCTTACGCCCAGTCTCCACTGCACGCCGGGCGCCCGGGCCCCTTGTTGGATGGAGCCATGGCCCTACGACTCCCCCATCCGCACCGCGACGACCTGCCGATCGCGTCGGCCGGACCCAACTCCCGGCCGCCGTACGGACGGTGGCGGGCGGCGACGGGCGGCGACGGCCTGATCGCGCTCGCCGTGACGCGCCGCCCGGGCACCGACCCTGCCGTCCTCGGCACGCTCATCCGGCGCGAGCGCGAGGTGTTGTCGTGCCTCGGTGAGGGAATGTCCGACGTGGGGATCGCGGACCGGCTCGACATGGCCGAGGCGACGGCGAAGACGCACGTCAGCCGGTTGCCGGCGAGGCTGGGGCCGCGCAGCCGGGTCCAAGCGGCCGTACTGGCGCGGGAGTTGGGGTTTAGCACACCGGTGCCGAAGTGGTCCAGACCTATTGACCCGTGGTCCAGACCTTTCTATTCTCACGGCACCGTGGACGCGAAGGCTCAGTCGCGTCCCAGCACCCCCGACACCCTCTCGACACCGGCTCCAGCGCGCCGGAGGCGAAAAACAAAAGAGGAGGCGCTCAATGCGCTTCAGAACCAGAGCAGTTGCCGGGTTCGCGACCCTGCTGCTTCCGCTCGCCGCTCTCGTCGGTCTGGCGGGCCCCGCCCAGGCCGCCTCGACCGCGACCGCGACCTTCACCAAGACCAGCGACTGGGGTACCGGCTTCGGCGGTCAGTGGACCGTGAAGAACACCGGTACCAGCGCGATCAGTTCATGGACGGTCGAGTGGGACTTCCCCTCCGGTACGTCCGTCACCTCGGCCTGGGACGCGGACGTCACCAACTCCGGCACCCACTGGACCGCGAAGAACAAGTCCTACAACGGCACCATCGCCGCGGGCGCCTCCGTCTCCTTCGGCTTCAACGGCGCCGGCTCCGGCGCGCCCTCCAACTGTCTGCTGAACGGCGGCAGTTGTGACGGCGGAACGACCGTGCCCGGTGACGCGGCGCCCTCCGCGCCCGGTACCCCCACCGCCTCCTCCATCACCGACACCTCGGTGAACCTGTCCTGGTCGGCCGCCACCGACGACAAGGGCGTCAAGAACTACGACGTGCTGCGGGGCGGCACGAAGGTCGCCACGGTGACGACCACCTCGTACACCGACACCGGTCTCACCGCCGGCACCGACTACTCCTACACCGTGCAGGCCCGGGACACCGCCGACCAGACAGGGCCGGTCAGCGGCGCGGTCGCCGTGCACACCACGGGCGGTACGACCACTCCCCCGACCACCGGCAGCAAGGTCAAGCTCGGGTACCTCACCGAGTGGGGCACCTACACCCGCAACTACCAGGTCAAGAACCTGGTGACCTCGGGCTCGGCGGCGAAGATCACGCACATCAACTACGCGTTCGGCAACGTGACGAACGGGCAGTGCGCGATCGGTGACGCCTACGCGGACTACCAGAAGACGTTCACCGCCGACCAGTCGGTCAGCGGTGTCGCCGACACCTGGGACCAGCCGCTGGCCGGCAACTTCAACCAGCTGCGCGAACTGAAGGCCAAGTACCCGAACATCAAAATCCTCTGGTCCTTCGGCGGCTGGACCTGGTCCGGCGGCTTCGCGCAGGCGGCGGCCAACCCGACCGCGTTCGCGAACTCCTGCTACAACCTGGTCGAGGACCCGCGCTGGGCCGATGTCTTCGACGGCATCGACATCGACTGGGAGTACCCGAACGCCTGCGGCCTGAGCTGCGACACCAGCGGCGCGGCGGCGTACAAGAACCTGATGCAGGCCCTGCGCGCCAAGTTCGGTACGAGCAACCTGGTCACGGCCGCCACCACGGCGGACGGCACCTCCGGCGGCAAGATCGACGCCGCCGACTACGCGGGCGCGGCCCAGTACGTCGACTGGTACAACGTGATGACGTACGACTTCTTCGGCGCCTTCAACGCGACCGGCCCCACCGCCCCGCACTCACCACTGACCTCCTACACCGGCATCCCGACACCGGGCTTCACCACGGCCGACGCGATCGCCAAGTTCAAGTCGAAGGGCGTCGCCGCGAGCAAGCTGCTCATCGGCATCGGCTTCTACGGCAGAGGCTGGACCGGCGTGACCCAGGCCGCACCCGGCGGCTCGGCGACCGGACCGGCGGCGGGCACCTACGAGCAGGGCATCGAGGACTACAAGGTCCTCAAGACGACCTGCCCGGCCACCGGCACCATCGCCGGCACGGCATACGCCTTCTGCGGCAACAACTGGTGGTCCTACGACACCCCGAGCACCATCGCCGGAAAGATGAGCTGGGCCAAGACCCAGGGTCTGGGCGGCGCGTTCTTCTGGGACTTCAGCGGCGACACCAGCAACGGTGAGCTGGTGACCGCCATCAACAACGGGCTCCAGTAGGGCAGTTAGGCGACGTTGACGCGTTGACCGGGCGGGGCCGCTTCGAGCCACGCGAGAAAACCGGTCAACGCGTCTTCGCTCATGGCGAGTTCAAGCCGGGTGCCCCGGTGCAGACAGGTCAGGATGATCGCGTCGGAGAGCAGCGCCAGCTCCTCCTCGCCCTCGGGGAGACGGCGGCCGGCCACCTCGATCGCCGAGCGTTCCAGGGTGCGGCGCGGGCGGTAGGCGTAGGAGAAGACGCGGTACCACTCGATGCGGTCGCCGTTGTAGCGGGCGACGCCGTAGCTCCAGCCCTTGCCGTTGGTGTCGGGTTTCTCCGGTACGTCCCAGCGGAGCGAACAGTCGAAGGTGCCGCCGGAGCGCTGGATGAGTCTGCGGCGCAGGCCGAAGACGAACAGCCCCACCACCACAAGGGCGACAACAATTCCGCACACAGTCAGAGCGAGGACCATCGACACCGACCTCCTCGTCTCCTAGGCAAAACAGGTAACGGAACGGAAAAAACACCCACATTCGCCTCAGCCGCGGCTGGGTCCGGATTCCTCCGGTCCCAGCCGCGGCTGAGTCACGTCATCGCGTGGTGCGCCAGGTCTCAGTTGGTCGCCACCGCACGCAGTCGGACGTCCGCGGCGCGCTCGGCGGAGGCATCGCCCGCCGCCTTCGCCTGCTCCAGCTCGCGCTCCACGCGCTGGACGTCGATCTCGTCCGACAGCTCGGCGATCTCGGCGAGCAGCGACAGCTTGTTGTCCGCGAACGAGATGAAACCGCCGTGCACCGCGGCGACGACCGTGCCGCCGTCGCTCGTACGAATGGTCACCGGGCCCGACTCCAGCACACCGAGCAGCGGCTGGTGACCGGGCATGACGCCGATGTCGCCGGACGTGGTGCGCGCGACGACCAGGGTGGCCTCGCCGGACCAGACCTGGCGGTCCGCGGCGACGAGCTCGACATGCAGCTCAGCAGCCAAGGTGGGCTCCTCGGGTCACCACCCGGCGGTCGTGCCGGGTGTGGGTTTGATTCTAGTGGGCGTGAAAGAGGGGGTGGGACACGCCCCACCCCCTCAGGTGAAGCACGGGGTCAGGAGACGCCCAGCTCCTTCGCGTTCGCCTTCAGGTCCTCGATACCACCGCAGAGGAAGAACGCCTGCTCCGGGAAGTGGTCGTACTCGCCGTCGATGATCGAGTTGAAGGCCACGATCGACTCGTCCAGCGGGACGTCCGACCCGTCGACGCCGGTGAACTGCTTGGCGACGTGGGTGTTCTGGGACAGGAAGCGCTCCACGCGACGGGCACGGTGGACGGTGAGCTTGTCCTCCTCGCCCAGCTCGTCGATACCGAGGATCGCGATGATGTCCTGGAGGTCCTTGTACTTCTGGAGGACCGTCTTGACGCGCATCGCGGTGTTGTAGTGGTCCGCCGCGATGTAGCGGGGGTCCAGGATGCGGGACGTGGAGTCCAGCGGGTCCACGGCCGGGTAGATGCCCTTCTCGGAGATCGGACGGGAGAGCACCGTCGTCGCGTCGAGGTGGGCGAAGGTGGTGGCCGGGGCCGGGTCGGTCAGGTCGTCCGCGGGGACGTAGATCGCCTGCATCGAGGTGATCGAGTGACCGCGGGTCGAGGTGATGCGCTCCTGGAGGAGACCCATCTCGTCGGCCAGGTTCGGCTGGTAGCCCACCGCGGAGGGCATGCGGCCGAGCAGGGTCGAGACCTCGGAACCGGCCTGCGTGAAGCGGAAGATGTTGTCGATGAAGAACAGCACGTCCTGGTTCTGCACATCGCGGAAGTACTCCGCCATGGTCAGACCGGCCAGGGCCACGCGCAGACGGGTGCCCGGGGGCTCGTCCATCTGACCGAAGACAAGGGCCGTCTTGTCGATGACGCCCGAGTCGGCCATCTCCTCGATGAGGTCGTTGCCCTCACGGGTGCGCTCGCCGACACCGGCGAACACGGAGACACCGTCGTGGTTGTTGGCGACGCGGTAGATCATCTCCTGGATGAGCACCGTCTTGCCGACGCCGGCACCGCCGAACAGGCCGATCTTGCCGCCCTTGACGTACGGGGTGAGCAGGTCGATGACCTTGACGCCGGTCTCGAACATCTCGGTCTTCGACTCAAGCTCGTCGAAGCGGGGGGCCTTGCGGTGGATGGACCAGCGCTCGCCCGTGTACTTCTCGTCGCTGTTCAGCACCTCGCCGAGGGTGTTGAACACCTTGCCCTTGGTGAAGTCGCCGACCGGGACGGTGATGCCGTCGCCGGTGTCGGTGACCGGGGCCTGGCGGACCAGACCGTCGGTGGGCTGCATCGAGATGGTGCGGACCAGGCCGTCACCCAGGTGCTGGGCGACCTCCAGGGTCAGCGTCTTCTTCGCGCCGTCCAGGGCCGGGTCGGCCACCTCGACGTGCAGAGCGTTGTAGATCTCCGGCATCGCGTCGACGGGGAACTCCACGTCGACGACCGGGCCGATGACCCGGGCGACGCGGCCCGTGGCAACGGCCGTCTCAACTGTCGTCGTCATTACTTGTCACTCCCCGCGGTCGCGTCGGCCAGGGCTGCGGAGCCACCGACGATCTCGCTGATTTCCTGGGTGATTTCGGCCTGGCGGGCCGCGTTGGCAAGACGGGAGAGCGTGGTGATCAGGTCTCCCGCGTTGTCGGTCGCCGACTTCATCGCGCGGCGGGTGGCGGCGTGCTTGGAAGCGGCCGACTGGAGCAGCGCGTTGTAGATACGGCTCTCGACGTACCGCGGCAGGAGGGCGTCCAGGACGTCCTCCGCCGACGGCTCGAAGTCGTACAGCGGAAGGATCTCGCCCTTGGGCGCAGCCTCTTCCACGACCTCTTCGAGGCTGAGGGGCAGCAGCCGGCTGTCGATCGGCGTCTGCGTCATCATCGAGACGAACTCGGTGTAGACGATGTGGAGTTCGTCCACGCCGCCGTCCGCCGTGTCCTTCTCGATGGCCTCGATGAGCGGACCCGCGACCTTCTTCGCGTCCGCGTACTCGGGCTGGTCGGTGAAGCCGGTCCACTGCTCCGAGATCTTGCGCTCACGGAAGTTGTAGTGGGCGACACCGCGGCGGCCGACGATGTACGTGTCGACCTCCTTGCCCTCGGCCACGAGACGCGCGGTCAGCTGCTCCGCGGCCTTGATGGCGTTGGAGTTGAAGGCACCGGCCAGACCGCGGTCGCTCGTGAGGAGCAGCACAGCGGAACGGGTCGGCGTCTCGGCCTCGGTGGTCAGCGGGTGCTTGGTGTTCGAACCCGTGCCGACCGCCGTGACCGCGCGCGTCAGTTCCTTCGCGTACGGCGTCGAGGCCTGCACCTTGCGGTGCGCCTTGACGACGCGCGAGGCGGCGATCATCTCCATCGCCTTGGTGATCTTCTTGGTCGCGGTGACGGATCGGATGCGACGCTTGTAGACCCGGAGCTGGGCTCCCATGAGTCAGGTCCCTTCCTTACGTCACTTGGCCGCGGCCGGGGCGTCCTCGCCGAGGAGCTTGCCGTCCGAGGTCTCGAACTGCTTCTTGAACTCGGCGATCGCGTCCGCGGCGGCGACGAGGGTGTCGTCCGACATCTTGCCGCCCTCCTTGATGGAGGTCATGAGGCCCTGCTCCTTGCGGTGCAGGTACTCCAGGAGCTCCTTCTCGAAGCGGCGGATGTCCTCGACCGGTACGTCGTCCATCTTGCCGGTGGTCGCGGACCACACGGAGACGACCTGATCCTCGGTGGCCATCGGCTGGTACTGAGCCTGCTTGAGCAGCTCGACCAGGCGCTGACCGCGCTCCAGCTGGGCCTTCGACGCGGCGTCCAGGTCGGAACCGAAGGCGGCGAACGCCTCCAGCTCGCGGTACTGAGCGAGGTCGAGACGCAGTCGGCCGGAGACCTGCTTCATCGCCTTGTGCTGCGCGGAACCACCGACTCGGGAGACGGAGATACCGACGTTCAGCGCGGGGCGCTGACCGGCGTTGAAGAGGTCCGACTCCAGGAAGCACTGGCCGTCGGTGATGGAGATGACGTTGGTCGGGATGAACGCCGAGACGTCGTTGGCCTTGGTCTCGACGATCGGCAGACCGGTCATCGAGCCCTTGCCCATCTCGTCGGAGAGCTTCGCGCAGCGCTCCAGCAGACGGGAGTGCAGGTAGAAGACGTCACCCGGGTAGGCCTCGCGGCCCGGCGGACGGCGCAGCAGCAGGGACACGGCGCGGTAGGCGTCGGCCTGCTTCGAAAGGTCGTCGAAGATGATGAGGACGTGCTTGCCGTCGTACATCCAGTGCTGGCCGATGGCCGAACCGGTGTACGGGGCGAGGTACTTGAAGCCGGCCGGGTCGGACGCCGGGGCGGCGACGATGGTCGTGTACTCCAGCGCGCCGGCCTCTTCGAGCGCACCACGCACGGAGGCGATGGTGGAGCCCTTCTGACCGATGGCGACGTAGATGCAGCGGACCTGCTTGTTCACGTCGCCCGAGCGCCAGTTGTCGCGCTGGTTGATGATCGTGTCGACGGCCAGCGCGGTCTTGCCGGTCTGGCGGTCGCCGATGATCAGCTGACGCTGGCCGCGGCCGATCGGGGTCATCGCGTCGACGGCCTTGTAGCCGGTCTCCATCGGCTCGTGCACCGACTTGCGGACCATGACGCCCGGAGCCTGAAGCTCCAGCGCGCGGCGGCCGGTGGTCTCGATCTCGCCGAGGCCGTCGATCGGGTTGCCGAGCGGGTCGACGACACGGCCGAGGTAGCCCTCGCCGACGGCGACGGACAGGACCTCTCCGGTACGGGTGACCGGCTGGCCCTCCTCGACACCGCTGAACTCACCGAGGATGACGGTACCGATCTCACGCTCTTCGAGGTTGAGCGCGAGACCGAGGGTGCCGTCCTCGAACTTCAGCAGTTCGTTGGCCATGGCCGAGGGCAGGCCCTCGACCTTCGCGATGCCGTCGCCGGCAAGGGTGACCGTGCCGACCTCCTCGCGCGAGGCCGCGTCCGGCTTGTACGACTGGACGAAGTTCTCCAGCGCGTCCCGGATCTCCTCCGGCCGGATCGTGAGCTCCGCCATCTGGGTTCCCTGCTCTCCTTGTTGGGCCCGAAGTTTCACTTGGGGGGATGGGGGACTCCCCCCGTGATGAGGTGAATCCTCTGCACGGCCCAACTCGGGCCGCCTTACTACGTCTTTGTTGTGGTACTGCTAGCTCGCCATGCGGCGGGTGGCGTCATCGAGGCGGTCCGCGATGGAGCCGTTGATGACCTCGTCGCCGACCTGCACCCGGATACCGCCGAGGACCTCGGGGTCCACGTCGATGTTCAGGTGCATGTGACGGCCGTAGAGCTTCGCGAGGGCGGCGCCCAGGCGCTGCTTCTGCGGGTCGCTCAGCGGGACCGCCGTGGTGACGACCGCGACCAGGCGACTGCGGCGCTCGGCGGCGAGCTTGGACAGGGATTCGAGTCCCGCTTCCAGGCTACGTCCCCGGGGCGCGGTCACAAGGCGCGTCACCAGTCGTTCGGTGGCCGGCTTGGCCCGGCCGCCGAGCAGGCTGCTCAGCAGCTCGCTCTTGGCCGTGGTGCCCGCCGCGCGGTTGGTCAGCGCGGCACGCAGCCCGGTGTCCGAGGCGACGATCCGGCCGAACCGGAACACTTCGTCCTCGACGTCGTCGAGCTGGCCCGACTGCTGGGCGGCGGTGAGGTCGGCGGTGGCCGCCAGCTCCTCCAGCGCGTCCACCAGGTCGCGGGACTGCGACCAGCGGGAGCGCACCATGCCGGACAGCAGGTCGAGGGCGGGGCCGCCGACCTGACCGCCGAGCAGGCGCTCGGCAAGCGCGGCCTTGGCCTCGCCGTCCTGCGCCGGGTCGGTGAGGACCCGGCGCAGGGACACCTCACGGCCGAGCAGCGCGGTGACGGCGGCCAGTTCGTCGGCGAGCTGCGTCGCGTTCACGGACGTGGAGTCCGTCAGCGCGTCGAGACGCTCACGTGCGGCTGCCAAAGCCTCGCGGCTCGCTCCGTTCATCGAGCCGCCTCGGCCTTCTCTTCGAGCTCGTCGAGGAAACGGTCGATGACGCGGCTCTGCCGGGCGTGGTCCTCAAGGGACTCGCCGACGAGCTTGCCGGCCAGGTCGGTGGCGAGCTTGCCCACGTCCTGGCGCAGCGCCTGCGAGGCGGCCTTGCGGTCGGCGTCGAGCTGCGTGTGACCGGCGGCGACGATCTCCTCGCGCTGCCGCTGACCTTCCGCGCGCATCTCGGCGATGAGCGTGGCGCCCTGCTCCTGCGCCTCCTGGCGCAGACGCGCGGCCTCGTGCCGGGCCTCGGCGAGCTGAGCCTTGTACTGCTCAAGCACGCTCTGGGCCTCGGTCTGGGCGGCCTCGGCCTTCTCGATACCGCCCTCGATGGCCTCGCGGCGCTCTTCCAGAACCTTGTTGATGTTCGGGAGGAGCTTCTTGGCGAGGAAGCCGAAGACGATGACGAAGGCGATCAGGCCGATGACGAGCTCTGGGATCGGCGGGATGAGAGGGTTCTCGGCCTCCTCCGCCGCCAGCTGAACCAGGGGGCTCATATCAGTGCCTTTCGTCTAAACGTGCGCTGCGATCGGGTCAGGAGGCCGGGTAGACGAACGGCATGACCAGACCGATCAGGGCGAGCGCCTCACAGAAGGCGAAGCCGAGGATCTGGTTGGCGCGAATCAGGCCGGCCGCCTCGGGCTGGCGGGCGAGGGCCTGGGTGCCGTTACCGAAGATGATGCCGACGCCGACGCCCGGGCCGATCGCGGCGAGGCCGTAACCGATGGAGCCGAGGTTGCCCTTGATCTGGACAGCGGCCAGGGTCTCATGCAGAACGGACATGCCGGTTCTTCCTTCTCTTTCAATGACCGGTGGGGGTTGGCCACCGGATGTCATGGGCGGACAGTCAGGGTGCTCAGTGGGACTCGGCGAGCGCACCCTGGATGAAGCTGCAGGTCAGGAGTACGAAGACGTAGGCCTGAACAGCCTGGATGAAGAGCTCGAAGGCGGTCATCACGATGACCATCACGAACGACACGGCGGAGTAGGCGATGCCGATGCCGTTCAGCATGTACCAGCTGGCGATCGTGAAGAGCAGCAGCAGGGTGTGACCGGCGAACATGTTGGCGAAGAGCCGGACTGCGTGGGTAAAGGGCCGCACGAGCAGGTTCGAGAACAGCTCGATCGTCATCGACAGCGGGAGAACCATGCCGAGCGACTTGTCGTAGCCGGTGAAGTTCTTGAACGCCCCGACGAATCCGTGCCGCTTGAAGGTCAGCGAGACCCAGGTGATGTACACCAGGCCGGCCAGGACTGCGGGGTAGGAGATGATCGCGGTGACGGGGAACTGGGCGAGCGGAACGATCGACCAGAGGTTCATCACCCAGACGAAGAAGAACAGCGAGACGACGAAGGGAACGTACTTCTCGCCTTCCTTCTTGCCGATGGTCTCGTAGACGACACCCCGCCGGACGAAGTCGTAGCCGGCCTCGGCGACCATCTGGAGCTTGCCCGGGACGACCTTCGGACGGGCGAAGGCGGCCCAGAAGAAGCCCACGATGACGATCGACCCGAGCAGCGCCAGCAGCATCGTCTTGTTGAAGTACAGGTTGCTGTCGCCGTCGCCGAAGAGCGGCTCGAACAGGAACGAGTGCAGGCCCGGAGCCGGGAAGCCACACCCGTCGAACAGGTGACAGCTCGTGTCGAAAGCGAGCGTCTGCGTCGGGTCAGCACTCACCGCGGGCTCCTTCATCATGGCGCATGGGTACGGCAACCTCGTGGTGTCGGCGCGGCGCACGGCCGCAGTTCGGCACGGGACTGGTGTTACGGATGTGGGGGCGGCTGAGGGGCATCTCGCCTCGCGATTGAGCAGGCGTCAGCTCAGATGCCCGCGCCCGCGATGCCGCAGTTGGCACCGGACGATAGCAGCATCTCTCGTGCGCCTTTATCGCGGGCCTACCTCTCACGACGACTGCCCGGTCTTGTCGGGCTCGACGTAGAGGATCTTGGCCTTCATGTGGGCGCGGGTCTGGGCGGCGATCCAGGTGAGCGTGGCGACCACGAGCACGATGGCGAAGGCCCGGGGATTGAACAGCGTCGTGTTCTTGAACGCGGCCATGAAGATGAACAGCAGCAGCAGTTGGGCCGCGTAGAGCATCAGGCCCATCATCTGGAAGAGCTGCGGAAGCGATTTGGCAGTGCGCTGCAGAACGTAGAGCCCGATTCCCATGAAGAGGATCACGATCAGCGTCGCAACGGCTGCCCCAATAGCTCCTTTGCCGCCGGCGACCACACCACTGACGACGGCGGCAATCGCGCCGACGGCAGCTGTGGGCACAGCGGCCTGAAGGAGAATCCGGGCGTCATTGGACGGCATGGCGGCAACTCCGCTTGCTAAGGGGGGCGTGTCGTCATGGACGAGCGTAGTCCCGGGATGAGAGAGAACCTCACGCCAATGGACCGTCGCACTGCGGTCCTTCGGCTCTGTCCCGGGTTCTCGTGAACCGTATCACAAACTATTTGATGCGGTCTTTACCTAGAAGGTGTGCTTGCTGTCACACATGAGAGTGACGGTGCGCGTCTGTGCAAAATAGCGGCCAACTTGTCTGGTATAGGGGGGCTTTGTCTGCCCACGAGATGGCAACGCTTTAGTCAGATTCTTACCTTGGCGTCAGCGCCGGCGTCAGCGCGAGGACTCCGCTTTACGTCCGTCCAGGAGCCGCGAACGGGGTCCGACAGCGGTCGCCCCGTTGACTCCTGACACTCCGGCGACAACCGGCGGACGCGGATCGCGGTCCTCCTCCGCCAGCACCACCACGGGCTCAACTGCCGCCCTGCGACGGCGATATCGCGGCGGCACCAGGTACTCGGCCCAACGCGGCGCACGCGGCGTGAAGCGCGGCAGCAGAAGCAGCACCAGCCCGACCGCGCTCAGGAAGACGATGCCCAGCACGATCCACATCGAGGCCGAGTTGACCGAGTAGGCCAGGGCGCCGAACGCGATCAGCGCCGACCAGAAGTACATGATCAGCACCGCCCGGCTGTGCGAGTGGCCGATCTCCAGGAGCCGGTGGTGCAGATGGCCGCGGTCCGCGGCGAACGGCGACTGGCCCTTCCAGGTGCGGCGCACGATCGCCAGCACCAGGTCGGCGGTGGGCACCGCGATGATCGTCAGCGGCAGCAGCAGCGGGATGTAGACCGGCACCGTCGAGTGCACGGCCGCCTTCTCCGACTTCAGGAACAACTGGAGCGCGTCCGGGTCGACCTGCCCCGTGATGGAGATCGCACCCGCGGACAGCACCAGGCCGATCAGCATCGAGCCGGAGTCGCCCATGAAGATCCGCGCCGGGTGCATGTTGTGCGGCAGGAAGCCGATGCACATGCCCATCAGGATCGCCGAGAAGAGCGTGGCCGGGGCGGCGGCCTCGATGCCGTACGAGTACCAGATGCGGTAGGCGTACAGGAAGAACGCGGCGGCGGCGATGCACACCATGCCGGCCGCGAGGCCGTCGAGGCCGTCGACGAAGTTGACCGCGTTGATGGTGATGACGACCAGGGCGACCGTGAGCAGGGTGCCCTGCCACTGGGTCAGCGCCACGTTGCCGACGAACGGGATCGGCAGCCACAGGATCGTCAGACCCTGCATCACCATCACGCCGGCGGCGATCATCTGGCCGCCCAGCTTGATCAGGGCGTCGATCTCGAACTTGTCGTCCAGGACACCGATCAGCCAGATCAGGGCCGCGCCGGAGAGCAGCGCCCGCGGCTCGTTCGAGTTCTGGAAGACCTCGCTGAGGTTGGTCAGGTGGTCCGCGACCAGCAGACCGGCGCACAGACCGAAGAACATGGCGATACCGCCGAGCCGCGGAGTGGGTTCCCGGTGCACGTCACGGGCCCTGATCTCCGGCATCGCCCCGGCCACGATCGCGAACTTCCGCACCGGCCCGGTCAGCAGATACGTCACCGCGGCCGTCACGCAGAGCGTCAGCAGGTATTCACGCACAGGCTTCCCCACAGGTCTCGCTGGCCATCACAGCCCCACACCCTAGCGAGGGACGCATATGGTTGGGGACTTCCGGGTAACGACGATGGTTGCACGTGTGGCTGTGTACTCGGGTCCGGGTACCCCCGTTCAGCCCGGATACGGCGGGAATCCACCCACAAGATCCCGCACTTCGTCACGCGCCCGCCGGCTCGCAGCCTTCCCTGGCTTCTCCCGCAGCACCCCCGCGAGCAGCGCGCCGATCCGCGCCATCTCCACCTCCCCCATGCCCTGCGTGGTCACCGCGGCCGTACCCAGCCGCAGCCCACGGGCCTCACCGTGCGGCAGCGCACAGCAGTCCAGGACCACTCCGGCGGCGGCCAGCCGCCCGCGAGCGGTACGCCCGTCGACACCGAGGGGCATCGGATCGACGGTGATCAGATGCGTATCGGTGCCACCCGTCGTCACGACCAGCCCCTCCGCCGCCAGCCCGGCCGCGAGCACCCGGGCGTTGGCGACCACCTGATGGGCGTACACCGTGAAGGCCGGCGTCGCCGCCTCGCCGAACGCGACGGCCTTGGCGGCGATGGTGTTCATCTGCGCCCCACCCTGAGTGAACGGAAAAACGGCCCGGTCCACCCGCTCGGCCAACTCACTCCCGCACAGCAGCATCCCGCCGCGCGGCCCGCGCAGCACCTTGTGCGTGGTGGCACAGACGACATCGGCGTACGGCACCGGGTTCGGCGCCGCTCCCCCGGCGACGAGACCGATGGGGTGCGCGGCGTCGGCGATGAGATAGGCGCCCACCTCGTCGGCGACCTCGCGGAAGAGGGCGTAGTCGATGTGCCGGGGATAGGCGATGGAGCCGCAGACGATCGCCTTGGGCCGACGCGCACGGGCAAGGGCGCGCACCTGGTCGTAGTCGATGAGCCCGTTCTCGGCATCCACCCCGTACCCCACGAAGTCGAACCACCGCCCGGAGAAGTTCGCGGGCGACCCGTGCGTGAGATGGCCGCCGTACGGCAGGCCCAGCGCGAGGACGGTGTCGCCGGGCCGCAGCAGGGCCGCGTACGCGGCCAGTACGGCCGAAGACCCGGAGTGGGACTGCACGTTGGCGTGCTCGGCACCGAACAGCGCCTTCGCCCGGTCCACGGCGACGCGCTCGGCGACGTCGACGATCTCGCAGCCGCCGTGGTGGCGGGCGCCGGGGTAGCCCTCGGCGTACTTGTTGGCGAGCGGGGAGCCGAGGGCGGCCAGCACGGCGGGCGAGGTGAAGTTCTCGGCGGCGATCAGCTGGAGCGTCGTCGACTGCCGGGTCAGCTCCCCGAGCAGGATCTCGGCCAGCTCGGGGTCCTGCCGACGCAGGACATCGGCCTCAAGAACAGGGGTGACCGACATGATGAACTCCGAGCCGTCGACGGTGACGTACGTCCAATGTAGGCCCGGGACGGATGGGACGCGCGGTTGTTGTCAGGCCTTCAGGCGCAGGCCCGCGAGCGCCACGGGCCCCAGGATCAAGTCCGCGCGAAAACCCCCGCAAGCACCGCACCCACCGGATCGACCGCCCGGCTCAACCACGTCAGCCACTCCACGCCGGGCATCGCCGACACGACTCCCGCCTGACAAGGCCTGCGCGGGAAACTCCCGCCGACTCCCCGCACCCGCCGGATCACATCCGCGCGAGCACACCCCGAGCACCACGACCACCGGATCAAGTCCGCACAGGAACCACTGCAAGCGCCGCACCCACCAGATCGACCGCCGGCTCAGCCACCTCAGCCACTCCACGCCGGGCGTCGCCGACACGGCTCCCGCCGGATCAAGTGCGGGCGGAAACCCCCGTCAGTGCCGTGACCACCGGGTCGATGGCCTGGTTTATCTCGTCTCCGATGGAGCGGAAGAACGGGAGGGGGGCGCCGTAGGGGTCGAAGACCTCGTCCGCTTCGGCTGTGGGGGCCAGGAGCCAGCCTCGGAGGGCCGCTGCCGCGCGGACCAGGGCGCGGGCGCGGGCCACCATGCCGTCCTCCAGGGGTGGGAGGGTGGCCGGGTCGATCGCCTTCACCAGGCGGGTGAACTCCTTGAGGGTGAAGGTGCGCAGGCCCGCCGAGTGGCCCATGGAGATGACCTGCTGGCGGTGGTCCCGGGTGGCCGTCAGGACCAGGTCGGCGCGGATCACGTGGTCGTCGAGCAGCTCGCGGCCGGTGAACCCGGAGGGGTCCGCGCCGAAGTCGGTGAGGACGGTCGCCGCGTTGGTCTCCATGGGCGCGCCCTCATGGCCCCAGGTGCCGGCGCTCTCCACGATGAGCCCGCCCCACAGCGGGTCGCCGAGCCGGTCCGCCAGGGCATGACGGGTCAGCCGCTCGGTGATCGGCGAGCGGCACACGTTGCCGGTGCTGACGTGGAGGATGCGGAAGCTGTCCATGGGAAGCCCGAAGGTTCCCGTCACTTCCCCGTTGCCTATGCCACGCCCCGCGTCAGGGGCTGTCAATTCGCCACCTCAAGGTCGGGGACGACCTTCCGCAGCTCCTCGGCCGAGATCGCGCCGGCCCGCAGCAGCAGCGGCACCTCGCGCGTGACGTCGACGATCGACGACGGCACGTTGCCGGGGGTGGGACCGCCGTCGAGGTACACGGAGACCGAGTCGCCGAGCATCTGCTGCGCGGCGTCGCAGTCCTCCGGCGCGGGGTGGCCCGTGAGGTTCGCGGAGGAGACCGCCATCGGGCCGACCTCCGTCAACAGCTCGATGGCGACGGGGTGCAGCGGCATCCGGATGGCGACCGTGCCCCGGGTGTCCCCCAGGTCCCACTGCAACGACGGCTGGTGCTTGGCGACCAGCGTGAGGGCGCCCGGCCAGAACGCGTCGACGAGTTCCCAGGCCAGCTCGGAGAAGTCCGTGACGAGGCCGTGCAGGGTGTTCGGGGAGCCGATGAGGACGGGCGTGGGCATGTTGCGGCCCCGGCCCTTGGCGTCCAGGAGATCGGCGACGGCCTCCGAGGTGAACGCGTCGGCCCCGATGCCGTAGACCGTGTCGGTCGGCAGGACCACGAGTTCGCCCCGGCGGACGGCGGACGCGGCCTCGCGCAGACCCGTCGTGCGGTCGGTCGCGTCATTGGTGTCGTATCGCCGTGCCATGTCTAGCGGTCTCCTTTTTTTGTAGCTCGGTTCGCCTCCGGGGCGCCTGTTGTCGGTGTCGAGACCGCGACCGTGCTCGACCCTGCGGGCCTCCGCGCGCTCGCGGTCTCGACACCGACGCGCCCCTTCGGCTCACTCGCCGCTGCCGTGGCGAACGCGGCCGTCACGGCGTCGCCCTGCGGGCGGTCGCGAAGCGCGGGCGGTTGTTGAGATCGGGGTGGTCGGCCGCGTCGGCCCAGCCACGTTCCTCGGTGAAGATCCACGGCACCTGGCCGCCCTGGGTGTCGGCGTGCTCGATGACGACGACACCGCCCGGGCGGAGAAGCCGGTGTGCGGTGCGTTCGATGCCGCGGATCAGGTCGAGGCCGTCCTCCCCCGAGAACAGGGCGAGTTCGGGGTCGTAGTCGCGGGCCTCGGGAGCGACGTACTCCCACTCCGTGAGCGGGATGTACGGCGGGTTGGAGATGACCAGATCGACATGGCCGTCGAGGTCGGGGAAGGCGTCCAGGGCGTTGCCCTGCCGCAGGTCGACCCGTGACCCCTCCATGTTCTTGCGGGTCCACTGGAGGGCGTCCTCGGACAGTTCCACGGCGTGCACCCGGGAGCGCGGGACCTCCTGCGCGAGGGCGAGCGCGATGGCGCCGGATCCGGTGCAGAGGTCCACGATCAGCGGCTCTACGACGTCCATCGCGCGGACCGCGTCTATGGCCCAGCCGACCACCGACTCGGTCTCGGGGCGCGGCACGAACACCCCTGGCCCGACCTGGAGTTCCAGGTAGCGGAAGAAGGCGCGGCCGGTGATGTGCTGGAGCGGCTCACGCTGCTCGCGCCGGGCGATGGTCTCCCAGTAGCGGGCGTCGAAGTCCACGTCCTTCACGGAGTGCAGCTCGCCCCGCTTCACACCGTGCACGTACGCGGCGAGTTCCTCCGCGTCGTTGCGCGGCGAGGGCACGCCGGCGTCGGCCAGCCGCTGGGTGGCCTGGGCCACCTCTGCTAGCAGCAGGTTCACGCAAGTCCTCCGTGTCGTACTCGTCCGTGCCCAACGTGCCGTGCGTGCCGTGGTGTTACGACGACCTCGTGTTACGCCGCCGCGAGCTTGGCGGCCGAGTCCGCGTCGACGCAAGCCTGGATCATCGCGTCGAGGTCGCCGTCCAGGACCTGGTCAAGGTTGTACGCCTTGAATCCGACGCGGTGGTCCGAGATGCGGTTCTCCGGGAAGTTGTACGTACGGATCTTCTCGGAGCGGTCGACCGTGCGGACCTGGCTGCGGCGGGCGTCGGCGGCGTTCCTCTCCGCTTCCTCCTGTGCCGCGGCGAGCAGCCTGGAGCGCAGGATACGCATCGCCTGCTCCTTGTTCTGCAACTGGCTCTTCTCGTTCTGGCAGGAGGCGACGACTCCGGTGGGAATGTGCGTGATGCGCACCGCGGAGTCGGTCGTGTTGACGGACTGGCCGCCGGGACCGGAGGAGCGGTACACGTCGATGCGGAGGTCGTTCGGGTTGATCTCGACGTCGACCTCCTCCGCCTCGGGGGTGACGAGGACACCGGCCGCGGAGGTGTGGATACGGCCCGCGGACTCGGTCGCGGGCACGCGCTGCACGCGGTGCACCCCGCCCTCGTACTTCAGGCGGGCCCAGACGCCCTGGCCGGGCTCGGTCGCGCCGTTGCCACCCTTGGTCTTCACGGCGACCTGGACGTCCTTGTAGCCGCCCAGCTCGGACTCGGTGGCGTCGATGATCTCGGTCTTCCAGCCGACGCGCTCCGCGTACCGCAGGTACATGCGCAGCAGGTCACCGGCGAACAGGGCGGACTCGTCGCCGCCCGCGCCCGCCTTGACCTCAAGGATCACGTCCTTGTCGTCGTTGGGGTCGCGCGGCACCAGCAGCAGCCGCAGTTTCTCCGTGATCTCGTCCCGGTGCTTCTCCAGCTCCTTGACCTCGGCCGCGAACTCCGGGTCGTCGGCGCCGAGTTCGCGCGCGGTCTCGATGTCGTCGCCGGTCTGCTTCCAGGAGCGGTACGTGGCGACGATCGGGGTGAGCTCGGCGTAGCGCTTGTTCAGCTTGCGCGCGTTGGCCTGGTCGGCGTGGACCGACGGGTCGGCGAGCTTCTTCTCAAGGTCGGCGTGCTCGCCGATGAGGTCCTCGACAGCCTCGAACATCTTGGGCTCCTGAAATGCGGTGAAGAAAGGGAAGGCGGGCGACCAAAAACGCCGGTCCCGGCACGCCGGTAAAGGGGCGTGGCCGTGGACCGGCGAAATTGAAGCTCGCTACTTCGTGGAGCCGGCAGCAGCCTTGCCGAAGCGGGCCTCGAAGCGGGCCACGCGGCCACCGGTGTCGAGGATCTTCTGCTTGCCCGTGTAGAACGGGTGGCACTCGGAGCAGACCTCGGCGCGGATGTTGCCGCTCGTGATCGTGCTGCGGGTGGTGAACGACGCGCCGCAGGTGCAGCTGACCTGGGTCTCGACGTACTCGGGGTGGATCTCGCGCTTCAAGGTGTCTCCTAGGTTCGGGAGGGCGCCGGGTCGCTCCGCGGGTTCGCGGGGCGTGAACCGGGGCCGACTGTCCAGTCTGCCAGGACTGGGGCCATCCCCCCAAACCGGGGGTTCGCGTTGTGTATTCCCTGCGGGCCCGGTGAGGGCGCACCCGCGGCCGGACTACGACGTCACGACGCCCTTGGCCTCGCCTGTCGCCGTGCCCTTGGAGGCCGCCGCCGGAATCGGCTGGTCGTTCTTCAGGGCCGTCCAGACCAGCTGGGCCTTGGCCTTCTCCACGATCACGCGGTTCGGGTTGGCCGGGTCGTACTCGACCGGCATCGTGACCATGTTCATGTTGGCGGAGCTGATGCCCTTGAGGCCGTTGGCGAAGGACGTGAGGGAGTTCACCGAGCCGAGGTCGGAGTCGGTGGTGACGGCCTGCGTGGCGGTGTTGGCGAGGTCGAAGAGCTTGGTCGGGCTGGTCAGGAGGCCGACGTGCTTGACCTGGTTGACCAGGGCCTTGATGAACGCCTGCTGGAGCTGGATGCGGCCGAGGTCGGAGCCGTCGCCGACGCCGTGCCGGGTGCGGACCAGGCCGAGGGCCTCCGAGCCGTTGAGCGTGTGCTTGCCCGCCTTGAGGTCCAGGTGGCTCTTCGTGTCCTTGATGTCCTTGGTGGTGGTGATCTGGACGCCGCCGAGCTCGTTGATGAGCTTCTCGAAGCCGGCGAAGTCGACTTCGAGGTAGTGGTCCATGCGCAGACCGGAGATGGACTCGACGGTCTTCACCGTGCAGGCGGCGCCACCGGTCGAGTACGCCTCGTTGAACATCACGCCGGAGGCCGCGTCGTGCGTGACGCCCTTGGTGTCGGTGCACGCGGGCCGGTCGACGAGGGTGTCGCGCGGGATGGACACCACGCTGGCCCTCTTGTGGCCCTTGTACACGTGGATGATCATCGCGGTGTCGGAACGGGCGCTGCCGTCGTCGGTGCCGCCGCCCAGCTTCTTGTTGGTGCCGGAGCGGGAGTCGGAGCCCAGGACGAGGATGTTCTCGGAGCCGTTGTCGACCTTGACCGGCCGGTCGGTGCCGAGGGCCTGGTTGATGTCGACGCTCTTGATGTTGCCGTTGAGCTTGAAGTACACGTACCCGGCGCCGGTGCCGCCCAGCACCAGGACGCCTCCCGCGACCCAGGCCGTGATCATCAGGGCCTTGTGGCGCGGACCGCGGTTCTTCTGCTTGCGGCCCTTGGCGCGGTGGCGCGGGCCGCTGTTGCCGTCCTGGCCCGGTATGCCGGGCTCCGGCGTGCTCTCGGCGGACATGGGCTCCTCGGTCTCTCGTCCGGTCGGTTACCCCCTGCTTTCAGGGTCGGGCGCGGTCAGTACCGCTCCATTTTCGTCCGCTTGGTCAGACGGGGAAACTCGACAAAGGGTTGCACAACACAGAGTGCCCATCGCGTACGGAAACGAGCACTCTGCGTAGTCACGCCAGCGGGTCATGCCCCCGCTCACCTGCGATTTCAGCCGAAGATGCCGTATCGCTGGAAACCGGTGCCCGGTGACTTCGCTGTGCCGAAGGTCTCGGGAAACGCACAGAGAGAAGGGCCGCACCCCTTGGGGTACGGCCCTTCTCTCCGGTACGACAGCTCTCAGGCCGGCCCTCAGTCGCCGTTGCCGGGAGTGGTCTTCTGGATCTGGAGAAGGAACTCGGCGTTCGACTTCGTCTGCTTCATTTTGTCGAGAAGCAGCTCGATCGCCTGCTGCTGGTCGAGCGCGTGCAGCACCCGGCGCAGCTTCCACGTGACGGCCAACTCGTCGCTGCCGAGCAGGATCTCTTCCTTACGGGTACCGGACGCGTCGACGTCCACCGCGGGGAAGATGCGCTTGTCGGCGAGCTTCCGGTCGAGCTTCAGCTCGGCGTTGCCCGTGCCCTTGAACTCCTCGAAGATGACCTCGTCCATGCGCGAGCCGGTGTCGACGAGCGCGGTGGCGAGGATGGTCAGCGAACCGCCGTCCTCGATGTTGCGCGCGGCACCGAAGAAGCGCTTGGGCGGGTACAGCGCCGTCGAGTCGACACCACCGGAGAGGATGCGGCCGGAGGCGGGCGCGGCGAGGTTGTAGGCACGGCCCAGACGCGTGATGGAGTCGAGCAGGACGACGACGTCGTGGCCCAGCTCCACCAGCCGCTTGGCCCGCTCGATGGCCAGCTCCGCGACCGTGGTGTGGTCCTCGGCCGGGCGGTCGAAGGTCGAGGAGATGACCTCGCCCTTCACCGACCGCTGCATGTCGGTGACCTCTTCCGGACGCTCGTCGACCAGGACGACCATCAGGTGGCACTCGGGGTTGTTGTGCGTGATCGCGTTGGCGATCGCCTGCATGATCATGGTCTTGCCGGTCTTCGGCGGGGCCACGATCAGACCGCGCTGGCCCTTACCGATCGGCGCGACGAGGTCGATGATGCGGGTGGTGAGGACGCCCGGGTCGGTCTCCAGACGGAGGCGGTCCTGCGGGTACAGCGGCGTCAGCTTGTTGAACTCCGGCCGCCCGCGGCCGTGTTCGGGCGCCATGCCGTTGACCGAGTCGAGGCGCACGAGCGCGTTGAACTTCTCGCGGCGCTCGCCCTCCTTCGGCTGACGGACCGCGCCGGTGACGTGGTCGCCCTTGCGCAGACCGTTCTTGCGGACCTGGGCGAGGGAGACGTACACGTCGTTGGGGCCCGGCAGGTAGCCCGACGTACGGATGAAGGCGTAGTTGTCGAGGATGTCGAGGATGCCCGCGACGGGGATCAGCACATCGTCGTCCGCGACCTGCGGCTCACCGGCGGCGGTGCCCGCGAACTCGTCACGGCCACGACGGCCACGGCGGTCGCGGTAACGGCCGCGACGGCCACGGCGTCCGCCGTCGAAGTCGTCGTCGTCCTGCGGGCCGTTGTCACGCGGCTGCCGGTCCTGACGGTCCTGACGGTCCTGGCGGCCACCGCTCTGCTGCTGGCCCTGCTGCTGCCGGTCCTGACGGCCGCCGCTCTGCTGACGGTCCTGCTGCTGGCCGCCGCCCTGCTGCTCGTCGCCCTTGCGGCGGTCGCCGCGGTCACGGTCCTGGCGGCCACCGCGGTCGCGGTCACGGCGGTCACGGCGGCCCTGACGGCCGTCGTCACCCGCGTCGCCCCTGGCCTCGCCCTGCGCGGCGGCGGGCGTCTCGGCCCTCGGCTCGCTCTTGACCTCGGCGACGACCGTCTCGGGGCTGCCCGCCTCGGCGGTGGCCCGGCGCCGACGACGCTCGACCGGAGCATCCTCGCTGGCCGGCTGGCCGGGGATCTCGATCTGCTGCTGGGCCACGGCCTTCTCGGCGGCGACCTTCTCGGCCTTCTCCTCGGCCGGGGCGACCGTCTCGTCGCCCGTACGGGTCTTGGAGGTGGCGCGGCGCTTGGGCTTGGTCTCGGTGGCGGTCTCGGCCTTGGCCGGAGCACCTCCTCCCCCAGAGGGGGCACCCCCAGCCTGCGCCTCCTTGATGACCTCGATCAGCTGGCTCTTGCGCATCCGCGCGGTGCCCCTGATGCCGAGGCCGGATGCGACCTGCTGCAACTCGGCCAGCACCATGCCGTCGAGGCCGGTACCGCGGCGCCGCCGGGAGCCGGCACCGGTGGCAGGCGCGGAGGCGTCCGTGGCGGGCGCGGCAGCGGTCTCCTCGACACGCGCGCCCATCAGATCGGTGGTGTCGCTCACGAAGGGTCCTTCCCTGGAGCGGACGTCGGCCTGTCTGGCTCGGCGACCGGTTGTGCTGTCCGGCTTCGGTTCTTGCTGTGTGAACCGTGCCGGGGCGGTGGTCCGCCTAAGCGGCGGAAGAGATTTCTGGTGACGGCGCTTCCCAAAGCAGTGGCACCGAGTGGCTGTGTCACGTTGCTTGGTCGCACCAATTCCGGAGCTTTCCCGGCTTCCGGAGCGTGCCCGGCGAACCACTCAGTGCCCGGACGGAACAGAGTGTGGTTTGGGAGGCTCCCGGAAGAATGTCTGTCCCTGACGGGGACAACAAGCACCTCGCCATGGTGGGGTCGGGTGCAGACTTGAGATTAACACTACCGGATCCAACAAACATTCCCCCTCTCGAAATCCGGCGACGGTACGTAGTCAATTGCTGCTCGGGGCGCTGCTCGGGGCCGCGAGCGGAAGAACGCACGCGCCTTGTTCGTCGAGGTCGAGCCGGTTGGCGGCCCAGCCCTCGCCGGCGAGATGGGCGACCTTGTCGGCGTTGTCGGCGTCGACCAGTGCCAACACCGTGGGCCCCGCACCGGAGATGACGGCCGGCACCCCGTCCGCGCGCAGCCGCTCGACGAGCGCCGCGCTCTCGGGCATGGCCGGCGCGCGGTACTCCTGGTGCAGGCGGTCCTCGGTGGCGGGCAGCAGCAGTTCGGGGCGGCGGGTGAGGGCCTCGACGAGCAGTGCGGCGCGGCCCGCGTTGGCGGCCGCGTCGACGTGCGGGACGTTGCGCGGGAGCAGGCCGCGCGCGGTCTCGGTGAGGACGGGCTTCCCGGGCACGAAAACCACCGGAACGATGGAATCGGCGGGGTCCATCCTGATCGCCCGCGCGGCGCCGGCGTCCATCCAGGAGAGCGTGAAGCCGCCCAGCAGACAGGCCGCCACATTGTCGGGGTGGCCCTCGATCTCGGTGGCGAGTTCCAGCAGGGCCGTGTCGTCGAGCCTGGAGTCCCCGCCTATGGTCACGGCGCGCGCGGCGACGATGCCCGCGCAGATGGCGGCGGAGGAGGAGCCCAGACCGCGGCCGTGCGGAATGCGGTTGGCGCACACGATCTCCAGGCCGCGCGGCTGTCCGCCGAGCAGGTCGAAGGCGGTGCGCAGGGACCGTACGAGGAGGTGGTTCTCGTCGCGCGGGAGGGTCTCGCTGCCCTCGCCCGCGATGTCGATGAGCAGCCCGGAGTCGGCGACACGGACGACGACGTCGTCGTAGAGCCCCAGCGAGAGGCCGAAGGCGTCGAAGCCCGGGCCGAGGTTGGCGCTGGTGGCGGGGACGCGCACCCGGACGGCGGCGGCGCGGAAGGCTGGACCGGCCATCGCTCGATGACTCTCCTTGAGCTGCGTGATTGTCGAAGACATTCGATGAAGTGCGACGAAGTGCGATGAGGTGCGATGAAGTTCGATGACATCCGATAGGTACGTGGAGACCCTCGGGCCGTGGAGACGGCGCGGTGCCGAGCCATGCGCGCAGGCATATGCGGCGGGCGGGTTCGGTACAGCCTATCGAAGGAAGGTTCTGTGGCGACATAGGGCGCACAGGAGGCGCACGATGCGTGTCGTAAGCCCCCTGTGCACCCCCGATGGGGATCTCCCCCGGTGGCCGTTCTAGGTGGTGCTCTACGCGAGTCCGAGTCGCTCGGCGGCCGTCGGCGCGTCGACCGGGATCGTGACCGGCTGCGGGGCGCCCGCGACGGCCCAGTCCGGGTCCTTCAGACCATTTCCGGTCACCGTGCAGACGATGGTCTGGCCCGGGTCGACCTTGCCCTGCTCGGCCGCCTTCAGCAGACCGGCGACGGAAGCGGCGGACGCGGGCTCGACGAAAACGCCTTCCTGGGCGGCCAACAGCCGGTAGGCGCGCAGGATTTCACGGTCCGTCACCTCGTCGATGAACCCGCCGGACTCGTCCCGCGCGGCGAGCGCGTACTGCCAGGAGGCCGGGTTGCCGATGCGGATCGCGGTGGCAATCGTCGAGGGGTCCTTGACGATCTCGCCGCGCACGATGGGCGCGGACCCGGACGCCTGGAACCCCCACATGCGCGGAGTCTTCGCGGCGATGCCGTCGCCGGCGTACTCCTTGTAGCCCTTCCAGTACGCGGTGATGTTGCCCGCGTTGCCCACCGGCAGGACGTGGATGTCGGGCGCGTCGCCGAGCATGTCGACGATCTCGAAGGCGGCCGTCTTCTGGCCCTCGATGCGCACCGGGTTGACCGAATTCACCAGCGCCACAGGGTAGTTGTCGCTCAGCTCGCGGGCGAGGGTGAGGCAGTCGTCGAAGTTCCCGTCGACCTGGAGGATCTTCGCGCCGTGCACGAGGGCCTGGCCCATCTTGCCGAGCGCGATCTTGCCGCGCGGCACGAGGACGGCGCAGACCATCCCGGCGCGCACGGCGTAGGCGGCGGCGGACGCGGAGGTGTTGCCGGTGGAGGCGCAGATGACGGCCTGCGCGCCCTCCTCCTTGGCCCGCGTGATGGCCATGGTCATACCGCGGTCCTTGAAGGACCCGGTGGGGTTGGCGCCCTCCACCTTGAGGTGGACCTCGCAGCCGGTGCGCTCGGAGAGCACCTGCGCGGGCACGAGGGGCGTACCGCCCTCGCGGAGGGAGACGACCGGCGTGCTGTCGGACACCGGGAGCCGGTCCCGGTACTCCTCGATGATTCCGCGCCACTGGTGGGTCATTGCTGGTTACTCTCCTTCAACCCGCATGATGCTGGCGACACCCCGCACGGTGTCGAGCTTGCGCAACGCCTCGACGGTCCCGCCCAGGGCGGCGTCGGACGCGCGGTGCGTGACGACGACGAGAGAGGCCTCGCCGTCCTTCCCCTGCTGCCGAACCGTATCGATCGAGACACCGTGTTCGGCGAACACGGTGGCGACCTGTGCGAGAACACCTGGTTTGTCGGCGACGTCGAGGCTGATGTGGTACCGCGTGACGACCTCGCCCATGCCCGACACGGGCAGTCCGGCGTACGCCGACTCGCCGGGCCCGGTGGTCGAGTTGAGCCGGTTGCGGCACACGGCGACGAGGTCGCCGAGGACGGCGGAGGCGGTGGGGGCGCCGCCCGCTCCGGGGCCGTAGAACATCAGCTGCCCGGAGGCGTCGGACTCGACGAACACGGCGTTGTAGGCGGCGCGCACGGAGGCGAGCGGGTGGCTGAGCGGAATCATGGCGGGGTGCACGCGCGCGGTGACGGACCCGCCGTCCTCGGCCCGCTCGCAGATGGCGAGCAGCTTGATGGTGCAGCCCATGTTCTTCGCGGAGGCGAAGTCGGCGGCGGTGACCTCGGTCATCCCCTCGCGGTAGACGTCGTCGAGACGCACGCGCGTGTGGAAGGCGATTCCGGCGAGGATGGCGGCCTTGGCGGCGGCGTCGAAGCCCTCGACGTCGGCGGTCGGATCGGCTTCCGCATACCCCAGGGCGGTGGCCTCGTCGAGGGCCTCCTGATACCCGGCCCCCGTGCTGTCCATCTTGTCGAGGATGAAGTTGGTCGTGCCGTTGACGATCCCGAGCACGCGGTTGACCTTGTCCCCGGCGAGGGACTCGCGCAGCGGCCGGATCAGTGGGATCGCCCCGGCGACGGCGGCCTCGTAGTACAGGTCCTTGCCCTGCCGCTCGGCGGCGGCGTGCAGGGCGGCGCCGTCCTGCGCGAGGAGCGCCTTGTTGGCGGAGACGACGGAGGCACCGTGCTCGAAGGCGGTGGTGATGAGGGTGCGGGCGGGCTCGATCCCGCCGATGACCTCGACCACCACATCGATGTCGCCGCGCTCGACGAGGGCGGTGGCGTCGGTGGTGACGAGGGCGGGGTCGATGCCTTCACGGACCTTGGAGGGCCGCCGTACCGCGACCCCCGCGAGCTCGATCGGTGCGCCGATGCGGGCGGCGAGGTCGTCGGCGTGCGTCGTCATGATGCGCGCCACCTCTGAGCCGACCACTCCACAGCCCAGCAGCGCCACCTTCAGCGGACGCGTACGCATCATCCGACCTCGTTTCCTCATACCGTCATCGGTTGGACCAGTCTCACTCACCGGACGGGACTTTCTATCCATAGTCCGGATCGTGAGACATCGATTTCATTTTCACAGGGGTGGAAGACGGGAGATCTTCCACCCCGTTTGTTTCTGCAGAGTGTTGTTTCTGCGGAGTGCGGCTCAACCGACGTCGAGCCGAAGCAGGTCCTCCTCGGTCTCCCGCCGGACGATGACCCGCGACTCGCCGTCCTTCACGGCGACGACCGGCGGCCGGAGCACATGGTTGTAATTGCTGGCCATGGAACGGCAGTACGCGCCCGTAGCCGGTACGGCGATGAGATCACCGGGTGCCAGATCCCCCGGCAGGAACGCGTCCTTGACCACGATGTCCCCGCTCTCGCAGTGCTTGCCGACGACACGGGCGAGCATCGGCTCGGCGTCGGAGCGGCGGGACACGAGAGCGACGCTGTACTCGGCGTCGTAGAGCGCCGTCCGGATGTTGTCGGACATGCCGCCGTCGACCGACACATACGTCCGCAGCCCGTCGAGGGGCTTGATGGTGCCGACCTCGTAGAGCGTGAAGGCGGTGGGCCCGACGATCGCGCGCCCCGGCTCGACGGAAATACGAGGAGTCCGCAACTTGGCGGAGTCGCACTCGCGGGTGACGATCTCGGTGAGCGCCTTGGCGATCTCGTGAGGTTCGCGGGGATCGTCATCGCTCGTGTACGCGATCCCGAGCCCGCCCCCGAGGTCGATCTCGGGCAGCTCGACCCCGTGCTCGTCCCGGATGTCCTTCAGCAACCCGACCACGCGATGGGCGGCGACCTCGAACCCGGACATGTCGAAGATCTGCGACCCGATGTGGGAGTGAATCCCGATCAGCTCCAGCCCATCGAGCTGAAGAGCACGCCGTACGGCTTCGGCGGCCTGCCCCCCGGCCAGCGGAATCCCGAACTTCTGGTCTTCGTGGGCGGTGGCGATGAATTCATGCGTATGCGCTTCAACGCCCACCGTGATCCGAATCTGCACGCGCTGCCGCTTGCCGAGGGACTGCGCGATATGGGCGACGCGCACGATCTCCTGGAAGGAGTCGAGAACGATGCGTCCGACACCGGCGTCGACGGCCCGGTGGATCTCGTCCGTGGACTTGTTGTTGCCGTGGAAGGCGATGCGGTCGGCGGGCATACCGGCGGAGAGGGCGGTGGCGAGTTCACCCCCGGAACACACGTCGAGATTCAGCCCCTCCTCGTGCAACCACCGCACGACGGCACGGGACAGGAACGCCTTTCCGGCGTAGAAGACATCGGCGTCCGGCCCGAACGCGGTACGCCAGGCCCGGGCCCGCTCCCGGAAGTCGGCCTCGTCGAGGACGTAGGCAGGAGTCCCGTGCCGCTCGGCAAGGGTCTTCACATCGATACCGCCGACGGTGACGACACCGTTCGCGTCGTCGTCGCGGGTGACGGTCTGCGCCCACACCTTGGGGTCGAGCGCGTTGAGGTCGGCGGCGGGCCCGGAATAGTGCCCCTCGGGCAGGACATCGGCGTGACGGGGACCGGCGGGGTGTGCGGAACGGCTCATGGCGTGTTCTCTTCTGTCTCTTCCTGGCGCGGGGATCGAGCGGTGACTTCTTGCTTGTTCTGTCTGGCCTGGTCTTAGCTCGGTCCTGGCGCTCAGAGGTGTTCGGGTGCGTCGATGCCGAGCAGGGACAGGCCACCGGCGAGCACCGCCCCGGCGGCTTCGGCAAGCGCGAGCCGGGCACGGTGGGCGGCCAAGGGTTTCTCGTCCCCGAGCGGAAGCACCGCGGGAAGGAAAGCCAACGTCGCATCCGCTACGGCGACCAGGTGACGGGCGAGCAGATCGGGAGCGCGGTGCGCTGCCGCACGGGACAGGACGCGGGGGTGGTCGGCGAGGAGGGGGGTGACCTCTTGCGCGGGGGAGGGTGTGGCTTCTTGTACGTCGCCGGGTTGGCCGGTGAATCCGAGATCGGCGGCGTTGCGGCTGACGGCCCGGGTGCGGGCGTAGGCGTAACGGACCCGGAAGAGAGGATTCGACTCCCGCTGCACGAGGTGGTCGGCGGTGAGACGGGGCCGGTCATGGCCGGCGGGATGGAGCAGGGCCCAGCGGGCGGCGTCGCGGCCGAGGAGGGCGGCGATGTCGGGGGTGGGGACGGGGACGGGGCGTACGACTTCGAGGTCGCGGTCGAGCGGGGCGGATTCTTGAGGGGCGACATTTACGACGCCGAGAACGGTCGCCCAGGTCGGCTCGGGCAACCGGGCCTCGCGGCTGGTGCGGGCCTCGCGGCTGGTGCGGACGTCGGCACCCTGTGAGCGCAGCAGACGGGCGACGACGTCCAGGACGACGAGGGCGCGCGGCTCGTAGGGGGCGTGAAGTCGTACGAAGTGAGCGGCGGGGGTGTTGGGCGGGGTGTCGTCGCCGATGGTTCGTTCGTCGACGAACCCGTACCGCGGTCCGCGTCGCAGGATCTCCGCGACGAGGGAGGTGGACGCCGTACTCCCCAGACTGATGTTGAGAAACCCGGGCCCGGTGATCTCGACACCGCTGACGCCGTGCGCGCCGGCCAGATGCGGCAGCAGCAGCTCGGCGACGCGGCGGGGGGTCTCTCCGGCGGGCCGGGCGAGCTGAAGGGCGATGTTGGTGGCGTAGTCACCCCACCCGCCGGCCCCCGGCACGGTCACCGAGACCTTCTCCGGCACGACCACGCTCAGCTCCCCGCCCTCGACAGCACGGCGCACCGCGCGCAGCACGGTACGGGAGAGCTCGACGGGGGTCACGGGACAAGCGTAGGGGAGGAGGGGGGTGGGTAGGCCAGCCGGTTTGGCCGGGGGTCCGGGATGTGGACGCCGGGGTGGAGGTGGGCCGAGGTGTCCATGTCGGACGTCTGGGACCCGGAAACGTCAGCCGCCGGTACGGCCACCCCGTCCACCCCGTCCGGCCCGTTCGGCCTCGCCCGCGCCGAAGGGACCGCCGATGGACAACCCATCAGCCGCGTCACGCCGCCCACGCTCGATCAACTGCCGTACGAGCGCGATGAGTTCGGAAGGCTCGAAGGGCTTGGCGAGAAACGCGTCGACGCCGACGTCGAGTCCGCTGTCGACCTCGTGCTGAGTGCAGGCGCTGACGATGGCGAGGGGCACATCACGGGTACGGGGATCGCTGCGCAGCCGAGCGGCGGTACGCAGTCCGTCCAGCCGCGGCATCACGACGTCGAGGGTCACGGCGTCGGGCCGTACCTGATGGATGACGTCCAGGCACTCGGCACCATCGGCCGCGGTCACGACCTCGAAACCCTCCAGTTCGAGATTGACCCTGATCAACTGCCGGATGACCTTGTTGTCGTCCACAACAAGCACCCGACCCGACGCGCCTGGCACAACTTGAGAGTAGGTCCGGACCGGCCACCGCGTCCGGGTTTTCCCCACTTCCACCCCCTGCGAGCGACCCGGAACACCTCCCGGACCACCTCTCCCCCGACCTCTCTGACCACCGGGAAACCTGTTCATGAACACCGGTACGGAGCTGGTAGGGTTCTACCCGTCGCCAAGAACACCGCGACGAACACGCCCCCGTAGCTCAGGGGATAGAGCAACGGCCTCCGGAGCCGTGTGCGCAGGTTCGAATCCTGCCGGGGGCACTCGCTGGTCAAACAGTCAGAATCATGCTCTGACCTGTGCGGATGCCGACACGAAAGAGCGGGAGTCAGTCTCACTGACTCCCGCTCTTTCTGGTTGTCTCTCACTGTTCACGACACACCTCCGACACACATGCGCCGACGGGTAAACGGCCCCTACATCGACACAGCTCGGTCTGCAAAGGCGTCGAACCGCGCCCGCCCAGCGTCGGTCTCTGGTGCAGGGCAGTCCAAAGCTCCCAAGAGCCACGCCTGCCCAGATGCCACCCTCCGCGGCGCGGCCTCAACATAAAGGTGAAGGCCTCCAGACTACTTTCGTGGCCTCGGCGCCGTCCGGATAGAGTCAGGCCTCAACCTTGGGGGCTCCAAGATTTCTTGGGGTGGCGCTAGCAAGCAGCGCGCCGTCCACCCTTCCGAGTCGCGTCCCTTTGCACCTTCAGATCCTCCACGAGGCCCCTCAGTGCGACCTGCACTTCCTCCGGGGGGCGCGTAGCTATGAGCTTCTCGTACGACTCAAGGCCAGCTTCCCCGTAAGTCTCGCGAAGAATCGCGCGCAGTTCCACATCAGAGATCTCCACCCCGGCCGCCTCATACACAGTTGTGTTCATGGTCATCGCCTACTCAGTCGGGGAGTCACCTGAGACTCGCCGTGCCGAATGCTCATTCGACACCGCTTTCCTAACAGTATGCGCCCGTCGGGTCAATGCCCAGGCGCACGGCTGGCTCCGCAGAGAAGTTGTCACGCTTTGCTCATGATCCGCCCCGCCGTGTCAGCATAGAACGCAGCTTTCTGCTTGAGTCCAGCTACATCAAGTAGCGATTCGCCGTTCGGTGGCTGGTGTTGAGGATCTGCATCATTAGGGATGTCGATCACAAGGCAACCGATGAAATTGCCTTCGGCGTCCCTGATCGGATATGCCGCATATTCAGAGAATTCCTTGATCAATTTCCCGTACTCTTCGTACCCGAGGCCCATCCGGTCGTCCTCACTCAGACCATCGAACTGTGCCCGGGTTGGCTTTACCCCGACGCCGAACTGCTGCGCGGCGACACGCATACTGTGAACCGTCCAAGCGTCATCGGCCCAACACTTCCCCAGCGCTCCCTTATTTTTGGTCCAGCGGACGTCGACTGGGCCTGGGTGCGCATACACCCTGAGGCGCTTACATCTGTGCAAACACTTCCAATGTCCGAAGCTCCTGACCCGGAACGCCTGCACACCCACGAGTCTCCAGTCAGCCTGGGTGAGGTCGACAACATCGGACAGGAACGGACTCAAGTGGCCCTGGAGGGGCTCCGACAGCTTTTCGTCGGTGGGACGCCGGTACTCTTTGACCAGTCTGATCATCGGGTCTAGAACGGCAGCGCCGAAGAGAACCCATATGGCGACGGCTTCTTGTCTACCCGTCAGGTGCCAGATCTTCCAGCTCGACAGTGCGAGCGTAGCGGTGCAGAACGCGATGACGAGGATCAGGAGGACACGAAATCCTATGACACCCTTCCGGCACATCTTGCGGAAAATCATCATGCACCTGCCGCCTCTCTCGCACGAGAGCAGCCCCCCTCTACGGTAAATCAATTGATCTGAGATGCAACTTGGCCCGTTGATAGGTACTCACACGCGCAGCGAGAGAATGTTGAATGAGTGAAAACCACGGCCGTGACTTTGGAAGGGGTCGCGGCATTGAGCCCAACGCGAAAATCTCGCCACCAGCGCAGTCGGCACAACTTACGGCGCCCGCCCGCGTACAGAGAAAGCACGCCAACTCAGCATCCAAACGTCGCCTTTAGTACTGATCAGCTGGAGCAACCGTTGGTCGGTCCGACTCAGGACCGACCAACGGAACGTTGGTGCGCGCCGTTAATCGGCGTCACCGTCTTCCTCCAGCAACTTCGAGATCTTCGCGTTGGCTGCCTCCTCATGGCCGTCGATGCAACCGTGGTAGCGACGGTGGATGACTTCTGGAGAGTTGCCGACCCGTCGGGCCACCTCAGCGATGGGTACTCCGGCGTTCAGCCACCGCGTGATGCACGCATGCCTCAGGTCATACGGGCGCCCAGCTAATGGTGAAGCAACACGCTCCGGAGGCAACGCGTACTCCCGAGCCTCCTCCCACACCCGCCAGTAGGTGGATGAGCCGACCGCTCCCCCGCGCTCGTTGCCGAACACGCGCCCTTCCTTAGCAGTCCCGAACTCCTTCACGTGAGCCCGGAGAATCACGATTAGGACGGGTGGTATGGGAACCGGCCGGTCGGTGGACGCCTCGCGCGCCTTCAGGCCCCTGCGGTCGTGCCGCTCCCCGGAGTCGGTCCACTGCTTGCCAGACACGGGACGCGTCTCCCGCAGCGTCAGCGTGCCCCAACCGGTGTCCGGCAGATGGCAGTCCGCCAGTCGCAGCCCGACGGCCTCGGCAGGACGCAGACCCGCGTAGTACAAGACCGCGTAAAAGGCCACCAGGCGCCGCCCGCGATTGCGGTCCCACGACCCAACGTAGGAGGCGGAGGTGAGCAACTGACGCCCCTGTACGGCGTTCACGAGGACCCGACGGTCCACCACACCAGAAGAACCGACGCGCTTCCTGCGGGATGCTTGAAGTGGGTTCTCCGGTAGTTCCCCCGTGGCCACTGCGTGTTCGAGAGCGGTGTTCAGAGCGCGGCGCCGCCTCTTGTACGTCTCCCCTGCCGCCGGGGTGCCGTCCAGCCGGTAGCTGAGGCGATACATCACGTCCTCGAACACGACGGCGTCGGCCAGGGCAGCGACCGGGCGGTCCGATGTCGAGAGCCAGTCGTACGCGGTCTTCAGTTCGGCCGGCGGCTCCTCCCCCGCATTCGCAGGGATTACCCCCCACCGGAATGCCAACCGAAGTTCCCTGTCCTCAGGGGCGCCATCTCCACGCTTCAGCATGGCCAGAGCCACGGCCGCAAGGCCGTCCGCCATACCCTCACGGGACTTGGCAGCGCTCGTACGCCAGCGTCCGGCGACGTATGTCCGGCAGAACTCGAACCATCGCAACGACGGCTTCGTGTCCGCCGTTTCTGCCGCCGCGCGCACCTCGGACTCAGGCAGTCCCGATTCGATCTCGAACGCTTCACCGCGCCGGTTCATGGCCTGCCACAGCTCGGACCGTCGACTCTCCGCGAGAGCAGAGGTGGTGAACGTGTCGCCGTGCACCCGACCTGCGACCACCCATCGGAGGCGCCACGGGCGCGACTTACGCCCGGTCTTGGACACCTTCCACAGCTTGACGTCGAAGGAGTAGCCCTGCCGGGCCGACCCGCGGGGGCGCCCGGCAGGGGTGTCGTTCTCGGTGCTCACGCAGCGTCCTCCCGCTCCGCAAGCCAACGCTCGTATTCGGATCGGCGGATTCGTACGTCCCCGTTGGGAAGCTTGATCGAGCGGGGGCCCTTCCCGAGTTGGCGCCACCGGTAGAACGTCGACGGAGCCACCTTCAGATCGGTGATGACCTCCGCGACGGTCAACTTCTCGTCCAGCGCGCGGGCGCTCATACCGCCGTCCCTTCGGCTTCGGTCGACCCGGACAACCCGGACAGCTCCAATTCCGACTGTCCGGGTTGTCCGTGCTGGTCAGATGGGGTAACCGGACAGCCGGACAGTGCGGACACCTCTTGGGTGCCCTGTGTCCGGGTCTCGGTGTCCGGGTAGTACCGGCTGCCTGCGTCCTTGGTGAGCTGTCCGGCTTCGGCCATGCGCGAGCACGTCCGGCGGATCGTGTCCATGTCGACGTGGGGCAGCTCGCCCGCCATGTCCTTGGGCTTGGCACCGGGGTGGGCGCGGACGTAGCGGAGGATCGCGGCGTGGGTGTCGCCGACGGTGTGGTCGGTGACGGGGCCGTCCAGCAAGTGCCAGGCTCCGGAGGCGGGTTGGAAGCTGAGGGCGTACTCGGCTTCGTCCACGTCGCGGCCGGTGACGTGCAGGATGCCGTCCGCCTGTCCGCGGGCCCGCTTCAGTACGAGCGTGGCGTCCGCGGCACCCGCGATGCCGTTGGTCCCGGAGACCTCGGTCAGGAAGTCGTCCGAGCCTGCCTTGCGGACATGGTGAACCAGGACGACGGCGACGCCGTAGTGGTCCGCGAGCCGCTTCGCATAGCCGACGGAGACGTAATCCGCGTCGTACGCGGACACTCCTTGCGGGGCTTGGCCGCGCATCTTGGCGAACACGTCGATGACGACCAAGCGAGCGTCCGGGTTGCGGTCCAACCACTGCGCGATGGCCTCGGTCCCGCCCGCGGGGAAGGGCGGGCACTCGGTCACGAGGGTGAGCCCCGCGGGTGCCGGCTGTCCTCCCAATAGCTTGCCCATGCGGGTCTGGAGACGGCGCGGGGTGTCCTCCAGGGCGAGGTAGAGGACCGGTCCGCCGTCGACCGGAACGGAGTCGAACGCCTGGCCTCCGGCGGCGACCGCGAGGGCGAGTCCGAGGGAGAGCCAGGACTTGCCGACCTTGGGCGGTCCCGCAAGCAGACTCACGCCCTCGGCGAGGATGCCGGGCACTGCCCACTTTGGCTCGGGGAAGTCCGCGGCCATGAGTTGATCGGCCGTCCACGCGATCCGCGGGCGTTCCCGCTTCGGCGGCGGCACGGTGGGAGGTAGGGGGTCGCTAGGAACTGAGTACAGGTGCAGGGGCGGGATCGGGTTGGCGCTCATGCCGCGACCGTCCGGGGGCGCCGGGCACCTGCCCGCAGGCCGGAGGCAATCGTGCGGCGCGCCTCGCACTCGCCCTGCCCTACGTAGAGTGCGGTAGTCAACAACCAACCCATTACATCGACTTCGCTCAGCTCTCCCCCGGCGACCAGTTGTCCGAGAGCTACGGAGGCGATGTAGAGAGCGTTGAAAACTCCAAACGCTCTGATCATCCAGGGCGTCCGCCCCCGCGCGAGGATGTGGTTGACCAGATCGATCTAAGCGCCAGCGATTCTAACGCTGTGTAAGTACCCTACTACGGTGACGATGCACCCTCGACTTCTTGAGCGGATCTCGCGCGCAGTGCAGAAGGTCTCCACTCGCCCGGCCGCTTCCTCCTACATCTGGGGCGGCCGTCGGTCCCCACTAGCCTTCGCGGTGTTTCACCTCTTTTTCCTGATGCGCCTCTTATCGCCGCTTCAGTGGATTAAATATGGTGTCAGGCGCAGGAACAGCGCAAAACCACCAACGACGAACCAGCGTCCAGACTTTCCCGCCGCCTACACCGAGTGGTACTTCATCGTCATCCTTGGCGTGGCCGGAACCGTCTACATGGTTCGCCATGCAGCCAACCCACATCCACCTGTACTGCTTGCGGAGCTACTCTCAGCAGCGGGCTGGCTGCTGATCACCGAATGCGTAGTGTGGGTCGCGTACTACCTCATGCTGCGAGCCTTCGTGGAGCGGTACTACACGATCTTCCACCCAGCAGAGTACGTGCTGACATTCCCACTGCTCCTGACCATTCAACTACTGCTCGTTAGCGATGTGACCGGGCGTGGCATCACCGAGTTGCTGCAAGCCTTCATCGGTAATCCCGAGGCGGGAGACCAGTTCGGAACTACCTTGGCAGTCTTCGGCCTCGCCTATTTCGGAGTCGCGATCACCGTGGCCCTCAGTTCCCATCCTGGCATCGACACCCGCACCGCCCAGACAGTCTCGATCATCGGCTCCGGCGACGTCACCTTGAACCGGATCCTGCCCGCTCTGAAAACCCTGGGCTACGAACGCAGCAGCATCACGATCTCCTCTATCGAAGACCCTGAGACCGCCAACGCCCGCGCCGCGATTGGCAATGATGCCCAGCTGCAGGTGACTTCTCCAGAGAAAGTGCTAGCCACAGCTTTGCGGGAACACGTCCCGACCATCATCGCCTCTCCGACATTCGCTCACTTCACTCAGCTTGTCGCATTGGCTACTGCTGACATCCCCTTCGCCGTGGAGAAGCCCATCGCCTCCGGCCGCCCCGAACGCAACGTGCTGCGCGCTGAGGGTGCACAGTTGATGGCCCGCGGCTTCGCCCTGAGTTACTACAGCCTGGAAAAGGCCCTCCCACTCACCTACTTCCTACAGCCGCTACCCATATATTCGCGCTTCCTGACTGCCAGCGAGCCCGGCTTGTTGGGCGGGGCGGCCCTGCACGCACTGCGCGAGGAGCTGGGACAAGTGCGGTCAGCTCAGATCGACCTCCTGGAAGGCGCCTCGCGCTCACCGGCCAGCTATGCCCGCCTCTGGACTGAAGTCCCCGGGACCTTGCACCCCTTCATCGAAACGACCATCCACCCGCTGCTGCTACTCCGGCACATCACCGGCGCAGGCCCTGTCACCTGGACCGGCTGCGCATTGGGCCGGCATGCCGCTCGCGCCGCTCAGGTCCGCGACGAGTACGGCCAGGAGATCGCCCCCCACCTGGCTGGAGGCCACTGCCCACCACGGCACGATCGACTTGCGGATGCGGGTCGCCAAGCATGTACCCTCTTCGCTGACCCAACGTCACGCCGTCATTACCTACGCCAACGGCTCCGTAACGGCCGACTTCGACACCTACCGTGTCGACTTCGAAATCAAAGGTCAAAATAGGGGCTGGATAGCGATCGATACAGATCGGGACGCGGGTCGATACCAGCAAAATTACGCTGTGTTGCTCTCCTTGTTCATGGAGTTCGCCATCAACGGATGGGGAGGCGCTCGCTTCGATGACTTCGAACGACAGTTGGACGCCTTGGATAACTGGGACGAATTGTGCGAGCTGGTAGACCGGCATCAGCCGCCAGTCACCGACTACACCACCGAGTCCCTCGCCACCACCCTTCCCCACCCAATCCACCCCTTGGGCACATCGGCAGTCACTCCGCCACAACGTTCGTCGCACACGACCGCGTCTGCGCCCCGCCTTCCCAACCCCTGACGGGTGCCGGACTGGGCCCTCTCCGAACCCGGCGTCACCTGGTACCCCTCTCCCCCAATCACCCACCGTTCCGAGGGCATGTGGTCCAGACGGGCTGGAACACCCCAGGAGTGTTCCAGCCCGTCGGCGAAGCCGACCTCTCATCGAGCGCAGGAGCCGGAGGTGACTTCCTGCTTCGCACTATCTGCGATATAGGAGGGCACAACACGCTTCCGAGGATCAAGGAACCTGCTGGTCAGGGCCGATTCGCAAGCTGAACTCTGATTGTGCTCCGGAGCCTTTGGCGACGGACCGCCGCTTCGCTGGTGGCCTTGCCACCACTCCGCAGCCACGGCGGCCCTACGGATGTCCAGTCATCGCCAACTGAGTCGTTACGACGGCTAGATGGTGCGAGGTTGCCCAGGCGCGCCACTCGGTGCCCCCACCTGCCTTCGGTCGCTTCCGTTGAGCGCATTCCTGAAGTCGAGCGTCCCCCCACGACGTGGCGGCTCCGGTGACAGGCCAGTAGGGCGAGTTGACCAAGTCCTGGCTGAGAGTGAAGAAGTCGTCGTTGCCCGGCCTGACCCGCGGATATACGAAGACCTGCCACTCGGCCGGCGTGGTGTAGCGCATGTTGGGATCTGGCGTTCCACGGCTCTTGGGCAGGATGCGGGGGTACGTCACGCCGAAGTCCCCGAATTCAGGTTGCCGCCCCGGCCACTTCTCGGCGACCGACTGCCATAATCGCGCGTCCTCCCTGACAACAGGCGTTGCCCGGCCCCGCTCGAATCCCTTCAGGTTGACCGGGAAGGCGCCGGCCGCCACGCAGAGGCGCCTCCATGGCCAGCATGAGAGACGCCTCAGGGCTTCATTGGTTGCTTCGGCCAGGACTTCCCGGGCCCGATCCGAGTGCACTGGACCTGCATCAAACAGCAAGTCGACTTCCTCCGGAGCCAGCTGTACCGCTCGGAGCAGATCCCGTATCTCGTCTGCGCAGGGGAGCGAATCGCTGAGGCCCTCCGCCGTAGATACGCGCAGGCATGCCCCCTGCCGGTGGCCGGCGGACACCGCTGCTACTTCCGCCAACACTTCGTCAGGATCAGAACACCTGAAGACTGGGCACATGGCAACACCGCGGAGCCCCAGAGACTCCCCAACCCGCACCATGGGCCCGCCCGCGTCCCCGCTGAGCACGCGGACTGGGGGCAACGCACCACAGTCAACTGTGAGGACCATGCCGTCTGGCACGTTCTCCATCGCGTGATCGCAGAAGGTCTCCAGCAAGTCGCGAAGCTCAAAGTCCGGCACGATCTCCATCACTGGGCGGAGCTGAGCCTGCACCTCCGCTGTGACGTGTCCAAGCGCCAGAAACTCCCCCGCCTTGCCCTTCAGAATAGGAACGTAGGCCACCAGCCACCCCCAAGCGCTCCCCACACTCAGTCAGTTGTCGTGCCCACCGCTCTTGACAGGGTGACCGGGCAAATCACTGGCAGGTAGAGCGCTGTTCTCGCCATGGGGCTCAAAGTTGAGGGCCGAAGGAAGTCACGCGAGCCACGTACCGTGCCGGTAGGGCTCCACGGAGCCGCTCCGAGTGAGTGGCGAGTGAACGTTCCTCACCCGGGCTCGGTCGGCGGCGTTCCAGCAGTTCAGGGGGCCGAACTGCGACAGGTACGGCGTGCCCTCCGGAGCCGTGTGCGCAGGTTCGAATCCTGCCGGGGGCACCTTGTATTTGGTGCCTAAAGACCCCGCCATCAGCGTTTCGGCTGAGGACGGGGTCTTCGTGTGTGTGCGGGCGGATGCCGTTGGAAGCAGGCGTTTGCCAGTGATCGCGTTCGCCATCCGCCTCTGATCGTCCTCCGTGACGGTGGCTCAGGAGCCTCAGGACAGAGGGCGATCAGCGCCTTCCGCGAACTGGGAGTCCGCGGATCCCGCCAAGGCGCAAACGCCCCTCAACCACGGTGTGGCCCAGGAGTAGCGGGACATGAAAGACGGGCGCACCACTCCTGAGCAGAGAAGAAGCAGGTCCCCAAGATCCCCGACAAGACCCAGTCCCAGGACAGGAAGAAGGAGACGAAAGGCCAGGCCCCCAGCTGCGGGTCCTCCGCCGACCGCGGGCCTTTGCCATGCCTGACGATCTTTGGTTCGCCACGCGCGGCCGCATCAATCCAGCAGGTAGACACCGCGGGTGATCAACAGCGATATGGGAACGTCGATTCCGACCATGCAGCGGTCAACAGCGAGAACGCACTGCGGGCCGAACCGATGAGTGCGGTCAATGAATCGGGTTCAGCCCTTCCAGATCTCGCCCGAGTTTCGCCCATCCGGCCACAAGTCGATCTCGTAGTGGTCACCCAAACGCCCCGGCGACCAACTCACGTTCACCTCACCTTTTGTGCCCTTGAATTTTCCGCCGCCCGCGAGTGTCGACTTCGCGCTGAAGTCGGCATAGACATGCAGATGGTCCTGTCCCAGAGACATGGTCGGCTGAACGTCGGCACGAGGGTCGGATGCCCAAACCCAATTGCGAATTACACTGTACGAACTCTCTACGACGAACTCGTCGATTCGACCATTCTGGGCGCACCAGCGATAGGTGAAACCGCTCTCCAGTAGAGGAACCCTCAACTTGGTGATGGTATGACTGTGACTCGCCCGCCAGCAGGAATGGCTTGCTGCGCTACTCGTTTCACTACCGACCACTGTCACAGCTGCCGTTGATGCGAATACGACTGCTACGGATACCGCTCGACGCGCCTTACCCTTCACTGTTCCCCCTGAAATGCGTGAAATCGTATCGCCCTGAATTATTCCGCCGATCATCCTTCAATAGCAAGATTTTAAGGGGATCGAAACTATGTACCATTCCTTTTCCGGCATCTCCGCCGGTGCACCCAGCACGATGCCGATGTGTGGGGCTAGAGGGCCTAATGTCGGCCGGCCAAATCTGCGCGCATCACGTCACGCAGACGTTGTTGACTGTCCCTTACCGCTCGCTGGGCCGTTGCGTATTCCTCAGTCTCGATGAGGTTCCCGCGCCCGACGCAATCCCGTAGATCGCGCATGGCGATCATTGATTTCCGCACCTGCTCCGCAACCGGTACCGGGGCGCTGATCACGAGCTGCGCCCTCACGGAGTACAGAGCATCGGCGCCGAAGGCATCGTGAACCGCCTCCAGCATGTTGTCCGACACAACTGGCGGCGGACATTCCGATCTTGTGCGTCCAACTGCTGCCGCCATTGACCGCGTTGCGCCAGGAGCGAGTGTTCCACCAGCGCCGATAACGGCCCCCAACAACGTGGAAGCCGGAGACATCCAGTCCACGCGACGACTGTGACAGGTCTCGCCCAAGACGTCGACAGCGCGAACCCGGGGCAGCAGGATCATCGCGAATGCACCGGAGCCATGCTTGCCCCCGGCGGTCGTGTCGCTGCCCCGCATCAGTCCACTGCTTGCCGGAGACGGGACGCGTCTCCCATGGCGTCACCATGCCCCGACCCGCGTCCGGCAGGCGGCGGTCGGACAGCCTCAGCCCAACCGCCTCAACGGGCCCGATCCCGCAACTGGCGATCCTGCACCGCGTTTACCAGGACTCGTCGGTCCGCGGAACATCTGATCGTACGAGGCGGACTCGCTCAGCCGGTATGCGTTCGGGCAGGTAGGCGAATCCGTTGCCGTTGTCCAGGAGTAGCGCCTCGTCGATGCCGTCCACGGACCAGAGGTCGACCGGGCCGCCGGTGTTGTTGATCCGGAAGAAGAACCCTGTTTCCTCCTCGCCCCGGCAGACGAAGATGCCCTCCGCCTCGGGGCGGCGGCTGCCGGCGATTCCCCGTGCGGCGCCCATGCGGGTCCAATCCAGGCCGTGTTGTGCGATCGATCGGCGGTTGAGTACGGATGAGATATGGAAGAAGTGCGGTGTTTCAGACACGCGGGGAGTATAGGAGGCGGTGAGGCCGCCTCCTCAGGTGGAGGTGGCCGGCTTCGGGGTGAGGACTGCCAGGACCGCAGTTGGTGGATGGACGGTCGGACCGACGAACGGCGCGCCGCCCCTGGATGGGACGGCGCGCCGTGGGTGTTACGTCACGTCACGTCACTGCCGAGACGCTCGTTGCCGATCGAACGTCATCGTGCCGTGCCGGTGGTCAGTGGTGGCCGCCGCCACCGTGGCCGCCACCCTCGTGGCCCCCGCCACCCTCGTGGCCGCCGCCCTCGTGGCCCCCGCCACCGCCGTGGCCGCCGCCGTTGTGGCCGCCGCCCTGGCCGCCGCCGTTGCGTCCGCCCCAGGACTTGTCGTCGACGAGGCGGCGGTGGTCGTTGCGGAGGGTGGCGGTGTCGGAGCGGTTGTCCCAGGCGTAGTCGCGACGGTCCTGGTAGACGTCCTGGGCGGTGTCGCGGCCCTTTCCGGTGTGGACGCGGACGGTGGCGTGACCGGCGAGGCGGTAGTGGCGGAAGGTGTAGGTCTGACCCTCCTTGTTCGACAGCTTCCAGCCGTCGAGGTTGACGCCGCGGCGGTCGTGGTTGGTGATCTCCACCCACTCGTTGTTCAGCGAACGGGCGGAGCGGTCGTCCGGTCCCGGCGAGTCGGCCTGCACGCGGCTGATCTCCACGCTCGGCCGGGCCGCGTGGTCAGCAGCGGTCGCCGGCAGTGCCGCCGCGCCGACGAGAGCGCCGGCAGCCAGCGCGGCTGCGGCCAGACGACGGACGGACACGGAAGGTGAAGAGGTCACGGGTTCCCCCAGCATGGTGCGGGCACCTCCCTGGCATACGGCTACGGCCGTACCCCGGGTTGTGCGGTGTGCGGGTGGCGGCCTGTTGGCCGCACACCCACACCTTCTCCGCCGTGCCGACGGGATATGAGCGATACGTGAATCGCGTTACGAGTCAGTCGCATTTCCGTGATTGTCGCCTGTAGCGTCCATTTATGCGTGTGATGCACCAGGTTGACGCCCCGAATTGTTGGGGGCACTGACCCGAGGTCCGTGATCGCCAGGGTGCGCCACCCCAGGTCCGCCGGAGGCCTCACCCGAAAGTGGGTAACGGCCGGGGCCTCGATTCCCGCTGCTTGAAGGACTCCTTGGTGCATTGGCTCACGATTCGCTCCTCCTGGGACTGGCTCAGGTGGGGCGCGCCGCTGTCGTAGTCCTCGCCGTACTCGGGCAGGGCGTGGACCTTCATTCCGTCTGCCACGGGGTCACCGGCCGCATCGGCAGGCAGGCCCAGTAGGCCGCCCACAGCCGCATCGGCGTCGGCGGTCGGGCTCGTCGATCCGCCACCCGAACCGGTGGCTGGATGGCTGATCGACGCGACCTCGGGGTCCTTGCCGCCGCCCGAGCCCCCACCGCCGCAGGCCGTGCGCAGGACGAGCGCCGCCACCATGCCGAAGGCGTGCGGGGGAGGCTACGTTCGCTCGGTCATTGGTAGTAGCAGGTCTTCGCCGTTCCTGACGCCGGGTCGCCGAACACCGTGTTGGTGCACGGGGTGCCGCCCGTGAAGGTGCCGTAGAAGTACTGGCCGCCCGCCCCGTACGCCACCTCGTGGGTGCCGGAGAAGGTGCAAGTCCCGTTCTCGGGCGTGCAGTTGGTCCATGTGGTGAACGACGGCGGGGCGCCGATCAGGTAGCAGGACTTGGCGGTGCCCGGGATCGGGTCGCCGAAGACCGTGTTGGTGCAGGGGGTGCCCGCCGGGAGCGTGGCGTAGCGGTATGCACCCGCGGCGCCGTACGCGACCGTCATCACGCCGGAGAAGGAACAGGTGTTGTTCTCCGACGCGCACGGGGACCAGATGTCGGCTGCTGGGGGCGCCGTTTCCGCGTAGCAGGTCTTCACCACTCCGGAGGCCGGGTCGCCGAACACTGCGGTGGTGCAGGGTGTCGAGCCCGTCGCCGTCGTGTAGTTGAAACGGCCGTTCGCGCCGAAGGCGACCACCGACGTGCCGTTGACCGCGCAGGTCCCGTTCTCCGCCGCGCACTGGGTCCAAGTGCCGGGCAGGGCTTGGGTGGTGGAGCCCACGGTGCTTCCCGTCGTGGTGTACGCGGCCACGTAGTCGACGCTCAGTGTGCCGCCCGAGGAGGTCGCGGCGCTCGGGCTGGTGCAGCCGCAGGCCGCGTTGGGGAACGCGCCGCCCATGGCCAGGTCGAGGATGATCGACTGGTTGTGGTCGAAGGCGGCCTGCCAGGTGGCGGTGCCGACCTGGGCCTCGGTGACCGTGTAGTAGGCGCTGCCGTCCAGGTAGAAGGTGATCGTCTCCGCCGCGGTGTTGGTGCGGTCGAGGATCATCGAGTACGTGTGGAAGCCGCTCTGGCAGCCGGGGCAGGCGCGCAGGCCGCTGCTGATTCCGGTGCCCTCGTCGCAGGGGCCGCCCGGGGAGGTGCCGCAGTGGATCGTGCCGGCCACGTCGGAGAGGGCGTTGACGTCCTCCATGATGTCGATCTCGCCGTTCTCCGGCCACTGGCCGGGGCCCAGCATCCAGAACGCCGGCCAGTAGCCCAACCCGCTTGCTGGGCTCGGCTGTTGGATGGATGCCGTGACTTCCAGCTTGCCGCCTGCCGGTGCGCCCACGTTCGCGGTCGGGGTCTGGATCCGCCCCGAGGTCCATGAACTGCCGGAGCCCAGCGCGGTGATGTCCAGGTTGCCGTTGCCGTCGAGGTGGGTGTTGGCGGTCGAGTCGGTCATCGTCTCGATCTCACCGGTGCCGAAGCTCGAACCCGGGCCGGTGTCGAACTTCCAGTTGGCCGACGAAGGGGCCGACCCCGCCGACCCGTTGAAGTCGTCGCTGAAGACGGTCGACCAGCCGGAGGGTGCTCCGGGGGCGGCTGCCGTCGCGGGCTGGGCGGTCGTGGCGCCGTAGAGCAGCGCCACGACCGGGGTCAGGGCCGCGAGCCAGATCACTTGCCGCACAGGCAAGGATCGTCCGGTCGGGCCGGTCTTCCTCGGTCTGAACATCGTCGTTCGTGATCTGAACATCGTCCGGCCTTCCTCGTGAGACTCGTGAGGCTTGTGCGAGTCGCGCGACTCATGCGACTCGTGCTATGAGTGCTATGAGTGCTACTGGACGTAACAGGACTTCGCCGTACCGGAGATCGGGTCGCCGAAGACCCCGTTGCTGCACCCGGTGGACCCGGACACGGACCGGTACACGTACCGTCCGGCCGCCCCGTACGCCACCTCGTGGGTGCCGGTGATGCCGCAAGTCCCGTTCTCCGCAGCGCAGTTGGTCCACGTGGCGAACGACGGCGGGGCGCCGATCAGGTAGCAGGACTTGGCGGTGCCCGGGATCGGGTCGCCGAACACGGCGTTGGAGCAGGCCGTACCGCCGGGCAGGGTCGCGTAGTTGAACGAGCTGCCCGCGCCGTACGCCACCGTCATCACGCCGGAGAAGGAACAGGTGTTGTTCTCCGACGCGCAGGAGGTCCAGACGTCGGTCGCGGGCGGGGCCGTCTGGCCGTAGCAGGACTTGGCCGTGCCGGAGATCGGGTCGCCGAAGATCGCGTTGGTGCACGGTGTGGAGCCGGTCTCCGTCGCGTAGTTGAACCTGCCGCTCGCGCCGTAGGCCACGGCGGTCGTCCCGTTGACCGCGCAGGTGCCGTTCTCGCTCGCGCACTGGGCCCAAGTCCCGGGCAGGGACTGCGTGGTGGAGCCGGTGCTCCCGCCACCGCTGCTGCTGCCCGACGTGAACGCCTGGAAGATGCGCGCGAAGTCACCGGAGTTCTGGCTGACGCCGCTGCATGTGCTCTGGGCCGAAGTCGAGCCCGCGCAGCCGCCGTTGTCGCGGTTCTGCGACCAGTACGACGTCAGGGCGATCCCCCGTGACGCGTCGAAGGCCTCCACGCTGCGGGCGTTGTCGAGGGTGAAGACCTCGCCCGCGCTGTCGTTCTGGCCGATCATCGGGGTGTTGCCGAGCTTGGCGTACGCGGCTGACGTGGAGATGCCGAACGCGCTCGCGACCTGGCCCGCCGCCGCGTCCACGGACGTGTTGGCCGCGTTGCCCATGTCGGTGCCCGAGGAGCCGTAGTCCATGGTCATGAGGTTGACGACGTCCGGGGTGAAGCCGTTGGCGCGGGCGTTGTTCAGCACGTTCACGCCGTCGCCCGAGAGGCCGCTGGGGAGGGCGGGGAGGGTGACGGAGATCGAGAGTGCGCGGCCGTTGTTGGCGGCCCAACTGCGCACCTGGGCAAGGGCCTTGTCGCGGCGGTCGATGCCGGCGGAGTTGGTGAGGGAGGCCGACTCGATGTCGAAGTCGACGTGCGAGAGGTTGAAGGTGGTGATGACGCTCTCGATCTGCGCTGCCGCCGCCTCGGGGCTGGAGCAGGAGTCGCCGATCTCGGTGAGCGCGGTGTCTGAGGTGTAGCCGCCGAAGGACACGGAGACATCGCCGCCCAGGCCGCGGATGCCGTCGATCGCTGACTGGAGGGCGGACTGGCCCGGTACCTGCCACTGGCAGCCGGGGCCGTCGACGAACGCGGCGGTGAAGAACTTGGTGCCGTAGTTGTTGGCCACGTCGGTGAGGGAAACGTTTCCCGAGCCCGCGTCGAAGTACGGGGCGAAGACATGGGCGGGCCAGGCGTTCGGGGCGGAGGCCGCCGACGCGGGGGCCGCCGCGGTGAGTCCGGCGGCGGCTAGGGCTCCGGTCAGCAGGGCGACGGAAAGGAGGGAACGGGATCTCGATCGGGTGCGCATATGGCGTCCTCCAGTGGGGGGTGAATCGATTCAATCCCTGATCGATATTGGTGCAGACCAATTCGATGTGTGGGCTCAGGGAAGCAGCGTTGACAGGGGCGAGTCAAGGCAAGGGCGGGTCAAGAGAAACGGGGGCCGGGAGCGGGTGTCGTGACGGGCACGGATTGGTTGCGGGAGAGCGCACGTCCGCCCCAACTGCCGTACTCCCACGGCACCATGGCGTCCCATGGGGGACTTGAGCGGGGGCCGGGATCGCTACGTCGACTTCCTGCGGGCGTGGGCGATCGTGCTGGTGGTGTTCGGGCACTGGCTGATCACCGGGCTGGTGCGGGAGCCCAACGGGGCGATCGGCGCACCGGAGTTGCTCGCGACCGTGCCCTGGACGCAGTGGCTCACCCTGGGCTTCCAGATCATGCCGCTGTTCTTCCTGGCCGGTGGGCACGCGGCGGGCGGCTCCTGGGAGCGGGCGCGGGCCGAGGGCCGTACCGCGACCGGCTGGGTGGGGCAGCGAGCGCTACGGCTGCTGCTGCCCGCGGGGGTGTACAGCGGGCTGGTGCTGGTCGCCGTCGCGATCTGCGTGGCGGTCGGGGTGGACGCCGACACCCTCGCGCTCGTCGGGTGGGCGATGGCCATGCAGTTCTGGTTCCTGCCGGTGTATCTGCTGCTCAGCGCGGCAACTCCGGTGCTGTGCACGGCACATCGGCGGTGGGGGTTGCGGGTGCCGGTGGTGATGGGGGCGGTTGCCCTGGGTGCCGACTCGGTGGTGGTCAGCGTGCACGCGCCCGCCGTAGGACTGCTGAACTACGTGCTCGTGTGGGGCGTCGCCTATCAACTGGGCTTCTGCTGGCGGGACATGCTGCTCAGCGAGCTGTCCGCGCTGCCCGCGTTCATGGCTGTGGGTGGTGTGGTCGGCTTCGCCGCGTTGGTCTGGCTCGGGCCGTTCCCGGTGAGTCTGATCCTCGTCACCGGGCAGAGCCCCAGCAACACCAATCCCCCGTCTGCGGCCATGCTGGCGTGGGTAGTTGGGCAGGTCGGGCTGGCGTTGCTGCTCGCGCCCATGCTGCGGGGGTTGCTGGAGCGCGTTCAACTCTGGCGGCTGGTGCGGCCGTTGGGCGGGGCCAGTATGACGCTCTACCTGTGGCACATGCTGCCTGTGCTGATCGTCGCCGGTGCGTTCTATCTCACCGGGCTTGCGCCGGAACCCGCTTACGGGTCGGGGAGTTGGTGGGTGCTGCGGGTGCCGTGGCTGGTTGTGCTCGGGGGTGTGCTGGTGGGGGTCGTAGGGGCGTTGCGGCCGTTGGAGCGTGGGCTGGCGGTCGTGTACGAGCGGACACGGCCGGGTGATCTCGTGCGCAGGGCTTGGGCGTTGTGGCTCGGGTTGGCCGCGAGTGTGGGGGCGTTGATCTGGTTCGCGGGGCATGGGTTCGCCTACGGCGGGCGGTTTCCGGTGCTGCCGGCGTTGGGGCTGGCGGTCGGGGTGGGGCTGGTCATGGTGACGGGGCGGAGTGTTGTGGACCGGGGTGTGCGACTTAGCGTCTGAGGGGCTTGCGTTGGCTTGCGAGTGCGGGCGCGTTGTGGCTGGTCGCGCAGTTCCCCGCGCCCCTTAGGGAGTTGCCCTGGTCGGCGTCGAGAGGGCACGCCCCTCAGGGAGTGCCCTCGCCGACATCAGGACAGCACGCCCCTCAGGGAGGTGCCCTGGCCGGGATCGAGACGGCTCGGCGCCCCTCAAAGACTTGCCCTCGCCAGCATCGAGACGGCACACCCCTCAGGGGGTTGTCCTGCCCCGCCCCGAGAAGCTGACGAGGCGGGGCGAGGCGACTTACGCCGTCCCGCCCCGTCAGCCCTGTCAGCCCCGTCAGTCCCGTCAGACGTCAACAGCGCTAGCTAGTGCCTACCGCACTTCGACAGGTCGATCCGGACGATCTGTGGGTCGTGGTCGCTCGCCTGGTCCGCGAACTCCGCGTTGATGTGGACGACGTCGTAGTTGAAGGACGTCACCGCGGGGCTGGTCAGGATGTGGTCCAGGGTCTGGGAGTTGCCGTCGTAGACGTAGGTGTAGCGCTCGGCGGCGGGGAGGGTGGTGATCAGGGGCTTGAGGACCTTGTCGGCCGTCAGGGTGGTCACCGTTTGGGAGAACTCGTAGTCGTTCAGGTCGCCGAGGACGATCGCCTTGGCGTTCTTGTCCGCCGCCAGCAGGGACTTGACGAAGGTGTTGACCTCCGCCGCCTGGGCCGCGCGCTGGGTTTCCGAGCTGCGGGCCGGGGGCTGGTAGCGGCCGTGGATGGGCTGGTCGCCGCCCTTGGAGATGAAGTGGTTGGCGACGACGAAGACCTGCTCGCCCTGGAAGGTGAACTCGCCGACCAGCGGCTTGCGGCTGTCCTCCCAGGCCGCGTTGGTCGGGTCGATCCGGCCCGGGGAGTAGGTGAGTTCGACGCCCTTGCGGGTCTTCACCACGCTCGTCGCGGTCGTCGCGTCGCCGCCCTTGTGGTCGGTGAAGGAGACCCGCTTGGGGTTGAAGAGGAAGACCTGGCGGATGTTGCCGCCGGGCTCGCCGCCGTCCGCGTCGTTCGTCGGCGAGATGTAACGCCACTTGTACGCCGGGCCGCCGGCCGCGCGGACCGCGTCCGTGAAGCGCTTCAGGGTGCCTTCGGCCGTCACCGTGCCGTCGTTGGTCGCGCCGTTGTCGTCCTGGATCTCCTCCAGGGCCACGATGTCAGGGGAGTTGAGGTTGACCGCGACACCCTCGGCGAGCCGGTCGAACTTCTCCTGGGTGTCGAGCGCGTCCAGGTTCTCCACGTTGTACGTGGCGACCGCCAGCTCGTCCTTCTTCTGCTTGCGCGTCACTTCCTGCTTCAGGCCGTTGTCGACGAGGGTGCCGAGCTGGGTGGCCTGGACGTTGTAGCCGCCGTAGGTGGAGTAGTCGAGGGGGCCTGTGGTCGTGCCTGACAGTTCGTCACCTACGTTGGCCGCGGGGAAGGTTGAGGTGGTATCGAGCGACATCACCTCGATACGGCCCGTGTTGGGCTGGTCGTACGACGAGTACAGGGTGCCGCCGCGCGCCGTCGCGTTCTCGTTCGGCTTGACCGTGACCCACAGTTCGCCGTAGGCGTCCGAAGCGCCGACCACCCTCGCGTCGGCGAACGTGACCCGCATGCCCTCCAGGGACTCGAAGAAGTCCTGGGCGTAGACGGCGGGTTGGAGCGCGAGGGACTCGATGCTGCCGCCGGACGCGGTGGGGATGTAGGCGTCGGGGACCGAGGTGGCGTCCAGCGTGACGGCGGCCGGGAGGGCGTTGCCGCTGGAGAGGACCGTGGTGGTCGGGCCGGTGATCTCGGTGTTGGACTGGCTGGTGCTGCTCGGGTAGTACTCGCTGACCTTGCCGGTGACCAGGACCGAGTCGCCGACCGCCACCGTGGGCTTGGTGGAGCCGGTGTAGACGAAGACGGCCTCGCTGGTGCGCGGGTCTGTGTCGGGGGTCGGGTCCTGGATCCAGTAGCCGAGGGAGCCGCTGGAGCGAACGCCGGTGACGATGCCCGGGACGCGCGTGACCGTCTGGCCGGAGTACGGCGAGAGACGGGTCGTGCCCTGGATGTCGTGGACGCGGACCGTGCCGGGGTCGGTCGGCGAGCCGCCGTCGCCACCGCCGCCGTCCCCCGAACCGGGCGTCTGGCCGGCCGAGTTGACCGGGGAGGGGGTGGCGGCGGTGAAGTCGGCCGCGTTGTCGTCGGTGTCGGCGAGCGAGTCGGCGCGCGCGACGGACGCGGTGTTGGAGGCGCCGGTGGCCGGGCCGCTGCCCTCGCGGACGACCGCGGTGCCGTAGCCCGTCAGGTCGACGATCCGGGTGTCGGCCGCGCAGTCCGCGGCGGTCTTGCAGGTGAGCGCGGTGGTGCCGGAGACCAGGGCGATCGTGCCGGTGGTGGCGCTCATGGCGATCGAGCCGCTGGCGTCGGTGGTGGGCAGCGCGGTGGTGCCGCCGCTGCCGGTGCCCTCGCCGACCAGGTAGCGGGCGCCGGGGGCGATCGCGCCGGTGAGGGCGGTGACCTGCCAAGTGGAGCCGGAGGAAGGCGTACCGGGCAGGTACTGCACGCTGTAGCCCGACAGGTCGTAGGCCGTGGAACCGGCGTTGCCGAGTTCCACGAAGTCCCGGGTCAGGGTGGCTCCCGAGTTGCCTCCGCCGCCGTACACCTCGGCGATCACCGCCGAGGCCGACGGGGTGGCGTGCGCGGCGGGCAGGGCGGTGAAGGCGAACGCTCCCGCCGCGCCCACCGAGACGATCGAGTAGGCGGTGCGGCGGGCGCGGGATCTGCGCCCTTCAGGTCTGGACACGCTGGCTGTCTCCTCGTACTTCGTGTAGCTGCCGATACCGGTGCCTGTGGGGAGTCGGCTCAAGTTACGCGCGTAGAAAGGGAGTTGCCAGAGGGCCTCGCGTTAAATCCAGGGAACAAGTGGGGGCGGGGGCGGCCAGCGCGGCCACGAAAGTGACGTTCCACACATAAGTCCGGTGATCGAATCGGGCAACTCGGCCCATTCCGGCGGGTCTTGAGAGCTCCCGAGCGGCAAGAGGTTCACCGTTCAACCGTGGCGTTTTCCCGTTTCGTCCAGTTCACTCTGGATGGTTTGCCGCGCACCTTAAGTCCGTTCTGAGCACAGGAGTGTGTAGAGGTATGTCCAATTCGCCCCATTCGCCGGAGATTCCGTTCGCGCCGCACCCGGTGAGCGCCGCCGAAGTCATCCCGGGCGATCTGATCGCTCTGAGCCCGGACGACGCCGAACGCGACTGCTGGTACGTCGTGATGCACACGCTGCCCGAGACCCCGGAGACGATCCGGCTCGCGCTGCGTCCGCCGCTCGGCGGGGCCGACCGGGACGAGGTGCTCGGGCGGAACCTGCGCGTCACCGTCGCCTGCCACCGGATGGACGTCGGGGCGATCGCCCGCCTCGACTCCGACGATCTCGGGGCGGTCGAGTTCCGCGACGGCGACCGGGTGACCACCCTGCGGGTCGTCGATCCGCGCGCCGACGAGGTGTCGTACGCACGGCGTTGGGGTGTGTGGCACCGGGACCTCGACGGGGCGGCGACGGACGAGGTCGCGACCGATGCGGAGGTCCGTGGCTGGGGCGGCGCGGAGTACGTCGTACGGCATCACGCGCGGCCCGAGCGAGAGGCGGTCCTCAACGGGCCGCGGCGGGTGGTGGTCACCGGGCTCGGGGCCGTCACACCGCTCGGGGTCGGGGTCGACGAGCTGTGGCGGGGGCTGCTCGACGGTCGGCACGGGATACGGGAACTGGACGGCGAGGAGTTCGCGGAGCTACCCGTGCGGGTGGCCGGTACCGTGCCCGTCGACCCGGCGGAGTTGCTCCCCCGGGCGGCGGCGCGGCGGATGAACCGGGCCGCGCAGTTCGCGGTGCTCGCCGCGCGGGAGGCGTGGGGTGACGCCGGGTTCGTGGCGGGCGGCACGCGGGAGAGCGGGCTCGATCCGGAGCGGGTCGGGGTCAGCCTCGGGACGATCCTCGGGGACGCGTCCGTGCTCGTCGGCGGCGACCGCAAGCTGCGCGAGAAGGGCCCGCGCGCGGTCTCCCCGCTCACCACACCGATGACCGTCCCCTCGCAGGCCGCGTCCCAGGTCTCGCTCGACCTGCACATCACCGGCGAGGCCCGCACGGTCACCGCCGCGTGTGCCTCCGGCACGGAGGCGATCGGGGCGGCCGTCGACCGCATACGGTACGGCCGCGTCGACATCGCCCTCGCGGGCGGGGCCGAGGCGGTCGTCACGCCGGCGATCATGGCGTCGTTCGCCGCGATGCGGGCGTTGGCCGGACGGGGGGTGGAGGACGGTTCGTCACCGTCGCGGCCGTTCGGGACGGACCGGGACGGGTTCGTGAACGGGGAGGGCGCGGGGGTGCTCGTCCTGGAGGCCGAGGAGCACGCACGCGCGCGTGGAGCGCGGATCTACTGCGAGGCCGCCGGGTGGGGGCTGTCCGCCGACGCGCATCACATGGCGGCACCGGATCCGTCGGGTGCGGGGGTGGCGCTCGCCGTGCGGCGGGCGGTGCGGGACGCGGGCGGGCATGTCGTGGACGTCGTCCACGTGAACGCGCATGCCACGGCGACGGTCGAGGGCGATCTCGCGGAGGCGGAGGCGCTGCGGGCCGTGTTCGGGCGGCGGGCCGTACCCGTCACCGCGCTCAAGGGTCATCTCGGGCATTTGCAGGGGGCGGCGGGTGCGGTGGAGGCCGTGGCCACCGTGCTCACGCTGCACCACGGGGTGGTGCCGCCGACCGTGGGGAGTGGAGAGTTGGACGACGCGTTGGGGTTGGACGTGGTGGTGGGGGTGGGGCGGAAGCTGCCGGGGGGTGGGGATCTGGCGTTGAGCAACTCGTTCGGGTTCGGGGGGCACAACGCGGTGCTGGCGTTGCGGCGGGTGGGGTAGGGCTGCGCCCGGCTGGGGGCGAGTGCGGGTGTGGGTGCGGGTGCGTTGTGGCTGTAGGGCTGCGCCCGGCCGTCGTGCGAGTGCGGGTGCGTTGTGGCTGGTCGCGCAGTTCCCCGCGCCCCTATGGGGCGCGCTGTAGTCCCCTAGGCTGTTCGCTTCCGTGGGGGCGTCTTCTTGGCCGGGGTCTTCTTCGCGGCGGACTTCTTCGTCGCCTTCGTGGTCGTCGCCTTCGTGGTCGTCGCCTTCGTGGTCGTCGTCTTCTTCGCCGTCGTCTTCTTCGCCGTGGAGGTCGACTTCTTGCCGGTGGTCTGCTTCGGCGTCGCCCGCGACGAGATGGAGGTGACCTCGGCCTTCTTGGCCGGTTCCGCGCCGCGCGACTCCTGCGCCTCCCGGACGCTCTTCTCCAGGGCCGCCATGAGGTCGAGGACCTTGCCGCTGGGGGCCGGGGCCGGGGAGTCGGTGGGCCGTTCGCCGGAGGCCTTGGCGGTGATCATCTCCTCGACGGCCTCGCGGTAGTCGTCGTGGAGGTCGGCGAGGTCGACCTCGCCCAGCGTGTCCATCAGGGCGTCCGCGAGGTCGAGTTCCTTGTCGCGGACGGTGACGCTCGTGTCGGGGGCGACGCCCTCGGGGGCGCGGATCTCGTCCGGCCAGAGCAGGCCGTGCATCGCGATCACGTCGTCCACCACGCGCAGCATGCCCAGGCGTTCCCGGCCCCGCAGCGCGTACTTCGCGATGGCCACCTTCTGGCTGCGTTTCAGCGCCTCGCGCAGCAGGGTGTACGGCTTCGCCGCGGGGACGCCGTTCGCGGAGAGGTAGTAGGCCGCGTCCATCTGGAGCGGATCGATCCGGTCGGCCGGTACGAAGGCCACGATCTCGATCGTCTTCGCCGTCGGGATCGGCAACTGGGCCAGGTCCTCGTCCGTGATCGGGATCATCGTGCCGTCCGCGTCCTCGTACGCCTTGCCGATCTCGGCCTGGGCGACCTCGCGGTCCTCCAGCTCGCAGACCTTGCGGTAGCGGATGCGGCCGCCGTCCTCGGTGTGGATCTGGCGGAAGGAGACGGAGTGGCTCTCGGTCGCGTTCACCAGCTTGATCGGGATGCTGACCAGGCCGAAGGAGATGGCGCCGTTCCATATGGATCGCACCTGCGGCACCCGCCTTCCGGTATCTGTCGATTAATCACGTTTACGTGGGATTCTCATCGTATGACGCCGATCACAGAGGTGGAGGGGCGAAGGCTCGCGCTCAGCAACCTGGACAAGGTGCTGTACCCGGCGGACGGCTTCACCAAGGGCGAGGTCCTGCACTACTACGCCACGACCGCCGAGGCCCTGCTGCCCCATCTGCGGGACCGGCCGCTGTCCTTCCTGCGGTACCCGGACGGGCCGGACGGTCAGGTGTTCTTCGCCAAGAACGTGCCGCCGGGTACGCCCGAGTGGGTCACCACGGCCGAGGTGCCGAGGTCGGAGGGGCCGGCCCGGATGGTGCTGGTCCAGGACCTGGCGTCCCTCATGTGGGCGGCGAACCTCGTCACCGAGTTCCACACCCCGCAGTGGGTGATCGGGGCGCCGGGCCTCGCCGACCGGCTGGTGTTCGACCTCGATCCGGGGGCGCCTGCGACGGTGGTGCAGTGCTGTGAGGTCGCGGTGTGGCTGCGGGAGCGGCTGGCCGCGGACGGGATCGAGGCGTACGTCAAGACGTCCGGGGCGAAGGGGCTGCACCTGCTGGCGGGGGTGGAGCCGGTGCCGTCGGAGCGGGCCGTCGAGTACGCGAAGGCGCTGGCCGTGGCGGCGGAGAAGGCGCTCCCCCGGCTTGTCGTGCATCGGATGACGCGGAGTCTGCGGGCGGGGAAGGTGTTCGTCGACTGGAGTCAGAACGCCGCGCGGAAGACGACGGCGACGCCGTACACGCTGCGGGCGCGGGCCGCGCCGAGTGTGTCGGCGCCGGTGACGTGGGAGGAGGTGGAGGCGTGTCGGTCGGTGCGTCAACTCGCCTTTCTGGCAACGGACATGGGGGTACGGCTGCGGGAGTACGGGGATTTGCTGGCGCCGTTGGTCGGTGGAGGGTCGGTGGGGGCTGTGCCGTGATTTTCGCCCCCGCCGCCCCTACCGCTACCCCTACCCCTATCCCTACCCGTCCCGTCCCGTCCCTGGGGGCTGCCGCCCCCAGCCCCCCGCTTCGGCCCGAACGGCCTCGTCCTCAAACGCCGGACGGGCTGGGTTGTGGTGCCGTCAGCCGTGCCCCCTCACACCTTCCCCCACGTATGCCGGTCCCTGGCCATCGCGTGCAGCGCCTCCACGTCCGCCGGCTTCAACACCCCGCCCGTTCTTGCCAGTCCGGGGAGTTCCGTGTCCTGGAGTACGCGGACCTCTCGGAGGGGGGTCGTCACCGTGACGTCGGTCGGGCCGACAAGGGCCAGGACCGGGCGGACCTCGGCCGTGAGGGCGTAGGACGCGCGGTCGGCGTCGGAGCGGACTCGGCGGAGGAGGGGGAGCGGGTCGCGGCGGCCCAGGGTGACCATGGGGTCGGCGATACGGACCCGTTGTTTACGGGCGTACAGCGCGTGGACGGCGAAGAGGCCGCCGGGGCCGATCACCAGGTGGTGGAGGCGGTCGCCGCCGGGCAGCGGGATCGAGTGGAGGGTGTGCCAGCCGGCGCCGTCGAGTGCGTCCAGGGCCTCGCCGACGGCCTGTTCGGCGGTGAGGGCGCGGCGGCGCTGGTCGGGGCGGAGCCGGTGCTGTGGGCCGGGGTCCCGGTCGAGGGCGAGGTGGAGCGCCTCGCCTGGGCGGTTGGGCGCGAGGTCGTCGTCGGGGTGGAGGGAGAGCCGCGCGAGTTCCGCGGGGGTCGGCACCGGTGGCGGGCCGATCGTGACCGGGCCGGTGAGGAAGGGGCCGAGGGCGTGCAGCACGTCCTCTCTGCTGTCCTCGCTGAGCAGGTTGATCCTGGCCGCCTCCCGGTCGTACCAGGCGACGTTCCTTCCGTCCGTGTGACAGACGTACAGCCGTTCCTGACCATGGCGCCAGGTCGGTACGATGCGCAGTCCGCTCATGCACCATCACCCCTCGACCATGGGAACAGGCGGGGTGCTCAAGGGGCAAGAACCCGGTTACCTTTGGGTCAGTCGCTGGGGCTTGGGGAGGCGCCGTTGCGGACGCGCAGGAAGCAACCCGACGTACCCGCTCCGGACACTCCGTGGAGCGAGATCGTCACCGGTCTGTGGATGGGCGGGCACGAGTTCCGAGGGCGCTCCGGGCAACGGGAGTTCGCGGTGGTGCGGGACGAGTTCGATCTCGTGCAGACGCTGCTGCGGCTGCCGGGGCACGGGCCCGACTCCGGCGTCGAGCACCATGTGTGGCCGATTCCGGACGGGCCGCTGGACGGGACGCAGCTGGCGGGCGTGATGCGGCTGGCCCGGGCCGCGTGCGACGCGCTGGACGACGGGCGGAAGGTCCTCGTCCGCTGCTATCACGGCTACAACAGGTCGGGGCTTGTCGTCGCGCACGCGCTGGTCCGGCGCGGGTACTCCACCGAGGAGGCGATACGGCTCATCCGCACCCGCCGCTCGCCGTGGGCGCTGCACAACGAACTGTTCGTGGAGTATCTGCGGGCGGGACTGTCCACGGCCCGGCTGCTGGAGGAGCTGACCGAGTAGCCGACCGTCCGAGCTGCCGGGTAATCGTTTCTCCGGCCCACCGAGGGGCGTGAACAAAAAGGACTTCCGTACGAATAGGGTGTATGGGTGCTGTTCCGTCGCCCCGCCCGCGCCACCGCCGTCGTCGCCCTGCTGCTCGCGACCGCGGTGGCCTGTGGTGACACCGGCGCGCTGCGCGGCGCGGGCTCGACCCCGACGGCGACCAGCCCCGCCCGGCTCTGGCCGAACATGTCGCCCGCCGCCTCCCCCGCCTACGACTTCGACGAGGCCGACACGGAGATCGTGAAGGGCGTCACCGTCCCCGGCGACGACATCCGCAAGGTGGACCCGATCGCCGTCGTACGGGCCGAGATCGCCGCCGATCCGGGCGACTACGGCGGCTCCAAGGCGGCGTACCGGGGAACGGCCGAGCGGATCGGCGACTGTGCGAAGGGCGGGGACCGGAGCCGATGTCCCGTTCTCAAGCCGTACTACCGCGACCTGACCGGTGACGGGCACGACGACCTGACGCTCGGCTTCCGGCTGCTGCCCACCAGGATGACGGCCGTGCGGGTCTACACCGTCGAGAAGCACCGGCTCGTACAGGTCATGGCCAACGACGACGCGGTGAGCGGGGTCGAACTGGCCGGGCATTCGGTGATCATCCGCTCGCCTTCGGAGCTGGCGGGGTACGAGTACCGCGTGCAGTGGACCTGGGACGCCGACCAGAAGGCGATGCTGCTGACGCACGACGAGTTCCTGCGCACGGGCAGCCGTAAGCACGGAGTCCGTCGCGCGACGCCCGCGCCCGTGCCCTCGGCGACCTCGTGACGGGGCTCGCGCTGCCCCGGTGGGCCGGGACCCTCGCCGTCAAGTCCGCCGCGTTCATCACGGTGATGTGCTGCGCGCTGGCCGCCCTGCTCGGCGTGCTCGTGCATGTGTCGGTGACCGACCGGACCGTGGGCCAGGCCCGTGAGCTGGCGCTGTCGCGGCTGCGGACGGCGACGACGCAGTACGAGGCCGGGGACTCGCTGCTGCACGGCGCCGGTGTCGACCCCGCGAGTCTGCCCACGCCCCTGCGGCGGCTGGCCGAGGACGGCGACCGGGGCACGATGGTCGGCAGGCACCGGGGGCGCCCGACGATGTGGGCGGCGGGACCGGCCGACGGCGGGCGGGTGCTGGCCGTGGCGGTCGACTACTCGCAGGGCGCGGACACCATCGCCGGGCTCGACCGGGCGATCGTGTGGTCCTCGGCGCTGGCGATCGGGGCGACGCTGCTGGTCGGCGCGTTCGCGGTGACCCGGGTGACCCGGCGGCTGCACGGCACCGCGCAGGTGGCCCGGCGGATCAGCGCCGGCGACCTGGACGCGCGGGTCGACGATCCCCGTACGAAGGACGCGAGCCGGCCGCAGGACGAGGTGGCCGCGGTGGCCGCCGCGCTCGACACGATGGCCTCCTCGTTGCAGGGCAAGCTGCTCACCGAGCAGCGGTTCACGGCGGACGTGGCGCACGAGTTGCGCACCCCGCTGACCGGGCTGCACGCGGCGGCCGAGCTGCTGCCGCCGGGGCGGCCGACCGAGCTGGTGCGGGACCGGGTGGCCGCGCTGCGCACGCTCACCGAGGACCTGCTGGAGATCTCCCGCCTCGACACCCGGCGGGAGAGACTGGAGCTGGGCACCGAGCGGTTGGGGGCGGTGGCCGCGCGGGTGGTCCTGGCGTCGGGGACGGACACGGAGGTCGTCGTCGTACGGGACGAGTGGGTTGAGACGGACCGGCGGCGGCTTGAGCGGGTGCTCGGGAATCTGGTCGCGAACGCGCACCGGCACGGGCGGGGGCCGGTGGTGGTGACCGTGGACGGGGCGGTGGTGACCGTGCGGGATCACGGGGACGGGTACCCGGGCTATCTCCTGGAGCACGGTCCGCAGCGGTTTCGGACCGAGGGGGGAGCTACGGGGCATGGACTGGGGTTGACCATCGCTCTCGGCCAGGCGGAGGTGTTGGGGGCGCGGCTGGAGTTCTCGAACGTGGGGGACGGCGGGGCGTTGGCGACGTTGATGTTGCGTTGAGAGTGGTTGTTCGTCGGCCGCGGGCCGGTGGGGGCTGGTCGCGCCCACGCGGCGGAGCCGCATATCGACACAGCCCCGCGCCCCTGAAAACCCGTGTGGACCAGTGTGACGAGCGACCGCTCTCACCTCCTCCTAATGTGGCGATTAGTCAGCTTCGCCCCCTTCCTGGAGGTACCCCCATGTCCCTCAGCCTCTCTCTCCGTCGTATCGGTATAGCGGTCGCCGCCGGTGCGCTCGTCACCGGTGCCGCCATCACACCCGCCGTGGCCGACGACGAATGGGGCGACCAGGACCAGAGCGTCAGCCGCCCCCAGGACGACGACGACTGGAACCAGCGCGGCGACGAGGACTCCGACGGTCGCGGCGACGACGACGGCCGCGGCGACTACAACCAGCAGAGCGGCTCCAACCAGCACGGCCAGCACCAGAACAACCCGCGCCTGTACCGGGGCGTCGTGACGGCGAGCGAACTGGCCCTGCGTTCCCGGCCGGACCGCGGCAGCCGGATCATCCGGTACGCCTACCGCGGCGAGCGCGTGTCGATCTTCTGCAAGACCAGCGGCTCCAACGTCCAGGGCAACCACCTCTGGTACCTGCTCACGGACGGCACCTGGGCCTGGGGTTCGGCGCGCTACATCGACAACATCGGCCCCGCCCCCCGCTGGTGCTGACGGGCGAGACACACTCGCCACCCAAGGCACACAACCCGCCCCATTTGGGTAAGTTCCGGACATGACCAACGCCGGAACCACCGTCACAGCGGACCTTCCCACACCCGCTGTACGCCTCCCCCGGCGCCGTGGCATCGAACTCACCCTCATCGTCGTAGCCGTACTCCTCTCGGTGTACGGCTACTGCGCTGTCGGCATCGCCAAGAACGGCACGGTCCCGCCCGGCGCCGCCGGCTACGGCGCCGGGCTCGGCGTGCTCGCCCTGCTGGCGCACCTGGCCGTGCGCCTGCGGGCGCCGTACGCCGACCCGCTCCTGCTCCCGATCGGGGTGCTCCTCAACGGTCTCGGCCTGGTCCTGATCTACCGGCTCGACCTGGAGACCCCGGGCGACCGCGCGGCCCCCACCCAACTCGTCTGGTCCACCCTGGGCGTGACCCTCTTCATCGTCGTGGTCCTCGCCCTCCGCGACCACCGCGTCCTCCAGCGCTACGCCTACGTCTGCGTGGCCGCCGCCCTCGTCCTCCTCACCCTCCCGGTCCTCTTCCCGGCCGTGAACGGGGCCCGGATCTGGATCCGGATCGCCGGATTCTCCATCCAGCCGGGCGAGTTCGCGAAGGTGCTGCTCGCGATCTTCTTCGCCGCGTACCTGGCGGCCAACCGCAACGCGCTCGCCTACGCCGGCCGCCGCGTCTGGCGCCTCCAGCTCCCCACCGGCCGCGTCCTCGGCCCGATCGTCGCGATCTGGCTGATCAGCGTCGGCGTCCTGGTCCTGGAACGCGACCTGGGCACCTCGCTCCTGTTCTTCGGCCTCTTCGTGACCCTCCTCTACGTCGCCACCGGCCGCACCGGCTGGATCGCGGTCGGCCTGCTGCTCGCGGCCCTCGGCGCGGTCGCGGTGGGACGCCTCGAACCGCACGTCCACAGCCGGGTCCTGGACTGGCTGCACCCCTTCGCGTCGATCGACGCGGGCCAGGGACCCAACCAACTCGCCCAGTCCCTCTTCGCGTTCGCGGCCGGCGGCATCCTCGGCACCGGCCTGGGCCTCGGCCACTCGATCCTCATCGGCTTCGCCGCGAAGTCGGACTTCATCCTGGCGACAGCGGGCGAGGAACTGGGCCTGGCCGGCCTCTCCGCGATCTTCATCCTCTACGGCCTGCTCGTGGAGCGCGGCTACCGGGCGGGCCTCGCGCTGCGCGACCCCTTCGGACGGCTGCTCGCGGTCGGCCTCGCCTCGATCGTCGCGCTCCAGGTGTTCGTGATCGCGGGCGGGGTGACCGGCCTGATCCCGCTGACCGGCATGGCGATGCCGTTCCTCGCCCAGGGCGGCTCCTCGGTCGTCACCAACTGGGCGATCGTGGCCCTGCTGATCAGGATCAGCGACTCGGCCCGCCGCCAGTCCGGCTACGACATCGAGGTGGCAGCGTGACCGACGCCATGACCCGGCACATCCGCCTCGCCGCGGCCTTCTGCACCCTGCTCCTGCTCGCCCTGCTGGTGAACGCCACCCGCGTCCAGGTCTTCCGGTCCCCCGCCTACGACGACAACCCCGCCAACCGCCGCCAGACGATCGCCCGTTACGACCAGCCGCGCGGCGCCATCCTCGTCGGCGGCAGGTCGATCACCGGCTCCCGGGACTCCGGCGAGCAGCTCCGCTACGAACGGACGTACAAGGACGGCCCGTTGTACGCGCCGGTCACCGGCTTCGCCTCGCAGGAGTACGGCACGACGTTCCTGGAGCACTCCGAGGACGGCATCCTCTCCGGCACCGACGAGATGCTCTCGCCGTTCCCCCTGTGGAACGACCTGACCCGCGCCCAGAACCCCGGCGGCAATGTCGTCACCACCCTCAACCCGGCCGCGCAGAAGGCCGCTTACGACGGACTCGGCACCCGCACGGGCGCGGTCGCCGCGATCGAACCGTCCACCGGCCGCGTCCTCGCCCTGGTCTCCACCCCGTCCTACGACCCGGGCGCGCTCTCGGGCAACGGCCGTACCGCGAACCGCAGTTGGGCCCGCCTGAACGCCGACCCCGACAAGCCGATGCTCAACCGGGCGGCACGGCAGACCTATCCGCCGGGTTCGACGTTCAAGGTGGTCACCGCGGCGGCGGCGCTGGACGCGGGGGTGGTGACGGACCTGGACGCGGCGACGAAGTCCCCCGACCCGTTCACGCTCCCCGGCACCTCGACGACGCTCACGAACGAGGGCGACGGCTGCGCGGACGCGCCGCTCCGCTCGGCCTTCGAGTGGTCGTGCAACACGGTGTTCGCGAAGCTGGGCGTGGATGTGGGCGTGCGGAACATGAGCGGCACGGCGGAGGCGTTCGGCTTCAACGACATCGGGGTGCGGATCCCGTTCGCCGTCTCCCCCAGCACCTTCGACACCTCGGTGGACAAAGCCCAGTTGGCGCTGTCGTCGATCGGCCAGTACAACACGCGGGCCACGCCGTTGCAGATGGCGATGGTCGCGGCGGCGGTCGCGAACGGCGGGCAGGTACGGCAGCCGTACCTGGTGGAGCGCACGACGAGACGGGGCGGCGAGACGGTGTCGACGGTCGGATCGTCCCGCCCTGTCCGCCAGGCCATGCACCCAGCAACCGCCGTACAGATGAAGGAACTCATGGAGGACGTGGTCACGGAAGGCACCGGCACGAACGCGGCGATTCCCGGCGCGACCGTCGGCGGCAAGACCGGCACCGCGCAGCACGGCATCGGCAACTCCGGTACGCCATATGCCTGGTTCGTGTCCTGGGCGCAGGGCGAGCGGGACATGGAGCCCAAGGTGGCGGTCGCGGTGGTGGTGGAGGACGCGTCCGCGGACCGCTCGGACATCAGCGGGGGCGGGGACGCGGCGCCGATCGCCAAGGCGGTGATGGAGGCGGTGCTCGGCCTGTGAGACGGGGCGTCCCGACACGGGCGCCCGACCTATCGTTCGGTTCATGACTGAGCCATTGACAGTACCCGCGTACGAACTCGCCCAGGTCAACATCGGCCGACTCCGATTTCCGCTGGACTCACCGGAGTTGAAGGACTTCGTGGACGCCCTCGACCCCGTGAACGCCGTCGTCGACGCGGCCGAGGGTTTTGTGTGGCGTCTCCAGTCCGACTCCGGCAACGCGACCGACGTTTCCGTCCTCGGCGACGAGTGGCTGATCATCAACATGTCGGTGTGGCGCGACACGAACGCCCTGACCGCGTTCATGTACCAAGGACAGCACAGGGAGTTGCTGGCCCGCCGCCGTGAGTGGTTCGAGCAGGTGCGGGAGGCGATGGTGGCCCTGTGGTGGGTGCCGGCGGGCCACCGTCCCACGGTCGCGGAGGCGGAGGAACGCGTCCTGCACCTCCGCGCCCACGGCCCGACCCCGTACGCGTTCACCCTGCGGACGTCGTTCCCGCCCCAGGGCGCGGAACCGGTGGCACCGGTCAACATCCCTGAGGGGCTGGGCTGTTCGGTCTAGATCCCGGGGCCGGGACGTGGTCCGGGCAGGGGCTCGCGGCGCCGCAGCCAGTCCTGCGGCACGCCGTCGAGTCCCGTCCGGGCCGCCACGACGCCGCCGGTGATGGCGCAAGTGGTGTCGACGTCACCGAACCCCTCGGCGGTGGCCCACAAGGCGGAGGTCAGATCGCCGGGGTGCCGGGCGGCCGACCGGACGGCGAAGGGGACGGTGTCGTCGGCGCGGACCCGCTGACCGTTGCCGAGGAGATCGGCGGCCCGCCACGGCCCGGTGGCGAACGGCACGTCGACGGCCCGCAACAGCCCACCCCTTACGGCACTTTCGGGCGTCCTCGCCGGCGATGCCCTTCGGGCGGGCGTTGGTAACCCGGCGAACAGGGTCGTCCGGGTCACCGCGAGGTCGAGGTTCTCGTGGAACCACGCGACCAGCGGGGCGGCGCGCATCGCGGCGCTGTTGCCCAGGCCGCCCTGGCCGTCGTACAGCTTGCGCGTCGAACTCCCGCCAGCGGTGCGGTTCCTGAAGCGGCAAGGGCGGCGACTGGTGCATTCCGCGGCCGTACCCCCGCGCGGGATCGGCCTCGTAGCTCAGCGCGAACGCCCGGGCGAGGGGCTCCTGTTGGATCTCGCCGTGTCGTCCGTCCAGTGCCACTCCGGTTCCTCCGGGGTGCGCCGGGCGCGGACCTCGTCGTAGGCCCGGCGCGGTTCGCGGAAGAGCGGGAACCAGCGTTCGCCGAACGCGTCGCCGAGGGCGAGGCCCTCCAAACTGCGGCGGGCCGGGGTCACTTGGCCTTCCTGGTCTCCGAGCGGACCTGGAGGGTCATCTTCGCGGAGAGCGCCAGGTCGACGTCCGAGGGGTCCTGGGTGAGGGTCGCGGCCGTGGTCCAGGCGACGGTGGCGGCGGTGTTGCCGTCGGACCAGGCGCAGGTCGGATAGGTGACGTCGACGCTGAGCTGCTTCTGGCTGATCACCTCGCAGGAGATGGTGACCCCGCCCTCGACGAAGTCCTTGCGCGGTACGGCCACGGTCACGCCGTCCGCCTCACCGGCGCCCTTCAGCATGCCCTCGCGGGCCTCGTCCGTGTTCTTGAACCGGCCGTACATCCCCGACAGCGCCAGCGTGCCCTTGGTCGCGTCGCCGTTCAGGGTGTAGGTGCCGATGACACCCACGGTGTCCTTGGCGTCCCAGGCACCGTCCGCCTCCTGCTCGATCTTCTGCCCCTCGGTGTCCGAGAGGTCGTTGGCGAGTTCGAAGCGGCCGTCGACCAGCGTCTTGGGCAGGGTCAGCACGAAGTCGGCCTCGGGAAACCGGGTGGCGGTCTGGCTTCCGACCGTCAGCACGACGGCCATGAAGACCACCCCCGCCGCACCGAGCCCCCCGCCGACGACTCCCAGCACGAACCCGAGCCCGCGCTTCTTCGGGGGCGGCGGGAATCCGGGCGGAGGAGCGCCCCAGCCGTAGGGCTGTTGACCGTACGGGGGCTGGCCGTAGGGCTGTTGCGGCGGCCCGAACTGCTGGGCGGGATACGGCTGTTGAGGGTACTGCTGCGGGTACGGCTGCTGGGGTTGCGGCTGTTGGGAATACGGCGGCTGCTGCGGCGGCGGAGGCATGGACACGACAGCACCGTACATGCGGGACACGCAGAACATGCGGGCGGAGGGATTGACGAGCTTGCTGACAAGCAGTCTCATAAGACTCGGAGGATGTGACCCCGGGTAACACACCGACGTGCGAGGTGGGAGAACCATGACGACCCTGACCGAAGCCGACGCGGTCGACGGGCTGCGCGACGCGCTCGGCCTGCTCAAGGACCGCGAGCAGGTGGCCGAGCGGCTGCTCGCCTCCTCCGCGAAGCACTCCTTCGACCCGGACAAGGAACTCGACTGGGACGCGCCCTTCGAGGACGGCAAGTGGTTCTGGCCGCCGGAACTGGTCTCGCTCTACGACACCCCGCTGTGGAAGCGGATGGGCGAGGAACAGCGGATCCTGCTCTCCCAGCACGAGGCCGCGGCGCTCGCCTCGCTCGGCATCTGGTTCGAGCTGATCCTGATGCAGCTGCTCGTCCGGCACATCTACGACAAGGCGGCGACGAGTGCGCATGTGCGCTACGCGCTGACCGAGATCGAGGACGAGTGCCGGCACTCGAAGATGTTCGCGCGGCTGATCTCCCGCGGGGACGCGCCCTGGTATCCGGTGAGCCGGACTCACCAGAACCTGGGGCGGCTGTTCAAGACCATCTCCACGACGCCCGGTTCCTTCACGGCGACGCTGCTCGGGGAGGAAGTCCTCGACTGGATGCAGAGGTTGACGTTTCCGGACGAGCGGGTGCAGACGTTGGTGCGGGGGGTCACGCGGATTCATGTGGTCGAGGAGGCGCGTCATGTCCGTTACGCCCGGGAGGAGTTGAGGCGGCAGATGGTCACCGCGCCGCGCTGGTCGCAGGAGTTCACGCGGGTCACGTCGGGTGAGTTCGCGCGGGTCTTCTCCGTCGCCTTCGTGAATCCCGAGGTGTACACGAATGTGGGGCTCGATCGGCGGGAGGCGGTGGCGCAGGTGCGGGCGAGTGGGCATCGGCGGGAGGTCATGCAGAACGGGTCGAAGAAGCTGACGGATTTCTTGGACGACATTGGGGTGCTGAGGGGGGTTGGGCGGAGGTTGTGGAAGGCTTCGGGGCTGCTGGCGTGAGTGCGTAGTGCGGGCCGGTGGGGGCTGGTCGCGCAGTTCCCCGCGCCCCTTGAAAGAGCCTTGACTGGTCCGGTTTTCAGGGGCGCGGGGAACTGCGCGACCAGCCACGACGCACCCGCACCCGCCCGACTACCCTGCCCCTATGCCCCCCGCCGCTTCCACTCCCGCCTACCGCCGTCTGAACGTCGAGGAGCGGCGCAGCCAGCTCCTCGACGCCGCTCTCACCCTCTTCGCGCACCGCGCGCCCGAGGAGGTCTCCCTCGACGACGTGGCGGAAGCGGCCGGAGTCTCGCGGCCCCTGGTGTACCGGTACTTCCCGGGCGGCAAGCAGCAGCTCTACGAGGCCGCGTTGCGGTCCGCCGCCGAGGAACTCCAGCAGTGCTTCGACGAACCGCGCGAGGGCCCGCTCCTCCCCCGTCTCGCCCGTGCCCTCGACCGCTACCTCGGCTTCGTCGACCAGCACGACGCCGGGTTCAGCGCGCTGCTCCAGGGCGGGAGCGTCGTAGAGACGTCTCGTACGACGGCCATCGTGGACGGGGTCCGGCGGGCCGCCGCCGTGCACATCCTCAGCCATCTCGGCGTCGCCGAACCGGGCCCACGGCTGCGGATGACCGTACGGATGTGGATCACGGCCGTCGAGGCGGCTTCTCTCATCTGGCTGGACGAGGACAAGCAGCCGCCCGTCGACGAGTTGCGGGACTGGCTGGTCGAGCAGTTCGCGGCGGTCCTGTCGGTGACGGCCCGGCGGGACCCGCAGACCGCCGAGCTTGTCCGGGCGCTCGCGGCGGATGGCCGACACTGATCCCGTGAAGAGCGAAGAGACCCCGTTCGAGGGCGGCCCCATGGACGGGCGGTCCCTGCCGGTGCTGGTCGGACCCACCGGGAACCCGCCGAAGACCTACCGCATCCCGGTCCCCGACGACGCCGGCGGCCCGCCCACGGTTCTCGTCTACCGCCGGGTGCCCAGGGCACACAGCAAGCGGCTGGGTCTCCCCAAGGGCTGGAAGTACGAGTTCGACCCGGCGGGAAAACGCGGCGGCGCACTGCGCTGGCCCTGGTCCAAACCGGACCCCGCACCGGACCCCGCACCAGACGCCACGCCGGGCGGCAAGCCGGACGACACCCACGGGTGACCAGGTTGCGCCGAACCGCGCACACCCGGCGCGCGGACCCGGCGCCCCCGTCTGATGCTCACGATGCGGGGCGGAAGTGCCGCCGCGCACCGGAGGTGATGACGTGTCAGGAAGGCTTCCGCGTCTGGTCTGTACGGCGGCGGTGGCGGCCGGCACCGTCCTCGCGCCGCTGCCCGCCGCGGCCGTACCCGATCCGGGGGCTCCCGGACAGCGGCCCGTGGCCAAGCTGCTGACGGACCTTCAGGCGGTGTACCGGGACGCCGAGCAGGCCACGGAGACGTACAACGCCACCGAGGAGCAGCTGAAGAAGCAGCGCGCGGAGGTCGACCGTCTCGACTCCGAACTGGCCCGCGCCCGCCTCACCCTGCACGACAGCCGTGGCGCCGCCGGCCGGCTGGCCCGCGAGCAGTACCAGAACAGCACGGCCATCTCCCCGTACGTACGCCTGCTCCTCGCCCGTGATCCGCAGCACGCGCTCGACGAGGGCCATGTCATCGGGCAGTTGGCGCGCGAGCGGGCCGAGACGGTGGGCCGGCTGGTCGGCAGCGAGAAGAAGAGCGACGGCCTGGCCCGCGCGGCCCGCAAGGCCCTCGACACCCAACTCACCCTGTCCGCACGGCAGATGAAGGACCGCGACGACGTACGGAATCGCCTGGCCGACGTCGAGAAACTCCTCGCCGCCCTCACCCCCGACCAACTCACCGCCCTCGCCGCCTTCGAGAAGACCGGCGTCGACAAGGCCCAGCAGAAGCTGATCACTTCAGGGGCGTTGGGCACCGACGACCGCGAACCCTCCCGATCCGGCGACCGAGCCCTCCGCTACGCCGTCCAGCAGATCGGCAAGCCCTACGAATGGGGCGCGGAGGGACCGAAGACGTACGACTGCTCGGGCCTGACATCGGAGGCGTGGGGGCACGCGGGCACGCCGATCCCCAGGACCAGCGAAGAGCAGTGGGCGCAGCTGCCGAGAATCCCGCTCGATGAACTGCGCCCCGGCGACCTGGTCATCTACTTCCCCGAGGCAACACATGTGGCGTTGTACCTGGGCGCGGGCCAGGTGGTCCAAGCCCCCCGCACGGGTGAGAAGGTCCAGGTGTCACCTGTGGCGTCGTACCCGATCCTTGGAGCCGTACGCCCAGATCAGCGCCCCTGAAGGGGCGCGGGGCTGAGACACTGTGCGGCTCCGCCGCGTGGGCGCGCCCAGCCACAACGAACCCGCAGCCTAGACCGCCACAGAAGCCAGGTACGCCCCCGTCTTCTCCGGCTCATAGAAGAAGTTCTCAAAGTCCGCCGGATCGTCGAACCCGTTGGCGAACCGATCCGCCACCGGCTGCAACTGCCCGGCCGCACCGATGAGGTTGAGGATGTGCTCCGGCGGCGGCGAGAGCATCGCGTTGGTCCACTTGGTGACGTGCTGCGCCGTGTCCCAGTACCGCTCGAACGTCGCCCGCATCCAGTCCCCGTCGAACTCCTTCTCCCCGTGTTCGAGGATCGACGCGAGATACGAAGCGGCGCACTTGGCCGCGGAGTTGGAGCCCTGTCCGGTGATCGGGTCGTTGGCGACGACGACGTCCGCGACGCCCAGGACCAGTCCGCCGCCGGGGAGTTGACCGACGGGGTTGCGGACCGTGGGCGCGTAACGCCCAGCCAACGTCCCACCCGCGTCGGTCAGTTCGACGTTCCGCGCCCGCTCGTACTCCCAGGGCGTGAACTTCTCCATGAGTTCCAGGGTCAGGGAGAGGTGCGCCGCCGGGTCCTTGACGCCGTTGAAGACGTCCAACGGCCCGCCGGGTATGCCTTCCCAGAAGAGTATGTCCGCGCGGCCTGAGGTCGTGAGTGTCGGCATGACGAACAACTCGCCCACGCCCGGGACCAGGTTGCAGCGGACCGCGTCGTAGTCCGGGTGCTCGGGGCGCGGGCCCAGACCGTGGACGTAGGAGACCGCGAGCGCGCGCTGCGGCTCGGTGTACGGGGAGCGCTCCGGGTCGCGGCCGAACATCGACACCAGCTCGCCCTTGCCCGCCGAGACGAGGACGAGGTCGTACGTGCGGGAGAAGTAGTCGAGGTCGCCGACCGCCACGCCGTGGATGACCAGTTGGCCGCCGCGCTGCGCGAACGTCTCCATCCAGCCGGCCATCTTGACCCGCTGGTCGACCGACTGCGCGTACCCGTCGAGCCTGCCCACCCAGTCGATGACGCGCTGCGTCGGCCCCGGGTCGTGCGAGCCGGGGGCGGCGACCGAGACGCCGAGTCCTTCGATCTTCGGGGCCTGGGACTCCCAGAAGTTCAGCTGGAGATCGCGCTCGTGCCCCAGTGCCGTGGTGAACATGCACTGGGTCGACATGACCCGTCCGGTGCGGATCTCGTCCGCGGTCCGGTTGGACATCAGGGTGACCTCGTACCCGTGCGACTGGAGTCCGAGGGCGAGTTGGAGCCCGGACTGGCCGGCTCCGACGACGAGTATCTTCCGCATGCGGGTGGTGGCTCCTTGGTCGCGACAGCTCGGGAACTGCTCGGGGCTACTCGGGGGTGACGTCCAGCGCGTGGCCGACGAGCGCGAGCAGGGTCTCGATGGCCGAAATCCGCCGCCGCGCATCCATGATCATTACAGGTATGTGCGGGGGAATCGTCAATGCCTCCCGCACATCCTCCGGGTCGAACCGCTCGCTGCCGGCGAAGTGGTTGACCGCGACGACATACGGCAGTCCGCAGCTCTCGAAGTAGTCCAGCGCGGGGAAGCAGTCCTTGAGGCGGCGGGTGTCGGCGAGCACGACGGCACCGATCGCGCCCCGCACCAGGTCGTCCCACATGAACCAGAACCGCTGCTGGCCCGGCGTACCGAACAGGTAGAGCACCAGGTCGTCGTCGAGGGTGAGGCGGCCGTAGTCCATGGCGACCGTGGTGGTCGTCTTCTCCGGGGTGCCCGTGAGGTCGTCGGTGTCCTCACTGGCCTCGGTCATCAGCGCCTCCGTCTGGAGGGGCTGGATCTCGGAGACGGCGCCGACCATGGTGGTCTTGCCGGCGCCGAAACCACCGGCCACCACGATCTTCGTGGCGACCGGCGCGCGGGTGCGGTCCAACTGCCAGGCCCGCGGCTGCTCCTCGTCGTCGAGGAGCGGGGGGACGCCGTAGGCGGCGGCGTCAGAGACGACGGAGTCCACTCAGCACCCTTTCCAGCAGAGCGCGGTCAGGACGGCCCGGGCCGTGACCGGTCCCGGTTCCGTACACACGGATCTTTCCCTGGTCCGCGAGATCGCTCAGGAGCACGCGGACCACACCGAGCGGCATCTTCAGCAGCGCGGCGATCTCGGCCACCGTGCGCATACGGCGGCAGAGTTCGACGATGGCGCGCATCTCCGGCATGACCCGGGTGTTGAGCGAACCGTTCGTCAACTCCTTGCGTTCCTCCGGGGCTTCGAGCGCCGCCACGAGGGTCTCCACCAGGAGGACGTGCCCGAAGCGGGTACGGCCGCCGGTGAGCGAGTAGGGGCGCACCCGGGCGGGTTTGCGGTCGCCGCCGCGCACGGGGAGCCCGTTCGGCGTACTGCCGCCGCCGGTCATCGGGCACTCTCCACGCACGCGTCTTCGAGGGATTTCCGCAGCTCGCTGCGGAGTTCGGGGGTCAGCACATGGCCGGCGCGGCCGACGAAGAGCGCCATGTGGTACGACACGACGCTCATGTCGCAGTCCGCGGAGCCGTGCACGCCGAGCAGCGAACCGTCGCTGATCGACATCACGAACAGGCTGCCCTCCTCCATCGCGACCATGGTGTGCTTCACCGGGCCGGAGTCCATCAGCTTGGCGGCGCCGATGGTGAGGCTGCCGATGCCGGAGACGATGGTGGCAAGGTCCGCCGCGGAGCCCCGTGGTCCTGTGCGCTTGGTGTCGAGGGCCTCTCTGGCCTGTTCGTTGCGGTCCGGGTCGGAGGAGAGGAGCAGCAGGCCGTCGGAGGAGACGACCGCGACCGACTGGATGCCGGGCACTTCCTCGACGAGGTTGCTCAGCAGCCAGTGCAGGTTGCGGGCTTCACTGCTCAGTCCGAAGGTACTGGGCGCGGTCAACTGCTTGCCTCCTCGACGGTGCCCCCCGTGGCTTCTTCGGATGGTGCGGTCGTGCCGCGGGGCGCCGGGACCGGGTTCTGGCCGGTCCGTTCGGCGATCTCCGCTTCTACGTCCCGGTAGCCGGCGGAGGCTCCGGCGCGGAAGCCGCCGAGTCTGCGGCGCAGGGCTTCGGCGTCGACGGTGCCGGTCCGCTTGCGCGGGGCCTGTTCGGGTCGGGTGATCCTGGGGGTGCGTTTGGGGAGGCCCTTGTCGGTGACGGGGTCCTCGTCGGTGGCGCGCTCGTGGACCGCGTCGTCGGGGGCCGAGGGTGCCTGCGGGGGGAACTCGCCGTCGGCGACCGCTGGTTCCTCGGCTGTTTGCGCTTCCTCCGTCGCCGGTGGCAGGAGGAGTTCCATCGTCGTCTCGGCCGGGGCTTCCCGGACCGCCTTCTCCGCGAGGGCCACCAACGGATCCGCGTCCGGCTTCGAACGGCCGGGCAGGACATTGGAGTTGACCTCGGCGGCGGCGCCCGGGAGGGAGTAGGAGTGGGTGCTGCCGGTCGTCGGTGAGGTCGTCGGTACGGCCGTCATGGGGGCCGTCGCCAGGAGCGGGCTGGGCAGGACCACGACCGCCGCGATGCCGCCCTGCTTCTGGTCGCGGAGCTGGACGCGGACGCCGTGGCGGTGGGCCAGGCGGGCCACGACGTACAGGCCGAGGCCGAGGCCCTCCTCGCCCTCCTGGTCGTAGGGGGAGTTCGGGTCGAACTCGGTGAGGCGGGTGTTGAGGCGGGTCATGCGGTCGTCGGTCATGCCGATGCCCTCGTCCTGGACGGAGAGCATGACCTCGCCGTTCTCCAGGAGCCAGCCGGAGATCTCGACGGGGGCGTCCGGCGGGGAGAACGAGCTGGCGTTCTCCATGAGTTCGGCCAGGAGGTGGCTCAGGTCGTCCGCCGCGAAGCCCGCCACGTGCGCGTGCGGCGGGAGCGCGGAGATGCGGACGCGTTCGTAGCGTTCGATCTCGCTGACGGCCGCGCGGACGACGTCGACGAGCGGGACCGGGCCCGCGTGCTGCTGGACGTGTTCGGTGCCGGCGAGGACGAGGAGGTTCTCGCTGTGCCGGCGCATGACCGTGGCGAAGTGGTCGAGCTTGAAGAGGGTGGAGAGCCGGTCGGGGTCCTGCTCGCGCTCCTCCAGGCCCTCGATGACAGCGAGTTGGCGCTCGACGAGGCCGAGGGTGCGCAGCGCGAGGTTGACGAAGGTGCCGCCGATGCTGGTGCGCAGGCGCTCCAACTGCTCGCTGGAGTCGGTGACTTCGGCCCGGAGTTCCTCGCGGGCGTCGGCCATCCGCTGGCGCTGGCCGACCAGGTGCTTACGGTCGGCCTCCAGGGTGGCGATGCGCTCGTGGAGGGCGACGGCGTGCGCGTGCAGGGAGTTGACCGAGCGGACGACCTGGGCGAACTCGTCGTTGCGGCCGGTGAACTTGATGGCTTCCTCGGCCGCCGGGTCCTCGGCGCCCGCCAGCCGTGCCGAACCGCGGCGCAGCACCGACAGCGGGCGGGTGAGGGTGCGGGCCATGGCGGTGGCGATGCCGACGGCGAGCAGCATGAGGGCGCCGAGGATCGCGACGCGGAGTTCCAGCGCCTTGACGTCGTCGTCGCGCAGTTGGGCGAGGTCCTTGGAGCGGCGCTCGTAGAGGGCGGACTCCTCGCCGCGCATCAGGTCGACGCGGCCGGAGAGCGCCGCGTCGAGCTTCTTGGTGCTGGTGTCCAACTCGCTGTCGGAGAGCGTGGGTTGGTCGGTGAGGGCGGCGAGGTACTTCTCGGCGGAGTTGACCTCGGGTCCGGTGACCGTGGAGTCGTAGCCCGCGAGGGCCGTCTTCGTCGCGGAGTCGCGGAAGTCGGCGAGGGCGGCGTCGGAGCGCAGCCGGGCCTGCTGGGCGGCGGCGCTGAGGGCGTCGCGCTGTTTGGTCTGGGCGTCCGTCGAGCTGGTCTCGGTGACGGCGAGGCCGGTGATGGGGTTGATGACCGTCTTGGTGCTGGTCGGCACGTTCAGTGCGGCCAGCAGCAGTCCGCGGGCGGCGGCGGCCTGCTGGACGGCGGCGTCGAGTTCGGCGAGCGCGTAGGCGCCGGACCCGGCGCGGGGCGGCATCTGCTCGGCCAACTGCTCGGCGAGCCGGTGCAGTTCGGTGATGGCGCCGGAGTACGCGAGGTGCGCCTCCAGGGCGCTGTTCTGGCCGGTGAGCGCGGCCCGCCGTACGGCGGCGACGTCGTCGAGGTCCGCGCGGAGCGCGCCGGAGATGTCGGTGTCGGCCCGGAGTTCCTCGACCTGCCGGTCGACGCGGGCGCTGCGGTCCTCGTCGGGGGCCTGGGACTTGGGGCGTCCGGCGGCGATGTACGAGGTGACCTCGTCGCGCTCGTCGGCGAGCGAGTGGGCCAGCGACAGGGCGTCCTGGGTCTGCTCGGCGAGCGTCACCAGGTCCTGGGAGTCGTGGAGTTGGCCGGAGGCGGTGATGAGGGAGGGGACACCCGCGGCGGCGATGGCGGCGGCCACGACGGCCACGGCGACGATGAGCCGGTTGCGGACGTGGGTACCGCGCCCCTTGCCCGCGGGATCGGGCGTGACGGCACCGGTGGCGCCCCCCTGAGGGGCCGTCTGCTTGGCTGTGCGCCGAGGCCGCTTTTTCTGCACCGGTGCTCGCATTCCTGACTCGTGATACCCATGGGGCCGGGTGACGCTCCGTCATCCCGGTACGGCGACCCTCCCAGTGCCGGTGGGCAGCGGTCGCGCATCATCCGGGCCGCCACCCGAAGGAGTGAACCCCGTAGGGGAGTTGGCGGGCAAGTTGCGGCGGACGGTGGAAAGGCCTTGCGGGCCCTGCCGGTTGGACGTGAGCGGCGGGCTTTGGCAGGATTCGCCGCCACGCATTCCCGGAGTGATCCATTCCAGCCCAAACCAGGCGTCTGACCTGCACGGCTGCGCCGATTCGGTAATCCGTGCCGACCTTTTGCGGGGCCTGTGAAGAGGTCGTGCAGACTGGCCGAATGCGTACGGAACTTGTGTCGGAACCCGGCGACCCGGACCGCCCCAACGAGGACTTCGCGAGCGTCGGCCTTCCGGCCTCGGGTCAGGGCGGTTCGCTGATCGTCCTGGACGGAGTGACCCCGCCGAGAGGGGAGACGGGCTGTCTGCATCCGGTCCCCTGGTACACCGCGCGGCTGGGCGGCGCACTGACCGAACTGACCGTTTCCTACCGGGATCTGACGCTGGCGGAGATTCTCTCCCGGGCGATCCTCCGAACATCCGAGGCACACTCCACCACCTGTGACCTTTCTCACCCACGCACCCCTCAGGCAACTGTGGTGCTGGCCCGCTGGTCCCCGCAGGAGATCGAATACCTGGTCCTTTCGGACTCCGCCCTGCTGGTGGACTCGCCGGCCGGTGAGGTGACCGCCGTACTCGACGACCGTCTGTCACGGCTGCCGCGCGCCGCACTCGCCACCGACGAACTGATCGACGCCACGCTCCGTAACAAGGAGGGCGGTTTCTTCACGGCCGCGGCCGATCCGTCGGTCGCGGAGCGGGCGGTGACGGGCGCGCTCCCCCGCACCGCGGTCCGCGCCCTCGCCGCCCTGACGGACGGGGCGACGAGGTGGGTGGAGAAGTTCGGCAAGGGCGACTGGGCGGAGTGCTTCACCCTCGTGGAGAAGGAGGGGGCGGCGGAGCTGGTGCGCCGGGTACGGGCGCTGGAGCGGGCCGACGCGGAGACGCGGACGTATCTGCGGCGCAGCAAGACGCACGACGACGCGACGGTCGGGTACGTGGAGCTGTGAGCCGTTGTCTCTGCTCTTGCCGCTCGGGGCTCACTTCTCCATGACGCCGTTCAACTGGTGCAGCAGCCGGGCGAGTTCGGCGACCTCGCGGCGGTCCCAGTGGGAGAGCTGGCTGACGTAGCGCTCGCGCCGGGCCTCGCGGACGTACGCGACGCGGCGCCGGCCCTCGTCGGTGACGTCGACCAGCCAGGCGCGGCCGTCCGCCGGGTCGGGCTCGCGGGAGATCAGGCCCAGCTCCTCCAAGGCGCGCAGCTGGCGGGACATGGTGGCCTTGCCGACGCCGATGTAGGCGGCGAGTTCGGTGGCCCGCTGCCGCCCGTACTCGTCCAGCCGGACCAGCAGGCCGTACGCGGCGGACTCCAGGTCGGGGTGGACCTCACGGGCCATCTCGCCCTGGTTGGCCCGGGCCCGGCGGAAGAGGAACGTCAACTCGCGCTCCAGGGACAGGTATTCGGGGTCGGGGATCCCGCCGTCGCCCACCCCGCCGTCGACCGTCCCGCTGTCGCTTCTGGCCTCGTCCTTGTGCACGTCAGCACTCATCGTCCGCTTTCCTGATCGTGAAAGTCGCCGCAGTTTCGCCAGTATTTCGCAGGGTGGGACCTACGTACGACGAAGGCCCGGGCCCCTCGTGAAAAGGGACCCGGGCCTTCACCTGACCGGTGGCGTCCGTCACGCCGCCACCGGAACCTCCGGGGTCGCGCCGTTCGTCGCGGGCGACAGGGCCAGCTCCAGGACCTGGCGGACGTCCGTCACCGCGTGGACGTCGAGCTTGTCCAGGACCTCGGCCGGGACGTCGTCCAGGTCGGGCTCGTTGCGCTTCGGGATGATCACCGTGGTGACCCCCGCCTGGTGCGCGGCGAGCAGCTTCTGCTTCACCCCGCCGATCGGCAGGACCCGGCCGGTCAGGGAGACTTCACCGGTCATCGCCACGTCCGTACGGACCAGCCGGCCGCTGAGCAGCGACGCGAGGGCCGTCGTCATCGTGACACCCGCGCTCGGGCCGTCCTTCGGCACCGAGCCCGCCGGGAAGTGGATGTGCACGCCCCGGTCCTTCAGGTCGGCGACGGGCAGCTCCAGTTCGGCGCCGTGCGAGCGCAGGAACGACAGGGCGATCTGCGCGCTCTCCTTCATCACGTCACCGAGCTGACCGGTCAGGGTCAGACCCGCCGCGCCCGTCTCCGGGTCGGCCAGCGACGCCTCGACGTAGAGAACGTCACCGCCCGCGCCGGTGACCGCGAGGCCGGTGGCGACACCGGGCACCGCCGTGCGGCGCTCGGCCGGGTCCTGGGCGGACTCGGGCACGTGGTGCGGCCGCCCGATGAGACCCCGCAGGTCGGCGTCGGTCACCGTGAACGGCAGCTCCCGGTCGCCCAGTTCGTTCTGCGCGGCGATCTTGCGCAGCAGCCGGGCGATCGACCGCTCCAGGGTGCGGACACCCGCCTCGCGGGTGTACTCACCGGCGAGCTTGCGCAGCGCGCTCTCGTCGATGACGACCTCGTCGTCCTTGAGTCCGGCCCGCTCCAGCTGGCGCGGGAGCAGGTGGTCACGGGCGATGACGACCTTCTCGTCCTCGGTGTAGCCGTCCAGCCGGACCAGTTCCATCCGGTCGAGCAGCGCCTCCGGGATGGCTTCGAGCACGTTGGCCGTCGCCAGGAACACCACGTCGCTCAGGTCGAGTTCGACCTCCAGGTAGTGGTCGCGGAAGGTGTGGTTCTGCGCGGGGTCGAGGACTTCGAGGAGTGCGGCGGCCGGGTCCCCCCGGTAGTCGGACCCCACCTTGTCGATCTCGTCGAGCAGGACCACCGGGTTCATGGACCCGGCCTCCTTGATGGCGCGGACGATACGGCCGGGCAGCGCGCCGACGTACGTACGCCGGTGACCGCGGATCTCGGCCTCGTCCCGCACACCGCCGAGCGCGACCCGCACGAACTTCCGTCCCATCGCGTGCGCGACGGACTCGCCGAGCGAGGTCTTGCCGACACCGGGCGGACCGACGAGGGCCAGCACGGCTCCGCCGCGCCGCCCACCGACGACACCCAGCCCGCGCTCGCTACGACGCTTGCGCACGGCGAGGTACTCGGTGATGCGCGCCTTCACGTCCTCAAGACCGGCGTGCTCGGCGTCCAGGATCGCCTTGGCGCCCCGGATGTCGTACTCGTCCTCGGTCCGCTCGTTCCACGGGAGTTCGAGAACGGTGTCCAGCCATGTCCGGATCCACGAGCCCTCGGGCGACTGGTCGGAGGAGCGCTCCAGCTTGTCGACTTCCTTGAGGGCGGCCTCGCGGACCTTCTCGGGGAGATCGGCGGCCTCGACCCGGGCGCGGTAGTCGTCGGACTCCTCGCCGTCCTTGGCCGAGTCGCCGTTCAGCTCGCGCAGCTCCTTGCGGACGGCTTCGAGCTGGCGGCGGAGCAGGAACTCGCGCTGCTGCTTGTCGACGCCTTCCTGCACGTCCTTGGCGATGGTCTCGGCGACGTCCTGCTCGGCGAGGTGGTCGCGCAGGTGCTGGGTGGCGAGCTTGAGGCGGGCCACCGGGTCGGCGGTCTCCAGCAGCTCGATCTTCTGGTCGGTGGTCAGGAAAGGTGAGTAACCGGAGTTGTCGGCAAGCGTGGACACGTCGTCAATGGCCTGCACGCGGTCGACGACCTGCCAGGCCCCGCGCTTGCGCAGCCACGCGGTGGCCAGCGCCTTGTACTCCTTCACGAGCTCGGTCACGGAGCCGGGCAAAGGCTCGGGCAGGCTCTCGTCGAGCGCGGTGCCCTCGACCCAGAGCGCGGCACCAGGACCGGTGGTCCCGGCGCCGATCTTCACGCGGCTGCGGCCGCGGATCAGCGCGCCCGGGTCGCCGTCGGCCAGTCGGCCGACCTGCTCGATGGTGCCGAGCACGCCGGTGCTGGCGTAAGTCCCTTCGATGCGTGGCACCAGCAGGACCTTGGGCTTTCCGGACTCGGACCGCGCGGCGGCCTGGGCGGCCTCCACGGCGGCGCGTACATCGGTGTCGTTCAGGTCCAGCGGAACCACCATTCCGGGCAGCACGACCTCGTCGTCGAGCGGCAGCACGGGCAGGGTGAGCGGTGTGGACGTCGAAGCCATGATCTCCCCTTAGGCAGTCAAGTTGAGCTATGCCGACTCAATGCTTGGGAGTCTTCGATTGTTCCCCACCTGTTGTTCGCCGTGAGCGATCAGCGGTGGCGGACCTGTCTCAGTGCAGGTCAACACGGAATCGGGGCGGAGGCTTCCCGGGAGTGCGGGGTGCTTCGGCAGCCGATGTCAGCCGATGTCAGTGGCGGCTGTCACGATGCGGGACACCATCGCAACCGGGATCGGGATCAGGATCGGGATCGGGAGATACACATGGGTACGTGGGATGTCGGCCCCTTCGACAACGACAAGGCGGCGGACTGGTGCGGCGACCTCGACGACGCCTCCCCGGACGCGCGTCAGGGCTTCGTGCGGGACACCCTCGCCCGAGCGGCCGACACCGCCGGCTACCTCGACGCGGGCATCGGCGACGAAGCCGTCGCGGCGGCGGCCCTGGTCGCCGCGCAGTGCCCGGGCGGCGAGCCGGCCCACCCCCACTTCGGACCGGACGAGCCCGTCCCCGACCTCACCGGTCTGCGCGCCCTCGCCCTCCGGGCCCTCGACCGCGTCCTGACCGAGCCGTCCGAACTCGTGGAACTCTGGGCCGATCCGGACGGCGTCCCCTGGCACACGACCATCAACGGGCTCCGCGAAACGCTCACCCCCCAGCCGCCGGGCGAACAGCTGCCCGAGAGCGTGGACCGGGACATCCTGGAGCACCGGACCATCGCCGCGATCGCCACCATCCGCGAAACCCTGGGGTGCACCGTCCACCAGGCGACCGACATCTTGGCGGCGCGGTACGAGGAGCTCCGCCGTGAGCGTCCGGACGACTTCGACCCGGGCCGGGACGAACACGGGGGGCGAGCCGCGAAAGCGTGACACCTGCGGCAAAAGCGTCACGCTTTCCGACGTACCGACCGGATCAGGTGACCGTACGGCCCAAGTAGGCCAGCAACCGCCCGTGCGGGGCCGCGCCGGGCGCGGGCTGGACCTCGGGGCCGAAGACGCCCGGTACGCGGTACGCGTCGAAGCCACCGAGGCCGTGCATCACCGCGAGCAGCTCCCCGCACAACTCCTCGTCCACCACGGCCTGTTGGCCCGTCGCGACCGCCAGGTCCACGCCGTGGACACAGACCTCCGTGAAGTGGATCAGCGCCGCCATCGGGCCGGGCAGCGCGCCGAGCGAGATGTGGACGGTGGTGTCGAGGGCGCCGGGGCGGTTCCAGGCCGCGCGGTCGGTCTCGGACGCCTCCGCGTACGCGCCCCGGGGATCCGCGCCCAGCCAGTCGGACTCGTGCTCGGCGCCCGGATCGGTGCCGTTCAGCTCGGCGGCGAAGATGCGCATCCCGCCCACGGTGTGGTTGAGGACGGCTCGCGCGTCCCACTCCGCGCACGGGGTGGGGTTCGCCCACTGGTCCTCGGCAACTCCCGCCACCACAAGGCCGGTTGCCGCGATCGCCCGCTCGATCCGGCGTACCGCGACCGATTCCGCACCCGTGTCCGCCACTTGGACCTCCCCCGTCCAGGACCGCGTTCGGCTGTCCACACCATCTCTACACCCCCGCGACGCCGTTGTCCCGAAGCGGGGAGTCAGAGCCGGGCAACCTCGACACGGGCGAGCCCGAACCGGGCCAACCGCTCGGCCCGCTGCCAGCGCCGTATCAGCGGCCAGGTCGCGACGCCTATCGTCAGCGAGATCAGATGGCCCCAGTTCGTCATGGGGTCGGTGAACGCCATCAGGTCCGAGATCAGCGTCCAGCCGAAGAGGGCGAGCAGCGGCAGCCCGAGCCACGGCCTGAGCAGACCGGCCAGCGCTCCCGTGCTCGCGGCGACGCCGAAGCTGATGCCGTAGTCGAAGCGGTGCAGCGAGGTGTCGGGCAGATGTCCCACCAACACGGCCAGCCCCACCGTGCCCTCGGTCGCGAGGGTGGCCAGGATGTGCCCGGTCAGGAACACCCCGGCGGCCCGCACCCCGCCGATCCGCCGCTCCAGCGCGGTCAGCACCAGCAGGAAGAGGAACGCGTACGGCGACAGCACCCCGCCGACGATCCACAGCGCACTGGCGACCAGCACGAGGAACGGGTCGCGGAGGAGGTGGGTGACATCGGTGCTGGAGGCCTGGTGCAACTGGCTCACCAGCGTGGGATCGGCGTACCGCGCGATGAGCGAGGTGACGACGAGCAGCGTCGCGTAACCGAAGGTGAACGGCGTCCCGGTGGGCGTGGGCAGCAGCCGCCAGGGGGCGAGGAGGCGCAGCGCGGCCGGCATGCGCGATGCACGGGGAATCGCAGGGGTGGAGGCCGAGACGGAGACCGCGGGGCGGCTCAACCCCCAGGCCGTTTCCACCACTTCACGCTGTCTCGGCATCGCGTCCAGCAGAGAGGAGTCCTCCCCGGCCGAAGGAGCGCCCTGGGGCGTGGCGGAGGCCTGGCTATCGGCCGTCGCGGTCCGTTCCACCGTGAGGGGCTCCTTCCGTTTCACCCCACCCTTCGCCGTCCCACCTGCCGCTGTCTATGACCGACGCCACGCGAGAGCCGATTCATAGCAACCCGAAAGCTTTCTCACGCGTCCGCGGGTACCGTGCGCGGATGAGCACCGCGTACGACACTCCCGTTGTCCTGGACCGTCGCGAGGGCCCCTACGGCGAGGTGGTGCTGCGCCGGCACGGGGAGTTGTTGCAGATCATCGCCAACGGGTGCTTCCTGATGGACACTTCCGACGGGCGCTCGGAGCGGCTGCTGGTCGACGCCGCGTACGCCGCGCTCGACGGGCGCCCCCAACCGGACGTGCTGATCGGCGGGTTGGGCGTGGGGTTCTCGCTCGCGCACGCCGCGGCCGACCCGCGCTGGGGCCGGATCGCGGTCGTGGAGCGCGAGCCCGCGATCGTCGAATGGCACCTCTCCGGGCCGCTGTCGGCGCTCTCCGCGTCCGCTCTCGCCGACCCGCGGACCGACATTCTGAAAACGGACCTGGTCGCATTCGTCAATGAGACTTGCGCCACTTTCGACGCGCTCTGCCTCGACATCGACAACGGGCCCGGCTGGACCGTCACCGACAGCAACGACAACCTCTACTCACCGGCCGGACTGGCAAGCTGTGCAAGGGTGTTGAGGCCTGGCGGGGTACTCGCGGTGTGGTCGGCACAGCCCTCTCCGGAATTTGAGCGAACCTTATGGAATGCCGGGTTCCAGCAGGTGCGTACCGAAGAGATCCCCGTTGCCCGAGGAGTTCCCGACGTCGTGCACCTCGCCGTCCGACCTGGATAGCAAAGGCGCCGTGACTGCCCGTACCCTGCTTGCCTGACGCGGATCATTCAAGCGTCGAGCGCAGTCATGGGATCACCCCACTGGTTCCGGAAAGCACACTTCAGGGGCGGGCGATGGAGCAGACACACACCTCCCACAACGGCACGGCCACGGCCACGCCGGGCGCGCAGCGCCGGGTGCTCGTGGTCGAGGACGACGCGACGATCGTCGACGCCATCGCGGCCCGTTTGCGCGCCGAGGGATTCCTCGTGCAAACCGCGGGCGACGGGCCCTCGGCCGTCGACACCGCCGAGGCCTGGCAGCCCGATCTGCTGATCCTCGACATCATGCTGCCCGGTTTCGACGGCCTGGAGGTCTGCCGCCGGGTGCAGGCCGCCCGCCCGGTGCCGGTGCTGATGCTCACCGCGCGCGACGACGAGACCGACATGCTGGTCGGGCTCGGGGTCGGCGCCGACGACTACATGACCAAGCCGTTCTCCATGCGGGAGTTGGCCGCGCGCGTGCACGTCCTGTTGCGCCGCGTCGAGCGTGCCGTGGTGGCCGCCTCCACCCCGCGCTCGGGCATCCTGCGCCTCGGCGAGCTGGAGATCGACCACGCGCAGCGCCGGGTACGGGTGCGCAGCGACGACGTGCATCTCACGCCCACCGAGTTCGACCTGCTGGTGTGCCTGGCGAACACCCCTCGTGCCGTGCTCTCCCGCGAGCAGCTGCTCGCGGAGGTGTGGGACTGGGCGGACGCCTCCGGCACCCGCACCGTCGACAGCCACATCAAGGCGCTGCGCCGGAAGATCGGCGCCGAGCGGATCCGCACGGTGCACGGTGTCGGCTACGCGCTGGAGACTCCGACGCCATGAGCGGCGGGCCGACGTCACGGAGGAGCCCCGGGGAGCCCTGGGGCGGCGTACGCCCGTTCTCGATCAAGACCAAACTGGGCGCACTGGTCGTCATCTCGGTGCTCATCACCACCGGACTGATGATGATCGCCATGCGCACGGCGACGGAGCTGCGCTTCATCACGGTCTTCTCGATGATCGCCACACTGCTGATAACGCAGTTCGTGGCCCATTCGCTCACCGCGCCGCTGGACGAGATGAACACGGTCGCCCGGTCCATCTCGCGCGGCGACTACACGCGCCGCGTACGCGAGAACCGCCGCGACGAACTGGGCGACCTGGCCGGGACGATCAACGTCATGGCCGACGAGCTGGAGGCCCAGGAGCGCCAGCGCAAGGAACTCGTCGCGAACGTCTCGCACGAGCTGCGCACCCCCATCGCGGGCCTGCGCGCCGTACTGGAGAACGTCGTCGACGGCGTCTCGGCCGCCGACCCGGAGACCATGCGGACGGCGCTGAAGCAGACCGAGCGGCTGGGGCGGCTCGTCGAGACGCTGCTCGACCTCTCCCGGCTGGACAACGGCGTCGTACCGCTGAAGACGCGCCGCTTCGAGGTGTGGCCGTATCTCTCGGGCGTGCTCAAGGAGGCCAACATGGTCGCCTCCGCGCGCGCGGGCATCGCGTCGGGCTCGGGGAGTCACACGCGGACGGACGTCCATCTGCACCTGGACGTGTCCCCGCCGGAGCTGACGGCGCTCGCGGACCCGGAGCGCATCCACCAGGTCGTCGCCAACCTCATCGACAACGCGGTGAAGCACAGCCCGGCGCACGGGCGCGTGACGGTGAAGGCGCGGCGCGGGTCGCTGCCGGAGTCGCTGGAGCTGGAGGTCCTGGACGAGGGGCCCGGCATCCCGAAGGCGGAGTGGGCGCACATCTTCGAGCGGTTCAACCGGGGAGCGGTGAGCGCGCCCCACGGACCCGGCAGCGACGGCGGTACGGGCCTCGGCCTGGCGATCGCCCGCTGGGCGGTGGATCTGCACGGCGGCCGGATCGGCGTGGCCGAATCCGACCGTGGTTGCAGGATTATCGTCACCCTTCCGGGACTGTCATCCGTGCCAAGTTGACGTAAAGTTCGACCCGGAGCCCCAAGATCCACGGCGGTCCGCGCTGACGGACACGTGTGATCAGGCAGAGGCCCGCGCCGTTCGTGCGCCCGGCCCGCACCAAGTCACCCCTTCTGTAGCGGAACCACGCTTGTTTCCCGCCATTTCGGCCCCCGAAACACACTTTCCGGTGTGACTTACACGACGATGGACCGGCCCGACCTGACCTTCGTGGTCATGGGGGCGTAGCCTTAATTCCCGCTGTCCATCACCTTGTGAAGCGGAAGAGGGCGGTTGCCGCCGTGTCGTCACAGTCCCCCAGTAACTCGACCATCTCGACCGAGTCCGACCAAGCCGCGGGTAAGAATCCCGCGGCGGCGTTCGGGCCCAACGAGTGGCTCGTCGACGAGATCTATCAGCAGTACCTCCAGGATCCGAACTCGGTAGACCGAGCCTGGTGGGACTTCTTCGCCGACTACAAGCCGGGCGCGGCTGCCGCCCCGACCTCGACTTCGGCGGGTACTGCGGCCGCGGGGGCCGCAGGGACCTCCACCCCGGCCGCGCCGGTGGCTCCAGTAGCTCCCGCCCCCGCGGTCCCCGCGCCCGCAGCCGCCGCTCCGGCCCCGGCTCCGGCTCCCGTCGCCGCTCCGGCCCCCGTGAAGGCCGTAGCACCGGCTCCGGCCGCCGCGCCCGCGCCGAAGAAGGCCGAGCCCGCGACCGAGGCCCCCGGTGGCCCCGAGTACGTGACGCTGCGCGGTCCCGCCGCCGCGGTCGCGAAGAACATGAACGCCTCGATCGAGGTGCCCACCGCCACGTCGGTGCGTGCGGTCCCGGTCAAGCTGCTCTTCGACAACCGCATCGTCATCAACAACCACCTGAAGCGCGCCCGGGGCGGGAAGATCTCCTTCACCCACCTCATCGGCTACGCGATGGTGCAGGCCATCAAGGCCATGCCGTCGATGAACCACTCCTTCGCGGAGAAGGACGGCAAGCCGACCCTGGTCAAGCCGGAGCACATCAACTTCGGTCTCGCCATCGACCTGGTGAAGCCCAACGGCGACCGCCAGCTCGTCGTCGCCGGCATCAAGAAGGCCGAGACGCTGAACTTCTTCGAGTTCTGGCAGGCCTACGAGGACATCGTCCGCCGCGCCCGCGACGGCAAGCTGACGATGGATGACTTCACGGGCGTCACCGTGTCGTTGACCAACCCCGGCGGCCTCGGCACGGTCCACTCGGTGCCGCGTCTGATGCCCGGTCAGTCGGTCATCATGGGCGTCGGCTCCATGGACTACCCGGCGGAGTTCCAGGGCACCAGCCAGGACACCCTGAACAAGCTCGGCATCTCGAAGGTCATGACGCTCACGTCGACCTACGACCACCGGGTCATCCAGGGCGCCGCCTCGGGCGAGTTCCTGCGGATCGTCGCCAACCTCCTGCTCGGCGAGAGCGGCTTCTACGACGAGATCTTCGAGTCGCTGCGGATCCCGTACGAGCCGGTCCGCTGGCTCAAGGACATCGACGCGTCGCACGACAACGACGTGACGAAGGCCGCCCGCGTCTTCGAGCTGATCCACTCCTACCGGGTCCGCGGCCACGTCATGGCCGACACCGACCCGCTGGAGTACCGCCAGCGCAAGCACCCCGACCTGGACATCACCGAGCACGGCCTCACCCTGTGGGACCTGGAGCGGGAGTTCGCGGTCGGCGGCTTCGCCGGCAAGTCCCTGATGAAGCTGCGCGACATCCTCGGCGTGCTGCGCGACTCCTACTGCCGCACCACCGGCATCGAGTTCATGCACATCCAGGACCCGAAGCAGCGCAAGTGGATCCAGGACCGCATCGAGCGCTCGCACTCCAAGCCGGAGCGCGAGGAGCAGCTGCGCATCCTGCGCCGCCTGAACGCGGCGGAGGCCTTCGAGACCTTCCTCCAGACGAAGTACGTCGGCCAGAAGCGCTTCTCCCTTGAGGGCGGCGAGTCCGTCATCCCGCTGCTGGACGCGGTCATCGACAGCGCGGCCGAGTCGCGCCTCGACGAGGTCGTCATCGGCATGGCCCACCGAGGCCGCCTGAACGTGCTCGCGAACATCGTCGGCAAGTCGTACGCCCAGATCTTCCGCGAGTTCGAGGGCAACCTCGACCCGAAGTCGATGCACGGCTCCGGCGACGTGAAGTACCACCTGGGCGCCAAGGGCACCTTCACCGGCCTGGACGGCGAGCAGATCAAGGTCACCCTCGCGGCGAACCCGTCCCACCTGGAGACGGTCGACCCGATCATCGAGGGCATCGTCCGCGCCCGCCAGGACATCATCAACAAGGGCGGCACGGACTTCACGGTCCTCCCGCTCGCCCTGCACGGTGACGCGGCCTTCGCGGGCCAGGGCGTGGTGGCCGAGACGCTCAACATGTCGCAGCTGCGCGGCTACCGCACCGGCGGCACGATCCACATCGTCATCAACAACCAGGTCGGCTTCACGGCGGCGCCCGAGTCCTCGCGCTCCTCCATGTACGCCACCGACGTGGCCCGCATGATCGAGGCCCCGATCTTCCACGTGAACGGCGACGACCCGGAGGCAGTGGTCCGCGTCGCGCGCCTGGCCTTCGAGTTCCGTCAGGCGTTCAACAAGGACGTGGTGATCGACCTCATCTGCTACCGCCGCCGCGGTCACAACGAGTCGGACAACCCGGCCTTCACCCAGCCCCTGATGTACGACCTGATCGACAAGAAGCGCTCGGTGCGCAAGCTGTACACCGAGTCCCTCATCGGTCGCGGCGACATCACCCTGGAAGAGGCCGAGCAGGCACTCCAGGACTACCAGGGCCAGCTGGAGAAGGTCTTCACCGAGGTCCGCGAGGCGACCGCCCAGCCCGGCGCCGCCCCGATGACGGACCCGCAGGCCGAGTTCCCGGTCGCGGTCTCCACGGCGATCTCCTCGGAGGTCGTCAAGCGGATCGCCGAGTCCCAGGTCAACATCCCGGACAACTTCCACGTCCACCCGCGCCTGCTGCCCCAGCTCCAGCGCCGGGCGACGATGGTCGAGGACGGGACGATCGACTGGGGCATGGGCGAGACGCTCGCGATCGGCTCCCTCCTCCTGGAGGGCACCCCGGTCCGCCTGTCCGGCCAGGACTCGCGCCGCGGCACCTTCGGCCAGCGCCACGCGGTCCTCATCGACCGCCAGACGGGCGAGGACTACACCCCGCTCCAGTACCTCGCCGAGGACCAGGCCCGCTACAACGTCTACGACTCCCTCCTCTCCGAGTACGCGGTCATGGGCTTCGAGTACGGCTACTCGCTGGCCCGCCCCGACGCGCTCGTGATGTGGGAGGCGCAGTTCGGCGACTTCGTCAACGGCGCGCAGTCGGTCGTCGACGAGTACATCTCGGCGGCGGAACAGAAGTGGGGCCAGACGTCCGGCGTCACCCTGCTCCTCCCCCACGGCTACGAGGGCCAGGGCCCGGACCACTCGTCCGCGCGCGTGGAACGCTTCCTCCAGCTCTGCGCCCAGAACAACATGACGGTCGCGATGCCGACCCTCCCGTCGAACTACTTCCACCTCCTGCGGTGGCAGGTGCACAACCCGCACCACAAGCCGCTGGTGGTCTTCACCCCGAAGTCGATGCTGCGCCTCAAGGCCGCCGCGTCGAAGACGGAGGAGTTCACGACGGGTCAGTTCCGCCCGGTCATCGGCGACGCCACGGTCACCGACCCGGCGGCCGTCCGCAAGGTCGTCTTCGTCACGGGCAAGCTGTACTACGACCTGGAGGCCGAGCGCGCCAAGCGCGGCACCACGGACGTGGCGATCATCCGCGTCGAGCGCCTGTACCCGCTGCCGGGTGCCGAGCTCCAGGCGGAGGTCAACAAGTACCCGAACGTCGAGAAGTACCTGTGGGCCCAGGAGGAGCCGGCCAACCAGGGCGCCTGGCCGTTCATCGCCCTCAACCTGATCGACCACCTGGACCTCGCGGTCGGCGCGGACGTGCCCCACGGCGAGCGCCTGCGGCGGATCTCGCGCCCGCACTCGTCGTCCCCGGCGGTGGGCTCGGCGAAGCGGCACCAGGCCGAGCAGGAGCAGCTAGTCACGGAGGTGTTCGAGGCGTAACCGCCCCGAACCACCGCACGCGGCCGGGCCGCACCCCTACTCCAGGGGTGCGGCCCGGCCGTTCGCGCGCACTTATCCTTGACCCATGTACTTCACGGACCGTGGCATCGAAGAACTGGAGAAGCGGCGCGGCGAGGAAGAAGTCACCTTCGAGTGGCTCGCCGAGCAGCTGCGGACGTTCGTCGACCTCAACCCCGACTTCGAGGTCCCGGTGGAGCGCCTGGCGACCTGGCTGGCCCGGCTGGACGACGAGGACGACGACGAGTAGCAGTTCCTACGACGGCCCGTCGCGCCCCCTGTGTCAGTCGCGCGGGCAGGCCAGGCCGTAGGCGATGCCGACCGTCCCGTAGGCCAGGAGCAGTGCCCCCGCGGCGGTCCAGCCCGCGCTGCGGTGCCGTAGGCCCCAGGCCGTGAGCGGGACGCCCACCGTCAGCTGGGCCACGGACAGGGCGCTGGTCGCGTATGTGCCGGACCAGGGGAGCCAGGGGCCCAGGCGGCTGTTGTCGACCGCTTCGAGTTCCGTCGCCAGTTCTCTGCGGACCGCCTCCCGCCAGCCCGAGCGCTCGATCTGCCGGGCGTCCGGGCGGATGCGGGCGATCTCGCGGAGGCGGTCCGCCGGTTCGCCGGGGGCGAGGCCCGTCGGAAGGGCCACTCCCGCGCGCGTGAGGACCGCCAGGAGGCCACGCAGACGGGCGCGGGCGTCGGCTTCGGGGTCCGGTTTCGTCAGGTGGTCGAGGGACTCCAGGTCCAGTACGGGGTCCAGGTCCAGGCGGGCGGCGAAGGTGCGCATCGCCTCGTCCTCGCCTGCGGGAGTGCCGTCGGCGAGCCAGATGTAGCCGACGGGTCGGCGGAAGCCCGAGGCCAGGGTGTAACCGGCGCGGTCGGCGTCCCACCACAGGGCGAGTACGGGCCAGGGGGCGCCGACGGCGAGCGCGGCGGCCCAGCCGGTGAGGACGCGGTCGACGGGTTCGTCGCCGTGCAGCCAGGGCTTGCCCTCGGGGACGAGCACACTCCAGTCGTCGCCCGCGCGGGTCAGCAGCATGCGTTCGTGGAGCGGGTGGGCCGCCTGGGCGACGGAATCCGCCTCCGCCCGGCAGAGCAGCAGCGCGCCAGAACCGGCACCGGCCCTGCGTCCGACCTGGGACTTCTCCGTGGACATGGTCACACGCTAGGGCAATACGCCCCTTTCCGCCGTTCGTTGGACGGTCGGGGTCGATCGGCGATCACCGAAACGAGTGTCTTGACTTTCCGCATCCGCGATATATCGTGTTTCTCGGAAGACGCGATATGGCGCGTCGTTTCCGATCCCGTCTGCATCCCGTCCCGTCCGGGTCGACCGAGGAGGTCTGCATCATGTCCGAGTGGTCCGTCGCAGAGCCCAGGAAGCTCACGTTCGACGAGCCCGTGAGCGATCTCCATGTACGCATCGTCAACGGAACGGTGAACGTCGTGGGGACGGACGAGGGTTCCGCCCGCCTCGAAATCTCCGAGATCGACGGGCCGCCCCTGGTGGTGACCCAGCAGCACGGCACCCTGACGGTGGCGTACGAGGACCTGCCCTGGAAGGGCTTCCTCAAGTGGCTCGACCGCAAGGGCTGGCGGCGCAGCGCGGTGGTCTCGCTCGCCGTTCCCGCGAGCACCCGGGTCGAGGTCGGGGTGGTCGGCGCCGCGGCCGTCGTCTCCGGGATCAGCGGGCCCTCCGTGGTGCGGGGCGTCACGGGCGACACGACCCTCGTCAGCCTCTCCGGCCCGGTCCGCGCCGAGACGGTCTCGGGGAACCTGGAGGCCCAGGCCGTCACCGGCGACCTCCGCTTCAACTCCGTCTCCGGCGACCTCACCGTCGTCGAGGGTTCGGGGACCTCGGTGCGCGCCGAGTCGGTGAGCGGCTCCATGATCGTGGACCTCGACCCGGACGGCCCGACCGACGTCCGGCTGACCAATGTCTCGGGCGAGATCGCCATCCGCCTGCCGCATCCGGCGGACGCGGACGTCGAGGCGAACACGGCGAGCGGTTCCATCTCCAACGCCTTCGACGGACTGCGGGTGCACGGCCAGTGGGGCGCCCACAAGATCACCGGCCGCCTCGGCGCGGGCACCGGAAAGCTGCGCGCCACGACCGTCTCCGGCTCCATCGCCCTGCTGCGCCGACCGGCGGCGGAGGACGACGAGGACACTGTCCAGGACAGCGGTCAGGAGGACAGCGGTCAGGCAGGCGGACAGGGCGTTGAGGACGACGTGACCGGTGCCCCTGTGGACGGGGTTCGGGGCGACTCGGGGGAGAATTCCGTTTCCGGCCCGGACGACGCCTCAGGCGGCGCCGCGGCCGACGGTACGACCGACAAGAAGGTGCTCTGACATGCCTCCCGTCTTCGCCCACGGCCGCCTCCGCCTCTACCTGCTGAAGCTGCTGGACGAGGCCCCCCGCCACGGCTACGAGGTGATCCGCCTCCTGGAGGAGCGCTTCCAGGGGCTGTACGCGCCGTCGGCGGGCACGGTCTACCCGCGCCTGGCCAAGCTGGAGGCCGAGGGCCTGGTCACCCACACCACCGAGGGCGGCCGCAAGGTGTACGCCATCACGGACGCCGGCCGCGCCGAACTGGCCGACCGCAGCGGCGAGTTGGCCGATCTGGAGCTGGAGATCCGCGAGTCCGTCGCCGAGTTGGCCGCCGAGATCCGGGCCGATGTCCGGGGCGCGGCGGGCGACCTGCGGCGCGAGATGCGCGCGGCGGCCTCCGAGGCCCGGCGGGGCACCGGCGGCGCGCGGGCCCGTAGCGGCGAACACGAAGGCGCCGCCGGGGACTTCACGGAATTCGGCGACAAGGAGTCGTGGCGCGCCGCCAAGGAGGAGATGCGCCGCGCCAAGCAGGAGTGGAAGGAGCAGGCCCGGCGCGCCAAGGACGAGAGTCGGCGGGCCCGCGAGGAGGCCCAGCAGGCCCGACGCCAGGCCAAGGAGGCGCAGGCGCGGGCGTGGGCACAGGCCCAGGAGGAGATGCAGCGCATCGGCCGCCAGGTCCAGGAACACGCCCAGGACCACTTCGCGCGCGGCGACTGGCCCACGGGCGTACGGGAGAGCCTGACCGAACTGGCAAAGGAGTTCGGGGACTTCGGGAAGGAGTTCGGCAAGGACTTCGGGTTCGGGGGGCGGCCGGGTACGGGCAAGTCGGCATCGGCACCCGCGTCGGGGCCGGGATCGGCACCGGGGGCGTCGGCACCGGAGTACAGCCAGACCCCGGAGGACTTCCCCGCCGAGTTCGAACCGTCCTGGGCCCACGAGGACTCCACCGGCGACCCGGCCCGCGATCTGGACCGGCTGCTCGACCGCTTCCGGGACGACATCCGTGACGCGGCCCGCGACCAGGGTGTCACCGAGGACCAACTCCGCGACACCCGCCGCCACTTGTCCACGGCAGCGGCACACATCGGGGCGATACTGCGGGGCGGCCGCAGGGCCTGAGCCGGGGCAGGGACCGAGGCTAAGGCCCGCAGGCGGTGCGCCGCGCCATCGAACCGACGCGCACCGCCCCACCCTTCACCCCGCCTTCGCCTCTCCCCCGCCGTACTCGCCGTACCCGCCGTACAGGACCCGTGTCGCCGCCTCGTGGGTCACCCCGTGATCGGCGAGCACCTCACCGGGCACACCGGGGAGGATGGTCAGGGCGAGGAGGAAGTGCTCGTCGCCGATGTGCCGCTCGCGGTGGGCCACGGCGATGCGCAGGGACTTCTCCAGGACGTTCTTGGCACCCCGGCCGAAGGTACGGCGGCCCGACCACCACTCCCCGCCCTTGCGGTCGCCGGACATCGCGCCGACACCGTGCACCTCCTCGACGCGGGCGACGATCTCCGAGACGTCGATGCCGAGTCCGGCGAGGGCGTCGGCCTCGGACTGCGAGAGCCCGGCCCGTCGGCGTGCGTCGCCCAGAGCCTGCCGTAGGGACTCCTTGCGTTCTTCGGTGGTGAGGCCGAGGGCGGTCAGGGTGAAGGAGGCTCGGCTGCCTTCGCGGTCGAGGAGGGCGAGCAGCAGGTGCTCGGCCTCGACGGAACCGGATCCCGACCGCTCACTGTGCTCCACCGCGCCCCGCACCAGGGCGCGGGCGTCTTTCGTGAACCGTTCGAACATCACTGCCTCCCGTACTTCTTGTGCACGGCCTGCCTGCTGACTCCGAGTTCCGCGGCGATCTCCTGCCACGACCAGCCCTGATTGCGCGCACTCCGCACCTGCACCGCCTCCAGCTGCTCCACCAGCTTGCGCAGCGCGGAGACGGCACGGAGGCCGACCCGTGGGTCACGGTCGCCCGCGCGCTCGGCGAGATCCGTTGCTTCGGTCATGATGTCAACCTACGTTGACACTCGCCCACCTGTCAATCAAAGTTGACAGACGTCGACGGCCGGCCCGGGAGGAACCGGACCGGCCGTAGTGGAGAAGTACCGAAGAAGTACTGGAGAGGTACCAGGGAGCGTCAGTTGTTGGTGAGCACGATCTTGCCGAACTGGCCGCCGGAGTCGAGGCGTTCGAAGCCCTCGCGGGCCCGGTCCAGCGGGAGCACCTCGTCGATGACCGGGCGGACACCCGTCGCGGCGCAGAAGGCGAGCAGGTCCTCCAGCTCGTCCTTGGTGCCCATGGTCGAGCCGACGACCTTGAGTTCGAGGAAGAAGATACGGGTCAGTTCGGCGTGCGAGGGGCGGTCGCCGCTCGTGGCACCGGAGATGACGAGCGTGCCGCCGGGCTTCAGCGACTTGACCGAGTGGGACCAGGTGGCGGCGCCGACGGTCTCGATGACCGCGTCCACGCGCTGCGGCAGCCGGGCCCCCGGCTCCACCGCCTCCAGGGCGCCCAGTTCCAGCGCCCGCTTCCGCTTGGCCTCGTCCCGGCTGGTCGCGAAGACCCGCAGCCCGGCCGCCTTCGCGAGCACGATCGCGGCCGTGGCGACACCGCCGCCCGCGCCCTGGACGAGCACCGAATCACCAGGCCGTACACCGGAGTTGGTGAAGAGCATGCGGTAGGCCGTCAGCCAGGCCGTGGGCAGACAGGCGGCCTCGGCGAAAGACAGTTCCTTCGGCTTGGGCAGCACGTTCCACGTCGGTACGGCGACCTGCTCGGCGAAGGTGCCCTGGTAGTGCTCGGTGAGGATGGAACGGGGTTCCCTGGGGCCGACGCCGTGGCCGGTCTGGCCGATCACGGAGTGCAGGACGACCTCGTTGCCGTCCTGGTCGACGCCGGCGGCGTCGCAGCCGAGGATCATCGGCAGTTTGTCCTCGGCGAGGCCCACGCCACGCAGGGACCACAGGTCGTGGTGGTTGAGGGAGGCGGCCCTGACATCGATGATGCTCCAGCCCGGCCGGGCCTCGGGGGCGGGACGCTCCCCCAACTCAAGGCCGGAGAGCGGCTCGTCGCGGTCGATTCGGGCGGCGTAGACGGCGAACATGGCTCTGACCATAGGCTCCGCCGGTGGCGTGGGGAACTACCTCGCGGTGTGACACATGCCCTCTTGCGCGAGGGGGCGGGGTGTTTGCGTGACCGTCCCCCGCGACTGGCCGCAGCCGCTGAGCCGGCGCGAGCACGCACGTACGACGCCCACCCCTCAAGTCACCTGAACGGACGGGCGGGTGGGCAAAGAAATGGCCCCGCCCAGATGGACGGGGCCATTCGGGCTAGCGGCGGGCGACGCCCTCCGCCCGGGCCGCCGCGGCGACAGCCGCCGTGACCGCGGGGGCGACGCGCTCGTCGAAGGGGGACGGGATGACGTAGTCCGCGGCGAGGTCGTCGCCGACGACACCGGCAAGCGCCTCCGCCGCCGCGATCTTCATGCCCTCGGTGATCCGGGAGGCCCGCACCTGGAGCGCGCCCGCGAAGATGCCCGGGAACGCCAGCACGTTGTTGATCTGGTTCGGGAAGTCGGACCGGCCCGTGGCGACGACCGCCGCGTACTTGTGCGCCACGTCGGGGTGCACCTCGGGGTCCGGGTTGGCCATGGCGAAGACGAACGCGCCCTCGGCCATGGAGGCGACGGCCGGTTCCGGGACCGTACCGCCGGAGACGCCGATGAAGACGTCGGCGCCTTCCAGCGCCGCTTCCAGTGTCCCGGAGAGCCCCGCCTTGTTGGTCAGCTCGGCCAGTTCGCGCTTGACCGGGGTGAGGTCGTCCCGGTCGCGCGAGACGACGCCCTTGCGGTCCGTGACGGCGACGTCACCGAGCCCGGCCTCCAGCAGGAACTTGGCGATGGCCACCCCGGCCGCGCCCGCGCCGGAGATGACGGCCCGCAGGTCGCCCAGCTCGCGCCCGGTCAGCTTCGCCGCGTTGCGGAGGGCCGCCAGCGTCACGATCGCCGTGCCGTGCTGGTCGTCGTGGAAGACGGGAATGTCGAGCCGCTCCTGGAGCCTGCGCTCGATCTCGAAGCAGCGCGGCGCCGAGATGTCCTCCAGGTTGACGCCCCCGAAGGAGGGCGCGAGCCGCACCACGGTCTCGATGATCTCGTCGACGCCGGTGCAGGCCAGCGCGATCGGCACCGCGTCCACGCCGCCGAACTGCTTGAACAGGATCGCCTTGCCCTCCATGACGGGGAGGGAGGCCTCGGGACCGATGTCGCCGAGTCCGAGCACCGCCGTACCGTCCGTCACGACGGCGACCACGGACGACTTCCATGTGTAGTCGTGGACGAGTTCCGGCTGTTCCGCGATGGCGGTGCACACCCGCGCGACGCCGGGTGTGTACGCGAGGGACAGGTCGTCCTTGTCGCGGATCGGCACGGTGGCCTGCACGGCCATCTTGCCGCCGCGGTGCAGCGCGAACGCAGGATCGAAGGAATCGAGGGGCTCGGCCCCGCCGTCCTGATCCGTACTGCTGTCGCTGCGAGGATTGACGATCTCCGCTGCCACTTTGTCTTACCCCTTAAGTCTTCATTGATTTTGAGGGTGACCACGCCCTGGTGAGGGGTGGGCGGGCACCGCGCAGGGCCCAGAGAGTTGATGCGTACGAGCACCTGCGCGACGGGCGCGCCGCACACGCGCCCTGAGCCCCGGATGAGGGGTGTAAAGAACCTTCTTACCGGACGGACGGCACCGAGGACGAGTCCAATAGGCGCAAGGTCACATCTCGTCGGCCGAGGGCGGAACGATGATCGATCACATCGTGAGACATACCGAAGATCTTCCGGCCGGAAGGAGTGATTCCAGCAGATGGTGTGTGATCAGGGCGTCCTGATGTACCGACCTGATGCGATTCGGGGTTCACCCGTTATCCGATTTTGACATAGGGAGTCCCCTGAATGGTTCAGTCCGAATGGCAAGATGCCCTAATCACACGAGGTCGCGACACCCGAAGGTGTGTGTTCTCGTCGACCCGTCGGCACCGCCATCCATCCGCCGGAGGAACCCACCATGACCGCACGCTTCACCCGTCGTACGACCGCCCCGCACACCCGGCTGGCAGCGGTCGGTGCGATCGCGGTCGCCTCCACCCTGCTGCTCGCCGGCTGTGGTGACCAGACCAAGAAGGACGACTCCAGCGGCGCGTCCACCAGCTCGGCGCCGCTGGCCTCCAAGCTGCCCGCCTCGATCCGCAGCGCGGGGGTCGTCAAGGTCGGCTCGGACATCGCGTACGCGCCGGTCGAGTTCAAGGACGACTCCGGCAAGGTCGTCGGCCTCGACCCCGACCTCGCGGCCGCGATGGGCAAGCAGCTCGGCGTGAAGTTCGAGTTCGAGAACGGCACGTTCGACGGCCTGCTCACCGGTCTGCGCTCCGACCGCTACGACATCGCCATGTCCGCGATGACCGACAACAAGAACCGGCAGAACGGCATCGACGGCGACACGGGCAAGAAGGTCGGCGAGGGCGTCGACTTCGTCGACTACCTGACCGCCGGTGTCTCGATCTACACGCGCAAGGGCGACACGGGGAACATCGCCTCGTGGTCCGACCTGTGCGGCAAGAAGCTCGCGGTCGAGCGCGGCACGGTCTCCGAGGACCTCGCCAAGACCGAGACGAAGAAGTGCACGGGCGGCAAGAAGATCACCATCGAGCCCTTCGACGACGACCAGCAGGCCCAGACCCGCCTGCGCTCGGGCGGCGCGGACGCGGCCTCCTCCGACTTCCCGGTCGCGGCCTACGCGGTGAAGACCTCCGGCGGCGGCAAGGACTTCCAGATCGTCGGCGACCAGGTCGAGGCGGCGCCGTACGGCATCGCGGTCGCCAAGAGCAACACCCAGCTGCGGGACGCGCTACAGGCCGCGATGGACGCGGTGATCAAGAGCGGCGAGTACCAGAAGATCCTGACCAAGTGGGGCGCCGAGGACGGTGCCGTCAAGTCGTCCGTGATCAACGGCGGCAAGTGACCGCGGATCCGCCGTCGCTGAGAGGCAACATCCGTGACTACTGACATCGACCGGGCGCCGGGGCCGCAGGACACGCCCCCGGCCGCCCCGGAGACCATCAAGGCCATTCCGGTCAAGCACTACGGGCGGTACATCTCCGCCGTCGTCGCGATCGCGATCCTGGTCTCGATCATCTACGCGTTCGGCAACGGCCAGATCAACTGGCATGCCGTACCGGACTACTTCTTCGACCACCGGATCATGACCGGTGTCTACAAGACCCTCCTGCTGACGGTCCTGTCGATGGTGATCGGCATCGTCGGCGGCATCGGCCTCGCGGTGATGCGGCTGTCGAAGAACCCGGTGACCTCGTCGATCGCCTGGTTCTACATCTGGTTCTTCCGCGGTACGCCGGTCCTGGTCCAGCTGTTCCTCTGGTTCAACCTGGGCCTGGTCTTCCACTACATCAACCTCGGGCCGATCTATAAAAACTACTGGTCGGCCTTCATGACGCCGCTGCTGACGGCGTTGCTCGGCCTCGGCCTCAACGAGGCCGCGTACATGGCGGAGATCTGCCGCGCCGGCCTGCTCGCGGTCGACGAGGGCCAGACCGAGGCCTCGCACGCGCTGGGCATGAGCCACGCCAAGACGCTGCGCCGGATCGTGATCCCGCAGGCGATGCGGGTGATCGTGCCGCCCACGGGCAACGAAGTGATCAACATGCTGAAGACGACCTCGCTCGTGGCGGCCGTCCAGTATCCGGAACTCTTCCGCTACGCCCAGGACATCGGCCAGAACTCCGGTGCCCCGGTGGAGATGTACTTCCTCGCCGCCGCCTGGTACCTGATCATGACGTCCGTCCTGAGCGTCGGGCAGTACTACGTCGAGCGGTACTACGCCCGCGGCTCCAGCCGTGCGCTGCCGCCGACCCCGCTCCAGAAGATCCGGGCGAACCTGCTGTCCATCGGCCGTCCGAAGGGAGCAGCGGCATGACCGACAAGCTCACCAAGACCGAGTCCGCCACGACCGACCCGTCGGTCCCGATGGTCAAGTCCGAGGGCGTCCACAAGTCGTTCGGCCAGGTCGAGGTGCTCAAGGGCATCGACCTGGAGGTGAAGTCCGGCGAGGTGTTCTGCCTCATCGGCCCTTCGGGCTCCGGCAAGTCGACCTTCCTGCGGTGCATCAACCACCTGGAGAAGATCAACGCCGGCCGGCTGTACGTCGACGGTGAACTCGTCGGCTACCGCCAACAGGGCGACAAGCTCTACGAGTTGCGCGATCGCGAGGTCGCGGTGAAGCGCCGGGACATCGGCATGGTCTTCCAGCGCTTCAACCTGTTCCCGCACATGACGGCCGTGGAGAACATCATCGAGGCGCCGGTGCAGGTCAGGGGCGTCAACAAGGGGCAGGCCAGGGAGCGCGCGATGCAGCTCCTGGAGCGGGTGGGGCTGTCGGACAAGGCCCAGAACTACCCCTCGCAGCTCTCCGGCGGCCAGCAGCAACGGGTCGCGATCGCGCGGGCGTTGGCGATGGACCCGAAGCTGATGCTCTTCGACGAGCCGACCTCGGCCCTCGACCCGGAACTGGTCGGCGACGTCCTCGACGTCATGCGCGACCTCGCCGAGTCCGGCATGACGATGATCGTCGTCACGCACGAGATGGGCTTCGCCCGCGAGGTCGGCGACAGCCTCGTCTTCATGGACGGCGGTGTCGTGGTCGAATCCGGCCACCCGCGCGACGTCCTGACGAACCCTCAGCACGAGCGGACGCAGGGGTTCCTGTCCAAGGTGCTCTGAACCGTCCCAAGGTGCTCTGAACCGTCACCGACGGCAGTTGCCGCCCGCTCCGGCCGGGGCAGGCGGCAACCGCGTTCAGGTCAGCGCAGATTGAGCCAGGGACTGCGCGGGGACAGGTTGCCCTCCGTCGTCACGCCATACATGTGCACGAAGGTCGTGAACTGCCCTTTCCCCTTGAAGTCCGGGCCGTTGTACCGCTTGTTGACCACCTTGCCCGTCGGGCAGGGGTAGACCTTCTTGGAGACGATCTTCTCGCCGGTGGTGACCGCGGTGATGAGGATCTTGCACTTGGGGTGCTTCTTCCCCATGGAGACGATCGCGTAGGGGTGTCCCACCCGCGTGGCCTTCTTGCTGATACAGGCCTTCCAGGTGATCAGGGTGCTGTCGTTGGGATACGTGTCGACGTCCGTGTACGAGTAACACCCCCCGTTCCCTTCGGCGTACGCCATCGGCGCCGCGGTCGTTCCCGCGGCCGCCAGAGCCGCGCACATCGCTGCCACCGCAGCGGACCTCTTGAGCCGCATCGCAGGCTCACCTTCCCCGTTCCCGTGACGGCCGACCGGCCGCCCATCGGCGGAGATCATTTCACAACGTTCGCCCATTTGCGCAAGTGAGCAATTCCCCTGGTACGCCAACAGCCGGAAAAATCGGCCTACTTGAGCGCCAGCAGCAACGTGTCCGACGGCGAGCACCACACCGCCCGCGCCTCCCCGAACCCCTTCTCGCGCAGCACGCGCGCGTGCCATGCGGCCGAGGGCATGTCGCCGTCCGCGTGAGCGCCGTAGATCTCGAAGCGGCGGGCGGTCGGTTCGGCGAGATGCGGGTCCTGGGCGGCGAGTTGCCACCACTCGGCCCAGTCGAGGGCGCCGTTCCGCTGGGCCTGTTCCATCCGGGCCCGGCTGTGGGTGCGCTCGATCGCGTTGATCCGGGGTGTGCTGTCGTCGATCATGTGGTCGGCGTTCATGAACACGCCGCCGTGGCGAACCAGTTCGGCGAGCCGGCCGTAGAGGTCCGCGAGGGGTTCGCTGTGCAGCCAGTGCAGGGCCGTGGCGGTGAGGACCGCGTCGTACGAGTCGTACGGCAGTTTCCCCGTCCACCGCGGGTCCTTGAGGTCGGCCGTGACGAAGGAGACCCGCTCGTCGCCCTCGAAGGTGCCGCGGGCGATGGCGAGGAGGGCGGGATCGAGGTCGACACCGGTACTGGTGGCGTTCGGGAAGCGGGCCAGCAGCCGGGCCGTGATGCTGCCGGTGCCGCAGGCCAGGTCGAGGACGCGCGGCTCGGGCCCGACGCTCGCCTCGACGATGTCGAGCATGATCCGGAAGCGGTCCTCCCGGTCGGGCATGTACCACTCCTGCTGCCGGTCCCAGCTCTCCTGCCAGGACTGCCAGTCTGTTCCGACACCGGTCGTCATGAGGACCCCCTGTCCACGCACTGTCACAATGCGGCTGTCGTAATACCCTGGAAGCACGATCAGCTGTTACCCGACCGCATCCACGACCATAGAGCGCCTCTGTAAGGACTACAAGTGGAACTGGCCTATTACTCGGACTATGCCGTACGCCTCGTCAACACCGAGGAACCGGCCCGGGGCAAGGACGTCCTGACCTCGGTCGAGGCCGTACGGGACCTGTTCGGCAGCAACCAGGAGGCGGCCCGCCGCGCCACCGACGCCGACGTCACACGCTTCCGTTCGGTCCGGGGCCGGCTGCGGGCGGTCTTCCAGGCGGCCGACGACGGCGACGAGACCCTCTCCGTGAACCTGCTGAACTCACTCCTCCTGGAGTTCCCGGTCAGTCCGCAGATCTCCGGGCACAACTTCCGGGACGAGGACGGCCGCCCGCTGTGGCACATGCACCTCGCGGACCACCCGTCGAACGCGACCGCCGGCTACGCGGCCATCGCGGCGATGGGCCTGGCCTTCCACCTCACCGAGTACGGCGTCGACCGCCTGGGCCTGTGCGAGGCACCGCCGTGCCGCAACGCCTACCTCGACACCTCGACCAACCGCTCCCGGCGCTACTGCTCGGACCGCTGCGCGACGCGCGCCAACGTGGCCGCCTACCGGGCCCGGAAGCGCCTGGAGGCCGATCGGTCGGAGAGGACGGGCCTGGCGGCGGAGACCACCCAGCGCGCCAGCGCGAGCGGCGAACGCTGACCGGGCTTGAGCGGCCGGTACCGGAACCGCACCCTGCCCAGTACCAGGTCCTCGGGCACGGCGCCGTAGTCGGTACTGTCCCCGCCCGCGAACGCGTTGTCCCCGAGCACCCACCACCCGCCGTCCCGCCGCTCCACGGCCCGCTTGACCACCAGCAGGTCCTGCTGGAACGGATGCCGCAGCACGACGACGTCCCCGGGCCTGACCCTGGCGCCGTACTGCACCACGAGCAGATCCCCGTGGTTCAACGTCGGCACCATGGACGGCCCGGTCACCTCGGCCGTCCCGAAGGGCAGTACGGCCCTCCCGCGCTCGGTCTCCTGCGACAGCTCCGGCATCCCCGGCACCTCCCCGGTCCTATCCTCCACCAGTCTGAGTCCGACCCCGTACTTTTGTCCTAAGCCCATGGGGGCACTCGCGAAATCAGCTTCTCCAGGGAGTAATGTCCCACCTGAGAAGACGATCACGAGGAAGGAACGCTCCATGCTTTCCCGCCTGTTTGCCCCCAAGGTGAAGGTCAGCGCGCACTGCGACCTGCCCTGCGGTGTGTACGACCCGGCCCAGGCCCGCATCGAGGCGGAGTCGGTGAAGGCCGTGCAGGACAAGATGGCCGCCAACGACGACCCGCACTTCCAGGCGCGCGCCATCGTCATCAAGGAACAGCGCGCCGAGCTCGCGAAGCACCACGTCTCGGTGCTCTGGAGCGACTACTTCAAGCCCCCGCACTTCGAGAAGTACCCGGAGCTGCACCAGCTGGTCAACGACACCCTGAAGGCCCTCTCGGCCGCCAAGGCGTCCACCGACCCGGCGACGGGCCAGAAGGCGCTCGACTACATCGCCCAGATCGACAAGATCTTCTGGGAGACCAAGAAGGCCTGACACCCAGTCGGCCCGGCCCGACTCGACCGGCGATCGGTGCACCATCGCAGGTCAGCGGGTGTGGGGAAGGGATTCCGCCGGTTCGTCGGTGGGGTCCCTTCGTCGTGTGCCGGTCCGCGTCGCCGTATGCCAGGCCCCTTCATCGCGTCGCACGCATCAACTCCCCCCGCCCACCCCGGCGTTGTCAGACCCGCCGACTACGTTCGCCCCCATGACCTCAGGCAACGCGACCACCACCGGCGCCACCACACCCCGCCTAGACGAACTCCGTGCCGCCCTGGCGACGGCCACCCAGCCTCAGGCCCGCAAAGCGGTCCGGGAGCTCGTCCTCGTCGTGGACGGCGGAGACGCGCTCGCGTTGGCCGCCCGGTACGCCCCCGTCGCCGACCTCTCCTCCGACGTCCTGCTGCGGCTGTGGACGGAGGCCGCCGATCCGGACGCGTTCTGTGCCGCGCTGCTCGCCCCCGCCTTCCGCCGGGAGGGCCGGACCGAGGTGCGGCTCCAACGGCGCGCCTCGCTCGCCGGGTTACGGCACCTCACCATGCTCCGTACACTCCACGTCTTCCGCTGCAAGGACCTCACCGATCTCACGGAGGTCGCCGCCCTGACCGCGCTGACCGAGCTGGATCTGAACGGCTGCGCCGGAATCGACGATCTCGCCCCGCTGAGCGGCCTCACGGAACTGGTCCGCCTCAACCTCCACCGGTGCCGGGCCGTGGCCGACGTGACGCCGTTGCTGTCCCTCGGCAGGCTCCGTGAGCTGGATCTGAGCATGACCAAAGTGACGTCCACGGACGGGTTCGGGCCGGCCTTCCCGGTGCTGGAGAGCCTGACGCTGCGCGGCTGCCGTTCGTTCCGGGAGGCGCGGCAGTTGGCCGGGCTGAAGCGGCTCGCCTCCCTCGACCTCGACTGGACCGGTGTCCGCGATCTGGCCGGGCTCCGGGACGTCCCCGTACTCACCCGCCTCGACCTGCGCGGTTGCGGGCAACTGCGGGATCTGACCGGCGCGGACGCCCTCCCCGCGCTGACCGACCTGACCCTCGACAACTGCCCGCGCCTCGGTGCCCTCCGCGGCCTCGGCGCCCACCCCCGGCTGACCCGGCTCGTGCTCCAGACCTGCCCCGAACTGCGGGACCTGACCGGGCTGTCGTCCCTGGCCGGTCTGGCCGAGCTGGCGATCCACGACTGCGAGCGGCTCGCCTCCCTGCGCGGCCTCGGCGCCCCGCACACCCTGACGCAGCTCGACCTCTCCCAGTGCCCCGCTCTGGAGGACCTCTCCGGCCTGGCCGCCCTCCCCGCGCTCGGCGGGCTGAAGCTGCACGGGATGCCCCAGCTCCGCGATCTCGCGCCCGTCGCCGCGATGCCCGTGCTCCGGAAACTCGAAGTGTGGAGCTGCTCCGCGCTCACCGACCTCGAAACCCTGGGCCACCACGACCACTTGGCCTATCTGTCGGTCGGCGTCTGCGAGTCCTTCACCACCCCCGGCCCTCTCACCGGCCTGCCCGCCCTGGAAGAGCTGCACTTCTGCTGCGACAGCCTGGCCGACCTCGGCGACCTCAGCGCCCTGCCCGCACTCCGGAAGCTCACCGTGGTCGGCTCCCGCCTGACGGACCTCGCCCCCCTGGCCGGCACCCCACTGGTCGAGATCGGCCTCTACGGCGTGGGCGGGCTGACCTCCCTCCAAGTGCTGGAGGACTGCGCCGAGTTGCGCGAACTGACGATCTACAGGTGCGAGAACGCACGGGACTTCGCCGTCGACCAGCTCGTGACACTCTCCCTGTCGTTCCTGGACTGGAAGGACCTGTCCCCCCTCACCGGCCACCCGAACCTCACGACCCTCACCCTCGGCGTCCTCAAGGAACTGGCCGACGTGAGCGCCCTGACCACCCTCCCCGCGCTCACAACCCTCACCATGCCGAGAAAAGACCCCCAGAACCCGGGCCGCTACGACCCCGTCCTCACCGGTCTCACCGAGCGCGGAGTCGCCGTCTCCTACGGCTGAGTCCCCGCACCCGGTGGCGAGACGGTAGCGGCGCGGCCCCCGTGCCATCCTGGACGACGTGAATCGCGAAGACCTCGTACGGCTGCGTCAGGCCCGTGACCGGATGAACCGCGAGTACGCCGAGCCGCTCGACATGGCCTCGATCGCGCGGACCGCGCTGATGTCGCCGGGGCACTTCCAGCGCAGCTTCCGCGCCGCGTACGGGGAGACGCCGTACAGCTATCTCATGACGCGGCGGATCGAGCGGGCGAAGGCGTTGCTGCGGCGCGGGGATCTGAGCGTGACGGAGGTGTGCATGGCCGTCGGCTGTACCTCGCTCGGTTCCTTCAGTTCCCGATTCACCGAACTGGTCGGCGAGACCCCCAGCGCCTACCGCGCCCGCTCCCACGAGGCCGGCGCGGTGATCCCGTCCTGCGTGGCCCGCACTTTTACCCGGCCAAACCGGGCAGGACCGCCCCTGCGCCCCTAGCCTGTCCCCCATGGATCTCAAACTCCGCCAGTGCTTCATCGCCGTCGACGACCACGACAAGGCGCTCGCCTTCTACTGCGACGTGCTGGAACTGGAAATCCGTAACGACGTCGGTTTCGAGGGCATGCGGTGGGTGACCGTGGGGTCGCCGTTGCAGCCGGACGTGGAGATCGTGCTGGAGCCGCCGGCCGCGAACCCGGACGCCTCCCCCGCCGACAAGCAGGCCATGGCCGAACTGCTCGCCAAGGGCACCCTGCGCGGGGTCAACTTCACCACCGCCGACTGCGACGCCCTCTACGCCCGCGTCCAGGAATCCGGCGCCGAGGTCGTCCAGGAGCCGACGGACCAGCCGTACGGTGTCCGCGACTGCGCGTTCCGGGACCCGGCCGGGAACATGCTGCGGTTCATGCAGCGCAGCGGGGACTGAGGTCCACCGGGGGGGGCGGTTCGCGGCCTCCGGCCTACGATCACGCCATGAGCAACCCCGCCGGAACCACCGTCCGCTGGACCTACGCCTTCGTCGACCGCCCCCGCGCGCTCCTCGACCCCGCCCGGACCTTCTGGACGGCCGTCACGGGCACCCGGCTGTCCGAACCGCGCGGCGGGGAAGGGGAGTTCGTCACCCTGCTGCCCGAAGAGGCGGACGCCTGCGTGAAGGTCCAGGGGGTCGAGGCCGGGCCCGGCGGCGCCCATCTCGACTTCTCCGTCGAGGACGTGCCCGCGTTCGTGGCGTCCGCGCTGGCGCTCGGCGCGGACACCGTCACCGAGCATGAGTATGAGCACGAGCACGACGGCTGGGCCGTACTCCGGTCCCCCGCCGGGCAGTTGTTCTGCTCGGTTCCCTGGCACGGCGAGTCGCTACGGCCGCCCGTCGTGGACGGGAGCCGCCTCGATCAGGTGTCCCTCGACATCGGGCCCGGCTCCTACGACGCCGAAGTCGCCTTCTGGAGCGCCCTGTTGGGCGACTGGGCGTCGCTGCGCGGCGCGCTCCCCGAGTTCCATGTGCTCAAGCCCCCGCCCGGCCTGCCGATCCGCGTCCTGCTCCAACGCCTCGGCGAGGAACGCCCCGCCGCCGCCCATCTCGACCTGGCCTGCGCCGACATCGGCACGACGACGGCACGGCACGAGCGGCTCGGGGCGAGTGTCGTCTCCCACGGCACGCACTGGACCGTGATGCGGGACCCGGCGGGCGGTGTCTACTGCCTGACGGGGCGCGACCCGGAGACCGGCGGGCTGCCTAGCCGTTCTTGAGGCAGATGAAGATCGTATGCGGGTCGTCGTACGGCGAGGCCGTGGGCGTCGGACAGTCGTTCGTCGCGTCCTGACCGTCTTGACTCAGCGACGGCGTCGGCGTCTCGCCATCAGGCTTGTTCAGCTGCCAGCTGTACGGCTCTTGCGGCCCGCCGGAGTCCTGCAGCCACAGGGTGAGACCGCCCCCGACGGCCACGGCGACCGCCCACCCGACCAGGACCCGGCGCCACAACCGGCTCAAGCCGTCCACACCTCCACCCCCACCACCGCGTCCACCGGAATCGGCCCGTAGATGTGCGGGAACTCCTCCCCGCCCGGCTCCGGCGCCTCGTACTTCAGCGGTGCGTCGAGCCGTGCCGGGTCCACGACCAGGACCACCAGCTCGTCGGGGCCGTCGTAGGAACCGTACAAAAAGGCTGCCACGCGCGGGAGTTGGGCGCGGGTCGAGCAGTGGATGAAGCCCTCCTCCTGGAGGGTGCGGCCACGGGTCGACCACTCGTAGGTGCCGCGCTCGCGGGCCGCGTCCCAGAGGGCGCGCTCGGTGATGTGGAGGACGGTGGCGGCGGTGGGTTCGTTTTCGGGCATGGGCTCCACGCTACGACCTCGGTTCCCGCCACATCGGATACATGTGCGGGCCGTCCGGGAGGTCGAGGGTGGTGTCGGTGAACGAGTAGCCGAGCCGCTCGTACAGCTTGGTGCTGCGCTCGCTGCTCGCCTCCAGGTAGGCGGGCAGGCCCTCGCTGTCGCAGCGCTCCAGGACGTGCCGGATGAGCGCGGCGCCGAGGCCCTCGCCCTGCCGGTCCGGTGCGACGGCGATCATCCACAGGTACTCGTGGGCCCGGCCGGTGGGATGCCCCTCCTCCATGAGCCGGACGATCGTCTCGACTCGCTCGTTGTCCGGATCCACGAACTCCCGCAGCGCGACGGCCTCGTCCTCGCCGTCCGCCGCGTGCGCCTCGGCCGGCATGGACAGCCACAGCGCGCAGGCCGCGCCGTCCTCGGCCAGGTCGATACGGCCGTCGGCGAGCACGGCGTCCGTGAAGGCGGCCATCAGCTTGTGGTGGGTCGCGCGACGGTACTCGGCGTCGGGGAAGATCCAGCCGCTCACCGGATCGTCCTGGAACGCGTCGTCCAGCAGTCGGACGACCAACTCCCGGTCGTCCTCGCCGGCCGCCCGTATCGCCACGCCCATGTTCCGCCTCCGCGCCTCAACAGTCGTATTCCGTACGGGTGTTGAGCCTAGCGGGACTTACGGGTCGGGCCACAAACAAAGAGTAACGAGCCCCGCGCACCGTGGGGATGCGCGGGACCCGCCGGTCCGGAGCCCGGGCGCCGTGCGGAGTCAGGGCCGCACGGCGCCCGAAGGCTCCGGAGTCCTCAACTGCTGCGCCGGGTCACGAACTCGGCCAGCGCGAGCAGACCGCCCGCGTCCTGCGGGTCCGGGATCGCCCGGGCCAGCTCCTGCACGGCCCGCGCCATCCGGTCGGCCGCCTGGGCCTGCGCCCAGTCCCGGCCGCCCGCCCGCTCGACCGCGAGCGCGGTGCGCTCCAAGTCCCCTTCCTCGTACGGCATTCCGTACAGTTCGGCGAGTTCCACGGCCGCCGGGGTGCCCGAGGTGAGCGCGGCGACCACGGGCAGCGACTTCTTGCGTACGACGAGGTCGGCGCCGGCCGCTTTGCCGGTGCGGGCGGGGTCGCCCCATATGCCGATGACGTCGTCGATCAGCTGGAAGGCGAGCCCGGCCTGTCGGCCGAACGCGTCCAGCGCCTCCACGTCCTCGGCGGACGCCCCCGCGTACAGCGCGCCCACCGCGCAGGCGCAGCCGAGCAGCGCGCCGGTCTTGGCCTCGGCCATGGCGAGCACCTCGTCGAGGGTGACCTCGTCGGGGGCGCGCTGCTCCATGGCGGTGTCCGCGTGCTGGCCCGCGCACAGTTCGACGACGCAGTCCGCGAGCCGGGCCGCGGCGGCCGAGGCCGCCGGGTGCGGGTCCTCGGCGAGCAGCCGCAGCGCCAGCGCCTGGAGCGCGTCCCCGGCGAGGATCGCGTCGGGGTCGCCGAACACGGTCCACGCGGTGGGCCGGTGTCTGCGGGTGGTGTCCCGGTCCATCACGTCGTCGTGCAGCAGTGTGAAGTTGTGGATCAGCTCGACCGCCGCGGCGGCCCGCAGCGCGCCCGCCCGTGCCCGTTCGCCGCCGAGTGCGGTGGCCGCGGTGAGGACGAGGGCGGGGCGGATCGCCTTGCCGGCGTTGCCCGCCGCCGGGGTGCCGTCCGCGTGCTCCCACCCGAAGTGGTAGAGCGCGACCCTGCGCATGGAGCCGGGCAACGAGTCGATCGCCGAGCGCAGTTCGGGGTCGACGGTCGTCCGGGCCCCTTCCAGGATCACCGCCGCCTCGTGTCCGTCGGCCGGCTGCGTCCGGTCAGGATGCTGTTTCGTCTCCGCCCTGAACTCGGCCATGGGGTCCCCCTCGGAGAGTCCGCGGACGGTGGCGTTTCCACTGCGGCTGGGCGCATGTGACCGGGGTGTACCCGCCCCGAAGGGCGGGGACACCGCGTCCAGCTGCTGAAACGTCACCTCCAGCGGCCGATCTCGACGTTCTCCAGGACGCCGAGGGCGTCCGGCACCAGGACCGCCGCCGAGTAGTAGGCCGTCACGAGGTACTTGATGATCGCCTGTTCGTTGATGCCCATGAAGCGCACCGACAGGCTCGGCTCGATCTCGTCCGGGATGCCGGCCTGCTGGAGGCCGATGACGCCCTGGTCGGCCTCGCCGGTACGCATGGCGATGATCGAGGTGGTCCGCCGGTCGCTGACCGGGATCTTGTTGCACGGGTAGATCGGCACTCCGCGCCAGGTCGGGATGCGGTTGCCGGCGATCTCGATGGACTCCGGGACCAGTCCGCGCTTGTTGAGCTCGCGGCCGAACGCGGAGATCGCGCGCGGGTGGGCGAGGAGCATCCTGGTGCCGCGCCGCCTGCTGAGCAGCTCGTCCAGGTCGTCCGGGCTGGGGACCCCGTCGTGCGGCTGGAGCCGCTGGTCGTACTCGCAGTTGTTGAGCAGGCCGAACTCGCGGTTGTTGATCAGCTCGTGCTCCTGGCGCTCCTTCAACGCCTCGACGGTGAGCCGCAGTTGCTGCTCGGTCTGGTTCATCGGCTGGTTGTAGAGGTCGGCCACGCGCGAGTGGATGCGCAACACGGTCTGGGCGACGCTCAGTTCGTACTCGCGCGGCCGGGCGTCGTAGTCGACGAACGTGTGCGGGATGTCCGGCTCGCCGGAGTGGCCCGCGGCGAGGTCGATCGCCCTCTCGCCGTACTTGTTGGTGCGCTGCTCGGGGATCGCGCGCAGTTGCGCGAGGTGTTCGCGCAGGGTGTCGGAGCGCTCCGCGACCTGCTCGACGTCTCCTCGGGCCAGTACGAGCACCGTGCAGGCGGTGTCCGCGCGGGCCGTGTACTCCCAGATGGCCTCCGGGTCGAGCAGCGCCTGGTCGCCGAAGTAGGCGCCGTCGGCGAGGACTCCGAGGACCGTGTCGTCGCCGTACGGGCCGGTGCCGACCTTCTCCACCCTGCCGTGTGCCAGCAGGTACACCTCGTCGGCCTGGCCGCCGAACGACGCGATCGCCTCCCCCGGGGCGAACTCGCGCTGCCGGCAGCGGACTGCCAGTTCCGAGAGGACCTCCTCGTCCTCGTAGTCCCGCAGCGCGGGCAGTTCGCCGAGCTCCGCGGGGATGACCTCGACGCGGTCGCCGGTCTTCACGAATGTCACCCGGCCGTCGCCGACGGAGTAGCTCAGTCGTCGGTTCACCCGGTATGTGCCACCCTGCACGTTCACCCACGGCAGTGTGCGCAGGAGCCAGCGGGAGCTGATCTCCTGCATCTGCGGTGCGGACTTGGTGGTGGTGGCCAGGTTCCGCGCAGCCGCCGTGCCAAGGCTCTGCTGCGGCTTGTTCTGCTCCGCGCGGACCTCTTCGCCTACCGACATAGAGAAATGCCCTCCCCATTCATGCCGGGCCTGTGCGCCCGGCATTCGTTCTCGCGCATCAGCTTTCCTCACTCTGCGTGCCGGTGGTATTACCCGAAAGAGCGGGAATGGATCTTCGCGTGCTGGGCACGGGGGCTGTTTACGTCGAATGTTGTTCGAGTTGCGGCCGGGGCCGCCGTTGTCCGGATCGGCTCGCACGCCGTACGAACAAGTCGTGCGTACCAGGACTTTTTCGGTACAAGCAGCGATAACAGGCGGCCGTGCACGTCGGCCGTCGCACAGCACGAAGGAGGCGTTCATGGCCTCACCCATGTCCGCAGGCGGTTTCCTGGACGCGCTGCGGGACGAGGGCGTCACGGTCGTCGAGGTCGGCGACTGGGAGCACCACAACCGCAACCACAAGGGCCCGTGGGGTCCCGTCCACGGCGTGATGATCCACCACACGGTCACCAGCGGCAGCCAGCGGACGGTGGAGCTGTGCCGCGAGGGCCGCCCGGACCTGCCCGGCCCGCTGTGCCACGGCGTCATCACCAAGGACGGCAGGGTCCACCTGGTCGGCTACGGCCGCGCCAACCACGCGGGCCTGGGCGACGACGACGTGCTGCGCGCGGTGATCGCCGAGAAGCGGCTGCCGCACGACAACGAGGCCAACACCGACGGCAACCGGCACTTCTACGGCTTCGAGTGCGAGAACCTCGGAGACGGCGAGGACCCGTGGCCCGACGCCCAGTTGGAGGCGATCGAGAAGGTCTGCGCGGCGATCTGCCGCCACCACGAGTGGTCCGCGCGGTCGGTGATCGGGCACCTGGAGTGGCAGCCCGGAAAGGTGGACCCGCGCGGGTTCACGATGGACTGGCTGCGCGATCGGGTCGGCGAGCGCCTGAAGTGACCCCCGGGGGACACGAGGGCCACGGGCGCCCCGGGTGACAATGGTGCCGTGACCAGCCCCGACCTCGCCGCCCTACGGCCCCGGCTGCCGTCGCCGGTGGAGCAGATCACGGACGGGCGCTTCGTTCGGCACGGTGTGCGGCTGCTGCTCAAGCGGGACGACCTGATCCATCCGGACCTGATCGGCAACAAGTGGCGCAAGCTCGCGCCCAATCTCGCGGCGGCGGCCGGACGTACGGTCGTCACGTTCGGCGGCGCCTACTCCAACCACCTGCGCGCCACCGCCGCCGCGGGCCGCCTCCTGGGTCTGCGCACGGTCGGCGTGGTCCGCGGGCAGGAGCTGGCGGACCGCCCGCTCAACCCGTCCCTGGCTCGATGCGCGGCCGACGGGATGCGCCTCCACTTCGTCGACAGGTCGACGTACCGGCGCAAGGGCGAGCCCGGGGCACTGGCCGGGATCCTGCGCGAGGTGGACGCGGAGGACGCGTACGTCGTCCCCGAGGGCGGCAGCAACTCCCTCGCGGTACGCGGCTGCCGGGCCCTGGGCGAGGAGCTGCGCGCGCGTGCCGACGTCGATGTGGTCGCCCTCGCCTGCGGAACCGGCGGCACACTGGCCGGGCTGGCCGCGGGACTCGCCCCCGACCAGCGGGTGCTGGGGATCCCGGTCCTCAGGGGCGGCTTCCTGCGCGCCGACATCACAGCCCTCCAGGAGCGGGCCTTCGGCGGCCGCCGCGGCGACTGGTCGCTCGACGAGCGCTTCCATTTCGGCGGCTACGCGCGCGTGCCGGCCGAACTCGACGCCTTCGCCGAGGACTTCGAGGCCCGCCACGGGCTGCCCGTCGAGCATCTCTATGTCGCCAAGTTGCTGTACGGACTTGTTGCCCTGGTGGACGAAGGGGCCTTCCCGCGCGGGAGCACGGTCGCCGCCGTCGTCACCGGGCGACCGTTCCCGTAGCGTCCCGCCAGGCGCCGGGGCCGCCCGGCGGCTCAGGTCGCGGGAAAGCGGCGGTGGTTGACGGGCGCGCCGGTGAGCGGGGCGAGGCGCGTGCGACCGCGAGGCAGCGAGGACGCCGGCATCAGCGTCCGCGGGCGACGCGGCGGGGGCGCCTCCCGGCCGAAGACTGACGGGCGTCGGCACCTCCCGGCCGAAAGCTGACGGACGTCGACACCTCCCGGCCGAAGACTGACGGACGTCGACACCTCCCGGCCGAAGACTGACGGACATCGGCACCTCCCCGCCGAACACTGACGGACATCGGCACCTCCCCGCCGAACACTGACGGACGTCGGCCAGTGACGACAACGGCGGCTGGGGCGCCCGCGCACTTCGGTCGGCGGGGAGCGCGTGCCACACCCCGCGTCCACGACCTGATCCTCACGCCGGGCCCAGGTGGCCTCCTGACAGGCCTACGCCGCCTCCCGATAAGCCGCCGCCTCCTCCAGGTCCAGTCTGCGGAGCAGGGTGCGGAGCATCTCGTCGTCGATGTAGCGGCCGTCGCGCAGGCGCACGAACATCGAGCGTTCGGCGCTGATCATCTCGCGGGACAGGCGGCGGTAGGTGTCGTCGACGGTCTCGCCGGTGACGGGGTTGGTGGCGCCCAGGCGCTCCCAGACGGCGTTGCGGCGGCGCTCCAGGACCTCGCGGAGACGGTCGGCCAGCGGAGGGGGCAGGGCGTTGCGCTCGTCCTCCAGAAGGGCGTTGAGGCGTTTCTCGGCCACCCGGGAGGCCTGCGCCTGGGCGTTGGCCTCGGCGAGCGTCTCGGCCTGGGGGTCGCGGCCGGGGAATTTCAGCAGCCGGATGATCGGGGGCAGGCTCAGGCCCTGCACCACCAGGGTTCCGATGACCGTCGTGAAGGTCAGGAACAGGATGATGTTGCGCTGCGGGAAGGGGTCGCCGCCGTGCACCGTGAGTGGGATCGAGAAGGCGATGGCCAGCGAGACCACGCCTCTCATGCCGGCCCACGCGGTGGTCATCGCCCCCTTCCAGGTGGGGTTGTCCTCGCGTTCCCTGATCCGCGCGGAGAACATGCGGGGCAGGAAGGCCGCCGGATACACCCACACGAAGCGGGTCGCGACGACGACAAGGAAGAGGGCGATCGCGTACAGGGCGGCGTCCAGGCCGCGGTACTCGCCAAGTCCCTTGAGGACCACCGGCAGTTGCAGTCCGATCAGGGCGAACACGGCCGACTCCAGGACGAAGGCGACCATCTTCCAGACCGCCTCCTCCTGGAGTCGGGTCGCGAAATCGACCTCCCACGCGCGGTGGCCCAGATAGAGCGCCACGACCACGACGGCGAGCACTCCGGAGGCGCCCACCTGCTCGGCGACCGCGTAGGCGACGAACGGGATCAACAGGGAGAGCGTGTTCTGGAGCAGCGCCTCCTTGAGGTGGGTGCGCAGCCAGTGGATCGGCACCATCATCAGGAGCCCGACCCCGACCCCGCCGACGGCCGCGAGCAGGAACTCGCCGATGCCTCCGGCCCAGGTGGCGCCCTCGCCGACCGCCGCCGCGAGGGCCACCTTGTAGGCGGTGATCGCGGTGGCGTCGTTCAGCAGGGACTCGCCCTGGAGGATCGTCGTGATCCGCGAGGGCAGTCCGACCCGGCGGGCCACCGCGGTCGCGGCGACCGCGTCCGGCGGCGCCACCACCGCGCCGAGCACCAGCGCCGCGGTCAGCGGCAGCCCCGGCACGATCACGTAGGCGGCCCAGCCGACGACGAACGTGGCGAAGAGCACGTACCCCACCGACAGCAGCGCCACGGGCCGCACCTGGGCCCTCAGGTCGAGGTACGAGCTGTCGGTGGCCGACGTGTAGAGCAGCGGGGGCAGCAGCAGCGGCAGTACGACGTCCGGGTCCAGGGTGTAGTCCGGGACCCCCGGGACGTACGAGACGGCCAGCCCGACCGCGACCAGCAGCAGCGGTGCCGGCACCGGGGTGCGCCGGGCACCGGCGGCCACCACGGCACTTCCCGCCACCAGCAACAGCAGTGGCATCACGTCCATCGTCCTCGCCCGCCCTCAGTTTTTCCGCGCGGCCAACCGCACAGCCGTCGTAATCTGGCAATCATGAAACAGTGCACGCACGCCGACGCGCTGCCGCTCCCGGAACCGAAGCCCCAGAGCGAGACCTGCCTCGAATGTCTGGCGGCCGGCACCCACCCCGTACAGCTGCGACTGTGCCTCTACTGCGGCCATGTCGCCTGCTGCGACTCCTCGCCCCTGCGCCACGCGACAGCACATCACAAGGAATCCGGGCATCCGGTGATGCGGACCTACGAACCCGGGGAGAGCTGGCGCTGGTGCTTCGTCGACCACGTACTCCTGTGACCTCGTCATTCCGACCGCCGGTTTCGACGGTTCGACCGTCTGACGGCTGGGTACGTCAACCCGGCGCGCGCTCTTCCCAATTGGGCCCGCAGGACCCCTAGCCACGGAGCGTATCCGTAGGTTTACTATGAGTGACAACATGGGGTTGGGGTCCCGGGGACAGGAAAGTTCAGAGCGCGGTAGCGTCACCGCTGAACCAAGTATCGCGTTACCCCGGGGGGCGACCCCTGGGCCCCCGAAAGAGCTTGTACCACCTTGGAGGTGAGGGTGTCCCAGATCGCAGGCGAGCCCGCGACCCAGGACTTCGTGGAAGTCCGGCTGCCGGCTGCGGGTGCCTACCTGTCGGTGCTGCGTACGGCCACGGCCGGCCTCGCAGCCCGTTTGGACTTCACCCTCGACGAGATCGAGGACCTCCGCATCGCGGTGGACGAGGCCTGCGCGATCCTGCTCCAGCAGGCCGTGCCCGGCTCAGTGCTCAGCTGTGTCTTCCGGCTCGTGGACGACTCGCTCGAAGTCACCGTCTCCGCCCCGACGACGGACGGTCACGCGCCCTCGCGCGACACCTTCGCCTGGACCGTGCTCTCGGCCCTCGCGGGCAAGGTCTCATCGGCAGTCGACGAGGACAAGACCGTAACGATCAGCCTCTACAAACAGCGCGGCGCGGGACCCGGGCCGGCGTGAGGAACGGGGACGGGCCGGTGCGGGACGAAGAGCGCGGCACACGGGAGCTGCCGGCCGAGGGCGGCACGGGCGGAGCACGCCCTACGGCGGACGCCGGCCCCCTGGTGCCCTGCGGCGGAATTCCCGAGCAGGCCCGGCCGCATCCGGAGGACGAACCCTCGGAGGCCGGTGTGACGGACGACGGTCAACGTGAGCAGGACGGTGCCGTGCGTATTGGTGGGGTCTCCCCCGTTGCCGGGGGTTCCCCCGCTCCGACTGAGTCGAGCGTGGGGGAGGAGGCGAAAGCTCGGGGAAGGGCGACGGACCAGGCGATGAGCGAGCACGAGCGGGACGACGTGGCGGGCGCGCAGGTCGTGCAGAGTGCGCAGAGCACCCGGCACGACCCCCAGGACCGCAGCGGAGCGCGCGCGCTCTTCATCGAGCTGCGCACGCTCAAGGACGGCAGCGTCGAGTACGCGGAGCTGCGCAACCGGCTGGTCCGTATGCACCTGCCGCTCGTCGAGCATCTCGCGCGCCGCTTCCGCAACCGCGGCGAGCCGCTGGACGACCTGACCCAGGTCGCCACCATCGGCCTGATCAAGTCGGTCGACCGCTTCGACCCGGAGCGCGGGGTCGAGTTCTCGACGTACGCGACCCCGACGGTCGTGGGCGAGATCAAACGGCACTTCCGTGACAAGGGCTGGGCGGTGCGCGTCCCGCGCAGGCTCCAGGAGCTGCGCCTGTCGCTGACCACGGCGACAGCGGAGCTCTCGCAGCGGCACGGCCGCTCCCCCACGGTCCACGAGCTGGCCGAGAAGCTGGGCATCTCGGAGGAGGAGGTCCTGGAGGGCCTGGAGTCCGCCAACGCGTACTCCACGCTGTCCCTGGACGTCCCGGACACGGACGACGAGTCCCCGGCGGTCGCGGACACCCTGGGCGCCTACGACGAGGCCCTGGAGGGCGTCGAGTACCGCGAGTCGCTCAAGCCGCTGCTGGAGGACCTGCCTCCGCGCGAGAAGCGGATCCTGCTGCTGCGCTTCTTCGGCAACATGACGCAGTCGCAGATCGCGCAGGAGGTCGGCATCTCCCAGATGCACGTGTCCCGCCTGCTGGCCCGGACCCTGGCCCAGCTGCGGGAGAAGCTCCTCGTCGAGGAGTAGGACAGCGAGTCGGAGGTCAGCTCTTCGGCTCTTCGGTACGGCGGCCGGGCCCTCGGATTCCGAGGGCCTGTGTCGTCGCCGGGTTCACCAGCAGCACCAGCGAGGCGACCGCGACCACCGCGAGCGCGATGCCTGCCGGGATGGCCACGCTGTCGGCCCGGAGCAGGTTGTAGGCCACGGGCAGCGCCATGATCTGCGTGATCACGGCGGGACCCCGGCTCCAGCCGCGGCGGCCGAGCAGTCCGCGCGCGGCGAGCAGCGGCAGCAGCGCGAGCACCACCAGGGTCACGCCTCCGGTCACGGCCTGCTGGCGGTCGTCCGGGTCACCGGTGAGCCCCAGGACGAGCATCCACACCCCGCCGACGGCGAGTGCGAGACCTTCCAGCGCGACGAGGGCCGCCGCGTAGGTCAGACGGCGCGGACGGGGTCCGTCGGGGCCGTCGGTCTCCGGGGCGGGGGTCTGCTCAGCGCTCACCCCAGAAGGGTAGCCCTCGGAAAACGGCCCCAGGTGTTCAGGCTCACGTCGTCTCCTCTTACCGAACCCCTACCTCGGTATGGGACGGGTACCCCTCAGTAGGTACGCTGCAACTCATGCGTGCACTTCTCGTGGTCAATCCGGCGGCAACCACCACAAGCGCACGTACGCGCGACGTCCTGCTCCACGCGCTCGCCAGCGAGATGAAGCTGGAGGCCGTCACCACGGAGTACAGAGGCCACGCGCGCGACCTCGCCCGGCAGGCGGCGGAGAGCGGGAACGTCGACCTGGTGGTGGCCCTCGGCGGCGACGGCACGGTCAACGAGGTCGTCAACGGCCTGCTGCACACCGGCCCCGACCCGGAGCGCCTGCCCGGCCTCGCGGTGGTCCCCGGCGGCTCCACCAACGTCTTCGCGCGCGCCCTCGGCCTGCCCAACGACGCCGTGGAGGCCACCGGCGCCATCCTCGACGCCCTGCGCGAGGGCAGCGAGCGCACGGTGGGGCTCGGGCTGACCTCCGGTACGCCCGGCACCGAGGACGAGTCCGTGCCGTCGCGCTGGTTCACCTTCAACGCCGGGCTCGGGTTCGACGCGGGGGTGGTCGGGCGGGTCGAGCAGCAGCGGGAGCAGGGCAAGAAGTCCACGCACGCGCTGTATGTGCGCCAGGTGGTCCGGCAGTTCCTCGGGGAGCAGCACCGCCGGCACGGGACGATCACGCTGGAGCAGCCCGGGGAGGACCCGGTCACGGATCTGGTGGTGGCCATAGTCTCGAACACCTCGCCCTGGACGTATCTCGGCAATCGCCCGATGTACACGTCACCTAAGGCGTCGTTCGATAAAGGCCTCGACGTACTCGGTCTCACCCGCCTGTCCAGCGCCGCGGTTGCCCGGTATGGCACCCAGTTGCTCACTTCGTCCCCCGAACGCGGACCCCACGGCAAGCACGCTGCGGCCCTGCACGACCTGACCGAGTTCACCTTGCATTCGAAGGCCCCGTTGCCCCTCCAGATGGACGGCGACCACCTCGGACTGCGTACGAGCGTGACGTTCACAGGCGTACGCCGTGCACTGCGTGTGATTGTGTGAGCAGAAAGGGCTGAAGTCCTTTCACTCGAACGTTTAGACCAGGATCCACCCCATGGAAGTACGGCTGTGACCTAGTCGACACCGAGGAATCAAAAAAAACTTTCCAGAAGGGGTTGTATCCGCCGCTGAGGTTTGCGAGTCTCTACGTGGCGATCGAGACGGCCCGCAACACCGGCCTCCACGGATCACCGGAACCCCTCTTCAATCCACAGGACCCCGCCAGTGAACCTGGCGTACGGCCCTTCACTTGTTGAGGGATTCGTGAAAGCGTTCACATTCACAAGCAACCCGCACGTAATACCAAGGAGAGGTAGCAGCCATGGACTGGCGTCACAACGCCGTTTGCCGCGAGGAAGACCCCGAGCTCTTCTTCCCCATCGGCAACACCGGTCCTGCGCTGCTGCAGATCGAGGAAGCCAAGGCCGTCTGCCGTCGCTGTCCTGTTATGGACCAGTGTCTGCAGTGGGCGCTTGAGTCCGGCCAGGACTCCGGCGTCTGGGGTGGTCTCAGCGAGGACGAGCGCCGCGCCATGAAGCGCCGCGCCGCTCGCAACCGGGCCCGTCAGGCCTCCGCCTGACATCCACCCTGCTAACAGCCTGAGCTTGGCGGCGCGTACAGCGAGTACGCATCTCCCGCCCCCGAGCCGCAGCGCGCAGTACCCCCGATGCGCATAGCAACGAGCGAGCAGCCCCGGATCAGTTGATGATCCGGGGCTCTTTGCTGTCCCCGAATCCGTCTCCGAATCCGTCTCCGAACACCCCGTCCCCGTACGTCACTTGTGTGCCTCCACCGGCACATCCAGGATCACCCGGGTCCCCCGCTCCGGCCCCGGCACCATGTCGAACGTGCCGCCCAACTCGCCCTCCACCAGCGTCCGTACGATCTGGAGCCCCAGGTTGCCCGAGCGGTGCGGGTCGAATCCCTCGGGGAGTCCTACGCCGTCGTCCTGCACGGTGACGAGGAGGCGGGCGTCCTTGGAGGTGCCGCCGCGCACGGCCGACACCTCGACCGTGCCGGTCTCGCCCTCGCGGAAGCCGTGTTCCAGGGCGTTCTGGAGGATCTCGGTGAGGACCATGGAGAGCGGGGTGGCGACCTCGGCGTCCAGTATTCCGAAGCGGCCGCTGCGCCGGCCGGTGACCTTGCCCGGCGAGATCTCGGCGACCATCGCGAGCACCCGGTCGGCGATCTCGTCGAACTCCACGCGCTCGTCCAGGTTCTGGGACAGCGTCTCGTGCACGATCGCGATCGAACCGACCCGCCGTACGGCCTCCTCCAGGGCCTCCCGGCCGCGCTCGGAGTCGATGCGGCGGGCCTGGAGCCGCAACAGGGCGGCGACCGTCTGGAGGTTGTTCTTCACCCGGTGGTGGATCTCCCGGATGGTCGCGTCCTTGGTGATCAACTCCCGCTCGCGGCGCCGCAGTTCGGTGACGTCCCGGAGCAGCACCAGTGAACCGATGCGGGTGCCCTTGGGTTTGAGCGGGATCGCCCGGAACTGGATGACCCCGTCACGCGCCTCGATCTCGAACTCGCGCGGCGCCCATCCGCTGGCGACCTTGGCGAGCGCCTCGTCCACCGGGCCCCGGGTGGGGGCGAGTTCGGCGGTGGTCGTGCCCAGCGGCTGGCCGACGAGGTCGGTGGCGAGGCCCATCCGGTGGTACGCGGACAGGGCGTTGGGCGAGGCGTACTGCACGATGCCGTCGCCGTCGAGCCTGATCAGTCCGTCGCCGACGCGCGGCGAGGCGTCCATGTCGACCTGCTGGTTCGGGAACGGGAAGGAACCGGCCGCGATCATCTGCGCGAGGTCCGACGCGCTCTGGAGGTAGGTGAGTTCGAGGCGGCTCGGGGTGCGCACGGTGAGCAGGTTGGTGTTGCGCGCGATGACGCCCAGGACGCGTCCGTCCCGTCGTACCGGAATCGACTCGACGCGGACGGGGACCTCTTCGCGCCACTCCGGGTCGCCCTCGCGCACGATCCGGCCCTCGTCGAGGGCCGCGTCCAGCATGGGGCGGCGGCCGCGCGGGACGAGGTGGCCGACCATGTCGTCCTGGTACGAGGTGGGACCGGTGTTCGGCCGCATCTGGGCGACGGAGACATAGCGGGTGCCGTCACGCGTGGGGACCCACAGGACCAGGTCGGCGAAGGAGAGGTCGGAGAGCAGCTGCCACTCCGAGACCAGCAGGTGCAGCCACTCAAGGTCGGAGTCACCGAGTGCGGTGTGCTGGCGTACGAGTTCGTTCATGGAGGGCACGTCTGCGAGCGTACCCGCCGGTCTGTACCTGTCCTAAAAACACCCGCGGGCCGCGGCGCCTGAGAGGGACCCTCAGCCCTCTCGGCACCGCAGCCCGGAGCAGCAACGGCCACGGGGTGTGCGGTCCCGATCGGCCGATGGATGAGGACCCGGGGCAGTCAGGGCAGAGAGCCTCGGTTCCTCGATCCGTCTTCCTGTGCGGGGAAGACGGAGGCTTACGCCTTTAACACATTGTGGACTAGACCACATTCCGTGTCCATGCTTTGAAGGATGTCGAGAAGCCTAACCGTGTCGGGTCCTGTTCGGGACTGGTTGGTCATGGGAATTTCCGTGGCCGGTACATGTGGCCGGTACAGGGGACACGGGTTCAGCGGGTCTCCGTCACCTTGGCCAGGGCGCGGGGCGCGTCCGGGTCCTGGCCCCGGGCGATGGTGACCTCGTAGGCGAGGAGCTGGAGCGGGAGGATCTCCAGGATCGGCTGGAGTTCCTCGGGGACGCCCTCGACGGGCAGGACGAAACCGGCCGAGGCCTGTTCGACCTGACCGGCCGGGCCGATGACGACCAGGTCCGCGCCCCGGCCGCGCAGCCGGTCGAGCACGGGCTGGAGGGCGGCGCCGCCCTTGCCGTCCGTCACGACCGCGATGACCGGCGAGACGTTGTCGACCATGGCGAGAGGGCCGTGCAGGAGGTCGGCGCCGGAGTAGGCGAGAGCCGGGATGTAGCTGGTCTCCATCAGCTTGAGGGCGGCCTCCTTCGCGGTGGGATAGCCGTAGCCGCGCGAGGTGATGACCATGCGCTCGGCGAAGCGGTAGCGGGAGGCGAGGGTACGGACCTCGTCCTGGCGGGCGAGGAGTTGCTCGGCGAGATCGGGCAGCGCCTTGGCCGCGGCGCCGTCGCCGCCGCGCAGGCCCTCGACGAAGAGGTAGAGCGCGAGGAGGGAGGCGGTGTACGTCTTGGTCGCGGGGAGCGCCTTCTCCGGGCCCGCCATGATGTCGACGTGGTACTCCGATACGGCGGCCAGCGGTGAATCCGGGTTGTTGGTGACGGCGACGGTGATCGCTCCGGCCTCGCGGGCGGCCCGCGTCGAGGCGACCAGGTCCGGGGAGCCGCCGGACTGACTGACGGTGACGACGAGGACGTCGGTCAGGTCGGGGTGGGCGCCGTAGGCCGTGGTGGTCGACATCGAGGTGAGTCCGCAGGGCAGGCCGAGGCGGATCTCCAGGAGGTACTTGGCGTACAGGGCCGCGTTGTCGGAGGTGCCGCGGGCGGTGAGCAGCACGAAGCGGGGCTTGCGGGCGGCCACGGCCTGGGCGACCTGCCGGATGCGCGGGGCGCCCTCGTCGAGGATGCGGCGCAGGACATCGGGCTGTTCGGCCATCTCTCGGGCCATGATCCGGCCGGGGAGTTCGCTGTCGGGGGCCGGGGGCGTGGCGGTCATGCGGGGTCCTCCGGAGGTGGGGCGTGGCGGCGGTGCGGTGTCCATTTCACCCCTTCTTCGGCGGCGGCGCCCGTGCGGGGTGGTGGGACGTGGATCACTCTGGGAGGGCGGTACCGATTCTGTTAGATTGGACACGATTGGTCTAAACCACATGGTTCTCTTCAGAACGGCAGGCCCAGCGTGGAAGTTGTCATCGTTCCGGACGCCAAGTCGGGCGGCGAGCTGATCGCCGAGGCCATGGCACAGCTGCTCCGGCGCAGGCCGGACGCCCTGTTGGGCGTGGCCACCGGCTCGACGCCCCTGCCCATCTACGAGGCGCTGGCGGCCAAGGTCCGCGCCGGTGCCGTGGACACCTCGCGGGCGCGGATCGCGCAGCTCGACGAGTACGTGGGGCTGCCCGCCGAGCACCCGGAGTCGTACCGCTCGGTGCTGCGCCGTGAGGTGCTGGAGCCGCTCGGGGTCGGGATGGACTCGTTCCTCGGGCCGGACGGGACGGCCGAGGACGTGCAGGCGGCGTGCGAGGCCTACGACCGGGCGCTGGGCGAGGCCGGCGGGGTCGACCTCCAGATACTCGGGATCGGGACCGACGGGCACATCGGGTTCAACGAGCCGTGCTCGTCGCTGGCCTCGCGGACCCGGATCAAGACGCTGACCGAGCAGACGCGGGTGGACAACGCGCGCTTCTTCGACGGTGACATAGGGCAGGTCCCGCACCACGTCATCACGCAGGGCATCGGGACCATCCTGGAGGCGCGGCACCTGGTGCTGCTGGCGACCGGCGAGGGCAAGGCGGACGCGGTCGCCGCGACGGTGGAGGGGCCGGTCGCCGCGGTGTGCCCGGCGTCGGCACTCCAGTTCCACCGGCATGCGACGGTCGTGGTGGACGAGGGCGCCGCGTCCAAGCTGAAGCTCGCGGACTATTTCCGGCACACGTTCGTCAACAAGCCGGACTGGCAGGGGATTTGAGGCGCGGGACTTGAGGCGCGGGTTCCTCGCGCGTACGTACCGGTGCCGGGCTCCCTCGTGGAGGGCCCGGCACCGGCGTATCACCTGAGGTCACTCCCCCGCGATGACCTCCGCCGCCGCACGGCCGCAGACTCTGGCCGCCCCGTGCGTCGCGATGTGGAGGGCGCCTCTGGGCGGGGCCTGCGGGATGCCCATCTCGACCACGACGGTGTCGGGCCTGGCCGCCAGCACGGTGTCGAGGGTGGCGGCCATCCACGGATGCCGGTGCTCGTCCCGCACCACGACCACGACCCGCCGCGCCCCCGCCGCCTCCAGCACCGCGTCCCCCGCGGCCTCCCCGGCGAAGCTCCCCGTCTGCGTACCGGGCAGCATCCGGGTCAGCTCGGCACCCACCCCCCAGGGCGTCTCGTCGCCGACGGCGATGTTGGCGACGGGGGTGAGGAGCGCTACGTACGGCGGTTCGGTGAGGGGGGTGAAGGCTTCGGCACCGGTGACCGTGAGGGCCCGGCGGGCGGCGACGAGACCGACATCGACGCGCGTCACGTCCGCCGCGGGAACGGCGCCCTCGTCCGAAACGGAGGCCGTAGCGGAGCCGGATGCCGAGGCCGAAGAGGAGGCCGTAGCGGAGGCCGATAGCGAGGCCGCCCAGCGGGCCAACCCCCGTACCCGTTCCGCCGCTTCGGCCAGGCGTTCCTCCGGGAGTTCGCCCGCGCGGACCGCGCGGACCAGGGCGTCGCGCAGGCGTCGTACCGTCTCGTCGTCCGCGAGGCCGCCGCCCACGCAGAGGGCGTCGGCACCGGCGGCGATGGCGATGACCGCGCCGCGTTCGATGCCGTAGGTGGCGGCGATGGCCTGCATCTCGATGGCGTCGGTGACGATGAGGCCGTCGTAGCCGAGTCGGCCGCGCAGGAGGTCGGTCAGGATGTGCGGGGAGAGGGTGGCCGGGTGGTCCGGGTCCAGGGTCGGGACCAGGATGTGGGCGCTCATCACCGCGCGGGTGCCGGCGGCGATGGCCGCGCGGAACGGGCGGAGTTCGCGTCGCTCCAGGACCGCCGACTCCGCGTCGATGCGCGGGAGCGCGTGGTGGGAGTCGACCGCCGTGTCGCCGTGGCCCGGGAAGTGCTTCGTGCAGGCGGCGACGCCCGCGGCCTGGAGGCCGGTGACGTAGGCGGCGGTGTGGCGGGCGACCAGTTCGGGGTCGGCGCCGAAGGAGCGGACGCCGATGACCGGGTTGGAGGGGTTGGAGTTCACGTCGGCGGACGGGGCCCAGTTGAGGTTCACCCCGCATGCGGCGAGCCTGCGGCCCAACTCGTGGGCCACCTCCCTCGTCAGGTCCACGTCGTCCACCGCGCCGAGCGCGTGGTTGCCGGGGAAGGAGGAGCCCGTGCGCACCTCAAGGCGCGTGACGTCGCCGCCCTCCTCGTCGATCGCGACCAGCACGTCGTCCCGTTCGGCCCTCAACTGGGCGGTCAGGGAGGAGAGTTGCTCGGGGGACGCGATGTTGCGGCCGAACAGGCCCACCGAGGCCAGGCCTTCGCCGAGGCGCCGTAGCAGCCAGTCGGGGGCCGTGGTGCCGGGGAAGCCCGGTTGCAGGACGGTGAGGGCGTCGCGCGTCAGAGTGTCTGTACCGCTGGCGAATGTCGTCATCGGTTGGCGTTATCCCTTCACAGCGCCGGCGGTCAGACCCGCGGCCATCTTGCGCTGGACGAGGAGGAAGAGGACGACGATCGGCACGGCCATCATCGTGGCGCCGGCCATCATCGGGGCGTATTCGGTGCCGTGCTTGGTGGTGAAGTTGCCGAGCCAGACGGTCGCCGTCTGATGCTCCTGGCTGAGCAGCATCAGGGCGTACAGGTACTCGTTCCAGGCCTGGATGAAGCCGTAGACCGAGGTGGCGACCATGCCGGGGGCCAGCAGCGGGAAGACCACGCGGATGAAGGCGCCGGTGCGGGAGCAGCCGTCGACCATGGCCGCCTCCTCCAGCTCCTTCGGGATGTTGACGATGAAGCCGCGCAGGGTCCACACCGTGAACGGGAGGATGAAGGTCAGGTACGTGATGACCAGGCCGGAAAGCTTGTCGTACTGGTCGAGGTCGTTCAGCAGCAGGAAGACCGGGATGATCATCGAGACCAGCGGGACCATCTGGACCGCGAGGATGCCGACGATCACGACCTTGCGGCCGCGGAAGGCGAAGCGGGAGATGGCGAGCGCGGCCAGCAGGCCCACGACGATGCCGATCACGACGACCGACAGGGACACGATGAGGCTGCGGCCGACCGGGCCCCAGAAGTCCGCGATGTCCAGCGCCCGGCGGAAGTTGTCGAGCGTGATGCCGGTGGGCAGCAGGCTCGGGTCCGGGTCGATGGCGTCCTTGGCGGGCTTGAACGCCGTGTCGACCATCCAGTAGAGCGGGAAGCCGACGACGAGGAAGACGAGGAGGCCTACGAGGTTCCAGCCGAGCTTGGACTTCTTGCGCCCGCCGGTCGGCCTGCGGGGCGCGTCGGTCGTGAGCGCGCTCATTCGACCTCTCCGATCTGAAGCATCTGACGCATGTAGACGGCGACGACACCGAGCAGCAGCACCACCGTGACCAGGGCTATCGCAGAGCCCTGTCCGTAATCGTTGACGACGAAGGCACGGTCGTACGAGTAGGTGCTCAGGAGCTGGAAGTCGGCCTCGGGATGGCCGCCGCGCATCACGAACACCTGGGGGAAGACGCCCATGTCCCAGATCACCGAGAGGGTCGTGAGCATCACGATGATCGGCTTGAGGATGGGCAGGGTGACGTACCGGAAGACGCCCCAGGCGCCGGCGCCGTCGAGGCGGGCGGCCTCCTCCAACTCCTGGGGGACCTGGGTGAGTCCGGCGCTGAGGGTGATCACCACGAAGGGCACCGCGCCCCAGACCACGAGCAGCATGATGACGAGGAGGCCCTGCGGTCCGCTGGCGAACCAGTTGTGGCCGACCATGTCGACGCCGGGGAGCTTGCTGAGCAGGGCGTTGAAGACGCCGTAGTCGGTGTCGAAGAGCCACTTGAAGACGGTGGTCGCGACGATGACCGGCATGCCCCAACTGGCCACCAGGACAATGTTGATGAGGGTCTTCATCCAGCCGGAGACCTTCTGCTGGAGCAGGGCGAGGGCCATGCCGGCGACCATCGTGAAGATGACCGAGCCCGCCGCGAAGACGATCGTGCGGACGACGACGCCCCAGAACTCGCCGTCGCCGAGGATCCCGGAGAAGTTGTCGAGGCCGATCCACTCGGCGGGCTTGAAGCCCCACAGCTGGGACTGTCCGAAGGTCTGGAAGGACAGCGTGACCAGGCGGACCAGCGGATAGCCCATGACCAGGCCGAGGATCAGCAGACAGGGGGCGAGCAGCAGCCAGGGGACCCCGGTGCCTCTTGCCGTCCGCTTTCTGCGGGGTGCGTCGGAGACGCGCGGTGGGGGCGCCTGCCGCGGCGGCGGCACCTTGGCGGGGGTGGTCGTGTCGGCACTCATCGCGCGCTCCTCAGCGGTCCCTCACTTACGAGTCGCGGGGCCCTGCCCCGAAGACACCCAGGTGTCCAACAGGGCCCCGCACTCAGGTCACTTGGTGTTGATGACCTTGTCGATCGCGGTGTCCGCGGCCTTCGTCGCGTCCTCGACCGACTGCTTGCCGGTGCCGATGTTCTGCAACATGGTCTGGAGGACCTGAGCCTTCTCGACCTGGCCCCAGCCCGGTGCCATCGGGACGAACCAGTTGGACTCGGCCGCGGTGGCCGGGACCGCCGTCGCGGGGTCGTTCTTCAGCGTCGCGAGGTCGGTCTTGTTGTTGGGCAGGTTGCCCTTGGCCATCAGGCCCTTCTGGCCGGACGGACCGGTGAAGGCGTTGATCCACTCGGCGGCGAGGGCCTGCGCCTTGGACTTGACCGGGATCGCCAGGTCCGAACCGCCAAGGAACACGGGCATGTTCTTGCCGGACGGGCCGGGCATCACGAAGTTGACGAGGCTGGTCTTCAGCTTGCCGCCGGTCTTGTCGGCCTTCGGGTCGGCCGCGCTCGCGCCCTCCCAGGCGGCACCGAAGATCATGGCCGACTTGCCCTGGCCGTAGACGATGTAACGGTCGGACTCGTCCTTGGTCTTGTCACCGTGCATGTACTTGTCGATGACGTTCTTGAACTCGGTGAGGCCCTTGATGGACTCCGGCGAGGAGAGGTTGCCCTTCCACTGGCCGCCGGACTCCGCGGCGATGGAGCCGCCGGCGTCGTAGACGAAGGACATGGCCGCGTACCAGTCACGGGTGGGCTGGTACCAGGCGCTGAACTTGTCGCCTTCCTTCTTCTGGATCTTGTCCAGGTCGGCGGTCAGCTCGGTGTACGTCGTCGGGGGCGCCTTGATGCCGACCGAAGCAGCGATGTCCGAACGCCAGTTGCCGACGCGGCCACCGGCGTAGTACGGGACGCCGTAGGTCTTGCCGTCGTAGGTGACCGAGGCCTTGAGGCCGTCGAGCCAGGCGGAGGAGTTGGTGAACTTCGAGGCGTCGACGGGTGCGAAGGCGCCCTTGACCATGTAGCCCAGCATCTCGGTGTTGCCCATCTCGACCACGTCGGGGGCCTTGTCGGTGGCGAGGACCGCGTCGAGCTTGGTGTTCTTGTCCGGCCAGCCGTAGTACTCGTGCTTGATCTTGACGCCGGGGTGCGCCTTCTGCACGGTCGCGTCGGCCGCCTTGACCAGTTCGGGCCAGTTGTTCTGCGCGTCGACGGTGAGCCAGACGGTCAGCTCCTTGGCGTCGGCGCCGCTCTTGGAAGAGCCCTTGTCGTCGTTGCCCCCGCACGCCGCGATGGAGACCATCATGCCCGCGATACCGATCGCGGCTATCAGCTTGCGCTTCACGCCACCCTCCTCAGGGATGCCTGCCACACCTCCCGCCCATGGGCCGGGACCTGAACCAATGGTGTAGACCAGTACCGGGAGCTTGGACCAGACCACAGGACCTGTCAAGGGTTCCCGAAACCGCCCTGACCAGCCGTTATGGGACCTACATATGCAGGAACCTTTAAGTAAGAAGGCAGCGAAAACAACCGCGCCGGAGTACTCTCCTCCACTAGACCACTTGGCCTTGTGGACTAGACCAAAAGCGACCGCGACGGTATACAGAAGGGATCACGAAGTGACCCTTGTCCGGAGCCGGAAAGGCGGAGCATGAGCACCGACGTCAGCAGTGCGGAGAACGAGGGTGGGGCTACCGTCCGTACCGCGCGCGTGCCCAAGTACTACCGCCTGAAGAAACACCTGCTGGACATGACGGAGACGTTGCCGCCCGGCACTCCGGTCCCGCCCGAACGCACCCTGGCCGCCGAGTTCGACACCTCGCGCACGACGGTCCGCCAGGCCTTGCAGGAACTGGTCGTGGAGGGCCGTCTCGAACGCATCCAGGGCAAGGGCACGTTCGTCGCCAAGCCGAAGGTCTCGCAGGCGCTCCAACTCACCTCCTACACCGAGGACATGAGGGCCCAGGGCCTCGAACCCACCTCGCAGCTCCTGGACATCGGCTACATCACGGCCGACGACACCCTCGCCGACCTGCTCGACATCACCACCGGCGGCCGGGTCCTGCGCATCGAGCGCCTGCGCATGGCCAACGCCGAGCCGATGGCCATCGAGACCACCCACCTCAGCGCGAAGCGCTTCCCCGCGCTGCGCAGGTCCCTGGTCAAGTACACCTCTCTCTACACCGCGCTCGCCGAGGTCTACGACGTCCATCTCGCCGAGGCCGAGGAGACCATCGAGACCTCGCTGGCCACCCCGCGCGAGGCCGGCCTCCTCAGCACCGACGTCGGCCTCCCGATGCTGATGCTCTCCCGCCACTCCCTCGACAAGGAGGGCAAGCCGGTGGAGTGGGTGCGGTCGGTGTACCGGGGGGACCGCTACAAGTTCGTGGCCCGCCTGAAGCGCCCGCAGGACTAGTCCGTGGCGCGACTCAAGCGCCCATAGAACCAAGGGACTTACGGAGTTACGCCGGTTGCTCTACGTTCCTCCCGTCGCCGCATGGACGGGAGGACAACCCGGTGCGTACCGCGAACGTCCGAACCATCGTCGTCTGGACCCTCGTCGCACTCGTCGCCGCGGCGGGCTGGTCCGTCCTCGCGCTGGCGCGGGGCGAGAACGTGTCGGCCGCCTGGATGGTCGCCGCCGCGCTCGGCTCGTACGCCATCGCCTACCGCTTCTACGCCAGGTTCATCGCGTACAAGGTCCTGAAGGTCGACGCCACCCGGGCCACCCCGGCCGAGCGCCTCGACAACGGCATCGACTACCACCCCACCGACCGCCGCGTCCTGCTGGGCCACCACTTCGCCGCGATCGCCGGCGCCGGACCGCTCGTCGGACCCGTACTGGCCGCGCAGATGGGCTACTTGCCCGGCACGATCTGGATCATCGTCGGCGTCATCTTCGCGGGCGCGGTCCAGGACATGGTGGTGCTGTTCTTCTCAACCCGGCGTGACGGCAGGTCACTTGGGCAGATGGCCCGCGAGGAGATAGGCCCCTTCGGCGGCGCGGCGGCCCTGCTGGCCACCTTCGCCATCATGATCATCCTGCTCGGCGTGCTGGCCCTGGTCGTCGTGAACGCCCTGGCCTCCTCCCCCTGGGGCACCTTCTCCATCGGCATGACGATCCCGATCGCCCTGCTGATGGGCTTCTATCTACGGGTACTTCGCCCCGGCCGCGTCTCCGAGGTCTCGCTGATCGGCGTGGCCCTGCTGCTGCTCGCCCTGGTCGCGGGCCGCTGGGTCGCCGAGTCGTCCTGGGCCGACACCTTCACGCTCGCGCCCTCGACGCTGGTCATCTGGCTGGTGGCGTACGGCTTCATCGCCTCGATCCTCCCCGTCTGGACCCTGCTCGCCCCGCGCGACTACCTCTCCACCTTCATGAAGATCGGCACCATCGCCCTGCTGGCCATCGGGGTCGTGGTCGCCCTGCCCGACCTGCGGATGCCCGCCGTCACCGACTTCGCGAAGCACGGCAACGGCCCGGTCTTCGCCGGTTCCCTCTTCCCCTTCGTCTTCATCACGATCGCCTGCGGCGCCCTGTCCGGCTTCCACTCGCTCATATCGAGCGGTACGACCCCGAAGATGATCCAGAAGGAGACGCAGATCCGGATGATCGGCTACGGCTCCATGCTGATGGAGTCGTCGGTCGCGATCATGGCGCTGGTCGCCGCGAGCATCATCGACCCCGGCCTGTACTTCGCGATGAACGCACCGGCCGGCGCGATCGGCACGACCGTGCAGAACGCCTCGCAGGTGGTGACCAGTTGGGGCTATCACATCTCCCCCGCCGACCTCGCGCAGGCCGCGAAGAACGTCGACGAGGCCAGCCTGCTGTCCCGCACCGGCGGGGCGCCCACCCTCGCGGTCGGCGTCTCGGAGATCTTCGCCAAGGTCACCGGCGGGAGTCTGCGCGCCTTCTGGTACCACTTCGCGATCATGTTCGAGGCGCTGTTCATCCTGACCGCGCTGGACGCGGGCACACGGGTGGGCCGGTTCATGCTCCAGGACATGCTGGGGAACGTCTATCGGCCGTTCAGGAACGTGAGTTGGCGTCCGGGCCTGGCCCTGACGAGCGCCATCGTGTGCGCACTGTGGGGCTACTTCCTCTGGGTCGGCGTCCACGAACCCCTCGGCGGGATCAACCAGCTCTTCCCGATCTTCGGCATCTCCAACCAGCTGCTCGCCGCCGTCGCCCTGGCCGTCTGCACCACCCTCCTCGTGAAGTCCGGCCGCCTCAAGTGGGCCTGGATCACCGGGATTCCACTCGCCTGGGACGCGACGGTGACGCTGACCGCGAGCTGGCAGAAGGTGTTCTCCGGCGACCCCAAGGTCGGTTTCTTCAAGCAACGCTCGGTGTTCCAGGACGCGATCGACGCGGGCAAGGTACTGCCACCCGCCAAGTCGATGGACGACATGCACACCGTCGTCACCAACTCCACGGTGGACGGAGTGCTTTCGGCCATTCTCGCGGTGCTGGTCGTGGTCGTGATCGCGGACGCCCTTCGGATCTGCGTTCGGCACATCCGCCGCCCGGCGCTCTCCACGCTGAGCGAGACGCCGTACGTCGAGTCGAAGATCGTGGCACCGGCCGGACTGATCCCGACCCGGGCGGAGAAGGAAGAGGAGGCGGCGGCGCGTGATGTGGTCGGCGTTCAGGCGGGCGACTAGCGGAGTGCGCTGGTACGTCCGGGAGTTGACCGACGAATCGGCCTACGACCGGTATGTCGCACACGTACGCCGGGACCACCCGGACGCGGAGGTCCCGAGCCTACGCGACTTCGAGCGCATGCGGACGGACCGTCAGGAGGCCGACCCGAGGCAGGGCTTCCGGTGCTGTTGACCCCTGACGTTGACACCGATGTCAGGCCTTCACAAAATCGACATGACGATATGCGGACGGGGTCTTTCGCTCGCGTCACACCGTGACCTACATTGCCTGCGCGTTACACCAGGCGATCAGTGAGGGGACGGCCGCGATATGTCAGATGTGCCTGAAGTGAGACAACCAGTGGTGACACCGGTGCGCGCTGTCATCGCCGTCTGCCTGTTCGCACCCTTCGTGGCGCTGCTCTGGGTCGGCTCCTACGCCAAGACGGATCCCGCGTTCATCGGCATCCCGTTCTTCTACTGGTACCAGATGCTCTGGGTGCTGATCTCGACGGCGCTGACCATGACCGCCTACAAGCTCTGGCAGCGCGACCAGCGGGCCCGCCACGGAGGTAACCGGTGAACGACGGCGTGAACGGCGTCGCACTCGCCGTCTTCATCTTCTTCTTCCTGGCCGTCACGGTCCTGGGCTTCCTGGCAGCGCGCTGGCGCCGGGCCGACAACGAGCACAGCCTCGACGAATGGGGCCTGGGCGGACGGTCGTTCGGCACCTGGGTCACCTGGTTCCTGCTCGGCGGCGACCTCTACACCGCGTACACGTTCGTCGCCGTACCGGCGGCGGTCTACGCGGCGGGCGCGGCCGGCTTCTTCGCGGTGCCGTACACGATCCTCGTGTACCCCCTCATCTTCACGTTCCTGCCCCGCCTCTGGTCGGTGTCGCACAAGCACGGATACGTGACGACGTCCGACTTCGTGCGTGGTCGCTTCGGCTCGAAGAGCCTGTCGCTGGCGGTGGCGGTCACCGGCATCCTCGCGACGATGCCGTACATCGCGCTCCAACTGGTCGGCATCCAAGCCGTGCTGGACGTCATGGGGGTGGGCGGCAGCGCGAACTCCAACTGGTTCGTGAAGGACCTGCCGCTGCTGATCGCGTTCGCGGTGCTGGCCGCGTACACCTACTCGTCCGGCCTCCGCGCGCCCGCGCTGATCGCGTTCGTGAAGGACGGCCTGATCTACATCGTGATCACGGTGGCGATCATCTACATCCCGATCAAGCTCGGCGGCTTCGACGACATCTTCAGCGCGGCGGGCGCCAAGTTCAAGGCGGCGGGAGCGGGCGGTCTGGTCCCCGCCCCGGCGGGCCAATGGACGTACGCCACACTGGCGTTGGGCTCGGCACTCGCGCTCTTCATGTACCCCCACTCGATCACCGCGACGCTCTCCTCCAAGAGCCGCAACGTGATCCGCCGCAACACCACGATCCTGCCGCTGTATTCACTGATGCTGGGCCTGCTCGCGCTGCTCGGCTTCATGGCGATCGCGGCGGGTGTCAAGGTCACCAACGGCCAACTGGCCATCCCGCAGCTCTTCGAGAACATGTTCCCGGACTGGTTCGCGGGCGTGGCCTTCGCGGCGATCGGCATCGGGGCGCTGGTCCCCGCGGCGATCATGTCCATCGCGGCGGCGAACCTCTTCACCCGCAACATCTACAAGGACTTCATCAACCCGGACGCGACCCCGGCCCAGGAGACTAAGGTCTCCAAGCTGGTCTCCCTCCTGGTGAAGGTCGGCGCCCTGGCCTTCGTCCTGACGATGGACAAGACAGTGGCCATCAACTTCCAACTCCTCGGCGGCATCTGGATCCTCCAGACCTTCCCGTCCCTGGTGGGCGGCCTCTTCACCCGCTGGTTCCACCGCTGGGCCCTCCTGGCGGGCTGGGCGGTGGGCATGCTCTACGGCACGCTCGCGGCCTACGGCGTCGCCTCCCCGACCCAGGATCACTTCGGCGGCTCGTCCAAGGAGATCCCGGGCATCGGCGAGATCGGTTACATCGGCCTGACCGCGTTCGTCCTGAACGTCGTGGTCACGGTGGTCCTGACGTTCGTACTGAAGGCCCTGAAGGCTCCGGAGGGCGTGGACGAGACGAGCGCCGGGGACTACACGGCAGACGCAGGCGACCGGGGGGTAAAGGAAGAGCTACCTGTGATCGCCGGTCACTGATCCCACCTCAGGGGCGCGGGGAACTGCGCGCCCAGCCACAACGCACCCGCAGCGGGCCACCGAGAGCACCCCCCTCGGCGGCCCGCTCTTTCGTACACACTCACCTACATGGACATCCTCATCCGCCGAGCAGCCCCCACCGAATACGAAACCCTGGGCGAGATCACAGCCCAGGCCTACCTACAAGACGGCCTCCTCGACTTCGGCGAAAGCGACGAATACCTAGGCGAGTTGAGAGCCGTAGCAAAACGAGCCGCCGCAGCCGACGTCCTCGTAGCCGTCGAGAACGACCACCTCCTAGGCGGAGTGACCTTCGTCCCGTCCGGCGGCCCCATGGCAGACATCGCGCGACAAGGCGAGGCCGAGATCCGCATGCTGGCGATCGCCCGCGAGGCCCGCGGCAAGGGCGCCGGCGAGGCCCTCGTCCGCGCCTGCATCGACCGCGCACGGGCCACCGCGGGCTGCACAGCCATCGTCCTGTCGACCCAGCGCACCATGCACACCGCCCACCGCATCTACGAACGCCTCGGTTTCACCCGCACCCCGGAGCGCGACTGGAACCCCCTGCCGGAGCTGGACGAGATCACTCTCCTCACTTACAAGTTGACGCTCTGAAACAGCCGCGACACAACATCTGGGGGTGCCACGACTGCCCGGCACAAGATGTATGCTCATGCTCGCTGTCGCCGCAGGGGAATCCGGTGCGAATCCGGAACTGTCCCGCAACGGTGTACTTGCGTGCATATGCACGCCTGGTCAGTCCGAGGACCTGCCGACGGCGCGCCCGGCCACCCGGTCAGGGCGCATGACGTCCGGGCCTCGTGGAGTGGGCCGGTGGACGCGACGCCCCGTGCGCTCGTGTACTGCCGCCTGCCCTCCGCAAGGCCCCGTGCCGAGCGAGGGAGAGCCCCACCGTGACCATCGCGCCAGCAGAGCCGGCATCAGCGACCCAGGCGAACGAGGCGATCGCGACCGTAGCCGACGTTCCGGGAGCGATCGTTCCCGGAGCCGACGGTCCCGGCGCCGCGATCCTGCGGACCCTGACCGAGCTGACCGCCGACCTTCCCGACGCCGACCCCGGCCGGGTCGCCGCCGCCACACTGCGCGGCCGGTCCGCGCACGCGGACGAGACGGAACTGCGCGAACTGGCCACGGAGGCCGCCGCCGGCCTCATCTCCGAGGACCCCGTCTACTCCCGGCTCGCCGCCCGGCTGCTGACGGTCAGCATCGCCGCCGAGGCCGCCTCCCAGGGCGTGACGACGTTCACCGAGTCCGTCGCCGTGGGCCACCGCGAGGGCCTGATCGCGGACCGCACCGCCGAGTTCGTGACGCTCCACGCGGCCCGTCTCGACGCGCTGATCGCCGCCTCCTTCGATGAGGGTGCCGACGACCGTTTCGGCTACTTCGGGCTCCGTACCCTCCACAGCCGCTACCTCCTCCGGCACCCGATCACCCGCAAGGTCATCGAGACGCCCCAGCACTTCATGCTGCGCGTGGCGGCCGGTCTCGCCGAGGACGACTCGACGCGCGCGCTCGACGAAGTCGCCGCGCTCTACCGCCTGATGAGCCGCCTCGACTACCTCCCCTCCTCCCCCACGCTCTTCAACTCCGGTACGCGGCACCCCCAGATGTCGTCCTGCTACCTCCTCGACTCCCCGCTGGACGAGCTGGACTCCATCTACGACCGCTACCACCAGGTCGCCCGTCTCTCGAAGCACGCCGGTGGCATCGGGCTGTCGTACTCCCGTATCCGCAGCCGCGGTTCGCTGATCCGGGGCACGAACGGGCACTCCAACGGCATCGTCCCGTTCCTCAAGACGCTGGACGCCTCGGTCGCCGCGGTGAACCAGGGCGGCCGGCGCAAGGGTGCCGCCGCGGTGTACCTGGAGACCTGGCACTCCGACATCGAGGAGTTCCTGGAGCTGCGGGACAACACCGGTGAGGACGCCCGCCGTACGCACAATCTGAACCTGGCGCACTGGATCCCGGACGAGTTCATGCGCCGGGTCAACGAGGACGGCATCTGGTCGCTGTTCTCCCCCGCCGACGTGCCCGAGCTGGTCGACCTGTGGGGCGCCGAGTTCGACGCGGCCTACCGCGAGGCGGAGGCGCGGGGCCTGGCCAAGAAGACCATCCCGGCCCGTGACCTCTACGGCCGCATGATGCGCACCCTCGCGCAGACCGGCAACGGCTGGATGACGTTCAAGGACGCGGCCAACCGCACCGCCAACCAGACCGCCGAGCCGGGCCACACCGTCCACTCCTCGAACCTCTGCACGGAGATCCTGGAGGTCACGGACGACGGCGAGACGGCGGTCTGCAACCTGGGCTCGGTGAACCTGGGTGCGTTCGTCACCCATGGTGAGCTGGACTGGGAACGGCTGGACGAGACCGTCCGCACCGCCGTCACCTTCCTCGACCGGGTCGTGGACATCAACTTCTACCCGACCGAGCAGGCGGGCCGTTCCAACGCCCGCTGGCGCCCGGTGGGTCTCGGCGCGATGGGTCTCCAGGACGTCTTCTTCAAACTCCGCGTCCCCTTCGACTCCCCTCAGGCGCAGGCACTTTCGACCCGGATCGCCGAGCGCATCATGCTCGCCGCGTACGAGGCCTCCGCCGACCTCGCCGAGCGCAACGGCCCGCTGCCGGCCTGGGAGAAGACCCGTACGGCGCAGGGCGTCCTGCACCCCGACCACTACGACGTGGAGCTGACCTGGCCCGAGCGCTGGGCCGCGCTGCGGGAACGTATCGCCCAAGTCGGCATGCGCAACAGCCTGTTGCTGGCGATCGCCCCCACGGCCACCATCGCGTCCATCGCGGGCGTGTACGAGTGCATCGAGCCGCAGGTCTCGAACCTCTTCAAGCGCGAGACGCTGTCAGGTGAGTTCCTCCAGGTCAACTCCTACCTGGTGAACGAGCTGAAGCAGCTCGGCGTGTGGGACGCCCGCACCCGGGAGGCGCTGCGTGACGCCAACGGCTCGGTGCAGGCGTTCAGTTGGATCCCCGCCGAGGTCCGTGCGCTGTACCGCACGGCGTGGGAGATCCCGCAGCGCGGCCTGATCGACATGGCCGCCGCCCGCACTCCGTTCCTGGACCAGTCCCAGTCCCTGAACCTGTTCCTGGAGACGCCGACGATCGGCAAGCTCTCCTCGATGTACGCGTACGCCTGGAAGCAGGGCCTGAAGACGACGTACTACCTGCGCTCCCGCCCGGCGACCCGCATCGCCCGCGCGGCCCAGGCCCAAACCCAAACCCCCATCCCCGTACAGCAGTTGACCCCCGACGAAGACGCGGTCGCCTGCTCCCTGGAAAACCCCGAGTCCTGCGAGGCCTGCCAGTAATGCCCACCCGTCGCCCGACCACCGCCCCTGAAGGACAGCGCTTCGCGCCGACAGATATGACTGCGAAGAACCTCCTCGACCCGGGCTTCGAACTGACCCTCCGCCCCATGCGCTACCCGGACTTCTACGAGCGCTACCGGGACGCGATCAAGAACACCTGGACCGTCGAGGAGGTCGACCTCCACTCGGACGTCGCCGACCTCGCGAAGCTGACGCCGGGTGAGCAGCACATGATCGGGCGGCTGGTCGCGTTCTTCGCGACGGGCGACTCGATCGTGGCGAACAACCTCGTGCTGACGCTGTACAAGCACATCAACTCCCCCGAGGCGCGGCTGTACTTGAGCCGTCAGCTCTTCGAGGAGGCCGTGCACGTCCAGTTCTACCTGACGCTGCTGGACACCTACCTCCCGAACCCCGAGGACAGGGCCGCCGCCTTCGACGCGGTGGAGAACATCCCCTCCATCCGCGAGAAGGCCGAGTTCTGCTTCAAGTGGATCAACGAGGTCGAGAAGCTGGACAGCCTCCAGACCCAGGCCGACCGCCGCCGCTTCCTCCTCAACCTGATCTGCTTCGCCGCATGCATCGAAGGCCTGTTCTTCTACGGCGCGTTCGCGTACGTCTACTGGTTCCGCAGCCGGGGTCTCCTGCACGGTCTGGCCACGGGCACCAACTGGGTGTTCCGCGACGAGACCATGCACATGAGCTTCGCGTTCGAGGTCGTCGACACCGTCCGCAAGGAGGAGCCGGAGCTCTTCGACGACCAACTCCAGCAGCAGGTCACGGACATGCTGAAGGAGGCCGTAGAGGCGGAGTTGCAGTTCGGGCGCGATCTGTGCGGTGAGGGTCTGCCGGGCATGAACACCGACTCGATGCGCCAGTACCTGGAGTGCGTCGCGGACCAGCGCCTCCAGCGGCTGGGCTTCGCGCCGGTCTACGGCTCCGAAAACCCCTTCTCCTTCATGGAGTTGCAGGGCGTGCAGGAGCTGACCAACTTCTTCGAGCGCCGCCCGTCGGCGTACCAGGTGGCGGTGGAGGGCACGGTCGACCTCGACGAGGACTTCTAACCCCCTTTATGTATCGCTTACTTCGCGGACGGCCCATGGAGCTTCCATGGGTCGTCCATGGAGTTTCTATGGAGCGGCAAAGTTCATGGGGTGCGTCTGTTCGCGGTCTCGTCGACCCGGCTACGTTCTGCCCGTCCTGTTCATGTCATTCACCAGTGCCCCACAGGACGCTCAAAGTGTCATGCCCATGACGACGTCATCTGCCGCCGCTACGCGCGTCACAGGCCTGCCACCACGCCGAGGAACCCCACTCCCACGATGGAGGCAGTACCCCATGCGTGAAAAGCCCCGACGGAGTCTGCGAAGACTGCTGACCGCCGCCATACCCGTCCTCACCCTCAGCGTCTTCGGGCTCGCGGCGGCCTCCCCCGCCGACGCGCAGCCCGTCCCCCACGCCACCACCCAGGTCTCCAAGGTCACCCAGAACGCCAAGGCCCTGACCGCTCCCGCGGCCCAGGCCGTCCACTCGACCGGCAAGGCCGGGCAGAAGGTGCCGACCGAGCACCTGTGCGCGACCGCGGCCCCCGGTTCGGCGTCCTGCTTCGCCCAGCGGCGCACCGACATCAAGCAGCAGCTGGCCTCCGCCGTGCACGCGGACGCCGCCGCCGCGGTCTCCGGGCTGAACCCGGCCAACCTGCACAGCGCCTACGCGCTTCCCTCGACCGGCGGCTCCGGCCTGACGGTCGCGGTGGTCGACGCGTACAACGACCCCAACGCGGCCTCGGACCTGGCCACTTACCGCTCGAACTTCGGCCTGTCCGCCTGCACGGTGGCCAGCGGCTGCTTCAAGCAGGTCAGCCAGACCGGCTCGACCACCTCCCTGCCGACGAACGACACCGGCTGGGCGGGCGAGGAAGCGCTCGACATCGACATGGTCAGCGCGGTCTGCCCGAACTGCAACATCATTCTGGTGGAGGCCACTTCGGCCACCGACGCCAACCTCGGTGCCGCCGAGAACGAGGCCGTCGCCCTGGGCGCGAAGTTCGTCTCCAACAGCTGGGGCGGCTCCGAGTCCTCCTCGCAGACCAGCGAGGACACCTCGTACTTCAAGCACCCGGGTGTCGCGATCACCGTCTCCTCCGGTGACGAGGCCTACGGCGCCGAGTACCCGGCAACGTCCCAGTACGTGACGGCAGTTGGCGGCACCGCGCTGTCCACGTCGTCCAACACCCGCGGCTGGACCGAGTCCGTGTGGAAGACCAGCAGCACCGAGGGCGGCGGCTCCGGCTGCTCCGCCTACGACGCGAAGCCGAGCTGGCAGACCGACACGGGCTGCACCAAGCGCATGGAGGCCGACGTCTCCGCCGTCGCCGACCCCGCCACCGGCGTGGCCGTCTACGACACCTACGGCGGCTCCGGCTGGGCGGTCTACGGCGGCACCAGCGCCTCGTCCCCGATCATCGCGGGCGTCTACGCGCTGGCCGGCACCCCCGGTTCCAGTGACTACCCGGCGAAGTACCCCTACTCCCACACCAGCAACCTGTACGACGTCACGAGCGGCAACAACGGCTCCTGCACGACGAGTTACTTCTGCACCGCGGGCACCGGCTACGACGGCCCGACCGGCTGGGGCACCCCGGACGGCACCGCCGCCTTCACCTCCGGTACCACCACGGGCAACACGGTGACCGTCACCAACCCGGGCAGCCAGTCCACCGCGACCGGTTCCACGGCCAGCCTCCAGATCTCGGCCTCGGACAGCGCGAGCGCGACCCTCACCTACAGCGCGAGCGGGCTGCCGACCGGCCTGTCGATCAGCAGCTCGACCGGGCTGATCTCCGGCACCGCGTCCACCGCCGGCACCTACGCCGTGACGGTGACCGCGACCGACTCCACCGGCGCCTCCGGCTCGGCCTCCTTCACCTGGACGGTCAGCACCTCCGGCGGCGGCTCCTGCACCTCGACCCAGCTGCTGGGCAACGCGGGCTTCGAGTCGGGCAACACCACCTGGACCGCGAGCAGCGGTGTCATCACCAATGACACCGGTGAGGCGGCCCGCACCGGTTCGTACAAGGCCTGGCTCGACGGCTACGGCTCGACCCACACCGACACGCTGTCCCAGTCGGTGACGGTCCCGAGCGGTTGCACGGGCACGACCTTCACCTTCTACCTGCACGTCGACACGGCCGAGACCAGCACCAGCACCGCGTACGACAAGCTGACGGTCACCGCCGGATCGACCACCCTGGCCACCTACTCCAACCTCAACGCGGCCACCGGATACGTAGCGAAGTCCTTCAGCCTGTCGGCCTTCGCCGGTACCACCGTCACCCTGAAGTTCAGCGGGGTCGAGGACTCCTCGCTCCAGACCAGCTTCGTCGTCGACGACACCGCCGTCACGACCAGCTGACCTCCTCATGAGCTGAGCCCCGGCCGTCTCGCAGCGGCCGGGGCTCTGTCATGCCCGCGAGTGTCATGTCCACGAATACTTCACTTCTCACGGCGGATCCGGATGCGTCCGTGACACGTCAAAGGGGCAAGGAGGCCCCCCATGCGCCGATCCATCCTCGCCCCGTCCCTCGCCGTCGCCACCCTGGCACTCGCCCTCACGGGCTGCGGCGGCACGAAGTCCGACACCGGCAGCAACAGCGTGTCGCCGTCCCAGTCCCCCACCCCGAGCAGGAGCAGGTCGGCCTGCACGGCGAAGGAGCAGCTCGCCGCCACCGACAGCAACGGCACGTTCTGTCTGACCACCGGCAGTACGGTCCGGATCCTGCTGGACGGGACGGCGTCCCGGCCGTGGGCGCAGGTCAAGACCGCGGGCAGCGGCCTGGAGGCCACCAACAGCGGGATCCTGATCCGGCCCGGCGACGCGAGCAACGCGTTCAAGGCGGTCTCGGCCGGGACCGTGAAGCTCACGTCGTCCCGGCCGCTGTGTGCGACCGCCCCGCACAAGATCTCCTGCAAGGGCATTCAGGAGTGGTCGGTCACCGTCGTGGTGACGAAGTCATGATCCGGTGGGCGGTCCGGATCTGACGGTCGATGCGCCGGTCGTGCGCGATGCCGAGCAGCGACGGGAAGGTCACGGCGACGAGGACGCCGAGGACGGTCAGTAGGGCGATGAGGTTGTCCATGGCTGCGTTCATAGACACCAGTGTCGCGGCTTACACTCCTTACCGTGAGTGGCAGAACTGCCGTACACCCTCGATTTACTGCCACATCGGGCGCACACTGGCAGCATGCTGAGAAACGTGGCCGTAGTCCTGCTCGACGGAGTCCATCCCTTCGAACTCGGCGTCGTCTGCGAGGTGTTCGGCCTCGACCGCAGCGACGAGGGCCTGCCGGTCTACGACTTCGCGGTCGCCTCCGCCGAGGGGCCGACGCTCTCCACCCACGCGGGCTTCTCGCTGGCGGTCCAGCACGGGCTCGATCGGCTGGAGAGCGCGGACCTGATCGCCGTACCGGCGGGTGCGACCTACGCCGCGCGGGAGTACCCGGAGGAGCTGCTCGACGCGCTGCGGCGGGCCGTGGACCGGGGCGCCCGGGTGCTCAGCGTCTGCTCGGGGGTGTTCGTGCTGGCCGCCGCCGGGCTGCTGGACGGGCGGCGGTGCGCGGTGCACTGGCATCACGCGGAGCTGCTGGCCCGGCGGTATCCGAAGATCGTCGTGGAGCCCGATGTGCTGTACGTCGACGCGGGCCCGGTGATCACCTCCGCCGGTACGGCCGCCGGTATCGACGCCTGTCTGCACATCGTGCGCAAGGAGCAGGGGCCGGAGGTCGCCAACGCCATCGCCCGGCGGATGGTCGTACCGCCGCACCGCGACGGGGGCCAGGCCCAGTACATCGAGCGGCCGTTGCCGCGCTCGCAGTGCGACACCGTGGGCGAGGTGCTGGTGTGGATGGCGGAGCACCTCGACCAGGAGGTCACCGTCGAACAGCTCGCCGCCCGCGCCCACATGTCGCCGCGGACCTTCGCCCGCCGTTTCCAGCAGGAGACGGGGACCACGCCGTACCGCTGGATCCTGCGTCAACGGGTGCTGCTGGCACAGCAGTTGCTGGAGGGGACGGACGAGACGATGGACGCGATCGCCTGGCGCGCCGGCTTCGGCACCGCGCCCGCGCTGCGCCACCAGTTCGTCCGCGCCCTGGGCACCACCCCGAACGCCTACCGGCGCACGTTCAGGGGCCCGGAAGCCGCCTGAACGCACGCCCGTCGTCTCACCTGGGGATCGGCCTGAGCATCAGCCGGTGCGGGTGGAGGGTGATGCCGACGCGGGTGGTGTCGTAGGAGCCGGACACCAGCTCGAAGCGGTACTTCGCCGCCACCGCCGCCGTGAACAGGCTCAGCAGGGCCATCGAGAAGTGGTCGCTCGGACACTTCCGGTTGCCCACGCTGAACGGGCTCATGGCGAACTTCGGTACGTCCTTGGACCGTTCCGGAAGCCAGCGGTCGGGGTCGAACTCCGTGTTGCGCGCATACGAACGCGGGTCGCGCTGGATCGCGTAGGGGCTGTAGACGATGTCGGCCCCGGCCGGAATCCGATAGCCGCCCAGTTCGGTGTCGGTGACCGCCCGCCGCGTCAATATCCATACGGCGGGCCACAGGCGCAGTGTCTCGACGAGGACATTGTTGGTGTGGGTGAGCGCGCGGACGTCGTCGAATGCCACCGGGCGTCCGCCCGTCACGGATTCAACTTCCGCACATACTTTGTCGGTGTGTTCCGGGTGTTCGGTCAGGACTTGGAGCAGCGACATGATCGTGGACGCCACGGTTTCACTTCCGGGGGTGAGGATCGCGACGACCTGGTCGTGGATCTCCTGTTCCCCGATCGGGTCGCCATTCTCGTCGGTCGCCTCCAGCAGCGCTGTCAGCAAATCGTCCGGCTTTTGACCAGATGCCCGGCGTTCGGCGACGATCTCGTCGACGAGGAGATGCAAATCGGCCAGTGCCCGGTCGAATTCGCGGTTGGCCGGAAGAGGCAGCCGGTAGAGCGGTCCTGCCGGGACGACCATCCGCCGGTACATGCCGCGGAAGACGGTGGCGAGGGCGACGCACAGCCGCTCGGCGCGCTCGTCCATGAAGTCGCCGCGCAGCAGACAGCGGGCCGCGATCCGCACGGCGACCCGGAAGGCCTCGGAGGTGCAGTCGATCGTCCCGCCGTGCCGCCAGCGCTCGGTGAGCGCGTGCACCTCCTCCTCGATGATCGGCCCGTAGCCGGGGATCGCGTCGAGCCGGAACGCGGGCTGGATGATGCGCCGTTGGCGCCGGTGGGTGGGCCCGTTGGCGGTGGCCACCCCCTCCTTGCCGAGCAGTCCCTCCAGGGACTCCCACAGCGGGCCCGCGATGATGTAGTCGGGGCTCAGCGCGACCGCCCCGGTGAGGGCCGGCGCGGTGACGGCGTACACCGTCTTGGGACCGAGGCGAAGTCGTACGACGTCGCCGTGGTCGCGCAGTCGGGCCATGAAGGCCAGCGGATCGCGGACCAGTTTCCAGCCGTGGCCGAGCAGCGGGACCCCGCCGCCCGCGACGGGCGGCTCCAGCGGTTGCGGCGCCTCGGGGGGCGCGGGCTTCACAGACTCGACGGTCATTTCTCACCTGCCGCTTCGTTGTTGACGTACGGGGGTGTGGACCGGTCGTCCCAGCTGTCGACCATGTAACGGCCGGACTCGTGGTGGAACCAGTAGACGGAACTGAACCAGTTCCGCATATTGCCGAGACAGGACCGTACGGCGGCGCTCCATTCCATTCCCTGTACGGTGCCGTCGTCCAGGCGGTCGGCGAGCCGTAAGGTCTCCTGCTCCGCGACGAGGAATTCGGCTATGCATTCCTCGATCCGGCGCCGCAGTTCGGCGACCGCTTCCTCAAGAGTCAGTCCCTCGTGTTTGATGAGGCTGATTCCGAGATTGTGGACCTCGTCGCCCGCGATTTCCTTGGGCAGTGAGCAGAGGTCGTTGTACCAGGCGGCGAATTCCTGGCTGAGCAGTGCCGCCCGTCGAAATCCCGGGTGTTTCCTTACCGCGTCCGGGAGTTCGCACCCCGCGCTCGTCTCCAGCAGATCCGTCCAGATCCAGTGCGCGAAGGTGAGCCGGCGCAGTGCCAGATATTCCTCGACCGTGGGAATGATCCCCTCGGAGCGATTGCGGAATTCCCGGTCGTAGGCCTCGATCACGGCGTGGAAGTGCCGGGCGAACCGCGCGTTCCAGGTGGCCGGGAGGAACGAGTAGATCCGCATCACGCTGTCGGCGAACCCCGCGACCAGGGGATCCGGGTGAAGCAGGTGGTGGCGTGGCGAGTCCAGCGCCGCGTGCAACCGGAACCGCAGCCGCCGCCAGGCGTCGGGCCGGCCGTACACGATGTCCCGGTCATGACGGTCGTCCCAGACGAAGAACCACGCGCTGTAGTCCGCTATCGCCTGGAGCACCTCGTCCGGCGCGCCCAAGTAGTACCCGGCCATCAAGTCCGTGTAGCAAAGACCGTCGGCATATTCGCGCACCTTGTCCGCCGGCATCAGACGCTTTTCCAGCAGCCAGACGCGTGTCTTCTCCTGGAGCCTCGGCCAATACGGATGCAGTCGCCGGGGAAACGCCGCCTCGATCACCGGGAGAGAGAGCGATGGTGGAACCGCGATCGCCGTCGATGCCGACGTCGATGCCGTTGTGGTGCTGTACGAGAAAGCAGGCACGAACAAACCCCTCTCAGCAGCCAGTTGCGCACGCCCCTCCCGCCGTGCCGGGCGTGCGCCGTTGCGTATCCCCGCACTTCCCATTCAGCACCACAACTGACCGTTCTGGGAACGGATTTGCTCCCTTCACTACCCCCAAGTGCCGAGAATCCATCCTTGTGTGACTGATTTTGGATCACTACAAGAGCAGAAACGATCGAATGTGCGACGGACATGCGAACGGCGCCTGGTCAGGGAGTTGCACCTGAACAGACGCCGTACGTAAGGGGGTTGTGATCGTTTCTGGGACTCAGTCGTTGGCGACCACGGCGTACCGGGGCTCGTTCTCGGCCATCTGCCGCAGCGCGTCCTTGCGGTCGCGCTTGGAGAGCCGGTCGATGTAGAGGTAGCCGTAGAGGTGATCGGTCTCGTGCTGCAAACACCGGGCGAAGTAGCCGGTGCCGCGGACCTTGATCGGGTTGCCCCGCTCGTCCTGCCCGGTCACCTCGGCGTAGTCGGGGCGGGCGAGCGGCGCATACGCGGTCGGCACCGACAGACACCCCTCGTTGCTCTCGTCCAAGTGCCGCCTGTCAGCGGGCAGATCGACCAGCTTGGGATTGCAGACGACGCCGACGTGCCGCTTGCCCTCGTCGTCCTGGCAGTCGTAGACGAAGACCTTCAGGCTGACGCCGATCTGGTTGGCGGCGAGGCCGACACCCTCGGCGGTGCGCTGCGAGGCGAACATGTCCGCCACCAGCGCCTCCAGCTCGTCACCGAACTCGGTGACGTCCGCGCACTCCTTGTGCAGCACCGGATTCCCGACGACCGTGATCGCCCGCGAGGTCCCCCGCTCCCGCCAGGCCGCCTCACGCTCCTCGGTCCCCTCGGTGTCGACGACAAACCCCTCGTCGTCCACGGGAAGCACGCCCACGTGCTGCTGATCGGTGTCCTGCTGCGCCATGCCGACGAACGCCTTCCTGAAAACCAAGGGGGGTGAGTTGCTGATACAGGGTACGTGGAGTTCTTTTAGGGGCGCGGGGGCTGTGCATATTTGCGGCTCCGCCGCGGGGCACGACCAGCCACGACGGCACGGCAGACGACAACGGTCTCAGCAGACCTCTTCCAGATCCCGCCAGTCCCTTGAATCTGGGCTGTCGGCGACCCACCCGTCCAACAACCCCCGAACCAGCGACGCCGGCGCCGCAAGCCCACACTCCCGCTCCGGCACCCACAACTGCCCGTCCGTCCGATGCCCCAGCGGCCCAGGATGCCCCGGCTCACTGTGGTCATGCGGATCAAGATGCTCCCCGTCACCCTCGTCGGACGGCATCCGGGACTCCGAGCACATCCGACACAGCAACCGCACCGAGGACGACCAGTCCTCCGCCGCGAACCCCGCGTCCGCCGCCAGCTGCTCCAACGCGTCCCGGTCGGCCTCGGCGGCGGCTTCGAGCAGCACCACCCACGTCGGCACGGGCGACGGCGCCCACAGCTCGATCTCGTCGAACACCGGATACGCATGGCCCGACGCGGTCGTCCGCTCGCCGTGCGGCACCCCGTCGTGCAGCACGACCTCACCCCAGCGTCGCCCGGACGAGGGAAGCGGAATGGACAGCACCTCGATCCGCGCCGGATCCAGCCGCCGCCCCCACACCACCTCGGCCTCCCCCTCAGGAGAGAGCCGTACGGCCGCGCTGCCGAGGTCCATCCCGGCCGGTTCGCCCGCCGCGGTGACCCCGCCCGGCACCCGCAGCCCGTACGCCTGCCAGGCCCGCCGGGCCAGCGGCCAGTCCTGGAGGGCGGTGGCCGCGATGCCCACGTTCCACCAGTCGGGCGCGCCCGCCTCCCGCTCCAGCAGCGCGACCGCGCGGAGCCCGGCCGCGCGGGCCTGCTCCCAGTCGTGCCGGAACTTGTGCAGCAGGGCGAGGTTGAACCAGGACTCGGACAGCCAGGGTTCCAGATCGGCGGCACGTGTCAGCAACGCGCCGGCGTCCTCGTAGCGACCGTCGCCGATCAGCGTGAACGCGCGGTCTGTGGCCTGCCGCCAGGAGGCGGAGGGCCGGTGCCGTCCCTTGCCGAAGATCCTCACGATTCCCGCCTGCCAGTTCCGTTCGTTGGGCTGGCTCTGCCCCCGGACACCCTCTTCTTCGCATCCAACCACGTACGGCTGGGAGGGCGCTCATTACCCATGGGTTACCCAGCCGAGGGCAAGGTCAGACAGCCCGCCCGTCACCCACCACCACCCTTGCCGGAGGCGCTCACGCGCCACACCTTTGATTCGAGAGCACCCGGGCCAGCGCTTCCACGACCTCGGGAGCGTAGTCCCCGGCGGTCCCGAGGCGCAGCTCCTCCAGCGCCTGGAGGGGCCCGCCGGGGCCTCCTGCCCGGGTTTTCTCCTCGTACGCGTTGACGGCACGCACGATCCGCGCGGAGACCGGCTGCTCCCGGCACGGGTCGGCCTGCCGCTCCACGACGGCCGCCACCTGCGGGCTCACCCCGGTCTGCCGTACGACGGCCCCGCCGAGCAGTGCTATCCGCCGCTGCTCGGCCACGGGGAGTACGGCGGTGGCGCCGGCCGGTACCGGGTCGACGAGGCTGAGCTGGCCGATGTCGTGCATCAGGGCTGCGTACTCCAGGACGGTGAGGTCGGGTTCGGAGAGTCCCATGTCCCGCCCGACCGCCTGACAGAGCGCGGCGACCCGGCGGGCGTGCCCGGCCGGGGTGTACCCGGCGATCTCCGTGGAGCGGGCGAGGGAGGTGATGGTCTGCCGGTAGGTGTCCCTTACGGCCGCGTACCGCCGGAAGGACAGCTGGGTCAGCAGCAGCGGCAGCGAGAACACGGGCAGCGCCCACAGCCCCACGACGGCGACCGCGAGCGCCATCACCGCGCCGGTCGCGCAGACCGCCGACCCGATGCCGAGCATCCCGCGCAGCTCGTCGCGGAGCAGCGGGCCGAAGGGCCAGCGGGTGCGGGAGTGCGCGAGGGCCGCCGCGAGCACGGCGTCGCAGAGCGCGGTGAGGGAGAGCAGCGCGAGCAGCAGGAGGGCGTAGGCGGGGCCGCCCCAGTGGCCGAACACCCCTTGGTTGTAAAGGGGTTGGAAGCAGACGGCGGCGAAGCCGACGGTCAGTACGCGGCGCGCCAGGTGGTCGGGGATGCGGCTCCGGCCGCGCGCGATGTGCGGCACACAGCCGACGAGGGAGGCGGCGACGACCACGGTGACGACCTGGAGGGCGCCGTGGTGGGTGGGCTGTCCGGCGTCGGCGCCGAGCAGCGCGTAGGAGAGGGCACCGGCGGCGCCGAGCGGGGCGGTCTCCCTGAGCCCGAGCCCGGTCGTCCCGCTCCAGCGGCTCAACTCCCCTACGGCGACGAGGAGTCCGAAGGCGAGGGCGACTCCGCGTTCTTCGAGGCCGGTCCAGAGGGTGTGCGTGAGGGCGGTGGTGGCGAGGAGGAGGGCGGAGGTGTGGATGACGGTGAGGGGCAGGAGGTCGCGGCGCCGCGTCATCGGTTCGCTCCCGGCCGGCTCGGGACCGGCGCGGGCGGCGGCGCGAGGTCGGCGGGCTCGTCCGCGGTGACAGTCGGCCGCCAGCCGTACTTGCCGAGGGCCAGCATCAGCGCGGCCACCATGCGCGGATCGAACTGCGCGCCCGCACACCGCTCCAGCTCCGCCAGCGCTGCCGGAACCGGCCGCGCCCTCCGGTACGACCGGGTCGACGTCATCGCGTCGAAGGCGTCGGCCACGGCGACCACCCGTGCGGACTCCGGGATCTGGCTGCCCAGCAGCCCGTAGGGGTACCCGCTGCCGTCCAGCCGTTCGTGGTGGTGCAGGACGGCCGCCCGGGCCTCCCCCAGGAAGCCGATGCCCCGCACGATCTCGTGCCCGTACTCGGGGTGCAGTTCGATCACCCGCCGCTCCTCGGGGGTGAGCGGCCCGTCCTTGCGCAGCAACCGCGTGGGCACGCCCAGCTTGCCCACGTCGTGCAGGATCCCGGCGAAGCGCAGCACCTCCACCCGGGAGTCGTCCATGCCCAGCTCCCGCGCGATCATCATCGACGCCTGTCCGACCCGTTCACTGTGCCCGCGGGTGTACCCGTCCTTGATGTCGACGGCCTGGACGAGAGCCCGGATGGTGGCCTGGTGGGCCGCGTGTTCCCGGTGGTACTGGGCGAACACCCACCAGGACACCCCCATCGGCAGCAGCACGAGCAGCGCGGCGACCGGGCCGTAGGGGCTGCGCCACAGGACGGCCATCATCAGCCCGGCGAGCCCGTGCACGCCGATGGGCGCCAGGGACCGTAGGAACAGGCCGCGCCAGGCCCGGCGTAGCGGCATCCGCTCGGCGAGGGCCAGGATGCCGCCGTCGAGGACGGTCAGGACCAGGCAGAAGGCGAGGACGGCGGCCAGGGCGGGCAGCAGGGCGTAGGGGAAGTCGGAGGCGACGACCGCGTTCCGGCCGCCCAGCGCCCAGTGGACGCGGCCCGCCGCCCATACGGCGAGCGCGAGTTGCGCGGCCCGCCAGCTCCGCCGCAGCCAGGGCGAGCCCTGCTCGACGTGGGAGAAGAGCGCGCCCGGCAGCGGGACGAGCGCGGCGGCGGGCGGCGGGAGGAGGAAGGCGGCGGCGAGCAGCACCGGGTAGAAGGTGCCCGCGAACCGGCGCCGGGCGATCTGCTCGCAGCCGGCGTAGAGGGCCGCCAACAGCGCGACCGCCCACCAGGGTGCGTGGACGGCCGGCAACGGGAGGAGGCAGAACAGGGCGCCCGCGACGACACAGAGGACGTACGCACGTGCCCGTGCCGGTGTCGCCTCCATGGCTGACGCCCTTCCCCCCGACCATGCCTGTCCAGGCCGAGGAGCCTAGGGCGATCAGGGGGAGGCAGCGGGCGTATCACCCGGGGATTAGCACATTCGAGTGACGACAGCCCGTTCAGGACTCCTGCGGAGTGGCCGCCACATCATGCTCGGGTACGACCTGCCCCGATCGGATCATCTCCAGGCGTCCCATCACCTTGGAGCGGAGGTCCGACGGCACGTCGTCCTGCCCGCAGCACCGCTTCACGAGCTTCTTCACGGCCTGTTCGAGGCCGTACTTCTCCAGGCACGGCGAGCACTCCTCGAAGTGCACCTCGAACTTGGTGCAGTCCGCGTCCGGCATCTCTCTGTCGAGGAACTCGTAGAGATGGTCGAGGACCTCACTGCAGTCCGTTTCGTGCGGCTCTCCGCAGCTCATGAGCCCGAGCCTTTCGCTTCGTTCGACTCTCCGGCACCGGCCGGGACCAGTCCGCGGTCACGCGCGTAGTCCTCAAGCATGCCGCGCAGTTGACGGCGGCCCCGGTGCAGCCGGGACATCACCGTGCCGATGGGTGTCCCCATGATGTCCGCGATCTCCTTGTACGCAAAGCCCTCTACGTCCGCGAGATACACGGCGATACGGAATTCCTCCGGGATGGCCTGGAGGGCTTCCTTCACATCCGAGTCGGGCAGGTGGTCGAGCGCCTGCGACTCGGCCGAGCGCAGACCCGTCGACATGTGCGACTCGGCACGCGCCAGCTGCCAGTCCTCGATCTCCTCGGCCGCGGAGCGCTGGGGTTCACGCTGCTTCTTGCGGTACGAGTTGATGAACGTGTTGGTGAGGATCCGGTACAGCCACGCCTTGAGGTTGGTGCCCTCACGGAACTGGTGGAAGGACGCGTACGCCTTGGCGTACGTCTCCTGCACCAGGTCCTCGGCGTCGGCCGGATTGCGGGTCATGCGCAGCGCGGCCGAGTACATCTGGTCGAGGAATTCGAGCGCGTCCCGCTCGAAGCGCGCACTGCGCTCCGACGTGGACTCCGTGCTCGTGCCCTGGCCCTCGGGCTGCTCCGCCTGGCCGTGTTCGGTCCCTGCGTCGGTACCGGGAACCGGACCCACCTCCTCAAGATTCCGGGCAGCACCGAAGCCGATGCCACCAGAATCGGAGGATAGACGACGATCCGGTCCGCCCGCCGCCCCAATAGGGGTGGCCTTGGTCGCGTGCAGCACCGACCAGTCCAGGTCGGAGCGGCTGCCACGGGCCGGGCAGAAGGTCGAACCCATGCGGCGGACTTCCTTTCTACGACTCTCTGTGCTCGGCACAACAGTGGTAAGGGTCCCGGCATTCCCGCCCTTCACCCGAGTGTTCGAGTCCACTCCACCACGCGCCCCGTGATGATCTCCAGGGCCTGGTCCTGCCCGATCTCCGCCCGCTTCGGCACCGCGAACCCGTGATCGCCGTACGGCACCTCGGCCAGCTCGAAGTCGCCCTCCGGGAACTCCGCCGGTTTCCCGAAGGGGTCGTTGCCGCCCTGCACGACGAGCGTGGGCACTCCGGCACCGAGCAACTCGTCGGCCCGCGACTTCTCCGGCCTGCCCGGCGGGTGCAGCGGGAAGCTCAGGGCGAGGACGGCGGCGGCGCCCAGCTCCGTCGCCGTGCGACAGGCAACCCGGGCCCCTGCGCTGCGGCCCCCGGAGACCACCGGCAGCCCGGGCTTCGCGACGGCCGGCCAGATCCCCCGCCAGCCGATGTCGAGCGTCTTGGGCGCGGGCGCCACCTTCTTCCCGGCCACCCGCCACGGTTGCTCGACGAGCGCGACGGTCACCCCGTGCGCGGGAAGTGCGGCGGCGAGGGCCTGAAGATCCCGCGCTTCGATACCACCGCCCGCGCCGTGACTGACGGCGAGGACGAGCCGCGCCTTCTTTGCCGGGTGCCAGGTGATGCGGGCGGTCCCCGCGTCGGTCTCGATGATCTCGGTCACGCTAGAAGAGTGTGCCCTCCTCGGGCCCCTCCAGCTCCTTCAGCAGCTCCGGTCCGTTGTTGCGGACGTTGCTGACCGCCGTGGACACCGGATAGGCGCGCATCAGCCCGGCGGGCGGCGGGGCGAGCAGCTCGCGCAGCTCGTCGGGGTCGGTACGGGCCGGGTCGAGCCAGGCGTCCCAGCGGTCCGGGGTGAGCATCAGGGGCATCCGGGGGTGGATGTCGGCGAGCGCGTACGGCCCGTCGGCGGGGGCGACCGCGAGCGGGGTCGTCTCGGCCTCGGTGGTGATCACCGAGCAGGTGACCCACCAGGACAGCGGATGGTCGTCGGGCAGCGTCCGGTCCCGCCAGAACTCGTAGAGCCCGGCCATCGCGAACACCGACCCGTCGGCGGGCAGCACGAAGTACGGCTGCTTGCGCTGCCGCTTCTTCTTCCCCTCGACCTCCAGCTCCCGCTCGTCCTTGGCGGTGACCCACTCGTAGTAGCCGTCGGCGGGGATGACGCAGCGCCGGGCGGCGAAGGCGCGACGGTACGACGGCTTCTCGTGCACGGTCTCCGCGCGGGCGTTGATCATCCGGGCGGCGCCCTCGGGGGTCTTCGACCAGCTCGGCACGAGCCCCCACTTGAGCTTCCGCAGCTGGCGAACCGGCTTCGGGCTGTCCGCGTCCTTAAGTGGACGGTCGAGGACTGCATAGACCTCTTTGGTCGGGGCCACGTTGTAGTCGGGGGCCAGAACCTCCTCGGGCTCCCACTTCTCGATCTCAAAGACTCCTGCGAGATCCTCGGGCCCACGACTAGCTGCATACCGTCCGCACATACGTGCCAGACTGCCAGATTCGACAACACGCACGGGAGCCTCCGCCGCCAATGGACAGCACCGCAATCGCCTCGATACCCGCCCTCTGGGACGAGGTCTTCGGCAGCCAGCCCGAGCCCGATCTGTGGGTGGTGATCGCCACCTTGGTCGCCGCACTGGCCGTGGTCGTCCCGCACGGACTCTGGCGCCTCTCCCGCAACGCCATCACCATCGCCCACGAGGGCGGCCACGGCCTGGTGGCCCTCCTCACCGGCCGCCAGCTCACCGGCATCCGCCTCCACTCCGACACCAGCGGCCTCACGGTCAGCCGAGGCAAGCCGCACGGCCTCGGCATGATCCTCACGGCAGCGGCCGGCTATACCGCTCCCCCACTCCTGGGCCTGGGCGGCGCGGCCCTTCTGGGCGCGGGCCACATCACCCTCCTCCTGTGGCTGTCGACCCTGCTGCTGATCGCCATGCTGGTGATGATCCGCAACGCGTACGGCGCCCTGACGGTGATCTTGAGCGGCGCGGCCTTCCTCCTGGTGTCGTGGCTGACAGGCCCCCAGGTGCAGGCGGCGTTCGCGTACGCGGTGGTGTGGTTCTTGCTGCTGGGTGGGGTTCGCCCGGCTTTCGAGTTGCAGGCGAAGAGGTCGAGGGGCGGCGCGGGCGACTCGGACGCGGACCAACTGGCGCGCCTGACGCACGTACCGGCGGGGCTTTGGCTCTTCCTGTTCCACCTGGTGTCGCTTTGCTCGCTGGTAGGCGGCGGACGGTGGTTGCTGGAGCTATGACGCGCCCCGAAGGGGCAGGCGTCAGGGGCGCGGGGCTGTATCGATTCACGGCTCCGCCGCGCGGGCGCGACCAGCCACGACGGCGCGGCACTCGAAAGACGGCCTACTTATACAGTGACCCCATGGCCCCGAACCACGACCAATCCGCCCTCTGGCCCGCCCCCACAGCCGCCGGAGCCGTCGACGCGACGGTCCACGTGCCCGGGTCCAAGTCCGTCACCAACCGCGCCCTCGTCCTGGCAGCCCTGGCCAGCGAACCGGGCTGGCTCCGCCGCCCCCTCCGCTCCCGAGACACCCTCCTCATGGCAGGCGCCCTGCGCGCGATGGGCGTGGGCATCGAGGAGGGCGTGGGCACGGAGAAGGGCTCCGGCGAGTTCTGGCGGGTCATCCCGTCGGGACTGCACGGCCCGGCCACGGTGGACGTCGGCAACGCGGGCACCGTGATGCGCTTCCTGCCCCCGGTCGCCGCGCTCGCCGACGGCCCCATCCGCTTCGACGGCGACCCGAGGTCGTACGAACGCCCCCTGAACGGTGTGATCGACGCCCTGCGCGTGCTCGGCGCGCGGATCGACGACGACGGCCGGGGCGCGCTGCCCCTGACCGTGCACGGCGGGGGCGCGCTGGACGGCGGGCCGGTGGAGATCGACGCGTCGTCCTCGTCGCAGTTCGTGTCGGCGCTCCTGCTCTCGGGCCCGCGCTTCAACATGGGCGTCGAGGTCCGCCACACCGGCTCCTCCCTCCCCTCCATGCCCCACATCCGCATGACCGTCGACATGCTGCGCGCGGTCGGCGCCCAGGTGGACACCCCGGAGTCGGGCGGCGAGCCCAACGTCTGGCGGGTGACCCCGGGCGCCCTGCTGGGCCGGGACCTGACGGTCGAGCCGGACCTGTCGAACGCGCAGCCGTTCCTCGCGGCGGCGCTGGTCGCCGGCGGCAAGGTCGTCGTACCGGACTGGCCGTCCCGTACGACCCAGCCCGGCGACCGGCTGCGGGAGATCTTCACCGAGATGGGTGGTTCCTGCGAACTCACCGAGTACGGGCTGGAGTTCACCGGTTCGGGTGCGATCCACGGTATCGATGTGGACCTCGGCGAGGTCGGTGAACTGACCCCGGGCATCGCGGCCGTGGCCGCCCTCGCGGACTCCCCGTCCACGCTCCGGGGCGTCTCCCATCTCCGGCTGCACGAGACGGACCGGCTGGCCGCGCTCACCAAGGAGATCAACGAACTGGGCGGCGATGTGACCGAGACCGCCGACGGTCTGCACATCCGCCCGCGCCGCCTGCACGGCGGGATCTTCCACACCTACGAGGACCACCGGATGGCGACGGCCGGGGCGATCATCGGCCTCGCGGTCGAGGGCGTGCAGATCGAGAACGTGGCGACGACCGCGAAGACCCTCCCGGACTTCCCCGACCTGTGGACCGGGATGCTCGGGAGCGATGGGGCGTAGGGGACTCACGCCATGCGCCGCTACGGCAAGAACACCGACGAGGACGACATCCGCCAGCGCCCGAACCGCAAGGGCAACCGGCCGCGTACGAACATCCGCCCCAAGCACGAGGAGGCGGTCGAGGGCATGGTCCTCACCGTCGACCGGGGCCGCCTGACCTGTCTCGTCGAGGACCGGGTCGTGATGGCGGTCAAGGCCCGCGAACTGGGCCGGAAGGCGGCGGTGGTCGGCGACCGGGTCGGCATCATCGGTGACCTGTCGGGCGACAAGGACACCCTCGCCCGCATCATCCGCATCGAGCCGCGCACCTCCGTGCTGCGCCGCACGGCCGACGACGACGACCCGTACGAGCGCGTGGTCGTCGCCAACGCCGACCAGCTCGCCATCGTCACCGCCCTCGCCGACCCCGAGCCGCGCCCCCGCCTCATCGACCGCTGCCTGGTCGCGGCCTACGACGGCGGCCTCGACCCACTACTCGTCCTCACCAAGTCGGACCTGGCGTCACCGGACCAACTCCTTGAGCTGTACGGCGCTTTGGGCGTCCCGTATGTCGTCACGAGCCGCGAGGAGCTGGAGAACGGCACCGCCGTGGAGCGGGTGCGCAAGCAGCTCGACGGCAAGATCACCGCGTTCGTCGGGCACTCCGGTGTCGGCAAGACGACCCTCGTGAACGCGCTGGTCTCCTCGGACCGGCGGCGCAGTACCGGCATCGTCAACGCCGTCACCGGACGCGGCCGGCACACCACGACCTCGGCACGCGCGATCCCGCTGCCGGACGACTCGGGCTGGGTCGTCGACACCCCGGGCGTCCGTTCCTTCGGCCTGCACCACGTGGACCCGTCCCGGGTCATCAAGGCGTTCCCCGACCTGGAGCCCGGCACGGTCGACTGCCCGCGCGCGTGCAGTCACGACGAGCCGGACTGCGCCCTGGACCAGTGGGTGGCCGACGGCCACGCGGACCCGCAGCGGTTGTACTCGCTGCGCCGGTTGTTGGCCACTCGTGAGCGAACAGACGGCGACTGACCACCGCGTGTTTGTGGGGGCTCAAGTTCGGTAAGTGCATAATCGCACCGAGCCGGACAAACGGGAGGACAGCACATGGCGTGGCTGCTGGTTGTCGTGGCCGGAATTCTGGAGACCGGGTTCGCCGTGTGCCTGAAGCTGTCCCACGGCTTCACCCGCCTGTGGCCGACGGTCGCCTTCTGCGCCTTCGCCCTGGGCAGCTTCGGTCTCCTCACCCTCTCGCTGCGGAAGCTCGACGTGGGCCCCGCCTACGCCGTGTGGACCGGCATCGGCGCGGCCGGCACCGCGATCTACGGCATGGTCTTCCTCGGCGACCTGGTGTCGACGCTGAAGCTCGTGTCGATCAGCTTCGTCATCGTCGGGGTGATCGGACTCCAGCTGTCCGGTTCCGCGCACTGACTGTCTCTATTGCCTGTCTCTATTGCCTGTCTCTATTTCGTAGGCCCAAGCGCGCTGCGCACCAGGTCGCCGACGCCGCCCTCACCGGGTGGCGCCGCCACGCAGGACAGCGCGAGCCGCACGACGAGTTCGCAGGAACGGGCCAGTTCGGCGGTGTCCGGCCTGGCGGCCCCTGGTCCGGGTCCGAGGAGCGCGGCCACGGCACGGTCGCGGACGACCGCCACGAAGTCGCCGGGCGAGGGCAACGGCCCGTCGGCCCGGCGCTGGGCCGGTACGGCGGAGGAGGACGGCACCGCGGACAGGGTCGGCGAGGGCAGCCGTTCGCTCCAGCAGCCGGTGAGCATGGCCCGCACCAACGCGTTCTCCCGGGCCGCGGACGTGGTCCACTCGGCGGTCGCGGCCAGCCGCTCGCGGGCGTCGGCATGCGCGCCGAGGGCCCGGTCCACGCCGACGAGATAGCCGTCGGCCTCCCTTCTGACCAGCGCCCGCGCGAGCCCCTCCTTGCTGCCGAACTCGTTGTACAGCGTCTGCCGGGACACTCCGGCGGCGGCGGCCACGTCCACCATCCGTACGGTGGACCACGACCTGCGTGCCAGCGCCGTATAGGCGGCGTCCAACAGGGATTCCCGCGCTGCAGGCATCATTCGCCTCCCGGGGACGAGCGGCTCTGCGCCCAGATTTGACGCGCACGGGAGCACTGTCAAGGGTTCGCGGCTGCGCCGGGGGGCGCACTTCGGCCATTGCGCGCGGGAGTTGGGCCGGTGGGGTCTCCCTTGACGGTCTCCCCGGGGTCCCCCACCTCCCGTTTCGCCCACCGGACCCTGTAGCCCCGCGCCGACCCCTGAAGATACGGTTCACGCATGGCCGACTATCACGATGACCTGCGCCTCGCCCACGTCCTCGCGGACGCCGCCGACGCCGCGACGACCGCCCGGTTCAAGGCGCTCGATCTCAAGGTCGAGACCAAGCCGGACATGACTCCGGTGAGCGAGGCGGACAAGGCCGCCGAGGAACTCATCCGCGGCCATCTCCAGCGCGCCCGCCCGCGCGACGCGGTCATCGGCGAGGAGTACGGCGTCGAGGGCACCGGCCCCCGCCGCTGGGTGATCGACCCGATCGACGGCACCAAGAACTACGTGCGCGGAGTCCCGGTGTGGGCCACGCTGATCTCCCTGACGGAGGCGGCGGAGGGTGGCTACCAGCCTGTCGTCGGCCTGGTCTCGGCGCCCGCCCTGGGCCGCCGTTGGTGGGCCGCGAAAGGCCACGGCGCGTACACCGGGCGCAGCCTGTCCTCCGCGTCCCGGCTCCGCGTCTCCCAGGTCTCGAAGCTGACGGACGCCTCCTTCGCGTACTCCTCGCTCACCGGCTGGGAGGACCAGGGCCGCCTGGGCGGCTTCCTGGACCTGACCCGGGAGGTGTGGCGCACGCGCGCGTACGGCGACTTCTGGCCCTACATGATGGTCGCCGAGGGCTCGGTCGACATCTGCGCCGAACCCGAACTCTCCCTGTGGGACATGGCCGCCAACGCGATCATCGTCACCGAGGCCGGCGGCACCTTCACGGGCCTCGACGGCCGCCCCGGCCCGCACAGCGGCAACGCGGCGGCGTCGAACGGGATCCTGCACGACGAGTTCCTGGGGTATCTCAACATGCGCTACTGACCTGACTTGCGGCTTGACCTGGGTGTTTCCCCCTCCCCTAAGACCCCTGGGCCGTGGTGGGGCCGTCATCCGCCTTCGGGCCGTCCTCGAACACGCCGTTCACCGCCTCCCGTGTGCGCTTCTCACTGCTCGGCATCAGGTGCGTGTACGTCCGCAGCGTGAAGCCCGGGTCGTGGTGACCCAGGTACTCGGACAGAGCCTTGATGTTCTCCCCCGCGTCCAGCAGAACGGACGCGTAGAAGTGCCTCAGCGCGTGCATGCCGTTCTCCCTGCCGCGCGGCACGCCCACGGTGTCGAGGGCGGGGCGCCATGCCAGGCGGTTGAAGACGACGCGGTTGACCGCGCGCTCTCCAATGTTGGTGAAGAGCAGGGAGGCGGTCACCGGCGGCCCGTCGACCGACCGCCACGGCAGCGATACGGCCGTCGGCGGGTGCTTCGCGATGTGGTCCTCAAGCGAGCGCGCGACGCTCTCCGGCAGAGGGACAGTGCGTGTCTTGCCTCCCTTGGGCAAGGCGAATACCTGCTTACCGGCGATGAGCTTGACCTGTCGCACGACGTGAACGACCCCTTCCACGAAGTCCACATCGTCAACGGCCAGACCGAGCACTTCGCCCTGCCGCATGCCGCATCCGCCGGCCAGGTCCACCATCCCCCGGTACCCCTCCGGCAGTGCCGAACGCATGGCCAGCACACGCTCAGGCCTCCACGGCACGATCCGGCGGGGTTCCAGCTTGGGCGCTTTCACCGACGATGAACGGCAGGGGTTGTGCGAGATCAAGCGGTCGTCGACGGCCGCCCCCAACATCGCATTGAGGTTGGCGAAGATCACCCGCTGATAGGCAGGCGCCACCCCGCCATCCTGAAGCTTCCGCAGCCACTCACGAACGTGAATCGGCTTCAGCGAGTCGAGCGACCGACTGCCCAAGTGCGGCACTACGTGCAGGCGCACGCGCTGCTCTGTGCTCACGAAGGTGCCTGGGTCGATGGTCAGCGACGCCAGCCACCGTTCCGCGTGCTGCCGTACCGTCAGGCGCCCGGCGCGCGGGTCGATGTACTGACCGCGTGTCATGTCCGCCTCGATCTGAGACAGCCACTTCTCGGCGACGCGCTTCTGTCCATCAGCGAAGCTCTTGGACTTCTCGGTGCTGTCAGGGCCGATGTAGCGGGCACGGTAGCGCAGTCCGGTCCCGTAGCGGTCGCTTTTGACGCGGGCGGTCTTGCCGTTGGCATCGGTTTCGGCTTTGTACCAGCGGTCTTGGATGTGGCCTGCCATGCGGGGGTGTTCCCTTCTGGGCATGGGAAGGGAGGGCCACGGTGTGGCCCTCCCCGGGGCTTTGAGTTGTGCGGCTGCGTCAGGCGGCGGCCTGGTCGGCGCCTTTGCGTTCGATGACGTAGGCGCGGACGTCGGCGGGGTCGTAGCGCAGGTGCTTGCCGATGCGGAATCCGGGCGGTCCAGTGCGCTTCTTGCGCCACTGGTAGACGGTCTCGATGGGTACCTCGAACATCCCGGCGATGTCGTCCGGGGTGAGGTATCGGTCGGGAAGACCGCCCCGGAGGATAGCGGGTGTGCTCACTGCGTCCTCCACAGGTTCGAATCACATTGCTCTGAGTCGTGACTCATCGCGACTCAGAGCGTGTTGGGCAGGCTTTGAGTCGCGATGAGTCACGACTCAGGCAGATGTGGTTCGCGCTGGTTGAGCGTGATCCCGCTGTAGGTGGCCACCTGTTGGCCGTAGGCGTCGCGGGGGCGGGTGCGGTTGAGTTGGGGGACGACGGAGAGCAGGTTTCGGCCGAAGACTTGCTTGGTGCCGGCGCGGACGCCGTTGTCTTCGGCCCACTCGCGCCAGACCGTCCACAGGGCGTCTACGGGGACGCTGCGTGTGGGTCCGGTGGTGCAGCGTTCGCGGACGAACGCGCTGGTGGGGGAGGCGGTGTCCTGCATGGTGGTGACGGCCTCGCGGCTGGATACCGGTTCGGTGATCCGTCCTGTGCGCTGGAGGCGGGCGAGGCCTTCCAGGGCCCAGTTGAGGATGCCGGGCATCTCGGCTGTGAGCCGGTCGAAGAGGGTGGGGTCTTCCTTGCCCAGCCACGACACCCGCATGTTGAGGAGCACGAAGCGGCGGGCGATCACGCCTGAGGAGTCGCCGAAGTGCGGCAGCTCGTTGGAGAGGATCACCAGCCGGGTCGGCAGTTTGCCGGTCCACACCGCGCGGTACTTGCGGTCGATGTCGATGGTGTCCTCACCGGAGATGGTCAACAGCCGTTCTACGACTTGGCTGTTGTCGTTGCCGGAGAGGCGGGCGTCGGAGATGACCGCGAGGGGTTTGCCGATCAGGGTGGACAGGCCGAAGTTCGTGCCGAGTCCGGCGAGGGTGGGTCCGGCGAGATTCTCCTTGCCGACCAGCTCTTTGAGGACGCGGGCGATGGTGCCCTTGCCGGAGCGGGAGGGGCCGACGACGAGCAGGATCTTCTGTTGGTCGGTCCGGCCGGAGAGGACGTAGCCGAACCACTCCTGAAGAGCGGCGATGGCGTCGGGGTCCTCGGGCCAGATCTGCGCCAGGAAATGTTCCCATGTCGGTGCCCTTGCGGCCGGGTCGTAGGCGAAGGGGACGGAGACCAGGTTGAAGAAGCCGGGCCCGTGCGGCAGCAGGGCGCGGTCTTCGATCCGGAGCAGGCCGTTCTCACATGCGACCATCGGGCCGCTGCCCGCCGCGTCCCCGCCCTCGATCCATGTGGGGGCGTCGGTCTCGGTGGGCAGCAGGGTGATGGCGCCCAGCGCGTCGAGAAGGTTGCTGATCTTCTGCTTCGTGGGTGCCCAGTCGCGTTCCTCGAACTCTCCGTCTTTGACCGGGGCCAGGTAGACGACGTGTTCGAGGCGGGTGTACATGGCCGCGCGTACCTGCGCTTCGTCGATCTCGCGCCAGCAGGTGCCCGTCCAGCGCATCCATGAGGCGCGCCAGCGCCGGCAGATGAGCTGTCCCTCCTCGCTCTGCCAGTCCGGCAGCAGTCGGCGGGCCACGGCGAGCGGGTTGGAGGGCGGGGGGAGTTCCTCGGTTGCGGTCTCGGGGTGGTTGGTCATGCGGCCGTCCTCCCTTCCTGGGGAGCGCGGAGGGGGCAGGTGTCGCGGTGGTCGGCGTGGTCGGCAATGAGGGCGAGTACATGCCGTTCGCCGGATGCCCGGCGGTCCCTGCCGCACAGGCAGGTGGAGGTGGCGATGGGGGTGGCCCTGTAGGGGGTGCTGATGGTCAGCCAGGCGACGGGGTAGCGGCCGCCGCCCCGTGGCGGGTCAGGGCGAAGAGCAGTGGGGACGCCTTCGGCGACGCCCTTCGGGTCGCCTAAGTCCTGTCGTGGTGAGGCGAGTTCGGCGGCCTGCGTCCGGTTCGCGGGGGGTTGGCCTTCCAAGGGGGAGGGTCGGGGGGCGTTCATGCCGCGTCCCGGGGCCGGGCTTTGCGGATGGAGCTGTCCAGGGCGCTGCGGATCGTGGCGCGGCACTCGGCAGCGGTGAGTCCGCGGGCTTCCCCCTCCCATTGGAAGGCGGCTTCCACCACGTACCGGGGGACGTCGCCCCATGCGACGAAGCGCCCCACTTTGAAGGCGGACCGGTTGAGTGTGGTGTTGCGCTGCTTGTCCGGTGCCGCGGACACGGCGGTGCACTCGGCTTCGAGTGCGGACAGGGCCGCGCGGCTCCCGTCGACCGCAGGGAGCCTCAGCGGGCCCGTAGGGCGCCCGGGGGAGGGTTTCAGGATGGTTTGCAGCCATTCGGGCACCGGGGCCGTTACAGGGCCGCTGATGGCTTCGTAGGCTCCGGCGGGGGTGATGCTGCCCGCGGCGACGACGTAGCCGCCCCATGCTCGGGTGTCGATCAACTCCCCGATGGTTCCTGCCGTGTTGGACAGTCGGAGTCCGGCGGGGGCGGTGAAGTACAGGTGCTGTCCGCCGCTCGCGGTCCGCACTCGGCAGGTGTCGGGGACGGCCTGCCCGGCGCGCTCGCAGAGCGCTGTAAAGGTTGCCGCGCCGTCAGGCGCGTCCGAACTGCCCTTGCCGCTCTTGCCGTTGGGCTTGGGCATGTCGAGGTCGACGACGAGCAGGCCGGAGGGTCCGGTGGCGATGCCGACGTTGAACGGGGCCCGCGACCAGGCCGCATGGATACGGTCGGGATCGGTGGTGGCGCGCTGCTCCCACTTGCGGTGCCCGTCCGTGCAGGCTCCGGTGCGGGGGCAGGCGGTCTCGCCGTGCAGGGCGGGGCGCTTGGTGCCGGGCCGGAGGGGGAAGACGTGCCAGCCGCGGGCGGCGGCTTCCAGTGCTGCGTGGAGCAGCGCGGACCGGGGGTCATGGGTCATGCTGGATGTCTCCAGTTCCCTGGCAGGTGACTGGCTGACAAGGGCGGCCCCGTGATCTTTGACGAGATGAGGGGGGCCGCCCTTGGCGCAGCTAGAAGGGCGGTTCGTTGCTGTAGCCGTCAGGGGCCCACGGGTCGCGGCCGTCGGGTCGGCGGCGCAGCAGGCGGGGACGTCGGGGCAGGGGCAGCAGGACCATGCGGCGGGTGTCGTTCCAGCAGGGGCAGGGTTCCGAGTCGGTGCCGTCGTACTCGCCGGTCTCGGGGTCGCCGTAGTCGAACTCGATGGCGCCCTCGCCCTGGCAGTCGGGACAGTGGGGGTCGGGGGTGTCGGTCAGAGCCAGGGCCCGGCGGGGCCAGCCGATGACCTTGAGACGGAGTCGCATCACAGGGGGGCTCCTACCGGCTGCGGTGGTCGTTGTGGGTGCGGGCGAAGAGTCCGCGCGTGTGGGTGGTCGTGTGTTCCTGCGTGATGGGGCCGCTGTAGTGGTGGTGATGGGTGGCGGGTACGGCCTCGCCCGTGCGGCGCATGAGGCGGGCGAGGGCGAGAAGTAGGGCGGTGGGTGCCCCGAAGACCAGGCCGCACACGAGCGGGTCGGCGTACTGGGAGACGTACATGAGGACGGCCGCGGTGCCGCCGACCATCGTGGTTGCGGTGGCCCCGGCGAGCATGAGGACGCTGGCGTCGGTGGCGCCCTGGCTCATCGGGGGCCGTCCGGGCTGCGCGACGGGAGGGGCGTCGCCGCGGGCCGGGACGGGGCTGGTGTCGCGGTAGGCGGTCGGCGTCTCGGGGGCGGGCCGGTAGGCGTCGGCGATGAGCCGGGCGGCCTCAACGGCCGCGTCGGTGTCGCTCATCACGGCGTCCGGCGGGGTGGTGCCGGGGGTGGTGTCGGGGTGCATGCGGAATCCCTTCCAAACATGGCTCAGGGAGGCAGGCACACCCCCGTGCCGGGGGCATGTGGAGGGGGGTTTCGGGGACTGGCCTGCGGGTCCTCCCTGCCTCCCTGACTGATCATCAGTGCAGGTCAGTGGCAGGGAGGCGAGTCAGGGAGGGAGTCAGGGACTTCTCCCTGACTCCCTGCCCCGGGCGGGTGTGGCTCCCTGTCATCCGTCGGCGGAAGCGGAACCCTCGCCGGGGATGTAGGCGTCGCGGTCGGCGAGGGCGCGCAGGACGCGGTCACGGCCCACGACCATGCGGCCGTCCGACTTGTAGGGCTCGGCTCCGGTGCCCTCAAGAACGCGCTTGAGGTCGAGGAAGGACCACTTGCCGTAGGCGTCCGCGTTCAGCGCGGCGAGCCGCTTCAGCACGTCCTGAGTCAGCACCCGAGAGGCGTCACCGACCACCGACGCGATGTCCGCGAGCGGGTCACGGTCCTCGCCCCGCTCGATCACGGTCAGCGTGCTGACCCCGTCGCGCAGGGCTTTCGCCCGCTCGGTGATGGCCACGGCCGCGTCGTCGTCCACGTAGTGGGTGCGCACGGTCAGGGACGACTGGCCCTTGGGGATGTCGATCCCGGAGGACGCGACGACCAGGGTTCCCTGGTCCAGGCCGGGGCGCAGCAGGTTCGGCGCGGCGCCGCCGTCGACGGCCTTGTCCCCCAGCGCCATCCGGGCCTGCGATTCGGTGCCCAGTGCGAGCGAAGCGCGGGTGTGGGCGCCCTCGCGGACGAGTTTGGGGAGGTTCTGGTCGGTGGGGTCCTGGGTGCCCTGCCACATCAGCACGTTCACGGCACGGCCCTGGTTGTGGATCTTGCGGACGGCCATGAAGTAGCGGGAGGTGGCCTTCGATCCGCCGTAATAGCGGCCGTCCTCGTCCTTGAGCGGGCACATGAACGCCACCTGCGCCTCGTCCACCAGCACAATCAGCGCGGGGAACACCGTGCCGGGCGCAGCCATCAGGCGCCGGTTCATCTCGTCCACGGCGCCTTCGACCATCTCGGTCACCTGGATGACGTGCTCGTCGGTCGGCCCCTGGATGAGGGTGTCGGCGAGGCCGTCGAACATGTTCCAGTCGCCGACGCCCTTGAGGTCGCCCATCAGGAACCGCACCGACTTGTCCAGTGCGAGCCACAGGGCGAGGGAGCGCAGGGCGACGGTCTTGCCCTGGTTCGACAACCCCGTGATCAGGAGGTGGCGCTGGTACAGCGACAGCGCGGCGGCATCGCCGCGCAGGTCCTGGCCCCAGGGGGCGCGGCCCTTGGCGTAGTCGGCGGTCATCGTCTCGTCGGTGACCAGGGGAGACGGGCCGATCGGCTCGTCCAGCGCCCCCGAGTCGGCGACCCACAGGCGGACCGTACGGGCGGCTTCGGGGATGGTGATGAACACCTCGTGCTCGTGCCGCGACAGGTTCTCCGCGAGCTTGCGGCGGCGTTGCTGGACCTCGATCGTGGAGACCCCGGAGGGCAGGGTGACGTCGACCTCGACTCCGCACCCGGCGATCCGGATCGGTCCCAGCATCGAGGCGCCGGCGTCGCCCATGTCCTTGATGGCGTTGCGCAGCGCGGGCACCCCGAGGTCGCGCAGTGCCTTGACCACGATCGACGGGGTGATCGGCTCGCCCTCCCCGGTGCGGGCGCCTGCGGGAAGCGCCCAGGCCGGGGCGGCCTGGCGCTTGCTGCCCACGCTCCACAGGGCGAGCAGCGTGAACAGCGGACCGAGGACGATGGCGGTGGGCCAGACGAGTTGCACGATCCGGATCAGGGTGGCGATGAACTCGACTGTGGCTTTGAGCGGGGTGATCACGTCGCGGACGTCGTGGTTGTTGATGGCCATCACGATGCCGAGCGCGACCAGGGCCCCGACGCTCATGGCGGCGCCGACCCCGACGCCCTTGGCCGCTTCGACCGGGGAGTGCAGGAGGTCCATGCGGCGGTGGTGGCGGGCCTGGCGGAAGCGCTGCAACCGGTCCTCCCACTCCTCGGCCGCTTCCAGGTTCCCGGCGGCTTCCGCCGTGCGCATCATGCGTTCGTAGCGGGCCCCGGTCTTGCCGTCCCAGGTGCGGCGGACGATGATCCGGCCGCCGTTGAAGGTGTAGAGGCTGTGGCGGGCGATGGCGCGGGCGGCGGACGTGGTGTTCTCGTGCGTGACCACGGTCTTCACGGCCCGCCCGGAGCGCACCCACAACGGGACCAGGGGCGGGGGCGGGGCGTCGGGGACCACGGTCAGCACCGTGGGTGCCACCTCCGGCACGGCGTCGGCCGGGGGATTCTTGACGAGTCGTACGACGTTCTCGGACATGCGGGAACTGCTCCTGACTGCCCTGGTGGGGGCGGGAGTTCGGGGAAGAGTGAGGGAGTCAGCGTTGGTGCCGGGTGCGGTTCTCGGCACGGCTGAGCTGGGACGGCTCGCTGCGGGGGCCGTCGAACCAGCAGAACGGGCGGGTCGTGTCGGCGGCTGTGAACACGCGGATCGCCGCACCTGCGGGGGCATCCGGGAGGGCGTGGACGCGGCCCCGGTCCAGGGAGGCGAGGAGGCGGGCGCCGTGGTGCTCGCATCCGTCCGCGCTGGCGCCCGCCGCGTCCAGCACGGTCACTGCGGGCGGTCCGTCACAGGGGGTGGGGTCCTGCGGGTGGGCGGCGGGGCAACGGCGGTCCCTGCTCACCACCACCCCGACGCCTTCTTCGCGGCCTTGGCGCGGGCGGCTTCGGTGATCAGTCGCAGCTTCTCGGCGTTGAGGGCGGTCAGTTCGGCGTTCAGGCGGGCGGTGACCGAGGAGTCGATCGACTCCATCCGGTTCTCGGCTCCGGTGGTGCTGCGCCCGCGGTGGACGCTGTGGGCGCCGCTGGCCAGGGCGCGTGTCATGGCGAGGCGTTCACGGGCGGTCAGGGGCCACCACTCGCCCCGCTGCACGGCTTCCAGCTTCTTCTGAACCTTCTCGATCGCGCGCTCAAGGCGGCGGATATCGGACCTCGACATGCTCAACTCCCGTCCTGTGTCGGGGTGTTGGTGGGGTAGGCGCACAGCACGCAGCAGCCGAGCGAGCGGGGCATGCAGTAGCTGTAGGTGACCTGGCAGAGGGGGCACGTTTGGCGGGCGAGCATCGCGAGGGCGAGGGCGCCCCACTTCCGCGAGGTCATCGGCCGTACCGGCAGCGCGAGGTCGATCCGGTAGAGGTAGGCGACGCGGACCGTGTCGGCACGGCGGTTGATGCGCATGACCTGCGCCGCTATCGGCTGACCTCCCGGACGCAGGCCACGGGCCCGCAGTTGGCGGCGGGTGGCGTACTGCTCGTCGCTGGGGGCGTACTTCCAGGGGAAGGTGGGGATGCCGTAGCGGGCGCCGTTGGGGTCGAAGCACTTGCCGAACGCGGCGGACATCAGGCGGCCTTGGTGCGGTCGACCCACGGTTGCGGGGTGAGCGTGGTTTTCAGGTACAGCGGGTGCTTCGGCTGGCCCGACTTGGTTACCGCGAGTGCCGTCAGCCGGTCCATTCCCGGCAGGGCAAGGACGGCTGCTATCCGGTCCGGCTTGGCGTTGACACCCCATGCTCCGACCAGTGGACCGCCCGAGTCGGCGGCGGCCTTGGCGGCGGCGCGCAGGTGGGTGTCGTTGTCCGGGCCGACCGGATCGTCAACGGTCCACAGGTCGTTCGGGTCGGTGGCCCGCCAGGCGTACAGGTTGACGACGAGCAGCGATCCCGCGCCCATGTGCCGGGCGAACCCGTTCGGGCCGGCCAGGCGGCGGATGGTGGCGTCGTCTTTCAGGCCGTCTGCCGTGGAGGGGTTGAGCATGACGAACACGGCGGTCGGGCCGTCGCCCCACGTGCGGCTGAGCCGGTAGCGGTACCGCTCGCAGTGGGACAGCACAGCGGACCCGAGAACGGCAGGGGGCAGCGTCGGCTCAGAGCCGAAGAACGTGAGCTGCTGCCCGTTCATGCCGCTGCCCGTTCAGCGAGCAGGGTGTCGCGCAGCATCCGGGCATTGGCCGGCGATGTGCGGATCGCGCGGCGGATCCCTTCGGCGGTGACCTTCGCGTCCGGCAGACCGGCCGTCGCGGTGCGGGCCTCATCGAGCAACTGCGCCTGTGTCCGCTTCGGTTGGGCCGACCGGGCCACGGCCGGGACACGGCCGGTCGCCCCGCGCGGGCGGGTCGACGTCGCCGCGACCGTGACCGTGCGCTTCGGAGCCGATCCGGTCGGGTTGACCGGGGTCGATCCGAGGGCGGGTACGGGCTTGAGCGGGAGAGCCGATTTCAGGAACCCGACGGCGACCGGATCGGGCGTTGGTACCGGGTTCGCCACAGCGGGCGGGATGATCGGCGCGGGGGTCGATTCGGGCAGGTCAGCCGTAGACCGTTTCATTATGGTCTCGGTAGATTCCTCCGCATTCGCGACCGGGGCCGGAATCGGGGCGGGCTGGTGGTGCAGCACCTTCGCCACCAGATCGGAGCCGAAGTAGATCGACCCGACCGGAAGCGACGTCGCCAGCAGCACCAGGGCCCAGTTGGCAGGGTCCCAGTCGGCGAGGCGTCCCCAGTCGACCGTGGCGCCGTGCAGGGCGGGGACCAGGCCGTGGACGTAGTTGAGGACCAGGGAGGCGGCGGTGTAGGTGCCCAGCACCTTCAGCGCGAACTTCCGGTCGTCGCCGACCAGGACGAGGGTGGCGACGAGGGCGAGGGCCATCAGGCCGTCGACCACGAACGGGTAGAGGGTGGCAGCGGTGTGGTCCGCGCCGATCGCGTTGGCGATGTCCCGCAGCGCGTTCCACGACACCCGGAACGCCATTCCGACCACACCGACCAGGGCGAGGACGAGGGCGGCGCGGCCTGTGCGGTTGAGGTTCACCACAGCCACCCCCGCTTCTTCTCCTTCGGGGCGGCGGTCTTCTCCATGCGGTCCGCCGTGGCCCGCAGGCCATCGCGGCGGCCCCGCTGGCGGTCCGCCTCACGCTGCGCGCCCCGCGCCTTGCCCGGGTCGCTGTAGTCGCGCCCCGGACGCCCGTACACGTCGGCGGTCATCTGGTGCTTCTGCGCTTCCTGGTCAGCGGCGTGAGCCATCCGGCGCAGTGCGGGAGCCTGCCGGGCCGCGTACTGCTGCTCCGGGGTCTGCATGTCCTTGAACCGGCGGGCCATCACGCACCCCCGACCGCGTTGACGTGGCGGTAGGTGGTCGGTGGCTTCGTCGCCAGCCGCTTGCGCAGGTAGTCGGTGTGCCAGCCGAGCCCCCAGCCGGAGGCCGGCGGCTCACCGAGCGCCCCGGTCAGAGCAACGACCGCGTCCAGCACGCGGTCTTCCAGCAGGAGCCGGAACGCTTCGTGATCGCCGTAGGGGGCAGGTGAGGGAATGTCGATGGCCGCCAGGACGGCAGCGAGGAACGCGCGGGTGTCGTCGTTCATGCCCCCACCTCCGGCAGCGTTGCGGCCGGGGTGCGGTTGGCGTGCTCGCGGCGGGCGGTGAGCAGGCGGCGCGTGGCCCGGCGGATGCGCTGGGAGTCCAGCTCGCTGGGGGTGCGGTCCAGGGTGATGATCTGCGCGTCCAGCAGGTCGACGTCCGCCAGGATGACGGGCATCTCCCGCTCAATCGCGGTCAGCTCAGCGGCTGTTGGCTCACGCCAGTCGGCGAACGCGGTAACAGCGTCCTGAAGTGTGACGATGTTGCTCATTGGGTCGTGGTCTCCCTAGAAGGTGCAACGGCCCGAACAGCACCCCCGGAGTTCCAGCTCCGGGGGTGCGCGCCGTTGAGTGATGGGGCAGTGCTCGAACGTGGGCTACCTGGCCTTGCGCCGGGCGACGTGCTGGTTGCCCATCTGCTGGGCGCTGGAGTAGCTGTTGGTTTCCCAGCCCCGGGCGCCGCACGAGCAGACGTACTGCAACTTGCGGCCACCCCGGGCGGCCATGATGGTGAAGCGGTGGCTGCTGCCGGACATGCGGACTCCTGACGTGTCGAGTGAACGGTTCCGGTGGATCGGGTGCGCGCCCCGGGCGGGAGTCGACCCCGCGCCCTCACGGCTGGATGCCGGGGCGATGGTTCAGCAGGCGCTCACCCACAGGTAGGGGTGCGGCCCGCGGGGACGCTGCGGGAGCGGTTCCTTCGTCTTGTCGTGCTCGGAGTCGGCCATCAACGGCCGCCCCGTACACGGGCGTTGTCCGCGCTGCGCTTGTTCGCCTCGCCGTTCTTGCGGGCCAGTTCCGCCCGCTCCGCGTCTGTCAGACTGGTGATCACAGGTGCCTCCAACTCAGGTGCCTGTACGCGGTCCCTCGGGTGGCATCCCGGGGGACCGCACTCGTGTGGAACCCCTCCGGCTCCCCTCAGCGCTGCTCGTACGAGACGAGCAGCGGAGGCAACCGGCCACAGCGGATGAGCTGCGGAAAGTCGGGTTGCGCTGTACCGCGCACGGGACAGGACCCGCGCACGTCGCCCTCTTGCTTGCAGAGGTGGGGCGACTACCTCAAGCACACTGTTGAGTTCTCAATCAATTCGCGCTCACTTCGTACTCACCCTTGCGGGCTTTCCTCCGGGCACATCCATAGACTGGACCGGTGGACCGGTCCAGTCAAGCGCCAACTCGCCACCCCACACAGCGAACTGACTATCCGTGCAGTTCAGAGGCACAAAAAGAAAGAAAAAAGCTGGACCGGCGGACCGGTCCAGCTTCCTCAAACGTCACTCTGGCCTACTACATCTCATAGCTCTCTACCTGTTCGAAGTGAGGGGAGGGCGTGACACCTTCCTCGCACACGAGCGGGCGGCCCTCTTGGTCGTAGGCGGTGTGCAGAACCACAGCAACCGCCGTTGCGCCGGACAGACCCAGATGGTGGATTTCGGATTCGGTCGCCAGGCGGACCGTTGTCACATCTACCCCTTCCGCAGGGAAACGGCCGGTCTGACGACGGACGTATCGAGTTGTCCCTTCCGGAATAGGTGCGGTCTGCGCGAGCCGGGGGGAAGCCTCCGCAATCTCGGGAGGGAACCACGCTTCGGCATAGCTGTGCGGGCTCCCGTCAGGGAGTTGGTGAATCCGGATACGCCGCAGCGTCGTCACACCCGAGTCCATGCCCAGGACTGCGGCCACCCGCGCGGGCGGCTCTGCCCAATCCGGCTCACCGACACGCAGGAAGGGCATGCCGCCGACGACACGAGCGGAGCCCGCTCGCCGGGCACCCGCCGGGCGTGCAACGGGCGTCTGCGTCACCACGAAGCCCGTACCTTGCTTAGCCACGACAACGCCGTCGTTCCGCAGCACGTCCATCGCTTTGATAGCGGTGGCACGAGAGACTGACCACTGTTCTGCCAGGTCACGCCCGGATGGCACGGTCTCGCCTGGCGCGAACTCGCCAGCGGCGATGCGGGCGCGAAGCGACTCCGCAATCTCCTCGTACTTCAGTAGCGCCATGACTGCCTCTCTTGCCGTCCCCTTGCTGGACTGGTCCACCGGTACACAGCATACTGCCGATATGTCGAATCTCGGATTGGCTCCTTCCGTTCTGCGCTTCTACGGCGAGACCGTGGACGAGAGCAGGCGCCTGCATCGCTCAGCGGACGGCCGTCTTGAGCTGGTCCGAACCAAGGAGCTTCTACGCCGGTTCCTTCCGCCGGCGCCCGCGAGTGTGCTGGACGTCGGAGGTGGGACCGGCGTGCATGCAGAGTGGTTGGTCAAGGACGGATACACAGTCTCCTTGGTGGACCCCATCCCCCGCCACGTTGAGCAGGCAACCGCCATCTGCGCAGCGTCACTTGGAGACGCACGGGCGCTAGATGCGAGCGACGACAGCTACGACGCGGTTCAGCTACTCGGCCCGCTCTATCACCTGCCCGATGCCGCTGACCGCCAGCGGGCGCTCGCCGAAGCGCGGCGTGTGGTCAAGCCTGGTGGGCTTGTAGCTGCGGCAGCGATCAACCGCTACGCATCCCTTTTCGAGCACGTCGCGTACGCACACCTGCACACCGAGCGCATGCATGAGCCGGTATCCAAGATTCTCCGCACCGCAGTGCATGAGGGGACCCACTTCACCCTGGCCTACTTCCATCGGGCAGAAGAACTTGCCGAGGAGCTTCGCCAGGCAGGGCTTACGCAGGTGGAAGTATTCGGGATCGAGGGCCCGGCATGGTCACTCGTCAAGGCTGTCGAACAGCAACCTGGCGAGGGACCCACCGACGATCTGATCGCCTCCGCCATTGCCGCCGCCCGGATGGCTGAGCCCTATCCGGAGTTGCTCGCTGCCAGCTCACATCTGCTCGCGGTGGGGTATACCCCGATCACGTAAATGACCCGCTTTGCGACCCGAACCGCACCCTCACTTCCCTCTACGACAAAAGTTGACCACGCAGGGAAGCACATCATCAACTGACTGGCGCGGTTGAAGATCCCATACCGTCACCTTAATTGATCCACGCATCGATCTCTGCACTGAATAGATCCCCCGCGACCCTTTTGAAATTGGCGTGCCCGATGGCAATCCCCGTAAGAGATACATTGAGAGTTTCGAGACCTACTATCGACCATTTTTCGATCACGCGGGAGAGACTGGGGACCTCTCTCACAAGTAGATCGAAAATCGCCTCATCGGGCAACGGATACGACGACATGAGGTTCACTAGGGATTCACGATCAAGGCCTGACGCCAGAGCCAATGCGCGCGCCTGATCTTTCGTTATAGCGTTTACACGGATCATCTCGGGGTCATGCAGGCTCGGCACAAATAGATCATCAGGACTTGAAGCCTTCTCCAGGATTTCCACCACAGCCGGAGTTTCCTCCCTGAGCATGCCTTTATGAAAGTATCCTGGATATTTTTCCCTCATCGCCAAGGGCCAACTAACCGACCCCATAGTTTGCACAGCACACCCAGTCGCCTCCAAGTACTGGGCATCAGACTCAGTAAAACTCGCGAAGCTCCCGGCGAGGGGCTCAATCAGATCCTTCATATCCCGGAAGAACTCTGGGATATCCAGCGGCGTAGTTTGAACCCTCCTGAGAAAAAAGAGAACAGACAGTGCATCGAGATGCTTCGGCGCCAGCTTCTGAGCCGCATCAATGGCCTCATTGAGCGCCAGTTGGCGGACATCTCTCCTGGTTTCCGAAGTGCGCTGCACTAGCATCTCTACAAGAATCTCTCCAAGATCCGTGTCACCCGACTTCGCGTAACCTTCTTCAGCAGCCAGAATTGCAGACTGAATGCCAGGGTCACTCAAATTCTCGACGGCTAACGGATTTCTCTCCATGAGAGATTTGAGATAATTGAAAGCGAACTCCTCAAATCGCCCTTTCGCAATTGCGTAAGCCTCCTGAGAATGGGTAGCAAACTTCTCCTCTATGAGCCTAAGGCAAATATGCTCCGCATCCGCGACGCTAATGCCGTAGTTATTATTCACAGTATCAGCCTGGACAAGCTGCGAATTATTTCCCGCCTTCTGGCGAAGCCAGGTCAACTAGCGGCCCCCCAGCGTATTACTGTCGCCAATATTCACGTCACCGGCGGACTGAATGTTGGTTGAATTATTCCCACTACTCTGAGTCATTTGGACATTTCCAGTCCGCGAAGCTCGATGCGCCGAGCCCGCCTGAGTGATGGAGTAGATTGAAGTAGCCAATCCAGCGATAGAAACAAACAGGCCGATAATTCCAGCAAGTTCACTGGCTTGATCCATTCCGACCTTGATGAAGTAGATGCCGAGCCCAACCGAGACCAGCCCACACAGGGCTGCCGCGATCCACAGCCACATTCGACGTTGCGGTGTCATGCAGATCACGATGCCTTCACCCAGGCTCACGAGTCACAGCACCGACAGAACCGTCACCAACCCGTGAACAACCAATGACAAGGCGGTCACTCGCGCCCGGGTTGATCGGTCCTGCCCTGCAACAACGATGCTGCCCAACCACCGCGCTCCCGGCCAACGCTGGCTCCCCTCGGGCCGTCTGCGGGCCGTCCGAGGGGAGCCAGCAACGACCAACGACGACCCAGGACAACCGCCCTGGCGCAGGTCCCCGGTGGCATGCAGGCCGATGCCGCACCCCACCGAAGGGGCGGTTCAATACATGCGCTACTGAGCACCACGAGACGCCCGCACACGCCCCCAACCGGCCCCGCACGCCCTCTTGTTGACCCGTGCTTTACCTGCGACTCTGAGAGTCCCCCCACTTGTGAACTTGTGAATCCGGGAACTAGCTCATCCGGATTCCCTAGGAGGTGGCCTCATCCCATGTTGGTCCGCGACGCCATGAGCACGGTGGTTCTCACCATCGGCCCCGCCCACACCCTCCGCCAGGCAGCCGCCCTGATGTCCTCGCGCCACGTCGGCGCGGCCGTGGTTCTCGACCCGGACGCCGGCGGCATCGGCATCCTCACCGAACGGGACATCCTCAACTCGCTCGGCAAGGGCCAGAACCCGGACACCGAGCGCGCCCACGCCCACACCACCACCGACGTCGTGTTCGCCACCCCGGCCTGGACCCTGGAGGACGCGGCGAGCGCGATGGCCCACGGCGGCTTCCGCCATCTCATCGTCCTCGACCGCGCCGAGCCCGCCGGCATCGTCTCGGTCCGCGACATCATCCGCTGCTGGGCGCCCGCACGGCAGCAGGTACCGGCCTGACGGCCGCACGGATACCGGCCCGATGGCCGCACGGATACCGGCCTGACGGCCGCGCCGATCCCGGTTGGATCCAGTCCAAGTCCAGCAGTCCTCCAAAGTCACACCTATTCGGGAACTGGTCACGTTGCTGTTAGGCTGGCCTGTATGAGTGACCTTCTGGAGCGGCTGCGCGGACGCGGATGGCGGATGACCGCACAGCGGCGCGTCGTGGCCGAAGTGCTCGACGGCGACCACGTCCACCTGACCGCCGACGAGGTCCACTCCCGCGCTGTGGCCAAGCTGCCCGAGATCTCCCGGGCGACGGTCTACAACACCCTCGGCGAGCTGGTCTCCCTCGGCGAGGTCCTCGAAGTCGCCACGGACAAGCGCGCCAAGCGCTACGACCCGAACGCGCACAGCCCGCACCACCACCTGGTCTGCGCCAACTGCGGCCAGATCCGTGACGTCCACCCGGGCGGCAACCCCCTCGCCGACCTCCCCGACTCGGAGCGCTTCGGCTTCACGGTCTCGGACGTCGAGGTGACGTACCGCGGACTGTGCCCGAACTGCGCGAGCGCGTAGCAAGTTCCTTCCGCAGGGCCCCGGCATCCGTTCGGCACGGACGGATGCCGGGGCTTTGTGCTGCCTACAGGCTTCCCGAATCTGACGGTCCGTCATATCGTCGTGCGGCACCATCCCCCACCCGTGCAGACAGCCGTACCGCCCTCCGCAAGGAGCAACCGTGGGAGACCCGCACCCCAAACTCCACGCCACCCGCCTGACCCGAACCTTCGGCCGCCCGCCCCACCAGGTCCACGCCCTCGGCCCGGTCGAACTCACCGTCGCCCGGGGCGAGTTCGTCTGCCTGGTCGGTCCGTCCGGCTGCGGAAAATCCACCCTGCTGCGCATCGCCGCAGGGCTCCTGCGCCCCAGCACGGGCACCCTGGAGATCCGCACGTCCAGCCCCCGCCCGGCGGCCATGATCTTCCAGGACTACGGCATCTACGACTGGAAGTCGGTCCGCGCCAACGTCCGTTTCGGCCTGGACATCCAGCGCGTCCCGCGCCGCGAGGCCAACGCCCGTGCGGACGAGTGGCTGACCCGCATGGGCCTCGCCGACTTCGCGCGCGCCTACCCCGCGACCCTCTCCGGCGGCATGCGGCAACGTGTCGCGATCGCCCGCGCACTCGCCGTAGAACCCGAACTCCTGTTGATGGACGAGCCGTTCGCAGCCCTGGACGCCCAGCTCCGGACGATCCTCCAGGACGAACTCCTCGATCTCACCCAGGCGTTGCACACGACCACTCTCTTCATCACGCACAGCCTGGAGGAGGCGCTCGTGCTCGGTGACCGTGTGCTGGTGATGTCCGCGCGCCCGGGCCGGATCATCGCCGAACACCGTCCGCCGTTCCCGCGCCCCCGCACCGGCGACATCCGCGACACTCCCGAATTCACCGCCCTGAAGAGCGAGTTGTGGGAGCTGCTGCGCAAGGAGGCGGTGATGCCCGTATGACGACAGTCGCCACCGACCGCGAGGAATCGGTCCTGGTCCGCCGCCCCGGCCCGCACGAACTCCACCCCGTACGCACCCACCGTCGCCGGCGCGCACTGGAACTCTCCCTCGCCGTGGCCGTACCCCTCGCCCTCATCCTCTGGTGGCAACTGGCCGCCACCCAGGGCTGGATCGACCCCCGCGTCTACCCGGCCCCTTCCACGATCCTCTCCGACGGCTGGGACCGTGCCACCGCCGGCGAGCTGTGGCCGGACGTGTGGGCCACCACCCGGCGCGTGCTGGGCGGCTACGCGATCGGCACGGCGGTCGGCTACGCCCTGGGCCTGCTGATGGGCTCGCTCTCGCTCGTACGGGCCGCGCTGGAACCGCTGTTGGACGCCCTGTACGTCGTACCGAAACTGGCCCTGCTGCCGGTCTTCCTGAACATGTTCGGCCTGGGCGAGGGCCCCCAACTGGCCCTGGTGGCCGCCACGGTGTTCTTCTTCGTGTGGATCTCGACGATGTCGGCGGTCGTCGCGATCCCCTCCGGCCACCGCGACGCGGGCCAGGTCTTCGGCGCGAGCCCGTGGCAGATGTTCCGCCATGTCCTGCTCCCCGCCTCCCTCCCCGCGGTCCTGGTGGGCGCGCGGATCGCGGCGGGCGTGGCCGTCCTGGTCATCGTCGCCTCGGAACAGATCGCCGCGACGGACGGCCTGGGCCATCTGATCTTCGACTCCCGCGCGCTGTTCGAGAACGACGTGATGTTCGTCGGCATCGTCTGCGTCGCGGTCCTGGGGGTCGTCTTCTCCGAACTGGTGCGTGTGGCAGGCCGGTTGCTCACACCGTGGGCACCGCGGGACCGTGGACGGGGGCAGTCGTGAGACGGCGTGCGTACGGTGTGGTGGTCGTCGTGACGGCGGTGCTGGTGTCGGCGGGCTGCTCGTCGAAGTACTCGGACGACTCCGGGAGTTCGGGCGCGACCGTGGGCAACCGCACCGTCAAGTCCGTGGAGGGCTGCGGCAAGTCGTCCTGGACGGACCCGGCGGACCTCTCCCCCACCCGCGTCCCGGCCCGCTGTCTGCCGCTCGCCCCCTCCGCGCAGCCCCTCCCCGAGACCCGGAAGGTGACGATCGCGACCGGAACACTGAGCGCGGAGTATGTCGCCCCGCTCGAAGTCGCCCTGGACAAGGGCGAGTTCAAGAAGGAGGGCCTGGACGTCACGCTCAAGGTGCTGCCGACCCCGGACGCGCTGCCCCTCCTCGCGAAGGGCGACATCGACGCGATGTGGGCGGCCCCGGAGGCGGCCGTCATGAACGGCGTCGAGGGCGGCTTCGACATCAAGTGGGTCGCCGGGAACTTCTCGCCCGACCCCAGGTCGAAGAGCGGTCTGTGGGTGAAGCTGAAGAAGGGCGAGGCGGCTGCGGACGTCCGGATGGCGGGCCGCAGGATGGGCACGATGATCGGCAAGGGCTCGGTGATCGCGTACCCCATGGAGAAGGCCCTCGCGACCCACGGCGGCGGCCTCGACAAGATCCAGTACCAGCAGCTCGGTTCGGCCGACGTCCTCACCGCCCTCCAGAACGGTGGCGTCGACTCCGCGTGGCTCCTGGACCCGGTCTGGCGCAAGGTCGACGGCAACCCCGCGTACGCCTTCCTGGGCGGCCAGCCCCTCGGCGAGCCCCTGGGCGGCATGCTGTACGGCCGCAGCCTCCTGCACGACGACGTGGACGCCGGCGTGGCCCTCCTCCGGGCCTACATCCGCACGGTGAACACGTACTTCGCGGGCGACTACAAGAGCGACCCGGCCTTCGTCGCGTACCTGGCGAAGCTCCTGAAGACGGACGAGACGGTCCTGAAGTCGACGCCGTCGCTCACCATGGACTGGGAGATCCGCGCCGGGACGACGACACGGTTGCAGGCCGCGTACAAGGCGGCGGGGGTGTCGAAGGGGGCCGCGCTCCCGGAGTCACGGACCGTGGACCGCTCGCTGTACGAGGAGGCGGTGGGCCACCAGCAGTAGAAACACCGAGGGCCGGAATCCATGATCTGGATTCCGGCCCTCGGCCTTAGTAGCGGGGACAGGATTTGAACCTGCGACCTCTGGGTTATGAGCCCAGCGAGCTACCGAGCTGCTCCACCCCGCGCCGTTGTGTTGTAACCGTACGTCAGCGGTGCAGCAAGAAGCAAATCACTTATCAGCCCAGGTCAGCTGTGGTCAGCCCGTCCGGCGTTTGAGGACGAGGCCGTCCAGGCCGAAGCGGGGGTCTGGGGGCGCAGCCCCCAGGGACGGGACGGGCAGGGGCGGCGGGGGCGAGAAACCCACCCCCTACGCCGTCAGCTCCTGCCGCAACGCGTCCCGCAACCGAGCCGCCCGCTCCGACACCTCAGCGGGCCCAAGGGACACGGCCCGATCGGCCCACCGCTGCCCCTCCGCCAGCTCCCCCCGACGCGCGTACACCAGGGCCAGCCGCAACGCAGCCCGCCCATGCCCCGCGTCAGCGGCCCGCGCCCACCACACCGCCGCCTCCGGCTCACTCCCCTCCCGGGCCAGCAACAGCCCAAGATTGAAGGCCCCGTTGCGCGACCCGGCCTCGGCCGCCTCCCGGTACCACCGGGCCGCCTCGACGACGTCCCCGCGCGCGGCGGACAGCATCCCGACCCGCACCTGCGCACGCCGGTGCCCCTGGGAGGCCGCCCGCTCGTACCACTCCTCGCACTCGGTCTTCTCGTGCACCTGCTCACCCAGCTCGTGCGCGGGCGTCGGCGGCCGCCGCGCGTCGAGCACCGAGGCCAGCCGGTACGCCGCCTCCGGGCTCCCCCCGCCGGCGGCGCACCGCAGATGCCGTTCGGCCTCCCGCTCGTCGCCGTCCCGCAGCCGCGCGATCCCGACCTGGAGCGCCGCCTCCGTGTGCCCGGCGGCGGCGGCCCGCTCGTACCAGGGCAGCGCGACCGTCTCCTCGCCGCGCCCGGCGAAGAGAATCCCGAGGTTGAAGGCCGCGTCCACGCTGCCGGCCTCCGCGGCCTTGGAGAACCACGGCTCCGCACCGGTCGCGTCACCGCCCTGGAGCAACAGCACGGCGAGCGCGTTGGCCGCCTCGCGGTGTCCGGCGTAGGCCGCGCGCCGGTACCACTGCTCGGCCTGCGCGGTACGCGCCTGCTCGGCGCAGAGCAGCCCGAGGTTGTACGCGCCGTTCACGTCACCGGCGTCCATCGCGGCCCGGTACCAGCGCTCGGCGGTCTGGGTCTCGCCGCGCTCGGCGTGCAGCGCGCCCAGCGCGTTGGCCGCGTTGCCGTCGCCGTCCTGGGCGGCGCGCAGCCACCACACGGCGGCGCTCTCGGTGTCGCCGGCGTCGCGCAGCAGGAACCCGAGCGCGCAGGCGGCGCGGGCCTCGCCGTCCTTGGCGGACGTCAGATACCAGCGCCCGGCCTCCTTGAGCTCGCCCCGCTTCTCCAGGATCGCCCCGAGTTGCAGCGCGGCCCGCTGATGCCCACGCGCGGCGGCCTGCCGGTACCACTGCTCGGCTTCGTCGCCGGGGACCGGGGCTCCTCCGGAGGCCGATCCGGCACCACCGTCGGCCGTGTCCCCACCGCGACTACCGACCCTGCTCGCGGCCGTCTGCCCGTACCGAACCCCGTCCGTGATCCCGTCCCGGTCTCCGCCCCCGTGACCGTCTCCGGTCCCGTACTCGTCCTCGTACGGCGTCCGCCGGTCGAGCGCGCGCGCCAGCCGGTACGCGGCCTCTCGGTGCCCGCGCTCCGCGGCGGACCGCATCCACTGCTCGGCCGCGGTGTCCCCGCGGTGCTCCAGCAGGTCGGCGAGCGCGTACGCGCCGAGCGCGTGGCCCTGCTCGGCGGACTGGCGCAGCCAGTACTCGGCGGCGGGTTCGTCGCCGCGCTCGCGGTGGTAGCGGCCGAGCGCGTGCGCGGCGGCGGCGGAACCGGCGACGGCCGCGATCCGCCACCAGCCGGCGGCGTCGTCGGTGTATCCGCGCTGGTGGAGGAGGACGCCCAGGTTGTTGGCCGCGGCCCGGTCGCCCTCGGCGGTGGCGGCACGCAGCAGGGGCTCGGCTCCGTCGAGATCACCGCGGCGCAGCAGCATCGCTCCGAGGACACTCATCGCCTCGACTTCGCCGGCCTGTGCGGCGAGCCGTGTGCGTGCCTCGTCGACAGCCTCCCCCTCGCCGGTCTCGTCCCGGTCGGAAGGCTGCACAAAACGCCCTGTATCCAACAGAGTTGCCTTGTCCCCCATAACGTCCATCGTCGCACCACCTGCAACCTGGGTACACCTGGTATACCGCAGCCAGTGAGGTCTCTACAGCGTTTTGTCGACATGCCCACAGAGAGACAAGCGAAACACGGTTTCACCAAGTCCCCCCGGCGCCACGGCCGTCACCCTCGTCGGCACATGCGTTCGCACAGCGCGAAGGCCCGGATCCTTGAAAGGATCCGGGCCTTCGCGATCAGTAGCGGGGACAGGATTTGAACCTGCGACCTCTGGGTTATGAGCCCAGCGAGCTACCGAGCTGCTCCACCCCGCGCCGTTGTGTTGCAACCGTACCACGGTGCGGGGTGGGCCTCTGACCTAGTGATCAACTGCCGTCTGAGCTGCGCTAACCACTCGCACTGCTCGGACTGCTGCTGGCACTCGGTCTGCTGCTGGGACTACTGCTGGCACTGGGACTAGTGCTGGGACTCGGGGTGCTCTTGGCGCCGCCGCTGCTCTTCTCGGCCGCGGCCTGCGCGTCCTCGGCCCGCTTCAACGCGGCCTGGAGATCCTTCTGCGCCTGCCCGTACGCCTCCCAGTCGCCCTTCTTCAGGGCCTGTTGCCCCGCGTCGAAGGCCTTCTGGGCGTCGTTCAGGGCCTGTTGGACCGTCGGATTGCTGGATGTCGGTGGAGTGGTCGTCCCGGTATCCGGTGGCGTGGTCGAAGTCTCCGCCCCGAAGACCTTGTTGAGCCCCTCGTCCAGCGTGTCCTCGAACGCGGTCTTGTTGCCGTAGGCCACCAACACCTTGCGCAGGAGCGGGTACTTGAGTCCACCACCGCGTACGTAGACGGGCTCCACGTACAGCAGTCCTCCGTCGAGCGGCACCGTCAGCAGGTTGCCGTACTCGATGTCGGAGTCGCCACCCTTGAGCAGCTTGATGGATTCCGCGATGTCCTGTTGGGAGTTGAAGGCGCTCTGCACCTGTTTGGGGCCGCCGACGGTCGTACTGGTCGGCAGTTTCAGGATTCTGATCTTGCCGTAGTCGGGGCTGCCCGCCTCGGAGTCGACCGCCATGAAGGCGCTGAGATTGTCTCTCCCGTTCGGCGTGAACGTCGTCGTCAGGGAGAACGCCTGCGAGCTCTGGTCCGGCATCTTCATGCTCAGGTAGTACGGCGGCACCGCGCTGCCCGACTTGTTGGTCGGGTCGTCCGGCACCTGCCACACCTCGCTGCCGCTGAGGAACGTCTGCGCGTCCGTCACGTGGTAGCGGGTGAGCAGTTCGCGCTGGACCTTGAACAGGTCCTGCGGGTACCGGAGATGGGCCATCAGCGAGGCCGAGATGTCCGACCTGGGCTCGACCGTGCCGGGGAACGCCTTCATCCAGGTCTTCAGGACCGGGTCCTCGGTGTCCCACTGGTAGAGCTTGACCTGACCGGTGTACGCGTCGACGGTCGCCTTCACCGAGTTGCGGATGTAGTTGACCTGGTTCTGCTGGGCCACCACCGCGCGGTTGTTGTTGGTCGCGGTGAGCGAGTCGGCCGTGGTGTCCCCGAGGGTCGTCCGCGAGGCGTACGGGTATCCGTTGCTGGTGGTGTACGCGTCGACGATCCACTGGATGTGGCCGTCCACGACCGCCGGGTAGGCGTCGCCGTCGATGGTCAACCAGGGCGCCACCGCCTCGACGCGCTCCTTGGGTGTGCGGTTGTAAAGGATCCGCGAACCCTCGCCGATGGCGCCGGAGTAGAGGATCTGCGGCTCGTTGAACGCCACCGCGTACGCGGCCCGGTTGAGCGGGTTGGAGAGGTTGACCCCGCTCTTGCCCTTGTAGCTGGTGGTCTTCTCGCCACTGTCGTCGGAGTAGTCGATCTCCTTCTGGGGACCGCCGACGATCGAGTACGTGGTGGTCTTCTCGCCGTAGTAGATCTGCTGCTCGTACTTGCCGAGCTCACCCGTAGACGGCAGATCGGACTCGGTGAAGACCGGGCGACCCTCGGAGTCGACCTCGGTGCCCTTGGCGGCGACCACTCCGTAGCCGTGTGTGTAGCGGAAGTGGTCGTTGATCCAGTTGTTCTTCGGGATGCCGTTGAGGTTCAGCTCGCGCAGCCCGATGACCGTGTCCTGGTCCTTGCCGTCCTCGCTGTAGCGGTCGACATCCAGGTTGGTCGGGAACGCGTAGTAGTTCCTGATCTGCTGGAGCTGCTGGAACGTGGGCGACACGACGTTCGGGTCCACGATCCGGATGCTCGCCGTGGAATCGACGTCCGCGCGGAGCTTGGTCTTGTCCTTGGTGGTGCTCGTCCCCGAGTACTCCGTGACCTTGGTGTCGTCGATGCCGTAGGCCTCGCGCGTCGCCTTGAGGTTCTTCTGGACGTACGGGGCTTCCTTGGCCTGCTCGTTGGGCTGGACCGTGAACTTCTGGACGATCGCCGGGTACAGGCCGCCGATGAGGATCGCGGAGAGCACCATCAGGCCGAAGCCGATGACGGGGAGCTGCCAGGTGCGCCGCCACAGGGTGGCGAAGAACAGCAGCGCGCAGATGACGGCGATGCAGAACAGGATCGTCTTGGCCGGCAGATACGCGTTCGCGTCGACATACCTGAGGCCGGTCCAGTCACCCGTCGCCTTGAAGTCGCTGGATTTGACCGCGAGTCCGTACCTGTCCAGCCAGTAGGCGACCGCCTTGAGGGCGACGAAGATGCCGAGCAGCACCGACAGGTGGCCGGTGGCGGCGGCCGTGGCGCGCGCCCCCGGGCTGGTGATGCGCAGGCCGCCGTACAGGTAGTGCGTCAGCGCGGCGGCGAGCAGCGAGAGGATCGCGGCGGCGAAGCCGAAGCCGAGCAGGAAGCGGTACCAGGGCAGGTCGAACGCGTAGAAGGAGACGTCGAGGCCGAACTGCGGGTCCTTCTGGTGGAAGGGCACGCCGTTGACCCACATCAGCCAGACCCGCCACTGACTGGACGCCGAGGCGCCCGCGATCAGCCCGACAAGAGAGGTGATCGCCAGCAGCAGCCACTTCTTGTACGGGGCGATGCCCATGCGGTAGCGGTCGAGGCTCTGCTGCTCCATCGACATGGCGCTGAGCGGCGGGCGCAGGCGGTGCGCCAGCCAGATGTTCACCCCGACCGCGGCCGCCATCAGCAGGCCGAAGACGAAGAACAGGCCGATCTTCGTCGTCAGGGTGGTGGTGAACACGGACGAGTAATGCACCGACCGGTACCAGAGCCAGTCCGTCCAGAAGCCCGCGAACATCGTGAACGCCATGCCGAGTACGGCAAGGACGCCCAGTGTCATGAGCAAAGTCCGGACACGCCGGGACGGGCGGCCCACTCTGATCCGCGGCCCTTGCGGGCCTCCGCCGCGGTCCGGCATCTGGAAAGCCAAGGTGCGCACCTCGAAGTTCGCTGTTGGTCGCTGTCGTTGCGTCAGATCCCCGGGTTGGAAGACCTTCCGTAGCCCCGCGTGATCGCGGGCCCACACCTATGCAACTTACTCACCGTTTACTCGGTTCCCGATTCCGGCCATGAACGAGGCAGGATTGTGACCATGTCCAACACTCCCATGGCAGCGAACCCCCTCACCCGGGCCGTACTGGAGATCGACGAGTACGCCTCCGGCCTCGGCTGGGACCAGCCCGCTCGCCTCTTCGCCCTCGTAGACACCGCGCGACTGCGGGCCCAGGAGCCCGGTCTCGCGGCCCAACTCGGCCTGCGGGACGAGCCCGAGACCACCGGTCTCACCCCGATCGAGCAGGAGGAGATCCCGGCCGGAAAGCCGCTGGACGAGTTCCTCGGCACGATCGCCTGGCCCGACGCGGTGGCCGGCTGCGCGCTCACCGTCGAGCGGCTGATGCTGCCGCCGTCCGCCGAGGCCTCCGTCCCGGACGGCCTGAGCGACAAGAAGCTCGCCCAGTGGGTCGCCCAGCATCCGGACCGTCAGGAGGTCCGCATGACGGTCGCGGTCCTGCGCGACGGCACCCGCGACTCGGCCCTGCGACTGCGCGAGAAGGACTCCCCCACGGAGGTCCTCACCGGCGGCGCCCTCGTCCCGGGCCTCGCGGAGGCCCTGTCGGCGACCTTCGAGGACTGACGACCTGCCCTACGGCTCCGGTTCTTCTCGTACGACTCCGGGGGCGCCCTTGGCTTGAGGGCGCCCCCGGAGTCGTACGCGAGGTCTTCTTTAAAGAGGAGGCCTGTTCAGTCCTTGGTGCTGCACTTCGGGAGGTCGGCGGTCTTGCCGCTGTTGATCAGCTTGAGGTCGCTGATCGCGTCCTTGATGGTGTTCACCTTGACGAGCCTGAGGCCACCGGGGGTGTCCTTGGCGGCCTCCGCGCAGTTCTCGGCGGGCGTCAGGAAGTACTGGGCGCCCTTGCTGCGCGCGCCGACGGTCTTCATCGAGATGCCGCCGATCGGGCCGACCTTGCCGGTGTCGTCGATGGTGCCGGTGCCGGCCACGAACTTGCCGCCGGTGAGGTCGCCCGGGGTGAGCTTGTCGTAGATGCCGAGCGCGAACATCAGGCCGGCGCTCGGGCCGCCGACGTCGGCCAGCTTGATGTCGATGCTGAACGGGAACGTGTGATCGGTTCCGGCGGAGATGCCGACGATCGCGCGCTTGGCGCCGGTGTCGTCGGAGGTCGCCGTGGTGATCGTGATGTCCTTCGTCGTGGTCGCCGTCTTGTTCGCCTTCACCGCGGCGGCCTGGTCCTTGGCCGACACGATCGTGAACACGACCTTCTCGCCCGGCTTGTGCTTGGTGACCAGCTTCGCGACGTCGTCGGGCTGCTTCACCGCCGTACCGTCGACGGCCTTGATCACGTCACCGGCGTGCAGCTTGCCCTCGGCCGGGGAGCCCTTGAGGACCGTCGAGACGATCACCCAGGACTTCACCGGAATGCCCAGCTGGTCCAGGGCGGCGACCTTGGCGCTCTCCTGGGACTGGCTGAACTCCTCGGCGTTCTCCTGGGTGGACTGCTGCTCCGTCTTGCCGTCCGGGTACAGCGTGTCGTGCGGGACGACCTTGTCGTCGTGGGCGAGCCAGCCGTACACGGCCTCGATGAGGTTCATGTTGTAGTCGGCGCTGGTGACCCGGACCGTCGTCATGTTCAGGTGGCCGCTCGCCGGGTAGGTCTTGCGCCCGGTGATCTGAAGCACCGGCTCGCCGTCGTGGTCCCCGAGCGTGTTCACCGTCGGGCCCGGTGACATCTCCGCATACGGGACGTTGATGAGGACTCCCGCGCACAGGAGCGCGATCAGCATCAGGGTGGAGGCGAGCATCGTCGCGGTGCGGCGTGGCATGGCACGACAGTACGGGACGCTTCTGTCAGCGCACCGTCAGGGCCGCCCTCCGGTCACGCTTCGCTTCACGTGCCCGAGTGGGACTTCTCCATGGCCTCGCGGAACCGGGCATAGCCGTCCAGCTCCGGACCGTCGCTGCGTACCTTGCGGGTCCGGTTGGCCCAACTGCCCCACAGGCCTGCGCCTATCGCGGCCACCAGCGGAATCAACAACCAGGCGAGTGCCGCCATGCCGACCTCCCAACCCCGGACAAGTGAACTCAACTGCCTGATCAGCAGATTAGCCAAGCCCACTGACAACGCTCGTGGCAGGGGGGCGGTTACGCAACCGGTGAGCGCCCATCAGCAGGCGCCCACCCACTCGTCCGTGCCGTCGGAGAACGTCTGATGCTTCCAGATCGGCACCTCGTGCTTGAGGTCGTCGATCAGCTTCCGGCAGGCCTCGAAGGCCTCGCCCCGGTGCGGACACGACACGGCGACGACGACCGCGAGGTCCCCGATCCCGAGGTCCCCCACCCGGTGGACGGCGGCCAGCGCCCGTACCGGGTAGTCCGCGACGACCTTCTCGGCGATGCGGCGCATCTCGGCCTCGGCACTGGGGTGGCACGAGTACCCCAGCCGGTCGACGTCGGCACCGCCGTCGTGATTGCGCACGGTCCCGACGAACAGCGCCGTCCCACCGGCCGCGTCGTCCCCGACGGCCCGGAAGACCTCGTCCACGGAGAGCGGCGTCTCCCGGATCCCGATCAGCTTTACGGGATCCTGCGCGGCCTGCTCACCGGGGTGGTCGATCGTGGGTGCCATGCCTCCATCGTGCCGCACCCCGCCGACAGCGCGGAATAGCACTTTCAACAGGCACACGCGCGTGCCTGTTTGGAGCGTCCTACAGGGTGTCCTTCACGGGCACGCTGTTCAGATCCGGCGCCGGGCCTTCCGTGCCCGTCGTACGACCGCCGCCGCGCCGAGCAGTGCGACCGTCGCGCCCGCGGCACCCGCCGCCGTCGCGTCCTTGCGGCCGAGCCGTCGTCCGACGACCGTGTGCCGTCCGGCGACCTCCTCCAGGAGCTGCGCGAGCACTTCCTCGTTGGTCCACTGGGGCCGCCAGCCCGCGTCGTGCAGCCGGCTCCCGCTGACCACCCAGGGGTACATCGTGTACGCCAGGTCGCCGGCCGGGGACGGGGTGAGTCCGATCCGGTGCAGCCGGGCCGCCGCGCCGAGCGCGACCGCGGACGGCAGTTCCATGCGCCGGATGCCGCTGAGCTCCTCGACCTCCTCCTGCTCCAGCCAGCCGTCACAGCCGACGGCGAGTTCTCCGTCGACCTTCTCCAGGACGGCGTACTCCAGGGCGCTGCACAGGTCCTCGACGTGGCAGAACTGCCAGGCGGGCCGCGATCCGGCCACCACCAGCAGTCGCGGCGACTCGAAGTACCTGGTCAGCGCGGTGTCGGTGCCGCCGACGAGGACTCCGGGGCGGACGACGGTGACATTGAGCCCGGGATGCGCCCGGGGCGCGCGCCGCGCGAGCCGCTCGACCTCCAGGAGGTCCCCGACGCCGGTGGCCTCCGCGGTGGCGCGCAGTTCGGCGTCCTCCGAGAGCGGCAGTTCGTTGTCGGGCAGCGCTCCGTAGACCATCGCCGAGGTGCACAGCACGACCCGGTGCACACCGGCCGCCGCGGCGGCGGTCAGCACGGTCTGCGTCCCCCGCACGTTGTACGCCGAACGGGCGGCCGGGTCGGTCTCCAGATCGAGGTCCAGCGCCAGGTGTACGACGACGTCGGCGCCGCGCAGCTTCTCCGCGATGGCCGGATCCCGCACGTCGAGGATGTGCCACTGGGCCGCCGCGCACTCGCCGCGCCGCTCGTCGATGGCGATGACCTGCTTGATCTCCTCGGAGGCGGCGAGCCGCTCGGTGAGGAGCGCCCCGATCCCGGACGCGGCGCCGGTGACCGCGACGATGGGCCCGCGCACGGCGGGACTGGTTGAGTGGTTTCGCGCTGCGCGAACCTGCGGATCTGGGGAACTCACCGGGCGTCTCCAGCGGTTGTCTTCAGTACGGACGCGCGTGACGCGTCCGGACCAGGTGGCATCCATCCTGCCGCAGGCCAGGTCTCGGCGAAGCACCGAGGCCCGATCGGCCCGCGGTGTCTACGCTGGGTGGTGTTGAAGGGCAGTCGTGCCGTCGGAGAGAGACCGGCGGCCTTAACAGCCGAGGAATCCCGTGAGTGACACCCCATTCGGATTCGGCCTTCCGCCGGAGGAGCCGGACGACGGCGACGAGGGCAAGAAGAAGGACCAGGAGAGCGGTGGTGGTCAGGGACCGGCCAACCCGTTCGGTTTTGGCGGGCTGCCCGGTGCCGGTGGCTTTGGCGGCCCCGGTGCGGACAATCCGCTCGCAGCCATGTTCGGTTCGCTGAACCCCAACGACCTGGGCGCCGCGTTCCAGCAGCTGGGGCAGATGCTCTCGTACGAGGGCGGCCCGGTGAACTGGGACATGGCCAAGCAGATCGCCCGCCAGACGGTCTCCCAGGGCACACAGGACGGCACGAAGGACGCGAGCATCGGCCCCGCCGACCGCAGTGCCGTCGAGGAGGCCGTCCGCCTCGCCGACCTGTGGCTGGACGACGCGACCTCGCTGCCGTCCGGTGCCGGTTCCGCCGTGGCGTGGTCCCGCGCGGAGTGGGTCGAGGCGACCCTGCCCGCCTGGAAGGAGCTCGTGGACCCGGTCGCCGAGCGCGTCGGCGCGGCCATGGGTGATGTCCTGCCTGAGGAGATGCAGGCCATGGCGGGCCCGCTGATCGGCATGATGCGCTCCATGGGCGGCGCCATGTTCGGCACCCAGATCGGCCAGGCCGTGGGCGTGCTGGCGGGCGAGGTCGTCGGCTCGACCGACATCGGTCTGCCGCTCGGCCCGGTCGGCAAGGCCGCGCTGCTGCCGCTGAACATCGAGGCGTTCGGCAAGGACCTGGGCATTCCGCAGGAGGAGGTGCGGCTCTACCTCGCCCTGCGCGAGGCCGCCCACCAGCGCCTGTTCGCGCACGTGCCGTGGCTGCGCTCGCACCTGTACGGCGCGGTCGACGGGTACGCGCGCGGGATCAAGGTCGACACCGCCAAGCTGGAGGACGTGGTCGGCCAGTTCGACCCGCAGAACCCGGAGCAGTTGCAGGACGCCCTTCAGCAGGGCATGTTCCAGCCGGAGGACACACCGGAGCAGAAGGCCGCCCTGGCCCGTCTGGAGACGGCTCTGGCGCTCGTCGAGGGCTGGGTGGACGCGGTGGTCCACGCCGCCGCGAAGCCGCGTCTGACGTCGGCCGACGCGCTCCGCGAGACCCTGCGGCGCCGTCGCGCGACGGGGGGTCCCGCCGAGCAGACGTTCGCCACGCTGATCGGCCTGGAGCTGCGCCCGCGCCGGCTGCGCGACGCCTCCCGGCTGTGGGCCTCGCTCACCGACGCGCGCGGTGTGGACGGCCGGGACGGTCTGTGGGCCCACCCGGACATGCTGCCGACGGCCTCCGACCTGGACGACCCGGACGGCTTCGTGCACCGCGAGCAGCTGGACTTCTCCGAGTTGGACAAGCTGCTCGGCGAGGCGGCGAGTGGCACGGAGGAGAAGCCCGACCTGAAGAAGAAGGACGACGACACCGAGTGAGCCTGTACGACGACGCGGTCCTCGTACTGAAGAGCTACGAGGACCAGACGGAGCTGCGCCAGGCCTACCTGGACCACTTGGCCGCTCACCCGGACGGCATGTGGAAGTCCTGCGGGGACGGGCACATCACAGCGAGTGCCCTGGTCGTCGACCCGGAGCAGGGGCGAGTGCTGCTCACGCTCCACAAGAAGCTGCGGATGTGGCTCCAGATGGGCGGCCACTGCGAGCCGGAGGACACCTCCCTGGAGGCGGCGGCCCTGCGCGAGGCCACGGAGGAGTCCGGCATCACCGGACTGACCCTGCTGCCGGGCGGCCCGGTCCGCCTCGACCTCCATCCCATCCCGGCACCGTGCCACTTCCACTACGACGTCCAGTACGCGGTCGTGGCACCCCCCGGCGCCGTCCAGGAGATCAGCGACGAGTCCCTGGACCTGCGCTGGTTCCCCTACGACGAGGTGGCGGCCGTGGCCGACGAGTCGGTCGTACGGCTGCTGGAGGCGACGCGCGCCAGGCTGTGAACGTGTAAGGGACGCCCGCACTTGCGGGCGCCCCTTACGTTCGACTTCTGGACGCTCAGCTCCAGGCGTTGCCCTGGTTCTGCGCGTGGGCGCCGTGCTGGCCCACGCCGTACTGCGCGGCGAGGCCCTGGCCGATCCCGGCGTTCTGCGGTGGCAGGAGTTCGCTGGGCTGGACGAGCGCGTAGCCGCTGCCCATGAAGCTCAGCTCCCAGCCCTCGCCGGTGTTTCCGCGACGCCGCCACACCCCGGAGGAGTGCGTCTGGGCCTGCATCTGGACGCGCAGTCCGGTGGACCAGGCGACGATCGCGTCGGCGTCGCAGTTGACGTACTTGTCCGGCGTGACCTGCATCATCAGCGGTGCGCCCGAGGTCATCAGGGCGACCTTGCCGCGGCCGGTGATGTTGAGCTGGTATTTCCCGGAGCCGGAGATGCCGTACTGGCTGTCCACGGCGATGACCTCGTGGTGCAGCGAGGAGTCCATCGCGAGGACGTAGCTGCTGTCGACGGTGAGGCCGTCCTGCTCCACATCCACTACGTGGATGTGCTGGGCGAGGTTGGCGAGGAAGACCGTGCCCTGCCCGTGGCAGCGCATCAGGCTGAGGCCCTCGCCGGTCGCCGCACGCGCGTAGGCCTGCTGGGTGTTCTGGTACTCGGCGTCGAACTCGACGAGCCCCTGGTAGGCGACCATCGTGCCCTTGCGAGCGAGGATGTCGTCGTGGCCCTCCAGGACGATGCGCAGCATCTGCTTGTTCTGGAGGCTGTAGCGGTCCTGGGACTGCGAGTCGTTGAACGCGAAAAGCGGGCTCTGCATGGTGTCGTGTTCCCCCCTCAGCCCCGGAACCGGAGTCGGTCGGTGCTGTCCTCGCTGGGCTGGACAACGACGATGCCCGTCCCGGAGAAGGCCATCTGGTACGCCTCGCCGCTGCCGCGGCCGATCAGGGACTGCGCCTTGAAGCTGCGCTTGCCCTTCACCTTGAGGTTCGGGGACCAGGCGACGAGCGCGTCCGGGTCGACGTAGGTCTCGTCATCGCCGCCGCCGCAGTCGACGACGATCGGCTTGCCGCGGGAGGTCAGCGCGACCCAGCCCTGGCCGCTGATCTTGGTGTTCCACAGGCCCTGCCCGGCGAACTTGGCGAGCCCCTTGACGCGCTCGACACCCCAGGTGAGGGAGGTGTCGAAGGCGAGCAGGTTGGTGGCGTTGACGGAGATCCCGTCGCCGTTGAGGTTGATCACGACGACGTCCGCGCCGTAGTCGGCGAGGTAGAGCAGTCCGTCCCCGGAGCACTTCATCAGGGGCGCGCCCTCGCCGGTCATCCAGTCGCGCGCGATCTGGCGCACGGCCGGCGGGTTGGGCTCGTACTGGATGAAGCCCTCGTAGGCGACCATCGAGCCCACGCGCGCGAAGAGGTCGCTTCCGGTCTGCATGGCGACCTTCAGCATGTTGTTGCCGTGGTTCTCCATGCGGGCGGTGACGGGTGCGGGGGCGTAGCCCGCGAGCGGCTGGTTCATGACGGGCTCCCTCAGACCTCGTAAGGCTGGACGACGACGAAGTTGCCGGGGGCGGCCCGGAACTGCAGGTTGACGCTCTCCCCGGTGTCTCCGGGGTACGCGTTGCGGCGCATCCGGACCTGGCTGGAGACGATCACCTGGGCGGCGGCGGACCAGGCGACGACCGCGTTGCAGTCGGCGAACGTGGTCGGCGTGACCGGCAGGACGACGGGCTCGCCGTGGGTCTTCACGACGATGGTGCCGGTCCCCTGGAACTGCATCGTGAACAGCGCGCCCCCAGGGATGCCGTGTCCCTCGATACGTCTGACCTCGTACTGAAGGCTCTCGTCGAAGGCGAGGACGTTCTCCGCGGAGACGCAGATCGCGTCCCCCTGGAGCTCGACGGGGTGCAGGTTGGTGGAGTTCTCGGCGAGGAACACCTGTCCCTGGCCGGTGCAGCGCATCAGCTGCATCTCCTGGCCGGTCGCGTTGCCGACGAGCCGGCCGGCGAACCCGGCGCCCTTGTAGCCGAAGTCGACCTTGCCCTGGTAGAGCACCATGCTGCCCTGACGGGCCAGTACCGGCTGGCCGCCGATGCCGAGGTCGACGCGGATCAGCTTCTTGTTCTGCTGCGTCCAGCGCTGCCCGGTGGGCGTCTCCTTGAACTTCTGTAGCGCGGCCGACACACCGGCGCCCTGGGGAGCACCGGAGGGCACTCCGTAGCCGGCCGACTGGGCCGGAACCTGCCCGTATCCGGGCGGGGCGGGCGGCTGCTGGCCGTAGCCCGGAGGCGGGGTGGGCTGCCCGTAGCCGGGCGGGGGCGGCGGTGCCTGCGGCGGCTGGCCGTACCCGGGAGGCGGCGGCGCGGTCTGGCCGGGGGCCTGCTGCCCGTACGGCTGCGGGGGCTGGCCGTAGGGCGCGGGGGCGGGGCCCGGGGGCGGCACGGTTCCGGGGCCGGGCGGGGTCATCGGGGCGATGATCGTCGGCGCGGCGTGCACGGAGGGTGCGGGCGCTGGGGCCGGCGGGGGCGTGAAGCCCGGCGCGGGGGCCGGGGCGGGCGCCGGAGCGGACGGTGCGCCGAACGCGGGCGGCGCGGAGATCCCCGGGGGCGGGGCGAAGCCCGGGGCGGCGCCGGACTGCGGCTGCGGCGCGGCCGGGGTCTCCTCTTCCATGACCTCGCCGCCGAAGTTCTTCAGCAGCGCTTCGAGGCCGCCGTCGAAGCCCTGGCCGACGGCGGCGAACCGCCAGACGTCCTTCAGGTAGAAGTCGCCCAGCATCACGGCCCGCTCGGTGGTGAACTCCGAACCGTTGAACGAGTAGCGGGCCACTTCCTCGCCACCGGCGACGATCCGGACGTACCCGGGGGCGATCTGGGACATCTGTCCGGCGCCGTCGAGCGTGGCCGTGAACGCCAGCTTGTGGATCTGCGGAGGGATCTTGTCGAGCGTGACCCGGAAGGACTCGGCGTCGCCCGCCTGGGCGCCCAGGAGCTGGATGGACTCCTCGGGGGACTTCGGCTGGTTGAAGAACACGAAGTACCGGTCGTCCGAGAGCCGCTCCTCGGCGTCGAGACCGAAGCAGCTGATGTCGAACGTGAGTCCGGGGCCGGTGATCTGTACGCCTACGTACAGATCGGTGCCCGCGGTGAGGTCACTGATCTTGGCCTTGTGGCCGCGTTGGAATTCCCTGGCCATGCGTAACGACCGTCCCCCATCCCGATGCGATGTGCGTCGCGTCAGGCTAACGGCAATCTCCGACACCGGAGTAAGTCGGTACAGACCCGGTACACAATCCCCCACAGGGGACGGTCACTCCTCGCGGGCGCCCGGCGAATGGGGCAGTCGCTCGGCCGCGACCACGCCTTCGAGGTACCCCTTGGCCCGCTCGGTGCGCGGATACGCCTCCAGGAGCCGCCAGAAACGCGGCCCGTGCCCGGGCACCAGGAGATGCGCGAGTTCGTGCAGCAGCACGTAGTCGACGACGTACTCGGGCATGCCCTGGAGCCGGTGGGAGAGCCGGATGCTGCCCTCGGAGGGCGTGCAGGATCCCCAGCGCGTGTTCTGGTTGGTGACCCAGCGCACCGAGGTGGGCCGGGCGCGGCCGTCGAAGTACTGGGCCGACAGGCGCTCGGCGCGCTCGGCCAGCTCCGTGTCACCGAGCACGCGTTTGCTTTCCTGGGCAGCCAGCTTGTCGAGCATGACGGTGACCCAGCGCTTCTCCTCCGCCTCGGACATACGGGCGGGGATCAGCACGACGGTGCGATCGCCCTCGCGGTACGCGGAGACCGTTCTGCGCCGACGCGCACTCCTGCGTACCTCGATCGCGCTCGCCCCCGAGCCGCTTGGCGGCTGGCTCGTCGTACTGCGCTGTGGTTTTCCGGCGCTGTGCAGTGGGTCGGCGGGCACGCCATGACGTTACCCTCTGCACACGCGGGAAGTCCCGACTCCGGGACGGTTTCGGTGTCGATCCCCCACCAAGCGTTTGATTCGTACGACGAATCCCCACCGCCTGTGGACAACTTTCGGCGGCCGACGGCCCGGCCGGGCACTCTGGCACCACCGGCGGAGCACCGACCAGCTCCACCGGCACACGGGACGTACTTCCTACGGCTACGGGGGCCTGTCATGCATCCGATGGTGAAGCCCGCGCTGCGGCGCGGCTGGCGTGATCTCAACACCGTGCAGTTCGGGATGACGCCGGCGCACGCGATGACGCTCGGCCCGATGGACACGGCGACGGGCAGTTTCCTGGACCTGCTCAACGGCACGCGCGGCCTGCCGCTGCTGCGCGAAGAGGGCCGACGGATGGATCTGCCCGAGGGGCACGTCGACCAGCTGGTGAAGGGGCTCACGCACGCGGGCCTGCTCGACGACGCGAAAGGCGGCGGTGCCGCGGCCGACGCCCTCCGCGCGAAGAAGGACGTCCTGGACCGGCTGCGCCCGGACCTCGCGTCGCTCTCCCTGACGACCGGCGAGCCGGGCGCGGCGATGGCCCGGTTGGCGGCGCGTCGCGAACTGCGCGTGCAGGTGAGAGGCGCGGGCCGGGTGGGCGCGGTGCTGGCCGCGCTGTTGTCGGGCGCGGGGATCGGCGAGGTCGAGGTGCGCGACGGCGGTGTCACCGAGCCCTGGGACGTCGCTCCGGGCGGGCTGCCCGCCGAGGCCGTCGGCGAGCGCCGCGACGAGGCGGCACGACGGGCGGTGCGCCGGGCGGCCCCGGACCGGTCGCCGCGCCGAACCGGAGGGACCGCGCGGGTGGCGGGCGAACCCGGTTTCTCCCTGGTGGTCCTCGCACCGCGCGACGACGTCGCCGTGCACGCGCCGGATCCGTCGGCCGCCGCCGACCTGATCGCCTCGGGGACCCCTCACCTGTACGCCGGTGTCGTGGAGGGCACGGGAACTGTGGGCCCGCTGGTGCTGCCGGGCGAGTCGGCGTGCGCGGGCTGTCTGCACCACGCGCGCACCGACCGGGATCCGACCTGGCCCCGGCTGGTCGCGCAGTGGCGTTCCGGCAGGCAGCCCCGGGTGCGGCCCTGCGATCTGGCGCTGGCGACGACCGTCGCCGGGCTGGCGGCCACGCACGCGCTCGCCTTCCTGGACGGGCAGTCACCGACGAGCGCGGGCGCGCGGTGGGAGGTCTCGCTACCCGGTCTGCACTGGCACGCGCGGCCGGTCTGGGCGCATTCCGCATGCCCCTGCGGGGCCGCGGAAAGGGAAGCGGAGAAAGGTGCGGAAAGGGAAGCGGAGAAAGGTAAGGAGGGACACACCTCTACGGACGAGGATCGACACGCGACAATGGCAGAGGACCGGCCGTCGAGGGGTGTGCGCCGTAAGGCAGACTCGGCCCGGCCGGCTGGGACTTGGAGGGCGCATGTCTGATCTTCCCCGCAAGGCGGTCACCCGTACCGCCAAGCTCGCCGCGCTCCCGCTCGGCTTCGCCGGGAGAGCCACATGGGGGCTCGGGAAACGGATCGTGGGCGAGTCCGCGGAGATCGTCAGCCGTGAGCTCCAACAGCGCACGGCGGAGCAGCTGTTCAAGGTGCTCGGCGAGCTCAAGGGCGGGGCGATGAAGTTCGGGCAGGCGCTGTCCGTCTTCGAGTCGGCGCTGCCCGAGGAGGTCGCCGGTCCCTACCGTGCCGCGCTGACCAAGCTCCAGGAGGCGGCGCCGCCGATGCCGACGCGCACCGTGCACGGTGTGCTGGCGGAGCGGCTCGGCGAGGGCTGGCGCGAGTTGTTCGTGGAGTTCGAGGACAAGCCGTCAGCCGCGGCGTCGATCGGCCAGGTGCACCGGGCGGTGTGGCGTGACGGCCGCGAGGTCGCGGTCAAGGTGCAGTACCCGGGCGCCGGCGAGGCCCTCCTGTCCGACCTGACCCAACTGAGCCGTTTCGCCCGCCTGTTGGGCCCGCTCATCCCCGGAATGGACATCAAGCCCCTCATCGCCGAGCTCCGCGACCGGGTCTCCGAGGAACTGGACTACGGCCTGGAGGCGCAGGCCCAGCAGGTGCACGCGGAGGAGTTCGAGGGCGACCCAGATGTGGTGGTGCCCGCCGTGGTCCACCAGTGCGACCAGGTTCTGGTCACGGAGTGGATCGACGGGATTCCCCTGTCGGAGGTGATCTCCGGCGGCACCCAGGAGCAGCGCGACCGGGCAGGCCAGCTCCTGGCCCGCTTCCTCTTCTCCGGCCCGGCCCGTACGGGCCTGCTCCACGCGGACCCGCATCCGGGCAACTTCCGTCTGCTGCCCGCCGACCCGGACGGCAAGGGCGACTGGCGCCTGGGTGTCCTGGACTTCGGCACGGTCGACCGGCTACCCGGTGGTCTGCCGACCCCCATCGGCGATTCCCTGCGCATGACACTCGACGGCGACGCCGAGGCCGTCTACGAACTGCTGTGCACGGAGGGCTTCGTCAAGGAGTCGATAGAGCTGGACCCGGACGCCGTCCTCGACTACCTGGTGCCGATCATCGAGCCGGCCCAGGTCGACGAGTTCACCTTCACCCGCGGCTGGATGCGCAGTCAGGCCGCCCGGATCGCCGATCCCCGTTCCCCCGCCCACCAGTTGGGCAAGCAGCTCAACCTGCCTCCGGCGTACCTCCTGATACACCGAGTGACTTTGAGCACAATCGGCGTTCTGTGTCAGTTGGGTGCGACGGTGCGGCTGCGCGAGGAGCTGGAGGAGTGGCTGCCAGGGTTCGTGCCGGAGGATCCGGACGAGTACGAGGAGTTCCCCGACGAGGAGGCACCGGCGGCGGAGGCCTGAGCCCCGCGCGAGAACGGGCGCGGTCGGTCGCGGCCTACCACCAGTCGGAGTCCAGTCGTCCCTCGATCGCTCTGAGGTTCTCCCTGGCGCAGGTGTCGCAGAAGTAGTGCCGGGTTCCGTTCTCCACGGAACAGGTCCAGGTGGGTTGCGGGCCTTCGGACCGGGCGCCGCAGCGGGCGCACACAAGGGGTTGGGGCTCCGCGGTGGAGGCGCTGGTGTCACTGCCTCCGGGACGACTCGTCACGCGGCGACGATATCGCCGCGGCCGGGGATCGGGGGCGGAACGCACCGCGGGGGCCGGTCCGTTCGGACGGACCGGCCCCCGCGGGGAGCATTCGCCTCCCGGGCTGGGGAGGCCACCGCTTCAGGTGTGATCGATCACTGCATGACGGCCACGGCGAGCGCACGGCGGGCGCGCATCGAGGCGCGCTCGGCCCTGCGCTGCATCCGGCGAGCGACCAGCAGGTGGGTGCCCTGCCGTTCCCGCTCGGCCGCCCGCAGGCGCTCGTGCATATGCGCACGGGCCAGGGCTTCTGGGATGAGTTGCATCTCTCGGGTCCTGTTCTGGCGCGACTCGGTCGCACCGATGGTGGTGAAGTCTGGGATCGCGGAGCCCGCGGGCTCGCTGGGAGTGGACGGCTTCATCGGGGCCTGCTTCTTGGGGTCGTGCGTGAGGGGGCGGTCGATCGTTCCGAAGATGGTGTTCATGCCGTGACCGGGTTCTTGCGCGGACGGCCACGCGGCCGCTTGCGGGCCACGACGACACCCTGGACGAAGAGCTCGCCACCCCAGACGCCCCAGGGCTCACGCCGCTCCTTGGCGCCGGCGAGGCAGGCCTCGATCAGCGGGCAGGTGCGGCAGAGGGACTTGGCGTACTCGACATCGGCCGGCGACTCGGCGAAGAAGACCTCCGGGTCGTAGGAACGGCAGGGGACGGGCACGCCGAGGTTCTCGATGGCGTCGTCGAGCGCGGTGAGCGCAGTGAGCGGAGTCAAGGTGGAGTCCTCCGTGAGGCCGGGCGGGGGGATCGTTTCGGAAGGCGGTACGGACGGGGCGTGCGCTTCGAGTTGCACGGCTGTTCTTCCTCGTCTGGTCGGTCCGGCCCTGTTGGGCCGGGTGTCGGCTTGGTACCGGGTTCTTTTCTTGTCCCGAGGCCCCTTCGCTCCGTCATCCCCGTTCGGGGACAAACAGAAGGGCCGCGGATCCCGGATGGGGTTCCGCGGCCCTGAAGGCGCCGGCCTGATCGATCAGGCTGGATCACTCCAGGGTTCTGGCCCACGGAAGGCCCACATCTGGTGGTGCTGCGTCGTCCGCTTCCGGCTTCCGGCACCGGGTGCAAAGGCATAGGCCTGCGCCTGTGCTCCTACTGCTTCCAGTGCCTTGGTCGGTCGCTCATTGCGCTCACGGATGGGAAGAACCGCGAGAGACAGGACGGACGCCGGACGGGCGGCAGAGATGCCGGACAGACCGGTGCCCAGGTTCGAAACGCCGAGCATGCACAGGGAGACGACCGAGGGATCGGTCATTTTCACGATGCTGGCGGAGCTGGTGTTGATGCTGATCACTGGAATCGCCTCCTCTCGGCGTCTCGGGGGACCGGGGGTGAACCCGATCCTTCGGATATGCAAGTACATCACGGAATCAGGGCCTCCGAGAAGGCCTTCTGTTCCCGTGGCTTAGAACCTATGGGGATCGCCGGGGCATGCGCAAACTATTTTTCCGACGAGTTTTCATCAGTCCCCCGCGACACCCTCCGCAGGCTCCTGACCGCCGCAGATGGCCAGGACGTCGACCCCGTAGCGGTTGAGCTTGCGCACTCCGACGCCCGGGATCCGTGCGAGTTCGCCCTCGTCGTCGGGGACGGTCTCGGCGATCGCCATCAGCGTCTTGTCGGTGAAGACGCAGAACGCCGGCTGGCCGCTGCGCTGCGCCTGGACCTCCCGCCACTCGCGCAACCGCTCGTAGAGGCCCTCGTCCATGTCGGACGGGCAGTCCTCGCAGCGCATCAGTTTCATCTCGCCGGCGTCGGTGAGCGTACGACCGCAGACCCGGCAGCGGGCCACGGTGCGCTGTGTCCGCCGTGGGACGGCTGTGGGGCCGCTGCCCGTGTAGCCGCGCTCGATACCGCCGGGGGCGACCAGGCCGGGTCTGCCCGCGGCACCGGTCGAGCCGGGGCGCAGACCGTCCAGGAAGCGGCTGGGGCGGCGGTTGGGGCGACTGCCGGGTGAGCGGGCGAGCGCCCAGGAGACGTGGAGCCGCTCTCTTGCGCGGGTGACCCCGACGTACAGGAGGCGGCGCTCCTCCTCGATCTGTTCGTCGGTCTTCGCGTAGGAGATCGGCATCATGCCCTCGGCGACGCCGACCAGGAAGACGACGTCCCACTCCAGGCCCTTGGCCGAGTGCAAGGAGGCGAGCGTGACGCCCTGGACGGTCGGGGCGTGCTGGGCGTTCGCCCGCTCGTCGAGTTCGGCGACCAGGTCGGCGAGGGTGGCTCCGGGTCTGGCCGCGGCGAAGTCCTGGGCGAGGTTGACCAGGGCGGCCAGGGACTCCCAGCGCTCTCTGACGGCTCCGGAGCCGGCCGGTGGCTCGGTGGTCCAGCCCTCGCCGGAGAGGACGGCACGGACCTGGGAGGGCAGGTCGACGACGTCGTCGAGGAGGGAGTCGTTGCCGCCGAAGCGGGCCGCGCCGCGCAGGGCGACGCCGGCCTTGCGGACCTCGGGGCGGTCGAAGAACCGCTCGGCCCCGCGCAGTTGGTAGGGAACTCCCGCGTCGGCCAGGGCCTGTTCGTAGGTCTCGGACTGGGAGTTCGTGCGGAACAGGATCGCGATCTCGCTCGCCGGCACGCCCGCCGCCATCAGGTCACGGATGCGGCGCGCGGCGCCCTCGGCCTCGGCGGGCTCGTCGGTGTAGTCGGCGTAGACGGGTTCGGGGCCCGCGGCGCGCTGGGAGATCAGCTCCAGCCGGTGGTCGGCGGCCCTGCCTCGGGCCTGGGAGAGCAGACCGTTGGCGAGGTGCACGACCTGGGGTGTGGAGCGGTAGTCGCGGACCAGCTTGACGACGGTGGCGCCGGGGTGACGGGTGCGGAAGTCGAGGAGGTGGTCGGGGGTCGCCCCGGTGAACGAGTAGATCGTCTGGCTGGCGTCGCCGACGACGCACAGATTGTCGCGATCGCCGAGCCACAGCTCCAGGAGGCGCTGCTGGAGCGGGCTGACGTCCTGGTACTCGTCGACCACGAAGTGCTGGTACTGGGAACGGACCTGTTCGGCGATGTCGTGCCGGTCCTGGAGCACGGCGACGGTCAGCAGCAGGACGTCCTCGAAGTCGATGACCGCGCGGTCGCGTTTGACGTCCTCGTAGGCGGCGTAGAGCTGGGCGATCTCGGCGGGTGCGCGGGGGACGTCGCGGCCCGCCTTGGCCGCCGCGGCGGCGTAGTCGGAGGGGACGGTCTGGGTGACCTTGGACCACTCGATCTCGGCGGTGACGTCCCGCAGTTCACCGCGGTCGAGTCGGATGCGGCAGGCCGCCGCCGCGTCGGCGACGAGCTGGATCTTGCGGTCGACGAGTCGGGGAATACTGCCACCGATCGCTTTCGGCCAGAAGTACTGGAGCTGACGCAGGGCGGCCGAGTGGAACGTACGTGCCTGCACTCCCGTGGCACCGAGTTGGCGCAGCCGGCCGCGCATCTCGCCGGCGGCGCGGTTGGTGAAGGTGACGGCCAGCACGCTGGAGGACTGTAGGACCCCCGCGCGCACCCCGTAGGCGATGCGGTGGGTGATCGCCCGTGTCTTGCCCGTGCCGGCGCCCGCCAGCACGCACACCGGACCGCGCAGGGCGGTCGCCACCTCGCGCTGCTCGGGGTCGAGCCCTTCGAGCACCGCGTCGGCCGAGTCCGGTACCTGCGGGAAGAGGGGGGAGTGCGTTGCTGCTGTCACACGGCCATGCTGCCAGGTCGCCGGAGACGGGTGAGCCGGTTGTCCACAGGGAGGCACCCGCGGTCGTACTAATGCGGCAGGCGTCACGTCCCGTGGGATACCCCCGGCGGGAATGGCGGGTGCGTCACGTACGTTTCCTCCACTGCGAGGACCTATTCCCTGAGCTGTTGAGGAGCGCGAGAGAATGTCGGGCACCGTGACGATGTACAGCACGACCTGGTGCGGTTACTGCCGTCGGCTGAAGAGCCAGATGGACCGCGAGGGCATCGCGTACAACGAGGTCAACATCGAGCTGGACCCGGATTCCGCGGCGTTCGTCGAGAAGGCGAATGGCGGGAATCAGACGGTCCCGACCTTGCTCTTCGCCGATGGTTCGACGCTCACGAACCCTTCGCTGGCCCAGGTCAAGCAGAAGGTCGGCGCCTGATCGACGATCGGCCCACACGGCTCGGCAGAAGGCGGCTCCTGAAACGTCAGGGGCCGCCTTCTTGCTGTCTGCGTCTTCGTGTCGGCCTCAGACGAAAGTCCTCGTCGGCAGCGGCTTGCCGTACCAGAGTTCGATCAGGCGGGCCGCGATCGAGATGCCGTAGGGCGGCAGCACCTCTTCGGACTCGAAGGCTGCGCGCAGTTCCTCGCGGGAGAACCAGCGGGCCTCGTGGATCTCGTCACCGTCGACGTTGATCTCCGTCGAGGTGGCGCGGGCCATGAAGCCGAGCATGAGGCTGGACGGGAAGGGCCAGGGCTGGCTGGCGACGTACTCGACGTGGCCGACGGTGATGCCGGCCTCCTCGAAGACCTCGCGGCGCACCGACTGCTCGATGGACTCGCCGGGCTCCACGAAGCCGGCGAGCGTCGAGAAGCGGCCCTCGGGCCAGTGGACCTGGCGGCCGAGCAGGATGCGGTCCTCCTCGTCGGTGACCGCCATGATCACGGCGGGGTCGGTGCGCGGGTAGTGCTCGGCGCCGCAGGCCGGGCAGCGGCGGATGTGGCCGGCCGCGGCGATCACCGTGCGCTCGCCGCAGCGGGAGCAGAAGCGGTGCAGGCGCTGCCAGTTCTCCAGGGCGACCGCGTGCACCATCAGGCCCACGTCCCGGGGAGACAGCAGCAGGCCCGCCTCGCGCAGGCCCGCCGCCCGTGCCGACTGGTCGATACGGCCGGGCAGCGCGTCCTTCTGGAGCGCGAAGTAGCTGACGCCGTCCTCGTCGGTGCCCAGGAAGTAGCGGTGGGCCTCGGTGAGGGGGGCCTCGAAGGACGGGGTCATGACGAGTTCGGTGCTGCCGTCGGGTGTCTCGTCGATGAGGACCTGACCGCCGGAGACCACGAAGCAGCGGGTGGTGGGGTGGCTCCACGCCGCGGCGAGCCAGGCCTCGTCGAGCCGGTGGTGGGCGGCTCGGTCGATGCCGCTCGGGGCGGTGAGCGAGATGGGTCGATCGGCTGTGTGGTCGGTCCAGGTGGTCACGGGTGCTTCCAACTCCCCCGGCAATGCGGATTGTTTCGGCGGGCGGTTCAGCGGGACGTACGGCAGGAGGCGACCGGGTCCGGCGGGGACGGGTGTGCGGGGCGGTTCTTCAAGTGTGCCTCGCGCGCGTCGCCGTTCCGGATCGCGTGGTTCGTCAGGGCGCGTGGCGCCAGGTGTCGGCGAGGTCTCCCCACAGGTGGGCGGTGGTTTCGACGCCCTTGAGGAGGAGGTCGAGTTCGACCTTCTCGTTCGGGGCGTGCCAGCCGTCGGAGGGGACGGAGATGCCCAGGAAGAGGACGGGTGCCCCGAGGACTTCCTGGAGGTCGGCGGCCGGTCCCGAGCCACCCTCGCGGGTGAAGAGGACCGGTTTCTCGAAGGCGGTGGCCATGGCCCGGACGACGGATTGCAGTGCCGGGTGGTCCAGCGGGGTCAGGCACGGGCGCGTGGCCGCGCTGAACGTGATCTCCTGCCGGATTCCGTCGGGCACCTGCCGGGCGGCCCAGTCGCGGACGACCTTCTCGATGTGGTCGGGGTCCTGGCCCGCGACCAGCCGGAAGGAGAGCTTCACCATGGCCGAGGACGGGATGATCGTCTTGCTGCCCGCGCCCTGGTAGCCGCCGCCGATGCCGTTGACCTCGGCGGTGGGGCGGGCCCAGATGCGCTCCAGGGTGGTGTGTCCGGCCTCTCCGTGGGTGGCGTGCGACTTGGCGGTGCGCAGCCACTCCCGCTCGTCGAAGGGCAGTTCGGCGAAGAGCTCGCGCTCCTGCTCGGTGAGTTCGACGATGCCGTCGTAGAAGCCGGGGACCGTCACGCGTGCGTGCTCGTCGTGCAGGGCGGCGACGAGGCGGGCGGCGGCGGTCGCCGGGTTGGGCACGGCGCCGCCGAAGGAGCCGGAGTGGATGTCCTGGTCGGGGCCGTGCAGCCGGATCTCGCACTCGGCGAGGCCGCGCATGCCGGTGCACACCGTGGGGGTGTCCTCGGACCACATGCCGGTGTCGGAGACGATCACGGCGTCGGCGGCGAGCCGGTCGGCGCGCTCCTCGACGAGTGCCCGGAAGTGCGGGGAGCCGGACTCCTCCTCGCCCTCGACGAGCAGCTTCAGGTGCACGGCCGGGGCGGTGCGGCCGGTGGCGGCGAGGTGGGCGCGGACGCCGAGTGTGTGGAAGAACACCTGGCCCTTGTCGTCGGCGGCCCCGCGCGCGTAGAGGCGGTTCCCGTGGACGACGGGCTCGAAGGGCTCGCTGTCCCAGCCGTCCTCGCGGGCGGCGGGCTGTACGTCGTGATGGCCGTAGACGAGGACCGTGGGTGCTTCGGGGTCGTCGGCGGGCCACTCGGCGAAGACGGCCGGTGCGCCCGGGGTCGGCCAGACCTCGACGGTCGGGAAGCCGGTCTCCCGGAGTGCGGCGGCGAGCCAGTCCGCGCTGCGCCGGACGTCGGGCGCGTGCTCGGGCTGCGCCGACACGGACGGGATGCGCAGCCACTCGGCGAGGTCGTCGAGGAAGGCTGCGCGGTGCTGCTCGATGTACGTGCGGACCGCGCTGACGGCACTGTCAACGGTGTGGCTCATGGTCACGAGCCTATCGGCCCGCACTGACATCCTCGGTGGGCGGTTCCTCACAGTTTGCTTGCGCGGTGTCGGCTACTCCCCTTGCGCGCCCGGTGATTCCGCCTGTGTGCCCGGCTCCTCCAGCAGCAGCCGCTCCAGTGCGGCCCGGTCCGGGAGGCCCTCCGGCCTGACGACCTCGCCACCGCGCACGTACAGGAACGCGGCCGTGACCGCTTCCAGGGGCACGCCCTGCCGCTCGGCCCAGGCGAGCCGGTAGATCGCGAGCTGGAGCGGGTCGGCGGTGCGGGTGGTGCTGGTCTTCCAGTCGAGGATCTCGTACGTCGCCCCGTCGCCGTCGCCCTCCTTGTAGACGGCGTCGATACGGCCCCGTACGACGCGGCCTGCGATCGCGAGCTGGAAGGGGGTCTCGACGCGGTAGGGCGTGCGCCGGGCGTACTCGGTGCGTTCGAAGGCGTCCTTGAGTGCTTCCAGATCTCGTTCGTCGGCGATCTCGGCTTCGCTGCCGGGCAGTTCCTCCGGCTCCAGCATGGGCAGGGTCAGCTCTTCGAAGCGTGATTCCACCCAGGCGTGGAAGCGGGTGCCTCGACGTGCGGCGGGTTGCGGGGGGCGCGGCATGGGGCGCGCGAGTTCCCGCGCGAGCCCGTCCGGGTCGGCGGCCAGGTGCAGCAGCTGGGTGGCGGTCAGGGAGGCGGGCAGGGGGACGTCGGTGACGCCTCGGCGGGCGCGCAGAAGCTCCCCGGTGAGCGCGTCGAGGTCGCGGTCCCAGGAGGCGATGGCGCGGGCCTCCTCGGGGGTGAGGCGGGTGCCGGGCGGTTCGGTGGGGTGTGGGTGCGCGTGCCCCGGCGCACTGGGGTGTTCGGCGGGGTCCGGGGCCGTCGCCTGGTGCGGGACGGTCGGGCGGTCCGTGGTCCAGGCGTCCCAGTCGGCGGGGTCGTCTTCCGGGAGGCCGTCTTCGGCATCGAGAGGAGTTTCCTCGTAGAGGGGCTCGTCGTAGGGCGGCTCTTCGTCCTCCGGTGGCGGGGGCCAGTCCGGGTCGTCGTGCGCGTCCGGGTCGTGGGTGACCGCGGGATGGCTGGCCGCGGGATGGCTCTCGTCGTGGGAGGCGAGGCGCTCCAGGTGGTCCATGACCAGCTTGGCGGCCTTGTGGCGGTGGGCCATCGCCGTGTCGTCCAACGGCAGTGGCCAGGCCTGGTCGGCGGTGGCCGTCTGCAGGGCGGGGTTCTCCTCGCCCTCCTCGGGTTCGTCCGCCCAGGCCTCGATCTCGCCGTACCCGGCCGCGGAGTGGTCGTGGAGGGCCTGGAGGAAGTCGGACGGTCCTCGGCGCTTCTTCTGGGTCGGGCCCCACCAGTGGCCGGAGCCGAGGAGCAGGGAGCGGGGGCGGGTGAAGGTGACGTAGCCGAGGCGGAGTTCCTCGGTGTGCTGGTGGTCCTTCATGGCCTCGTGGAAGGCCTTCATGCCCTTGGAGTCCCAGGAGACGACGTCGGGCAGGGTGGCGGTGTCGCCGCGCAGCGCGTGTGGGAGGACCTTGCCCTGGGCGGTCCACTTCTCGCGGCCCTGGCTGCTGGGGAAGGTCCCGGTGACCAGGCCTGGGACGGCTACGACGTCCCACTCCAGACCCTTGGACTTGTGCGCGGTGAGGACCTTGACGGTGTTCTCGCCTCCGGGGAGGGCGTTGTCGAGGCCCTTCTCGTACTGGGCGGCGGTGCGCAGGAAGGCGAGGAAGGCCAGCAGGGTCGCCTCGCCGTCGCCCGCGGCGAAGGAGGCGGCGACATCCAGGAAGTTCGACAGGGTCTCGCGGCGGCGGGCGGCCAACGCGTGCGGGGACGCCGCGAGTTCGACCTCCAGGCCGGTGACGGCCAGGACGCGGTGCAGGACGTCCATCAGGGGGTCGGACAGTGAGCGGCGCAGGTCGCGGAGTTCGGTGGCCAGGCGGGCGAAGCGCACGCGCGCGTCCGGTGAGAAGGGCAGCCCGTCGTCGTCCCCGGCGCCGTCGGAGCCGTAGAGGGGCGTCTCCAGGAACGTGTCGAGGGCGTCGGCCAGCGATATGACTTCGGAGGGGTCGACCCCCTCGACGGCTGCGGCGAGTCGGCGGTCGGGGTCCTCGTCGTCGCCCACGCGCGTGTGGGACACCAGGAGCCGGGCGCGTCGGCCCAGGAGGGCGAGGTCGCGCGGGCCGATGCGCCAGCGCGGGCCGGTCAGCAGCCGGACCAGGGAGGCGTTGGCCCCGGGGTCCTGGAGGACTTCGCAGACGGCGACGAGGTCGGCGACCTCGGGCAGGTGCAGCAGCCCGGCGAGCCCGACCACCTCGACCGGGATGTCGCGGGCGACGAGGGCGCCCTGGATCTCGGCGAAGTCGGTGGCCGTGCGGCACAGGACGGCGATCTCGCCGGGCGCCTTCCCGGTCCGTACGAGGTGGGCGATGGAGTCGGCGAGCCAGTCGATCTCCTCCGCGTGGGTGGGCAGCAGCGCGCAGCGGACCATGCCGTCGCGTTCGGCGCCGGGGGCCGGGCGGAGGGCCTCCACGCCCGCGTGCATGGCGCGCAGGGGCTCCGCGAGGCCGTTGGCGAGGTCGAGGAGGCGGCCGCCGCTGCGGCGGTTCTCGCTGAGCGCCTGGCGGGCGGCGAGGCGGCCGTCGGCGTGCGCGAAGTGCTCGGGGAAGTCGTCGAGGTTGGCGACAGACGCGCCGCGCCAGCCGTAGATCGCCTGGCAGGGGTCGCCGACGGCGGTCACCGGGTGGCCCGTGCCGGCGCCGAACAGGCCTGCCAGGAGGACGCGTTGGGCGACCGAGGTGTCCTGGTACTCGTCCAGCAGCACCACCCGGAACTCGTCGCGCAGGATCTCGCCGACCTCGGGGCGGGTGCGCGCCAGGGTCGCGGACAGGGCGATCTGGTCGCCGAAGTCGAGCAGGTCGCGCTCGCGCTTGGCGGTCCGGTAGCGGCTCACCAGTTCGGTGAGTTCACGGCGGGCGGCGGCCGCCTCGGGGACCTTGCGCAGTTCGGCGTTGCTGAGCTTGCGGCCCTCCAGGTCGCGCAGCAGCTCGGCGTCGTACGCGCGCAACTCCTCGGGGCGTACGAGGTGTTCGGCCAGCTCGCCGTCGAGGGTGAGGAGGTCGCTGACGAGGTCCGGGAAGGAGCGGGTGAGGGCCGGGTAGGGGCCGGGCGCTTCGCGCAGTACGCGCGCGGCGAGCTGGAAGCGGGTGGCGTCGGCGAGCAGGCGGGACGTGGGTTCGAGGCCGATGCGCAGGCCGTGGTCGGTCAGGAGGCGGCCCGCGAAGGCGTGGTAGGTCGAGATCACGGGCTCGCCCGGGGGGTTGTCCGGGTCGATGACGTCGGGGTCGGTGACGCCCGCCTTGATGAGCGCCTTGCGGACGCGCTCGGCGAGTTCACCGGCGGCCTTGTTGGTGAAGGTCAGGCCGAGGACCTGTTCGGGGGCGACCTGGCCGGTGCCGACCAGCCACACCACGCGGGCCGCCATCACCGTCGTCTTGCCCGACCCGGCTCCGGCCACGATCACCTGCGGGGCGGGCGGCGCGATGATGCAGGCCGTCTGCTCCGGGGTGAAGGGGATGCCGAGGAGCTCCTTGAGCTGATCGGGATCGGTGATACGGGCGGGCATGTCGGAGAGGCTAGCGGCGGCCACTGACAGTCGAGGACCAATCGCCTTCGGGGGAAGCAGAAGCGCAGGTCAGCACATGTGGTGCGATGTGTCACGCGCGCTACTCGACCACGTGCCGTCCCTCGGGCCGCGCGCTGCACGAGGCCCGGAACGCGCAGTGCGCGCAGTGCTGGCCGGCCTTCGGCGTGAACCGTTCGTCGAGGACCTTGCCCGCGGCCGTGGCCAGCAGTTCACCGGCCCACTCCCCCTCCAGGGGCTCCTGGGCCTGCACCTTGGGCAGGGTCTCGCCGCCGTCCCGTACGGCGGCGCCCTGGCGCAGCTGGACGAGTTCGGCGCCGCCCGGTTCGGGGCGCACTCCGTCGAAGGCGTCGTCCACGGCGCCTTCCTGGACGGCGAGTTGGTAGACGGCGAGCTGGGGGTGGCGTTCGACCTCGCGGGCGGTCGGCGTCTGTTTGCCGGTCTTGAAGTCGACTACGTAGGCGCGTCCCTCGCCGTCCGTCTCGACGCGGTCCATGGAGCCGCGGATGCGCACTTCGTAGTCGCCCGCTTCGAGGGTGACGTCGAAGTCGTGCTCGCTGGCGACCGGGGTGCGGCCCGCGCGGAGGCTGTTGGAGTCGACGTGCCACTTCAGGAACCGTTCGAGCGCCACGCGCGCGTTGTCCTTCTCCTGCGCCGACTTCCAGGGCGCGTCGAAGGCGAGCGCGTTCCACACGGTGTCGAGGCGTTCCATGAGGACGGCCAGGTCGGCGGGGGTGCGTCCGGAAGCGACTTCGTCGGCGAGGACGTGCACCACGTTCCCGAAGCCCTGGGCGGCGGTCGCGGGGGCGTCGGCCTTCACCTCGCGGCCCAGGAACCATTGCAGGGCACAGGTGTTGGCGAGCTGGTCGAGGGCGCTCCCGGAGAGCACGACGGGCTGGTCGCGGTCGCGCAGCGGCACCTTGCTCTCGGTCGGCTCGAACATGCCCCACCAGCGGTACGGATGCGCGGACGGGACCAGTGGGCGGCCGTCCTCGTCGGCGAGCGCGGCCAGCCGGGCCAGCCTCCGCGCGGCGGCCTCCCTGAGGGTGTCTGACACGCGCGGGTCGACGGTCGTGGCGCGCAGTTCGGCGACCAGCGCGGGGACGGACAGCGGGCGTCGGGGGCGCCCTGTGACGTCCTTGGGCTCGACGCCGAGTTCGGTGAGGAAGCGGGACGGCTGGTCGCCGTCGTCGGCGGGCGCCTTCACGGCGGTGACGACAAGGCGTTCACGCGCGCGCGTGGCGGCTACGTAGAACAGGCGGCGTTCCTCGGCGAGCAGGGCGCCCGGGGTGAGTGGTTCGGCGAGTCCGTCGCGGCCGATGCGGTCGGCCTCCAGGAGCGAGCCGCGGCGGCGCAGGTCCGGCCACAGGCCCTCCTGGACACCGGCCACGACGACCACGCGCCACTCCAGGCCCTTGGAGCGGTGTGCGGTCATCAGCCGTACGGCGTCGGGGCGTACGACGCGCCGGGTGAGGGTGTCGGCGGCGATGTCCTCGGCGTCGATCTCCTCCAGGAAGTTGAGGGCGCCGCGGCCTCCGGTGCGCTCCTCCGCGCGGGCGGCGGTCGCGAACAGCGCGCAGACGGCGTCCAGGTCCCGGTCCGCGTTGCGCCCGGCCGCCCCGCCGCGCAGGGTGGCCCGCTCCAGGCGCCCGGGCCAGGGGGTGCCCTGCCAGAGGTCCCAGAGCGCCTCCTCGGCCGTACCGCCGCCCGCCAGGCGCTCGCGTGCCTTGCGCAGCAGTGCGCCCAGGCGCTGGGCTCCCCGCGCGTACGTGGGGTCGTGCGCGACCAGCCGCTCCGGCTCGGCGAGCGCCCGCGTGAGCAGCTCGTCTGAGGGCGGCGGTACGGGGTTGCCACCGGCCCGCTCCTCCTCGCGCAGCGCCCGGCCCAGGCGGCGCAGGTCGGCGGCGTCCATGGCGGCGAGGGGCGAGGCGAGCAGGGTGAGGGCGGTCTCGGTGTCGAGCCAGGAAGGAGCGGGAGCGAGTTCCTCCGTGGGATCGTCCCCTACGACCTCTGCGTCGTCCTCCGTGTGGACGGCCCCCGCGGCGTCCTCCGTGTGCCCCGACGCCTCGGCGGTGGCCACCGCTCGCAGCGCCGTCAGCAGGGGCGCCACCGCCGGTTCGTGGCGCAGGGGCAGGTCGTCGCCGTCGATGTCCAGGGGGACGCCTGCGGCTGTGAGGGCGCGGCGGACCGTGGGGATCGTCCGGGAGCCGGCGCGCACCAGGACGGCCATGTCGTTCCACGGGACGCCGTCCTCCAGGTGTGCCCTGCGGAGGATGTCGGCGATGTTGTCCAGCTCCGTGCCGGGGGTCGGGTACGTGTACACCTCGACGCGTCCGCCGTCCCGTACCGGGGACAGCTCGCGGTGGGCGCGCACCTTCTGGGCCGGGAGCCGGGTCAGGGGCATGCGCTGGGTCAGCAGGCGGGTGGCGGTCAGCAGAGTGGCGCCGGAGCGGCGGGAGGTCCGGAGCACCTCTACGGGGGCGGGGCTGCCGTCCGCGCGCGGGAAGGCGCTCGGGAAGTCCAGGATGCCGTTCACGTCGGCGCCCCGGAACGTGTAGATCGACTGGTCGGGGTCGCCGAAGGCGACGAGGGTGCGGCCACCGCCGGCGAGGGCGTGCAGGAGTCGTACCTGGGCCGGGTCGGTGTCCTGGTACTCGTCCACGAATACGGCGTCGTACTGGGCGGCGAGCCGTTCGGCGGCCTCGGGGCGGTGGGCCAGGAGCACCGCGCGGTGGACGAGTTCGGCGTAGTCGAGCACTCCTTGGAGGTCGAGTACGTCGAGGTACTCGGCGAGGAAGGCGGCGGCTGCCCGCCAGTCGGGGCGGCCGATGCGGTGGGCGAAGGCGTCCAGGGCCGCGGGGTCCAGGCCGAGTTCGCGGCTGCGGGCGAGGACCGCGCGGACCTCGTCGGCGAAGCCGCGGGTGGTCAGGCAGGCCCGCAGCTCGTCCGGCCAGCGCACATGCGCGAGGCCGAGCCGCTCCAGGTCGGGCTGGCCCGCGAGCAGTTCGCGTACGGCGACGTCCTGTTCGGGGCCGGACAGCAGCCGTAGGGGCTCGACGAACAGGTCGCTGTCCTGGTGGGCGCGGACCAGGGCGTAGCAGAACGAGTGGAAGGTGGTGGCCCGGGGCGCGCGGGCGGCGCCGATGCGCAGTGCCATGCGGTCGCGCAGTTCGACGGCGGCCTTGCGGCTGAACGTCAGCACGAGGATCCGCGCGGGGTCACCTCCCCGGGCGATGCGGGCCGCGACGGACTCCACGAGGGTGGTGGTCTTTCCGGTGCCGGGACCTGCGAGGACGAGCAGCGGACCGGCCCCATGGTCAACCACGGAGCGCTGTGGCGCGTCCAGGTGAGGGGGGACCGGCCGGGTCGGCGGGGTACGCACCAGTCGGTAAGCGCCACGGTTCCCCTGTCGCACCTGGGGGTGCGACAGGCGCCTGGTGGAGGAAGCGGAGCTCACGTGGTTCGCCGGTCCTGGTGGGTGTACTGGTTGGCAGGCTGCCGCGCGTCGAGGTCGGTGGCAGCGGGGTGAGGGGGACGCGTGCAGCCGACGCTACGCCGACGGGTCGTACGGGAGCGGGACTTCCGCCTCTTCCCGCAGGGCTCTCACGACCCGTGTGTCCCTCGCCCCTCGAACGTACGGCATGCCACGGACGTGCCCTGTTTCCCCCGTACGGATCACAGGCCGCACCCGGGCGGGTCCGATGGCGGAAGCTGTCAGGTGTGACCGTCCGCGCGTTCGCCGCCGTCCCATCGCGCCCGATTCATGTCGAGGCGTGGCAGGTGACCTTCGGCGGCCCTGCTCGCCTCCTTCAGAGGGGTGCCCTCCTCGCGGTAGCGGGCGAGGGCCTCCAGTTCGTGGCCAGGCAGCAGGGCGCCGTCCGCGCGGACGACGCGCCACCATTCGACGGCTCCTCCGTAGAGGGCCATCACGCGGCCGACCTGACGCGGTCCGCCCTCCTCCAGCCATTCGGCGACGTCGCCGTAGGTCATGACGCGCCCGGGCGGGATGCGTTCGGCCACGTCGAGGACCCGCTCCGCGTACTCGGGCAGCGCGTCCGCGTGCTCCGGGCCGGTGTCGTCCGGAAGGCTCTGCTCGCTCATCCGCCCCATCCTGCCGCACGGCACCGACAACGCGACGCGCTGGCGACTGTGCCTATCCCTCGCCCCGGAGCGGCGCGTGGGGCAGACTGTGCGCCCCCGCATTTGCACCCTGATGCCCCCGTGTGTCGGTGGGGCATGCCACCATCGTGCGGGCGGTGACCGGTGATACGAGATCAAGAAGAGACGATGAAGCAGCAGGGTGTGCACCCCGAAGACGCGGAGGGCACCTCTGACGCTGCGTCGCGCCCGGACACCGCCAATACGCCCGGGCAGGACCCCTCGGAGGGGCCCGCCGAGACGCCCGCGCCCGACGCCACGCCCGGCCTCGACGACTGCGACGGCGAGACGCACGCCGAAGAGGTCGAGGGCGACGAACCGCTCCTCCCCGCGCGCGTGCACCGCCCTTCCGATCTCATGCGCCTCCTGGTGGGCTTTCTTGCGATCGTCGTACTGCTCGCGATCGCCGCGTTCGCGCACGGCACGACCTCGGGGCTCGAACAGGACATCAACAAGGGCACCGGCCAGGCACCCGACCTGCTGATCAAGATCGCGGGGCTGGCGTCGAGCATCGCCATCCTGTTGGTGCCGGTCGCCTTCGCGATCGAGCGGCTGATCAAGCGCGACGGACTGCGTATCGCCGACGGCGTGCTCGCCGCGGTCCTCGCCCACGGAGTGACACTCGCCACGGACCTGTGGGTCGCCAAGGCCGCCCCGGGCTCCATCCAGGAGGCGCTCACCCAGCCCTCCCCCGGTGACATCCACGCCCTCACCGACCCGGTGCACGGCTATCTGGCGCCCGTCATCGCCTACATGACGGCCGTAGGCATGTCCCGGAGGCCGCGCTGGCGCTCGGTGCTGTGGATCGTGCTGCTGCTGGATGCCTTCTCAATGCTGGTCACCGGGTACACGACACCGTTCTCGATCATCCTGACGGTGCTGATCGGCTGGACCGTCGCCTACGGGACGCTGTACGCGGTGGGCTCCCCGAACGTCCGTCCCACCGGCCGTACGCTGATGGCGGGACTGCGGACGGTCGGCTTCCATCCCGTGGGCGCGGCCCGCGAGGAGGCCGTCGACACCGAGAACGGCGATCGCGGCCGACGCTACTTCGTCACCCTGGAGGACGGTCCACCGCTGGACGTCACCGTGGTCGACCGGGAGCAGCAGGCCCAGGGCTTCTTCTATCGCGCGTGGCGCAATCTGACGCTCCGGGGCTTCGCGACCCGCAGCAGCCTCCAGTCGCTGCGCCAGGCGCTGGAGCAGGAGGCCCTGCTGGCCTACGCGGCGATCGCGGCCGGGGCCAACGCCCCCAAGCTGATCGCGACCTCGGAACTCGGCCCCGACGCCGTCATGCTCGTCTACGAGCACACCGGTGGGCGCACGCTCGACTCGCTCGCGGACGATGAGATCACCGACGATCTGCTGCGCCTGACCTGGCACCAGGTGCAGGCGTTGCAGTCGCGGCGCATCGCCCACCGCAGGCTCGCCGGTGACGCGATTCTGGTGGATCGTTCCGGCAAGGTGATCCTGACCGACCTGCGGGGCGGCGAGATCGCGGCCCGTGAACTGCTACTGCGCATGGACGTCGCCCAGTTGGTGACAACGCTCGGGCTGCGGGTGGGCGCCGAGCGCGCGGTGGCGTCGGCGGTCGGGGTCCTCGGCCCCGACGCCGTGGCGGACTGTCTGCCGATGCTCCAGCCCATCGCGCTGTCGCGCTCCACGCGCGCGACGCTGCGCCGACTGTCCCGGGAGCGGGCCCAGCGGGAGCGCGAGGCGATCCTTGAGGCGTCCCGGCAGACCCGGCTGGCCCACGCGGAGGCGAGTTCGGAGAGCGGCTCGACGCCCGTACTCGAAAAGCCCGACAAGAAGGCCGTACGGGCGGAGCAGCGGGCCGAGAAACGGGCCATCGACGATGCCCTGGACGAGGCGCGCGAGGAGGATCTGCTCACCCAGATCCGCCACCAGGTGCTGCTGATCAGACCGCAGGCGCCGGTCGAACCGGCTCGTCTGGAGCGGGTGCGGCCCCGCACGCTGATCAGTTTCATCGCGGGCGCGATCGGTGCGTACTTCCTGCTGACGCAGCTCACGCACATCGAGTTCGGTCCGCTCGTCGCCAACGCCCAGTGGGGCTGGGTGGCCGCGGCCGTGCTGTTCTCGGCGCTGAGCTACTTCGCGGCGGCGATGGCCCTCCTGGGGTTCGTGCCGGAGCGGGTGCCGTTCCTGCGGGCGGTGGCGGCGCAGGTCGCCGGGTCGTTCGTGAAGATCGTGGCTCCGGCCGCAGTCGGCGGTGTCGCCCTGAACACCCGCTTCCTACAGCGTGCCGGGGTGCGGCCCGGGCTCGCGGTGGCGAGTGTCGGCGCGTCTCAGCTGTTCGGCCTGGGCTGCCACATCCTGATGCTGCTGTCGTTCGGCTATCTCACCGGCACGGAGAAGACGCCGTCGCTGTCGCCGTCCAGGACGGTGATCGCCGGGCTGTTGACGGTGGCGGTGCTCGTGCTCGTGGTGACGTCGGTGCCGTTCCTGCGAAAGTTCCTCGTCACGCGCGTGCGGTCGCTGTTCGCGGGCGTCATCCCGCGCATGCTCGACGTGTTGCAGCGGCCTCAGAAGCTGGTCACCGGCATCGGCGGCATGCTGCTGCTGACGGCCTGCTTCGTGATGTGCCTGGACGCGTCGATCCGGGCGTTCGGCGACCAGTCGACGTCGCTCAGCCTGGCCAGCGTCGCCGTCGTCTTCCTCGCGGGCAACGCGCTCGGTTCCGCCGCCCCCACCCCGGGCGGTGTGGGCGCGGTCGAGGCGAGCCTGACGCTCGGTCTGATCGCCGTCGGCCTGCCCAAGGAGGTCGCCGCTCCCGCGGTGCTGCTGTACCGGCTGCTGACGCTGTGGATTCCGGTGCTGCCGGGCTGGCTGTTCTTCAACCACCTGTCCCGCAAGGGCTCCCTGTAGGGCACGCCCACGGAGGAACATGGGGCACGCACGCGTGCGTACCTCGTACGGCCCGTGCCCCGAGCGCCCTGTCGTATGCGACCTCAGGATGGGACCATGCCGAACCCCTCCCGGCTGCGTGCCGCTGCCCTGACCGCCACCGTCGTCCTGCTGTCCGCCACGCTGGCGGGCTGCGGCGGCGGCTCCAAGGACGAGGATCCGACGGCCCAGAAGCTGAGCTGGAAGGACTGCCCGGCCCCGTCCGAGTCGGAGGGCGGCGGCGCCGCGCCGTCGCCGCTGCCGAACGGCGGCAAGTGGCAGTGCGCCACCATGAAGGCGCCTCTCGACTGGAGCAAGCCCAAGGGCGACACGATCGGGATCGCCCTGGTCCGGGCGAAGACCAGTGGCCCCGCGAACAAGCGGATCGGGTCGCTCGTCTTCAACTTCGGCGGCCCCGGCGGCTCGGGCGTCACCACGCTGCCCGCGTTCGGCGAGGACTACGCGACCCTGCGCACCCGCTACGACCTGGTGAGCTTCGACCCGCGCGGAGTCGGCCGGAGCGCCGGCGTCAAGTGCGAGAGCGACTCCCAGCTCGACGAGTACTTCCAGCAGGACGCCACGCCGGACGACGCGGCCGAGCGGACCAAGCTCCTGGCCAACACCAAGCAGTTCAACGCGGCCTGCGAGAAGAACTCCAAGAAGATCCTCCCCCAGGTGCGCACCACCGACGCGGCCCGCGACATGGACCTGATGCGCCAGGTGCTGGGCGACGACAAGCTGTACTACTTCGGCATCTCCTACGGCACCGAACTCGGTGGTGTCTACGCCCACTTGTTCCCCAAGCACGTGGGGCGCGCCGTCTTCGACGCGGTCGTCGACCCCACGCAGAACGCCGAACAGGGCTCCCTGGGACAGGCCGAGGGCTTCCAACTGGCGCTCGACAACTTCGCCGACGACTGCACGTCGAAGACGACGGACTGTCCGATCGGCGACACCGCGCAGGACGTCAAGGACCGCATCGCGAAGCTGCTCAAGAGCCTCGACAGCAAGCCGATCCCGGGCATCTTCCCCCGCCAGCTGACCCAGACCGCCGCGACCAACGGCATCGCACAGGCGTTGTACTCCAAGGACTTCTGGGAGTACCTCACCGAGGGCCTCGAACAGGCCTACGGCGGTGACGGCAAGGTCCTCATGGTGCTGTCCGACTCGATGAACGGACGCAGCGAGAACGGCGAGTACAGCAACATCGCCGCGGCGAACGTCGCCATCAACTGCGCCGACGAGAAGCCGCGGTACACCACCGACTACGTGGAGGGGAAGCTGCCCGAATTCCGGGCCGCGTCTCCCCTGTTCGGGGACTTCCTGGCCTGGGGCATGGTCAGCTGCACCGACTGGGCCGTGCCCGGCGCCGCCGACCATCCCGACGTGAGCGCGGCCGGTTCGGCGCCGATCCTCGTCGTGGGCAACACCGGTGACCCGGCCACGCCGTACGAGGGCGCGCGGAAGATGGTGGACGCGCTGGGCAAGGGCGTCGCGGTCGAGCTGACGTACAAGGGCCAGGGGCACGGGGCGTACGACAGCAAGAACAAGTGTGTGCAGAGCGCGGTGAACGGCTATCTGCTGAACGGGAAAGTGCCGGCGGCCGGCACCGTCTGCTCCTGACTCTCCCTCTGAAATCCCAGCAAAAGTGCAGGTCAAACGGTTATCCACAGGCCGTCACGGGCTCGGCTCGCGCCGCCTACTATGGCCTGACCGCCATCCGCGGCGTGACGCGGACGGCCTGCGAGGGGGGAATTCACATGGCGCGATTCGTACGGTGGACGGCTCTGGTGGCCGCCGCCGCACTGCTGACGGCCGGCTGTAGCAGCGGCTCGTCGGACGACGGCAAGGGCGGCGCGGGCTCGGGGGAAGCCAAGCCGTCCACGGCCGACTCGTCCTCTGCCGCGTCCACCACGGCCGCGCTGCCCGCGTCGCTGACCGCGCAGAAGCTCGGCTGGGGGCGCTGCAAGGCCACCGGCGACTCGGCCGCGCCCAGCAGCGACTGGCAGTGCGCGACGCTGAAGGTGCCGCTGGACTGGACGAAGCCGGACGGTTCCACGATCGGGCTCGCGCTGATCCGCTCGAAGGCGACCGGCGGCGACCGCATCGGCTCGCTCCTGTTCAACTTCGGTGGCCCCGGCGGCTCGGGCGTGGACTACATGCCGGCGTACTCCACCACCGTGTCCGCGCTGCACGAGCACTACGACCTGGTGAGCTGGGACCCGCGCGGGGTCGCCGCCAGTGAGGGCGTCCGCTGCCGCGGCGACAAGGCGATCCAGGCCGCCGAGGACGTGGACGCCACACCGGACACACCGGCCGAGGAGAAGGCGTACTTCCAGGACGCCATCGACTTCGGCAAGGGCTGCGAGAAGGCCGCCGGAAAGCTGATGTCGCACGTGTCGACGACCGACACGGCCCGCGACATGGACCTGATGCGTCAGGTCCTCGGCGACACGAAGATGCACTACTTCGGCATCTCGTACGGCACCGAACTCGGCGGTGTCTACGCCCACTTGTTCCCGAAGAAGGTGGGGCGGCTGATCCTGGACGCGGTCGTCGACCCGACCGCCGACTCGGTGGGCCACGCGCTGAACCAGACCCGGGGCTTCCAGCGCGCCCTGGACGACTACCTCAAGTCGACGGGACAGGACCCCGCGCAGGGCTCGAAGAAGATCGCGGCCCTGCTGAAGCAGATCGACAGCAAACCGCTGGCGACGTCGAGCGGGCGCGAGCTGACCCAGACGCTCGCCCTGACCGGCATCGTCCTTCCGCTGTACAGCAAGCAGAGCTGGCCCACGCTGACCAGTGCTCTGGACTCCGCGAAGGAGGGCGACGGTTCGGAGCTGCTGGCGCTCGCCGACGGCTACAACGACCGTGACAGCGCGGGGCACTACGGCACGACGACGCATTCACAACGGGTCATATCGTGCTTGGACGACAAGCAGCGGCCGACGCCCGAGCAGACGCAGAAACTGCTGCCGGAGTTCGAGAAGATCTCCCCCGTGTTCGGCGACTTCCTGGGCTGGGACACGGCCGGGTGGTGTCACGACTGGCCGGTGGCCGGGCAGTACGACACCCCGGAGGTCAGCGCGCCCGGTGCGGCGCCGATCCTGGTGGTCGGCAACACCGGGGACCCGGCGACGCCGTACGAGGGTGCCCGCAAGATGGTCGACGAGCTGGGCAAGGGCGTCGGTGTGGAGCTCACCTGGAAGGGCGAGGGCCATGGCGCGTACGGCAGTGGGAGCGACTGTGTCGACTCGACGGTGGACGCGTATCTGCTGAAGGGGACGGTGCCCAAGGACGGCAAGGTCTGCGCCTCGTAGGCCGCACGTCGGTCCGGGTTTCCACCCGGGCAGCGGAAAGGGGCCCGGCACCCATAGTGCCGAGCCCCTCCCAGGAAGGCGTGTGTCTAGTAGACCGGCTTGTCGGGCTCGATCTGGTTGACCCAGCCGATCACGCCGCCGCCGACGTGGACCGCGTCCGCGAAACCGGCCGACTTGAGGACGGCGAGGACCTCCGCGCTGCGGACACCCGTCTTGCAGTGCAGGACGATCTTCTTGTCCTGCGGGAGGGTCTCCAGGGCGGTGCCCATGAGGAACTCGTTCTTGGGGATCAGCTTGGCGCCGGGGATCGAGACGATCTCGTACTCGTTGACCTCACGTACATCGATGATCTCGATGTTCTCGCCGTCGTCGATCCACTCCTTGAGCTGCTTGGGAGTGATCGTCGAACCGGCGGCCGCCTGCTGGGCCTCCTCGGAGACGACGCCGCAGAAGGCCTCGTAGTCGATGAGCTCGGTGACGGTCGCGTTCGGGCCGCAGACCGCGCAGTTGGGGTCCTTGCGGACCTTGACCTGGCGGTACTGCATCTCCAGGGCGTCGTAGATCATCAGGCGTCCGACGAGCGGGTCGCCGACTCCGGTGAGGACCTTGATCGCCTCGGTGACCTGGATGGAGCCGATGGACGCGCACAGCACGCCCAGGACGCCGCCCTCGGCACAGGAGGGGACCATGCCGGGGGGCGGGGGCTCCGGGTAGAGGCAGCGGTAGCAGGGGCCGTGCTCGGACCAGAAGACGGAGGCCTGGCCGTCGAAACGGTAGATCGAACCCCACACGTACGGCTTGTTCAGCAGTACGGCGGCGTCGTTGACCAGGTAGCGGGTCGCGAAGTTGTCCGTGCCGTCGACGATCAGGTCGTACTGGCTGAAGATGTCCATCACGTTCTCGGCTTCGAGCCGCACTTCGTGCAGGACCACGTTCACGTACGGGTTGATGCCCAGCACGGAGTCGCGAGCCGACTCCGCCTTGGAGCGGCCGATGTCGGCCTGGCTGTGGATGATCTGGCGCTGCAGGTTCGACTCGTCGACCTCGTCGAACTCCACGATGCCGAGCGTGCCCACGCCCGCCGCGGCCAGGTACATCAGCGCGGGCGAACCCAGGCCGCCCGCACCCACACAGAGCACCTTGGCGTTCTTCAGCCGCTTCTGCCCGTCCATGCCCACGTCGGGGATGATCAGGTGGCGGGAGTACCTGCGGACCTCGTCTACGGTGAGCTCGGCAGCCGGCTCGACCAGGGGTGGCAGCGACACGGGGTCTCCGTTGGTCGGTCAATCACTGACAGTTGTTCTCCCTGTAACACTGCCATGCCCTTCTTCATTCCGAGACACCCGTTCCGATCCGCGAGACGATCTCGTCCCAGTAGCCGGGCATGGTCTCCCAGGGGTCGGTGCGGCCGCCGCGATCGGTGCGGTCGGTGAAGTAGATGGTCGAGGCACCCTGCCAGCGGGCGATGCGCAGCGCCTCGTCGAGATGGCCGCGCGGGACGCTGTGCACGAAGTGGCAGAAGCGTTCGGGAGGGTGATCGGCGGTCCACTCGGCGACCTGCGACCAGCGGTAGTCCCTCCACGGGCCGGAGAAGGTCACCAACTGGTCGGCGAACTCGGCGTATCCGGCGTGCGGGTGGGTGCCGTGCCCCAGCACGATGTGGGCACCGTCACGGATCTCGCGGAGCGTGGTGACCGTGCGGCGGACCTCGGGGAGCGCGGTGCGTCCGGTGGGGCAGCGGTCCAGGAGGAAGCCGTCGGTCCGGTACCAGTCGCGATAGCGGTGCGCCTCGGAGATCAGTTCGCCGAAGGCACGGGCGCCGTACGCGGCGTCCAGGTGACCGAGAACACGGACACCCGTGTTGCGCAGGCGGCCGACCGCTTCCAGACAGTGCGGGTCGGGCCGCGTCCCCGGGCCGGAGGAGACGTTGAGGACGACCCAGTGCAAGGGGGTTCCGGGGCGGGTGAGTTCGCCCCACTCGGCCGGTGCGACGAGGGGGTGTGCGTACCCGGGGATGCCGAAGCCCGCGCGGACGGCGGTGCCCGCGGTGGCCGCGCTCGTGCTGGTCAGATGCGGCACGCCGCCTCCATCCAGATGTCGGCGAGGGACTCCTCCAGGTTGATCCGGGGCCGCCAGCCGAGCCGGTCGCGCGCGGTGCGCACATCGGCCTGCTGCCAGCTGCCGCAGCCGTCCGGGTACGGGTACGCGACCGGCGCGTGGTCGGGGTCGGTGCGGGGGTGGCCGATGGCGCCCCGCAGTGGTCCGGGCGGACCGTCGAGTTCGTGCAGTGCTCCGCCGTATCCGGCGACGCGGGCGAGGACGGAGGCGGCGTCGCGCAGCCGGACCGCGCGGCCCGAGCCGATGTTGATGACGCCCTGCGCGGCGGAGAGCGAGGCGGCGTGCACGGCACGGGCCACGTCCCGTACGTCGACGAAGTCCCGTTGCGCGCCGAGGCCACCGAGCTTGAGTTCGCCGTCGCCCGACTGCATGGCCCGGCGCATGGCCTCGGCGAGCCGGCCGAGCGGGGAGCCTGCGGGGGTCCCCGGTCCGGCGGGCGAGAAGACGCGCAGGACGACGGCGTCGAGACCGGAGCCCAGGACCAGTTCGGTGGCGGCGAGTTTGCTGACGCCGTACGGGCCGCCGGGGCGGGGCACCGCGTCCTCGGCCGTGGAGGAACCGGGCTGGCTCGGGCCGTACTCGGCGCCGCAGCCGATCTGCACGAGCCGGGCCCCGCAGCCGCTGCGGCGCAGGGCCTCGCAGACGGTGGCGACGGCGACCGTGTTGTGGCGGGTGAGTTCGCGGGCGCCGCCTCTGGTGGCACCGGCGCAGTTGACGACGACTCCGGGGTGCACGGCGTCGAGGAAGCGGGTGAGTGCTCCTGGGCTGCCGGACGCGAGGTCGAAGCGGACGTCGGCGTCGTCGCCGCGGCCGAGCACGGTGAGCTGGACGGCCGGGTCGGCGAGCAGGCGGTCGGCGACGAACCGGCCGAGGTAGCCGTTGGCTCCGATCAGCAGGACCCTCATCGGACGGCTCCCGTGGCCGACTCTCCGGATCGGGAGGTGATCATCTGGTGTTCTCCTTCACAAGGTGATGCGGTTGCCTCCGGCGGTGGGGCCGGACGCCTGCGGCCGGGTGACGGGGCCGGTTGGTTCGAGGTCATGGCGGCGTCACCGCGGCTCGTCCGCCGGCGCGTGCGCGGAGGCTCTGGTCAGCGTGCGGGTGGTGTGGAACAGGAGGGTCAGGGCGGCCGCTCCGCAGGCCAGGGCGGGAATGGCGCCCGGACCCCAGGAGCCGATGAGGGTTTCGACGGGGGCGGCGAGGAAGCCGCAGCCGGGGAGCCGCCCGATGAGGTCCAGGGCCAGGGCCATGGCCTCCGTCGCGGCCGCCGCGCCCAGGGCGCGGGCCGGGGCGCGGGTGAAACCGTGCACGAAGAGAAGGCGGGCGAGCAGCAGGAGCGCGCCCAGAGTGACGCCCTGGGCGTACCCGGCGGGCTCGCCCAGGGCCGCGCCGCAGAGAGCGAGGAGGGCGGAGAGGGCACACAGGAAGAGGGCGAACGTGCCGAGCAGCAGCGGCTGTACGGAGTCGGCGAAGTCCTCCAGGCCGCGACTGGTGGCGAGCCTGCGCCGGGCGCGTACGGCGAAGTGGTGGGCGCACCAGGCCGCGGGAACGCAGGCCGCGGTGAGGGCCAGGACGGGTGCGGTGGCCGTGGGCCAGGGTCCGTCCGTGGTGCCGGTCGGCAGGGCGTCGGGGCCGCCGTCGGCCGTGGCGCGGAGCAGACCGTCGCCGAGGAGGGCGTAGGCGAGCAGCCAGTACGTCCACAGGCGCGTGCCGGGCGGGGTGCGCCACGCGGGGGTGCCGGGCGGGGTGCTCAGTGGGCCGCGCAGAAGCGCCACGCGCACGCCGAACGCCACGGCGAGGACACCGGCGACGGCCACCGCGAGCCGCACCCGACCGTCCGTGAGTCGCACGCCGGTCACGGCTGCGGCGCACAGGATTCCGGGCAGCAGGGCGAGTACGGCCCAGGCGGCGCGGGGCGTGGGCTCGGTGACGAAGTCGGTGTCGGAGTGCGGGGCCGCCGTGTCGGCGCGGGGCACGCGCGCGTACATCTCCTCGGCGAGCGAGAAGACGTCACGGTGCCGGAAGCGGGTGGCGGTCCGGTCGGTGACACCGTGCGCCTCAAGGCCCGCCGCGATCTCCAGCGGGTCGACGGCCCGCTCGCACAGTTCGCGATGCCGGTGCATCAACGCCTTCACGGGGTCGGCGGCACCGCGCCGGGCGGGGGCGGGCTTGCGGTCGGGTGCGTGAGGGGGCTGGACGGGTGCCGGACGGTCGGCCGGTGGATCGGTGGCGTCGCCGGTCGGCGGATCGATGGCGTCGTCGGCCCGCGCCTTCTCCGTCTCCGACTCCGGTTCACCGTGTCCTCCGAGCCACTCCTCCGATCGCGCGTCCCATGCCTCCGCTCTGCCGGGTGTTCCGGGGCGGTCGAGTTCGCCGAGGCCGCTCATCGGGCCGCCTCCGTCGTCGGCAGCGGAGTAGTGGCGCGTACCGGTGCTCCCGCCGCCCAGCGCGGGCCGCCGCGAGCCACGACACGGGCCGCTGCGGGGACAGCCGTCGGGCCCGCCGCGAAGCCCGTTGCCAGGCCCGTCATGGAACCTGTTGCCGGGCCCGCCGTGGGGCCGGTCCAGCGGCCAGGGACGTGGGACTCCGCGGGGGCGGCGAACGGGAGGGGCTCGCCGGTCTCGTCGAGGACCACGCGGCGGACCGGGGAGTGCGAAACCACCTCCAGGTAAATGCCGTGAAATGCCGCGATGTTCTGCTCGACGGTGAACAGTTCGAGGGCGCGGGCGCGCGCCGCGGCGCCCAGGCGCTCACGGCGCTCGGGGTCGCGCAGCAGGGTCACGCAGGCCTCGGCGAGCGCCCGTGGATTGCGCGGGGGCACGACGAGTCCCGTGCCGCCGATGACCTCGACCACCGCGCCGACGTCCGTGGACACGGTCGCCCGGCCGCAGAACATGGCCTCGACCAGGCCGATCGGGAAGCCCTCGACGACGCTCGACAGGACGATCACCGTGCCGGACGCGTACGCCTCGGGGAGCGTGGGGGCTTCCGGGCCGCCGATCTCCTCGAAGGACACCGGGTTGTCGCCGACCGCGTGCACGCCCTCGGCCTCGTCGGGGAAGAGCTGTGCGGCCAGCGCCCGGCAGTGGCCCAGGTAGGCCGCGCCCTCGGCACCGGCGGGCGCGCCGACGATCCGCAGCCGCGCCTTGGGCTCCTCCTTGCGGATCTCCGCGAAGGCGTGGAGCAGGGAGATCAGGTCCTTGGCGGGTTCGATACGGCCGACCCACACCAGCGTGTCCGGGTCGGCGCGGTCGGGCGCCTCGCCCACCTCCGCGAAACGGGACGCCTCCATGCCGGGGTGGACCGTGCGCAGCTTCGTACGGTCGGCGCCGCAGCGTTCCTGCCAGCGGCGGGTGTGGGTGTTGCCGGGGGTGATCAGCGCGGCCCGGCGGTACACCTCGGTGGCCAGCCTGCCGTGGAAGGCGGCGAACAGGGCCCGTACGGCGGGCGGGGCGTCCGCGGAGGCCAGGTAGTGCGTGCGCAGCTGGACGCCGTACTCGGTCACCAGCAGTGGTACGCCGGCGAAGTGGTGGGCCAGCAGTCCGGGCAGGGCCGCGGTGCCGCCGGCCGTCGCGTGGCAGAGGTCCACGGAGCCGAGGGCGTCGTCCTCGTACCAGTCGAGCGAGAGGGGGCGCAGGGCGCGTTCGACGTGCGCGGCGACCGTGAGGAGATCGGGTACGCGTGCCTCGCGTGCCGTACGGAGTGCGCCGGGCGCACGACAGGCGCGTTCGAGGGCGCGTACGGCGTTCTCGGAGCGCAGCGCGGACACGAGTCCGCCCTCGTCACGGGCGAGTTCCGCGAGCCCGTACAACGCGTTGGCGAAACGGTCCGCCACAACGGCGGAAGCCTCCCCGGAGCGCGCGGAGGGCCCTGCGGCAGCGGCCTCCGAGGACTCCGCGAGCCGTACGGCGCCGACCGACTCCGGCACGGCCGACTCGGACCCGCCCGGCTCGGACCCGACCGGCTCGGACCCACGCGACGCCGACCCGATCAGCCCCGGAGTCGGAGTCGGCGCGCCCGACACGGTCGGCCCGTGCACCGGCGCATCCCCCGCGCACAGCACCGCCGCCAGCTCCTCGTAGTGCTCGCGGAACCGCCGGCGTGCGCGGCGGCCGAGCGCCGGTCCGTCGTCCTCGGTGCTCCACAGCGGCGCGGTGCGTACTCGCTGGACCTGGGGCGGCAGTTCGAGCCAGCCCTCGTTCTCCTGGCGTTCGCTGCGGCTGAGCGCGTAGACGTCGAACTCGTGCTGCCCGAGCCCGCGCACGAGCCGGTCGCACCAGAGTCTGGCGTCACCGCTCACATATGGATAGCCACCCTCCGTAACCAGTCCTATGCGCACGACCACACCCCCGATCTCCCTTGTGGGGAGCCACCGTTGACCCGGCGGCTCGCAGCGGGACGAACGTATGCGGACATGACGGTGGCGCGACGGACGGTTGTCCATCGCGCCACCAAAAGGGGTGAACGGTCGTAACTTTCCCGTGCGGTTCGCGTTCGCTCGCGCTAAGGGATCACCCGGGGGCGGATCGTTCTACGATCCTCAGGCCGTCGCCAACTCCCGCCGGGCCGCCCTCCGCTGGGCCGCCACCTCCGGATCGAGGGCCGGTACGGCAGCCAACAGCTGCTTTGTGTACGGGTCCTGCGGAGAGTCGTAGACCTCGTCGGCGGGGCCTTGTTCAACGATCCTCCCGCGTCGCATCACCGCGACCCGGTCGCTGACCTGGCGCACTACGGCGAGGTCGTGGGCCACGAACACGAGCGCGAGGCCGAGTTCGCGCTGGAGTTCGCCAAGCAGGGCGACGACCTGGGCCTGAGTGGTGACGTCGAGCGCCGACACGGGCTCGTCGCACACGATCACGCGCGGGTCGGCCGCGAGCGCCCGCGCGATGCCCACACGCTGGCGCTGACCGCCGCTGAACTCGTGCGGGTAGCGGTCGTAGTGCGCCCCTTCGAGCCCCACGCGCTCCAGGAGTTCGCGTACGCGCCCCCGGATGCGCTGCTCGTCCCGCTCGCCACGCGCGCGGAGCGGGTCGGCGATCGACTCGCCCACGCTGCGGCGGGGGTTGAGGGAGGAGACGGGGTCCTGGAAGACCATCTGGACGTCGGGGCGTACTCCCCCACCGGGCTTGATCTCGCCGGCCGTCGGCTTCAGCAGCCCGACCAGCATCCGGCCCAGCGTCGTCTTGCCGCTGCCGCTCTCGCCCACGATGCCGAGGGTCTCGCCCCGGTGGACGGTCAGCGACACGTCGTCCACGGCCGCGAACGCCCGCTTCCCGCGCCCAAATTCGCGCCGCAGGCCCGTGGCCTCCAGGACGACCTCCGGGGCCGCCGAAGGCGCCTCGGAGGACGCCTCGGAGGATGTCTCGGACGAGGCGTTCGGCGGCGCCCCGGAGAGCGCGCGCCGCGCGTCCACGCGGGGGACCGCGCCGAGCAGGTCCCGGGTGTACTGCGCGGTCGGGGCCCCGAGGACGGTGCCCACCGGGCCGTGCTCGACGGCTCGTCCGTGCCGCATGACCAGGATCTCGTCGACGCTCTCGGCGGCGACACCCACGTCGTGCGTGACCAGGAGCAGGCCCAGGCCGGTCTCCTCGCGGAGCGTGTGCAGCAGGTCGAGGATCTGGGCCTGGACGGTGACGTCGAGCGCGGTCGTGGGCTCGTCGGCGATGAGCAGGTCCGGCTCGCAGGCCAACGCCATGGCGATCAGGGCGCGTTGGCGCATACCGCCGCTGAACTCGTGCGGGCGGGACCGGGACCGTCGTACCGCGTCCGGAATTCCTACTCGGTCAAGGACGTCGACGGCACGCGCGCGTGCGGCCCGACGCGACACGCGCGCGTGGACGCGATAGACCTCGGCTATCTGGTCACCGATCGCGTAGTACGGGTCCAGGGACGACAGCGGGTCCTGGAAGACCATCGCGGCCTTGCCGCCGCGCAGCCGCCCCAGGTCCGCGTCGGAGGCCTCCCGTACGTCAATGCCGGCCACGCGCACCGAGCCGCCCACGTCGGCGCCCGTGCCGCGGTGCAGCCCCAACAGGGCCGAGGCGACCGTGGACTTGCCGGAGCCGGACTCGCCGACCAGGCCGAGCGCGGCGCCCTTCTCCAGCCGGAAGGACAGCCCGTCGACGGCGCGCAGCGATCCGAACCCGACCGTCAGGTCGGTGACTTCCACCAAGACGTCCGCCGAGCCACCTATGGACGCTTCCACCGAACTCATGCGAGCACCACCCGTCGGTCGGCCACCGCGTACAGCACGTCCGCGACGGCGTTGGCGATGACCACGAAGAAGCCGATGACCAGGACCATGCCGACGACCACAGGGAGGTCGACGACATTGACGGCGTGGACGAGTTCCTGTCCGATGCCGGGCAGTCCGAAGAGCGTCTCGGTGAGCACCGCGCCGCCGACCGCCGAGCCGACGTTGTTGGCGTTGAGCGCGATGATCGGCGCGAACGCCCCGCGCAGCGCGTGCCGCCCGATGATCGACCGCTCCCCGACGCCGTACGCGCGGAACGTGCGGATGTGGTCCTCGGCGAGGGTCTCCAGCATCGACGCCCTGGTGAGCCGGGCGAACGCGGCGGCCTCGATGAGGGCCAGCGAGAGCCAGGGCAACAGCAGGTTCCAGGCCCACTGTTCGGGGTCGTCGGTGAGACCGACGTACTGCGGGAAGGGCAGCAGTTGGAGCTGCCCGCAGACGACGATCATCAGCACCAGGCCGATCACGAACACCGGGGTGGCGACGCCCGCGAGGGTGACGCCGGTCAGCAGACGCTCGGTGAACCGGCCGCGCCGCCACGCGGAGAGGACACCGGTGCCGACTCCGAGGATCAGCCACAGCACCATCGCACCGAACACGAGGGACAGGCTCACCGGCAGTTTGGCCAGGATCAGTTGGGTGACCTGCTGGTCGCCCTGGTACGACAGTCCGAGGCACGGCGCCGAGCAGTGCTCCACGGAGGTGCCCGTGGAGTAGTCCTGGCCGACGAGGATGCCCTGGAGGAAGTGCCAGTAGCGGAGGTACAACGGGTCGTCGAGCCTCAACTGCTGGGCCACCTGGTGCACTTGCTCCGGGGAGCAGCGCGGGCCGCAGGTGATCTGGGCGACGTTCCCGGGGGTGACGAAGAAGACCACGTAGACGATCACCGAGATGGCGAGCAGGGTGATCACGGTGCCGATACCGCGACGCAGGACGAATCCTCCGAAGCCGCTCATGAAGTGGCCTCCTTGGAACTCGTGCTCTTCGTACTGGGGCTCTTCGTAGTGGCGCTCTTCGTGCCGGTGTCGCCCTTGGTGCTCGCGTCCTTGCCGCCCGCGCCCTTGGTTCCCGCGTCCGCCTTGGCCTCGCGTTTGCGGCCGGTGCCGATGCGCAGGCGGGAGGCCGCGCGCGGGTCGAGGGCCGTGCGGATGCCGTCGCCGAGGACGGTCAGCGCCAGGACTGTGACGAAAAGGGCCCCGGCGGGCAGCAGCAGGTACTGCGGGGCGGCCTGGTACCAGACGTCGGCGGCGGTGAGCATCTGTCCCCAGGAGGACGTCGGGGGCTTCACACCGACGCCGAGGAAGGACAGCGCGGCCTCGACGCTGATGTTGGTCGGGACGAGGAGTGCCGCGTAGGTGATGACGGGTGCGGCGAGTCCCGGGAGCAGTTCGCGGCGGGCGATGCGCCAGGTGCCCCAGCCGCTGAGCCGGGCCGCGGAGACGTAGTCGAGTTGCTTCAGGGTGAGCGTCTGGGCGCGCACGATCTTCGCGACGCTGCCCCAGGCGACCAGGCCGATGATCAGGGCGACCAGCAGGGGCCGCGGGAAACTGCTGGGCACGATCGCCAGCAACGCCAACGACATGATCATCAACGGCATCGCAACGATGATCTCGGTGAACCGGCTCAACAGTTGATCAACCCATCGACTGCCGAGCGCGGCGGCGACACCGACCACGACACCGATGAGGACCTGCACGACGGTCGCCCCCAGCGCAACACCGAGCGAGACCCGGGCGCCGTAGACGAGGCGGGCGAACAGGTCGCGGCCGGTCTGCGGTTCGACGCCGAGCCAGTGGTCGCCGGTGATGCCCCCGAAGGAGCCGGTCGGCACGCCTCCGCGCGCGGAGTCGATGAGCGAGGGGTGGTAGGTGAAGGGGTCCTGGCCCTCGATCGCGGTGAGCAGCGGCGCGGCGAGCGCGACCAGGACGAGCAGGGCGACGACGGCCGCCGCGACGAGGGCGGCGCGCTGCGCACGCAGCCGCCGCCAGAACTGACGGGCCCCCGAGGCCGCCGGGACGGTGACGTCCGTCCCGGCGGCCTGGGAGGCGACAAGTGCCTCGCTCATGGGGTTACTTGACCGCGACCTGGGAGATGTCCAGGACGCCGGTCCAGTCGCTGATCACGACGTTCTTGATGTCCTTGCCGACCAGTCGCTTGTAGACGGGGTGGAACAGCGGCACGGTCAGGGCCTGCTCGCCGAGCTTCTTGTCCAGTGCACCCCACCTCTTGGCGGCCTCGTCAAGATTCGTCAACTTGTTGATCGAATCAATCTCGGCATTGACCGACTTGTCATTGAGCAGGCCGGTGTTGAAGTTGGCGCCGTCCTTGACGATCTGGCGGCCGTCGAAGATCGGGGCGAGGAAGGGACCGCCGGAGGGCCAGTCGGCACCCCAGTGGGCGAGGAAGAAGCCCGGCTCGGTCTTGACGCTGTGGATCTTGTCCTTGTAGTCGTTGATCTCCAGGCCCTGGAGCTTGACGGTGATGCCGGCCTTCTTGAGCGCGTCCTGGATCGCGGTCGCGATCTCCGGGCTGGTCTCGAAGTCCTTGTCGTTGGAGTGCGTCAGAGTGACGGTGATCCCCTTCGGGTAACCGGCCTCCTTCAGCAGCTCCTTGGCCTTGGCCGCGTTGCCGGACGCGCCTGCCGGGAAGAGGTCGTAGGGGTCGTAACCGAAGGACTTCTGGTTCGGCAGGAACGTGGTCGCGGCCTCGGCCAGCGACGAGCCGCCCGCCGCGTTGACCACCGACGAACGGTCGATGGCGTACGAGATCGCCTGGCGCACCTTGACGTTGTTGAACGGCGCGACCGTGGGGTTGAACGCGATGTAGTTCGTGTAACCGAAGTGCCCGGTGCCGACGCGCGCCGCGAGTTCCTTGTCGCCCGTGACCTTGGCGAGTTCGGCGGGACCGAGGTTGGTGTCGGTCGTGACGGCGGTGGCGTCCGCGCCCTGGGACGACGACAGCCGCTGGTTGATCACGGACGAGTCGAGCCCCGACTTCACATCGATCTTGTCCGGGTAGGCCTTGCGCTCCGCGTCCGTGGCGGTGGACCAGTACTTGTTGCGCTCCAGGACGATCGTCTCACCGTCGTTCTGGTTGCTGACGACCTTGTACGGCCCCGAGGAGATCGGGTGCTGCTCGTACTTCGTGCCCGTGTCCTTGCCCTGCGGGACGGGCGTGAACTGCGTCTGCGTGGCGAGGTAGGGGAACTCGCCCTCGGGCTTGTTGAGATGGAAGACGATGGTCCGGCTGTCGGGAGTCTCGATCGCGCTGAGCCCCTTCTTGTCCTTGTACGGCCCCTGGTAGTCGGCCGCGCCGACCAGCCAGTCCCGCAAGTAGGGCGCGCCGCCGGAGAGTTCGGGGGCGAAGGAGCGCTCGATGCCGTACTTGATGTCGGCCGAGGTGATCGCGGTGCCGTCCTCGTACTTGAGGCCCGCCTTCAGGGTGTACGTCCAGACGGTCGCGTCCTTGTTGGGGCGCCCGGTGTCGGTGGCGAGGTCCGGGACGACCTTGGCGCCGGCCGCGCCGTTCTCACGGTTGCGAGTGGTGAGGGTGCGGAAGACGAGGGACGGGACGTTGCCGCCGCCGGAGGTGTACAGGCGCGCCGGGTCGAAGTCCTCCTGGGGGTTGGAGTTCAGGACCGTGAGCGTGCCTCCCTTGTGCGGCGTGGAGTCGCCGCCGGAGGCCTTGGCATCGTTGTCCTTCGGCCCGCAGGCGGCGGCGCCCGCCGCCACGGCCAGGCTGACGGATGCCACGGCCACGCGCCGGGCTATGACGGACGGTTGACGCATCGGAATGACGACCTCTCGGGGGGGGGATACTCGGGAATTCTCATGGGGTTTCCCGAATAGTGAGACGGATGGACGAGGAGTGAGACGGAAGTGAACAGGCGTCTGCCCCGGCGTCAGGTCGTCGGAAAATGCCCTGCCAAGGTCACAGGCAAGGGCGAGGTGGTGCGGGTCGCGACACGGACGCCAGGGGCGGTGTTCAGCGACAGAGGATGTCGGCCACGCAGAGCGGGGTCACGCCGATGAGCGCCAGCTCGAAGGCGGCGCGATTCGCGACATGACTAGACCACATGCCAAAAAATATGAAGGAAGTTGCGGCTCGTGTCAATGTGACATAAGCGTCGCCTGTCAACTGCCCGGGTACGGCCAGGGGTTCGCCAGACAGTGGATCCCGTCATGGTCGAGGAACTTGGTCTGCTGCTGCATGACCGGGGCCAACTCGCCGTCCTTGTCGCAGGTGACGTGCCCGTAGCCGAGACGATGACCGACCTCATGATTGATCAACATCTCTCTGTACGCGTACATCTTGTCCCCATATGTTGACGACCCCTGTGCCCATCGATACGCATTGATCAACACACGTTCGGTGGCCGCCGAGTCGCACGACACGTTGTCCTCGGTGGTGTCGAGCCCGGACTTGGCGCACCACTTGGCCGTAGTACCAGGGCTCGCGAGAGTGATCACGAAGTCCGGTTTGCCGGAGTAGATGCGCTCGAAGGTACGGGCCCCGTTGTGGGCCCAGCTCCGTTTGTCGTTCAGCGTCTTCTGTACGGCCTGCGCGAAGAGCGTGCCGTCGAGCCCGAGCCCCTGCTCGACGTCCACGCGGTACGTGTACTTGCGCCCCTTGCCGGGCGCCTTGTCGACACCGGGCACCGCGTCGAACTTGTCCGGCCCCTTGAGCTTGGCGCCGAGCGGGTACTTCTTGTCCATCTTCTGGGCATACGTCAGGGTCGCCACGCGTGGAGCGGCGGACGCGCTGGGCCGCGCCGAGGCGGCACCGGTACCCCGTACGTCCCGGGCCTGGTCGGTGGCCGCCTCCGACCGCACACCACCGTTGTCACCGTCGCTCGCGACCTGCCCGGCGACGACGACCGCCAGCACGGTGGTGACGGCCGCGGCGGCGATACCGGTGTAGGCGCGCCCCTTGCCGCCCTTGCCGGGACCGGCACCGACACCGGTCCGGCTACGGTCGCCGGGCGGCGCGCCCGGACTGCCGAGGCCGCCCTCGGTACCGCTTTCGGCGTCGGTACCCGTGTCCGTACCGGCGTCACTCCCGGACGGCCAGTCGGTGACCGAGGCGTACGGGTCGGAACGGTGTGCGGCGACACCGACTCGCGGCGCGAAGACGTCACCGTCTCCGCCTCCGTCGCCGCCTCCGTCGAAGGCGTCGACGTAGTCCTGCCGGGGACCACGACCGCGCTGCCCACCTCGCCGCGCCCCGGTCTGCGGCGCCTGCCGCTGTCGGGGGATGGGAACTACGGGGCCTGCCCCGGGCGGCACGGGCCCGCCGACGACCGGGGCTTGAGGAACCCCGGCCCGCCCGTCCCGCCCTCTCAACTCGCCCCAACCACCACCGGATTCAGCCTGCTCGGGGTGCCCGGCACGAGCCTGCGGAACACCGCGCGCGGGGGTGCCGTCCGGCAGCCGGGGGATCCCGCGCGCGGGAGTGCCGTCAGGAAAGCGGGGCGTGCCGTGCGCGGGCGTGCCGTCAGAAAAGCGCGGCATGCCGTGCGCGGGAGTCCCATCGGGAAAACGAGGACTGCCGTGCGCAGGGGTCCCGTCGGCCAGGCGCGGAACACCGCGCGCGGGAGTGCCGTCGGGAAGCCTCGGAAAGCCATGCGCAGGCGTCCCGTCAGGAAGCCTCGGGAAGCCGTGCGCAGGGGTCCCGTCCGCGAAACGCGGCACTCCACGGCCCGGGTTCCCGTCCCCGGAACGCGGCGCACCCGGCCAACTCGCCCCCGGCTGAGCCCCCTGGCCCACCTGACCCACTTGGCCTGCTTGGCCTGCTTGGCCCGCTTGACCCGGCCGACCCGCCCCGCTGGGCCTGCCCGCCTGCCCCGCCTGCCCCACTTGACCCGGCAGGCCCGGCCGGCCTGCCCGGCTCGACCCACCTGCCAACCCCGCCTGCCCTGCCAACCCCGCCTGTCCCGGCTGAGGCCCCTGAGCCCGCTGACGCTCTTGAGCCGCCCAACCGCCTTTGCCAGTACCGGCGTTGGCATTGACGTCGCTACCGGCACCGGCACCGGCACCCGCACCTATGCCCCCGCCCGCAGCGTCACCCTTGGAGTTGGATTTACGGCGACTATGGCGTCCCACGTCGCCTCCTCAACTCCCCGCGTTCGTATCGTCGCCCTTGGCATCACCCGCGGCGCCGGAACCCGCACCCGCACCCGTGGCAGCACCGCCGCCCTCGCTCACCGTACTCACCGAACCGCCGTCACGGACCCCCCGCGCACCACTCCGGCCGCTCTGACCCGCTCGGCCACCCTGGCCACCCTTGCCGCCGCGACCGCCCTTCCCACCGCGAGCCACCGCTTCCGCGTCCACCGTCCGACGCCCCGTCACCGCACCCGTGCCCGTGCCCGTGCCTCCACCGGTACCCCCACCAGCACCCGTACCCGTACCGGCACGCGCGCCGGTATCGATGTCCGTCCCCAACTCCCCCAACTTCCCTGCGTCCGCGAGCAGTTCACGGAACGCCGTGGCCACGATCTCGGGGTACTCCATCATCGCGACGTGCCCCGCGTCCGGCAGGGACAGCAGTCGGGAGTCGCGGAAGGCGCGGGCCGCTCGCTGGGCCATGCGGTAGCCGACCAGTTGGTCCCGGCGGCCGTAGACGAGCAGGGTCGGGGCGAGGACGCGCTCGGCCTGGCGCCACAGGCCGTGTTGGCCGCCGAGCGTGTACGCGTTCACGACGCCCCGGGAGGAACGGGCCATCACGTCCCAGAAGTACGGCAGTTGGAGCCGCCGTTCGAGTTCCTCGACGGCGTCGCGGAACTCCTCCGCCGTCACCTGGCCGGGATCGCCGTAGCAGAGGGCCATGACGCCTCGGATGCGCTGTTCGGCCGTCCATTCCCTGCTGACGCGGGTGAACAGGGAGGCGACTCCGGGTACGCCGAGCAGTGCCGTCGGGACCGCCGTGGGCTGGACGCGGATCTCCGGGAGGGCCGGGGAGACGAGGGTGAGCGTGCGGACGAGGTCCGGGCGGACCGCGGCCACGCGGGTCGTGATCGCGCCGCCCAGGGAGTTGCCGAGGAGGTGCACCGGGCCGCGTCCGGCCGCGTCGAGGTAGCGGATGACCGCGCGCGCCTGCCCGGTGACGGAGTAGTCGCCGTCGTCCGGTGGCGGGGAGTCGCCGAAGCCCGGCAGGTCCAGGGCCTCGCTGTCGGCCACGCCGTCGAGCGCGGCCATGAGCAGCGACCAGTTCTGCGAGGAACCGCCGAGCCCGTGGACGTACAGCGCGGGCGGGAGTCCTTCGCGGACCGGCGGCCTCGACCGCACCGTGAGGGTCATCCCCGGCAGGCCGACCGACCTGAGCCGCTCGCCGTCGCCGACCCTGACGGGCGCCACTTTCGGGAGCACGGCGGCGACCGACACGGAGGGCAGCTCTGTCGAAGACATGCGCCAATGTTACGAGACGATCACGCTGTGGTTCATGTGTTCGCCGTCACAGACAGCGAACAGGCCGTCGGCGGGAGGGCCGACGGACCGCCGACGGCCCTCCCGCGCGCGGGATATCCGACGGCCTGCCCCGCGCGCGGGTCATCGAGACAGCCACCCCGCTCATCGCATGGCGTGCGGATCGGGTGTCTCCTAGGCTCGTAGATGTAGACAGGGCACCCAATGTGGCCCCCTGCTTCGTCGGAGACGTACAGGGACGTCCAGGGACGTACTAGGAAGGGAGCCCGCCATGGCCGTCGATCCCACCGATCCCGAGACCTTCGAGGACGAGAGCGGCGCCGCCGAACTCGATGTCGAGGCCCCGGAGGGCGACGCCGCCGAGCAGTCGACCGAGGTGACACCGGACCGCGACGACCCACTGCCCGAGGTGGACCCGGACTCCGCGAACGAGGCCGACGTCATCGAACAGGCCCGGGTCGTGGCCATCGACGAGGACGACTATCGCTGACCGCCCCGCGGTCACCACCGTCCACCGTCTCCCCCTGGAGCGTGCACCGAACCGCGCCCCCATGCCCGCTCCATCCCCTTTCGAAACACTTTGCGCGACTTCCGTCACCGTCCGGTCCGTGAAATTCTGCGCTCGCAGCGCGCACACCAGGGTTACCGAAAAGTACGATGGCCGCGCGGCGCTCACCGCATGAGGACGACATTTGGGAGGCGGCGTGACAGCCATCGAGCAGACAGAGGCGGCGCGCCCGCGGGGCACCCGCCTGCCGCGCCGTGCCCGACGGAACCAGCTGCTGGGCGCCGCCCAGGAGGTCTTCGTCGCGCAGGGGTACCACGCGGCCGCGATGGACGACATCGCCGAGCGCGCCGGCGTCAGCAAGCCGGTGCTCTACCAGCACTTCCCCGGCAAACTCGACCTCTACCTGGCCCTCCTCGACCAGCACTGCGAGTCGCTGATCCAGGCGGTGCGGACCGCGCTCGCGTCGACGTCCGACAACAAGCAGCGCGTCCGCGCCACGATGGACGCGTACTTCGCCTACGTCGAGGACGACGGCGGCGCCTTCCGGCTGGTCTTCGAGTCGGACCTGACGAACGAGCCCGCCGTGCGCGAGCGCGTCGACAAGGTGACGAACGAGTGCGCCGTCGCGATCTGCGACGTCATCGCCGAGGACACCGGTCTGTCGCGGGCCGAGTCGATGCTCCTGGCCTCCGGTCTTGGCGGTCTCGCCCAGGTCGTCGCCCGTTCCTGGCTGCACAGCGACCGCAGTGTCCCGCGCGACCAGGCGGTCCAGCTGCTGGCCTCGCTGGCCTGGCGCGGCATCGCCGGTTTCCCGCTGCATGGGAGCGAGCAGCACCACTGACCGCCGGGCTCCCTTTTTGTTCCCGTCCGGTGTTCGCTCCTGGCGTTCCCGGCGCGGAACATCTACGTCCTCTCACCGGGCTAGTGTGTGCTGCGTACGGCGCGGAAGATCGCGCACTTTGCTGACCGTCGGAGGGACATAGCGTGGAGGTCAAGATCGGCGTGCTGCACACGCCTCGCGAGATCGTTCTGGAGACCGGTCAGAGCGCCGAGGAGGTCGAGCAGGCCGTGGCCGAGGCACTGACCGGGAAGGCTCCGCTGCTGAGCCTCGTGGACGAGCACGGCCGCAAGGTCCTCGTCCCCGCCGACCGGCTCGCCTATGTCGAGCTCGGCGAGGCGGCCCCGCGCAAGGTGGGCTTCGGCGCGCTGTAGTCACGAGCGAACAGCGAGGGGGCCCGGCGGCCGGAAGGTCGCCGGGCCCCCTCGCGTTTCCGTCAGGGCGTTTCCGTCACCGTGTTTCCGCCACCGCGTTTCCATCACAGATGGAGCACAAGTCGCCCACAGGGGAGGATTGCATTCCGCAGGTCACGGGTATGACCGGCTGTGACAGCAGTACACAGGCCGACCGTGGGAGGGACCCCCGTGATGATCCTGGAAGCGCTCGGCTCCGCCGTGCTGGGTCTGCTGCTCGCCTGGGCGGCCACCCACCGGCTCGCGGACCGTCTTCCGGCCCGCACCCTGGTCTTCTCCACCGGTGTCGCCGGGGCGCTCTTCGGCGACTTCGTCACGCACAGCGCGCTGGGCCCCGGCAGTGGCCTGCCGAGCCTGCTCGGCGCGGCGGTCGTCTCGACCGCCTCGCTCTCCCTGCTCCTCCGGCCGTCGAGACGACTCCGCGGACGGTCGGCCCACGCGTAGCTAGGCGGCGAGCCCCAGCGCCGCCATCCGCTTGGTGTGCGCCTCGGTGATCCGGGAGAACATCCGGCCCACCTCCGCGAGGTCGAAGCCGTCCGCGACTCCGCCCACGAGCATCGTCGACAGCGCGTCCCGGTCGGCGACCACCCGCTGCGACTGCGACAGCGCCTCACCCATCAACCGCCGTGCCCACAGGGCGAGTCGGCCCCCCACGCGCGGGTCGGCGTCGATCGCCGCGCGTACCTTTTCCACGGCGAAGCTCGCATGCCCGGTGTCGTCCAGCACACCCAGCACCAGCGAGCGGGAGTCCTTGTCGAGGCGGGCCGCGACCTCGCGGTAGAAGTCGCTGGCGATCGAGTCGCCGACGTACGCCTTGACGAGCCCTTCCAGCCAGTCCGAGGGGGCCGTCTGCTTGTGGAAGCCGTCGAGCGCGGCGACGAACGGCTGCATCGCCTCGGTCGGCTCGGCCCCGATCTCCGTGAGCCGGTCCCTGAGCCGCTCGAAGTGGTGGAACTCGGCCGACGCCATCTTCGCCAGCTCCGCCTTGTCCGCGAGTGTCGGCGCCAGCTTGGCGTCCTCCGCGAGCCGCTCGAACGCCGCCAGCTCGCCGTACGCGAGCGCGCCGAGCAGGTCCACGACCGCGTTGCGGTACTGCGGGTCGGCGGAGGCCGTGGCCCACTCCTGGGCGGCGACTCCGGTGGGTTCGGCGGGTGCGTCGGAGGCGTTGTCAGCGGTCGTCATGAAGCGCACAATAGCCCGCTCACCGCACGGCGGAAGGCCCTGGTCAGTCAGTGTGACGACGACTACGTGACCAAATCGGCCAACGCATGTGCGTGATTCCGGGGTATGGTGGTAATGCGCCCGCCGAATATTCGCCGGGCCGCACGAATGAGGATGCCCGGTCGGTGGCCCGATCGGCTCCGACCCGACAGCCCTCCTCACCCGTACGGCACTTTGCGTACGAAGTTCGGAGGGGGACCCTCAGCGGTTCGAGCGCTAGAGCGTCGGCAGTTGTCCCGTGTCTTTACGGCTTGCCGTATTGGCAGCCGACGTCCCGGCACGGTCCTGACACGACCCCCGCGCTCGCCTCGCACCGCGCACACAGAAGAGGCAGCACCCTGACTACTTTCCGAGAGCTCGGAATCCTTCCCGAGACCGCTGAGGCCCTTGAGGCCGTCGGTATCGTCTCCCCCTTCCCGATCCAGGAGATGACGCTCCCCGTCGCCCTCACCGGCACGGACGTGATCGGCCAGGCCAAGACCGGCACCGGCAAGACGCTGGGCTTCGGCCTCCCGCTCCTGGAGCGCGTCACCGTCCCCGCCGACGTCGAGGCCGGCCGCGCCAAGCCCGAGCAGCTGACCGACGCCCCGCAGGCGCTCGTCGTGGTCCCCACGCGCGAGCTGTGCACACAGGTCACCAACGACCTGCTGACCGCCGGCAAGGTGCGCAACGTACGCGTCCTCGCCATCTACGGCGGCCGGGCCTACGAGCCGCAGGTCGAGGCGCTCCGCAAGGGCGTCGACGTCGTCGTCGGCACCCCGGGCCGACTGCTCGACCTCGCGGGCCAGAAGAAGCTCGACCTGAAGCACATCAAGTCGCTCGTCCTCGACGAGGCCGACGAGATGCTCGACCTGGGCTTCCTGCCCGACGTCGAGAAGATCATCAACTTCCTGCCGGCCCGCCGCCAGACGATGCTGTTCTCGGCGACCATGCCGGGCGCGGTCATCGGCCTCGCGCGCCGCTACATGTCGCAGCCCACGCACATCCGCGCCACCGCGCCGGACGACGAGGGCAAGACGGTCGCGAACACCAAGCAGTTCGTCTACCGCGCGCACAACATGGACAAGCCCGAGCTGGTCGCCCGCATCCTCCAGGCCGAGGGCCGTGGCCTGGTCATGGTCTTCTGCCGCACCAAGCGCACCGCGGCCGACCTCGCCGACCAGCTCCAGCAGCGCGGTTTCGCGTCCGGCGCGGTCCACGGCGACCTCGGCCAGGGCGCCCGCGAGCAGGCGCTGCGCGCGTTCCGCAACGGCAAGGTCGACGTGCTCGTCTGCACCGACGTCGCCGCCCGCGGTATCGACGTCGAGGGCGTCACACACGTCATCAACTACCAGTCCCCCGAGGACGAGAAGACCTACCTGCACCGCATCGGCCGTACAGGCCGCGCGGGCGCCAAGGGCATCGCGGTCACCCTCGTCGACTGGGACGACATCCCGCGCTGGCAGCTCATCAACAAGGCGCTGGACCTCAAGTTCAACGACCCGCCGGAGACGTACTCCACCTCCCCGCACTTCTTCGAGGAGATGAACATCCCCGCGGGCACCAAGGGTGTCCTGCCCCGCTCGGAGCGCACGCGCGCCGGGCTGGCCGCGGAGGAGGTCGAAGACCTCGGCGAGACCGGCGGTCGCGGCGGTCCGCGTGGCCGTGGCGGTCGCGATGGCGGCCGTGACAGCGGCAGGGGCGGTCGTGACAGCGGCCGAGGCGGACGTGACGCCGGCCGGGACACCCGCACCCGGGACGAGTCCCGTTCCGGCGCCGGTGCCGGTTCGGGTGCCGTCGACGCCGAGCGCCCGGCACGCACCCCGCGCCGCCGCCGTCGTACGCGCAACGGCGCCCCGATGGAAGGGACTTCGGCCGCTACGGCCGTGACGCCCACGTCGGAGGAGACCGCGCTGGCGGCCTCCGAGGAGACCGCGGGCCGCACTCCGCGCCGCCGTCGCCGCACCCGCACCGGAGCGACGGGAGAGCAGCTGCCGGCCACGGCGGTCACCTCCGCGGTCGCACCCGAGGCCGCGGAGAACGCCGTGGCCACGGCCGAGGGCCCGGCCCTCGACGCCCCCGCACCGTCGCGCCGCCGCCGTACCCGCAAGGCCGCGGAGCCGGCGATCGCGACGGCCGAGACGGTGGTCGCCGAGACGCCGGTGGCCGAGGCCCCGGTGGTCGAGGAGACGAAGCCGCGCCGCCGGACCCGTAAGGCCGTAGTGGCCCCGGAGCCGGTCGAGGCCGTGGCAGTCGCCACTCCGGAGGCCGCCGTCGAGGCCAAGCCGCGCCGCACCCGGGCCCGGAAGACCGCGGCCCCGGCCGAGGTCGTCGCCGAAGCCGTCCTGGACACGGCCGAGGGCACGGAAGCCAAGCCGCGCCGTCGCGCCACGACCCGCAAGGCCGTCGCCGACATCCCGGCCCAGGCGGCCGAGGTACAGGGCGGCGACGCCTCCGAGGGCACGGAGCCGAAGCCCCGTCGCCGTACGACGCGCAAGGCCGCCGAGGCCCCGGTCGCGGCGGACGAGACGGTCGCCGCGGAGGCCAAGCCGCGCCGTACCCGGAAGGCCGCGGTCGCCGCCGAGGCCGTCCTGGACACGGCCGAGGCCGTCGAGACCAAGCCGCGCCGGACCCGCAAGGCCGCCGCCGCGCCGGTGGCCGCCGAGGCGCCGGAGGCCGTCGAGACCAAGCCGCGCACCACCCGGACCCGGAAGGCCGCGGCTGTCGCCGAGGCCGTCCTGGACACGGTCGAGGCCGTCGAGGCGAAGCCCCGTCGGACCCGCAAGACGGCCGCCGCTCCGGTGGCCGTCGAGGTACCGGAGGCCGCCGAGGTCAGGCCGCGTCGGACGCGCAAGACGGCTGCCGCCGCGGTCGCCACCGAGGCGCCCGAGGCCGTCGAGACCAAGCCGCGCACCACCCGGACCCGGAAGACCGCGGCTCCCGCCGAGGCCGTCGCCGACATCCCGGCCCAGGCGGCCGAGGAGTCGGAGGCCAAGCCGCGTCGCCGTACGACCCGTAAGGCCGCCGAGGCCCCGGTCGCCACCGAGACGGCGGAGACGTCCGAGGCCAAGCCGAGGGTGCGTCGTCCCCGCAAGACCGCGGCGACGGCGACCACGGCGGCGGAGGCCGGCGAGAGCTGACCCGTCCCCCGACGGTCAATACACCGAACGGCCCGGCCCACTCCACGTGGGCCGGGCCGTCGGCGTTCCCCCCGCCGCTCACCGCTCGCTGCTCCCGCTCCCCCGTTAACCCCGGTTACACCCTCCCGTCCCCACCTCGCTCAGCTTCGCCGGATAACCTCGGGCCATGAGTAGGCCCCCCTCCTTCGTCCCGCCCCCCGGCGCTCGCGCGTACCCGCTGCGGACCGGTCGCGGTGAGTTCGCCGTCGTGGACTCGCCCGTGGCCGACGGTGTCGAGCCGAGGGGGGTCGCCCTGCTGCTGCCGGGATTCACCGGGAGCAAGGAGGACTTCAACCCCTTGCATGTGCCGCTCGGTGCGCGCGGGTATCGGACGGTCGCCGTGGACGGGCGGGGCCAGTACGAGACGGACGGGCCCGAGGACGACGAATCCCCTTACGCGCAGGACGAGTTGGCGCGGGACGTGCTCGCGCTGGCCGAGGCCGTCGGCGCGCCGGTGCAGCTGCTCGGGCACTCCCTCGGCGGACAGATCGCGCGTGCCGCCGTACTCCTCGACCACGCGCCGTTCCTGTCGCTGACGCTCATGGCGTCGGGTCCCGCGCAGATCTCCGTGTCCCAGCAGGACCGGGTGAAGCTGTTGCGGGACGCGCTCGCCGTGATGTCGATGGCCGAGGTGTGGGAGGCGATCCAGGCGATGGAGACGCCCGAGGAGACCGAGACCGGCGGTGCGCTGGACGAGGGGCTCGACGACCAGGACGATCTGCGGCGCCGCTGGATGGGCACGAAGCCGGCCCAACTCATCGCCACGGGACGCCAGTTGTGCGACGAGCCGGACCGGGTCGCCGAACTGGCCGCCCTCCCGCTCCCGTTCCACGTCCTGTCGGGTTCACGCGACGACACCTGGCCGGTGCCGCTCCTCGACGACATGGCCGTACGGCTACAGGCACGGCGGACGGTCATCGCGCGGGCCGAGCACTCACCGAACACGGACCAGCCGGCCGCGACGGCGAAGGCCATCGCCGACTTCTGGGACACAGCAGCCCCGTAGGAAGGGGTCAGTACTGCGTCTGTAGGTGCTCCCAGAACCCGTCCCGCAGCGCCCGCCGCAGATCGGACTGCCCGCGCAGGGAGTACTGCAACAGTCCCTCCGCCTCCACCAGCAGTTCCTGGTCGACAGAGCCGGGCAGGTACGGATGCCCGGGCAGCAACTCCACCAGCGCCTCCCGCCCCCGCGCGGAGAGCCACTTCGCGGCGATCTGCGCGCCCACGAAGCGGACGTCGTCGCGGGTGGGCCGGGTGGCGGCGGCCTCGTAGACGGCGGCGGTGCGGCGGGAGACGTACGGCTTGAAAAAGTCGAGGTCGAAGGTGCGCTGGCTGTCGACCTCCCAGAGGAGCGGCTCGGCCTGGTTGCGTCCCTCGGGGGCCTCGATGCCCCACAAGTGGACGCGGGCGCCGTAGCCTTGGGCCGCCTCGACCGCCGAGACCAGGTCCTCGTCGCCGCCGATGAGGGCCGCGTCGCTGATCGCGCGGTGCCGGGCGAGGGACTCCAGGTCGGAGCGGATGAGTGAATCGACGCCCTTCTGTTGGTTGTTGGCGTTGAGATTGCCCAACCGCACCTTCACGTCCGGGAGTTCGGCGATGGCCTGCTGCTCGGCGGTGTGGATGCGGCGGCGGGCGCCGTCGTACCAGTAGACGCGCAGCAGTCTGCTGTCCGCGAAGATCGTGCGGGCCTTGTCGATGAGCGCCTCGATGAGGCCCTCGGTGTCGAGGTCGAAGGTGCGCCGGTCCTCGGTCCCGGAGACGAGCCGGCCCGCGGCTGCATACAAATACCCGGCGTCGACGAAGATCGCATGCGTCGAGGGCGTCTTCGCCACTTCGGCGAGCATGCGCTGAAGCAGCTCGTTCGTGCGGTCGATGCGGGCGCTGAGGGCCGCGAGGTCGTCGTTCATCGCCCCCATTGTCCCGGCGGTCACGCTGCGAACACAACCGGTCCCGGTCAGTCTCGTGCCGATCTCTTACCGGTCAGTAATTAGGCGTGCGAAAAATTTCCTTAGCGTAGGGAATGTTTGTAACACGCATCCCGTTGACTACATCAGTAACCAAGTAGTTCTCCTCAGGAGGATGACCAGACGAAGGGAGAAGCTAATGCGCTTCGAAATCATGCGTCTTGACGAGGTCGACGGCACCACCGTGGACAGCACCGTCGTGGACGCCGCCTCCGTCAACCGGATCGTGCAACAGGCCGCCGCCATAGGACAGCGACTGTGGATCCGCCCCGCCGACACCAAGACCTCGTAACACCGACGGCATACCCGCCATACACGCAGAGCTCGACCAGACTCTCGACGAGACTTCAGAACCCCCGTACGGCACCGACGCCGTACGGGGGTTCCGCGTTCCCGGGCCTCAGCTCGCCCGGATCACCTGGGTGACCCCGTTGATGATCTGCTGCACGGCGATGGCCGACAGCATCATCCCCGCGAGCCGCGTGACGAGGACGACCCCGCCGTCCTTGATGACCCGGATGATCAGCAGCGAGTACCGCATCACCACCCACAGCACGGCATGGATGGCGAGGATCGCCGCCCACACCGACACCTGCGTGGCCACGCTGTCGGCCTTCTGCACGGCGAGGATGACGGACACGATCGCACCGGGCCCGGCGAGCAGCGGCATGCCCAGCGGTACGAGGGCGACGTTGACGTCCTTGGTCTGCTTCGGCTCGTCGGTCTTGCCGGTGAGCAGGTCGAGCGCGATCAGCAGGAGCAGCAGTCCGCCCGCGATCATCAGCGCGGGCACGGAGACATGCAGATAGTCGAGGATCTGGTGCCCGAGCAGCCCGAAGACGGTGATGACCCCGCCCGCGACACACACGGCCTGGAAGGCCATCCGCTTCTGCACCTTGGCCGGTCGTCCGGCGGTCAGCGCGAGAAAGATCGGGGTGATCCCGGGGGGATCCATGATGACGAAAAGGGTCAGGAAGAGAGAGCCGAAGACGGCGACGTCGAACATGGGTGAGCCACAAGCCTTGCAGAGGAGAGATGAGCGGAGACGAACGGTCGGCGGCGGGGGTCAGACTCCCCCGGCCCCCGGCACCGGGAACGCACCGGTCGCGCGCCGCGTGATCTCGCCGTAGACCTCGGGATCGGTCGTGTACTCACCGAGTTGCACGGACTTGCGGCTCCCGTGATAGTCGCTGGAACCGGTGGTCAGCAGCCCGAGTTCCTTCGCGAGCCCGCGCAGCCGCACCCGCGTCTCCGCGTCGTGGTCCATGTGGTCGACCTCGATGCCGTCGAGCCCGGCCGCGGCCATCTCGGCGATGGCGGACTCGGGCACGGTGCGCCCGCGCTTGCTGGCCCCCGGGTGCGCGAACACGGTCACGCCCCCCGCGCCCTTGACCAGCCGGATCGCCTCGAACGGATCGGTCTCGTGCTTCGCCACATGGGCCGGGCCGCCGTCGCCCAGCCAGTCCACGGTGAAGGCGTCGTTCACGGTCGGTACGACACCCAGTTCGACCAGCGCGGTGGCGACGTGCGGCCGTCCGACCGACCCGTCACCGGCGATCCGCGCGACCTGCTCCCAGGTCACCGGCACGCCCAGCTCCCGCAGCCGCTCCACCATGGCCCGGGCCCGGGGCACCCGGTCGTCCCGCACCAGCTCCCGCTCGGCGAGCAGCGCCGGCTCCTCGGGATCGAAGAGATAGGCCAGCATGTGCATCGAGATCCCGTCGATCCGACAGGACATCTCGGCCCCGGTGACGAGCGTGAGCCCCGAGGGCAACGCGTCGATCGCCTCGCCGTACCCGCGGCTGGTGTCGTGATCGGTGAGCCCGACGACGTCCAGCCCGGCGGCAGCGGCATTCCGCACCAGCTCAGCGGGCGAGTCCGTACCGTCGGAGGCCGTGGAGTGGGTGTGCAGATCGATACGCACGCGCAAGCTCCAGACGGCGACAGTTCAAAAAGGGACCACTCAAGGGTAACGGCAACCCCGGGACCCTCATGGACACACCTGAGGCACACCCACCCAGGGGGCGCGGGGAACTGCGCGACAAGCCCCCACGCACCCGCACCCGCCCCACCACCGACCGAGGCACCCCCCTAGGCGCTACGGCTCCAGCAAGCGCGGCGAAAGCGCCCCGCACGGCACGAGATCCACTTCCGCCCCCGCATCCCGCAAATCCGTAAGCACCAGCTCGTCGTACATCAGCAACCCCGACTGCTCGGGCCAGACAACCGCCCACAGCCACAACCCCAACGCCTCACCGGCGAAAACGGCCCGATCGTCCGGCGCCGTGGCCACATGCCACAACGGCGTAGGCCGCCCGGCCGCAAGCAGCTTCGCCTGCGGCGGCTTCTCGACGCTCATGTACGGCCCGGGATCCGGCCCGTCGATCCCCGCGTACCGCGCCCCGAGCCCGACCCCCAGCTCCTCCGCGACGAGAATCAGCTCGCCCATCCCACCGAGCGGCCCGGGGCCCGAGCACGCGACAGCCGTCGCACGACCCCCGCTCCGGTCGTCCCCCGCACACGCCACGCCCGTGAACAGCCAGCCGACCGGCAGGGGCCACGGCATCCACACGGGCACCTGCGTGCGATGCACGACGACACTGAGGGCCTCGACGCTGGGCGGGATCACAGGCTGCACCGGATGCACCGTGCCGTGGACATCGCACTGCCAGGAATCGGCGAAGAGTCCGGGAGCCCTGACCCGGCCACCACACTTCGGGCAACTGGGTTCGCCCCTCATAGGGCCCCACGGTCCTACCCTCGCACCCCCACGTCAAGGACGATCACCCGTCCGGCAGGGACCACTCACGGAACGAAACTAGATGCACCTTGCATTCATTACCTTGCCTAACTTACTATGTGCATACACCAACCACTTGGGAGGAAGCATGGACGGGATGGACGGGACGGACGACCCCTTCGACACGGGAGCCGGCCCCGGCGCCGGCAGCCTGCTGCGGCAGCCGAAGGCCGTATGGGCCACCGCCGGCGCCTCGGTCGTCGCCTTCATGGGCATCGGGCTCGTCGACCCGATCCTGCCGTCGATAGCCAAGGGCCTGGACGCCACCGCCGGCCAGGTCTCCCTGCTCTTCACCTCGTACTTCCTGATCACCGCCGTAGCGATGCTGGTGACCGGCTTCGTCTCCAGCCGGATCGGCGGCAAGAAGACCCTGCTGCTCGGCCTCGCCCTCGTCGTGGTCTTCGCCGGTCTCGCCGGCACCTCGGGCTCGGTCGGCGAACTCGTCGGCTTCCGGGCCGGCTGGGGCCTCGGCAACGCGCTCTTCGTCTCGACGGCCCTCGCGGTCATCGTCGGCGCGGCGGCCGGCGGCAGCGCCGCCGCGATCCTGCTCTACGAGTCCGCCCTCGGCCTCGGCATGGCCTGCGGCCCGCTGGTCGGCGCCCTGCTGGGCAACCAGAGCTGGCGCTACCCCTTCTTCGGCACCGCGTTCCTGATGGCGATCGGCTTCCTGTGCATCACGGTGTTCCTGAAGGAACAGCCGAAGCCCGCCCGGAAGACCTCGCTGCTGGACCCGCTCAAGGCGCTCGGCCACGGCGGCCTCGCCTCCGCCGCGGTCTCGTCCTTCTTCTACAACTACACGTTCTTCACCGTGCTGGCCTTCACCCCGTTCGTGCTGAACATGACCCCCTACAAGTCGGGTGCCGTGTTCTTCGCCTGGGGTGTGCTGCTCGCCGTCTTCTCGGTCTTCGTCGCCCCGCGCCTCCAGTCCCGGTTCGGCTCCCTGAAGGTGCTCGGCGGCTCTCTCGTACTGCTCGCCGTCGACGTGCTCGTCCTCGGCTACGGCAGTCACACCACCGCCGTCGTCTGCACGATCCTGTCCGGCGCCTTCATCGGCGTGAACAACACCGTGTACACCGAGCTGGCCCTGGGCGTCTCGGACGCACCGCGCCCGGTGGCGAGCGCGGGCTACAACTTCGTCCGCTGGTTCGCCGCGGCGGCCGCCCCGTTCTTCGCGCCGAAGATCGAGGGCTGGAGCAACATCCACATCCCGTTCGTGGTCGCGGCGGTCACCGCGGGGCTCGGCGCGCTGGTGGTCGTCGTACGACGGAACGCGCTCACGCACGACGCCGAGGTGCTGGAGCCGAAGCACGCGACCGAGGACGGTGTCGCGGTGTTCGCCAACTAGCCGATTCCGGCCGGGGCTTGGTGAGATCGGTCACTCGGCCCGGTCACTCCAGCGGGACGGACTTGCGGGACGGATCCCGGAGGTCCGTCCCGTTCGTCAGCCAGCGCTCCTGGAGGGCCTGGGCGCCGTGGACGCGTTTCCAGGCGGCCTCGTTCGGGGTCATGGGGAGCAGGGGGAGGAAGCGGACCGGGTCGAGGGGCGCGTCGAGGTCCAGGTCCTCGATCAGGCCGCCCGGTTCGGCGACGAGTACGGAGGTGAAGGGGGCGCCGGGCCACAGCGGCTCGCCCACGTCGAGCGAGGCGCCCGGGGCCACGACCACGCCTTCGACCTGCGGGGATGCGGCGAGGACGGCGAGCGGGCGGAGCACCTTGTCGGTGTCGGCGAGGCCGCCGCGCACGGAGAGGACCAGTTCGGCGCGGGGGCCCGCGACCGGGTCGGCGAGCATCGACGTGGGGTCGCTCATGGGCTGTGCGGACATGCCGAGCGTGGCGTAGCGGACGATGCCGCCGTCCTGTCCGGCGTCCTGGAAACGCAGTACCTCGACGCGGTCCGTGCCCAGGAAGGTGACCGCCGCGCGCGCGTCCGGTTCGCCCAGCGCGGTGCGCAACCGCGCCTCGACCAGAGCAAGAACATCAACCATGCGGGGAGCATAGAACTCGTCAGTACCGGGCAAAGCAGCGCCTTGACACTTCGGCCTGCTGATAGTCTGGGCCGGTCGTTCGGGCAGCACGCAGAGGCGTCGCGATCAAGTCCCGACGCCGTTGAGACTCCCTCAAGGGGGACCGGCCGGAGGAGGTGGGGCTGCAATGGACCGAAGTCGGCCTGGCAGTACCACCCGCTCTTCCCGCTGATGTCGTCGTTCTGGCTCTAGCCCCTCCAGGCGGCTGCCGCCTCTCGCACTTCTTCACTGTCGCGGAAGAGCACTTCGTTTCTTTTTCCTGATCTGCCTGATCTGTCCGGTGTTTCCGATCCGACCGATCTGTCTGTTCCGAAGTCAGTGCCTGTATCAGTAGCGAAACTCGCCACCGCGACGGTGCGGTGCTCCCCGCTTTGTGGACGTGCCAAACATCCGCACACAGGACGTCCCCATTCCGGGCAGTTCCAACCGTCGTTGGCGCCTTTCGTTGCTCGTCGCGAAGGAGCCCGCCATGTCGATGATCCGCGACCTGCGTGCCGTGGTCCGCCCGTCCCGCCCCTCCCTCCGCAAGGACGGCGGCGCGTACGACACCACACGTGACCCCGGCACCCCCTCGGCCGTCGTCGACTGCGCCGTCTACCGCGACGGTGCCCGCGTCGACACCGGCAAGCCGCTCACCCCGCACGAGGCGATGCGCCAGGTGCGGCGCGACGGCGGCTTCGTGTGGATCGGGCTGCACGAGCCGACCGAGGCCGAATTCGCCGGTATCGCCCGGGAGTTCGGACTCCACCCGCTCGCCGTCGAGGACGCCGTACAGGCCCACCAGCGACCCAAGCTGGAGCGCTACGACGACTCCCTGTTCACCGTCTTCAAGACCATCCACTACGTCGAGCACGACCAACTCACCGCCAACAGCGAGGTAGTTGAGACCGGCGAGGTCATGTGCTTCACCGGGCGGGACTTCTTCATCACCGTGCGGCACGGCGGGCAGGGCTCGCTGCGGGCGCTGCGGCACCGCCTCCAGGACGACCCCGAGCTGCTCGCGCGCGGTCCCTCGGCGGTGCTGCACGCGATCGCCGACCATGTCGTCGACGGCTATGTCGCGGTCGCGGACGCGGTGCAGGACGACATCGACGAGGTCGAGACCGAGGTGTTCACGCCGGGCCGCAAGGGCGGGGTCTCGCGTGGTGTCGACTCGGCGCGGATCTACCAACTCAAGCGCGAGGTACTGGAGTTCAAGCGCGCGGTGTCGCCGCTGCTGCGTCCCATGCAGCTGCTGAGCGAGCGGCCGATGCGGCTGATCGACCCCGACATCCAGAAGTACTTCCGGGACGTCGCCGACCACCTCGCCCGGGTCCACGAGCAGGTCATCGGCTTCGACGAGCTGCTGAACTCGATCCTCCAGGCCAACCTGGCGCAGGCGTCCGTCGCGCAGAACGAGGACATGCGGAAGATCACCGCGTGGGCCGCGATCATCGCCGTACCGACGATGGTGACGGGCGTGTACGGCATGAACTTCGAGCACATGCCCGAACTGCACGCGCGGTACGGGTATCCGACGGTGCTCGCCTTCACCGTGACCGTCTGTCTGACGATCCACCGCACGCTGAAGCGCAACGGCTGGCTGTGAGCGGGCTGGATAGGCTGAGCGCCATGACTAGCGGTGAGCTGCTCGACCAGGCCCTCGTCGAGGAGGCCACGAAGAAGTCCGGCCTCGTCTGGGTCAACGGCCCCGGCGTCCCGGCCCGCGGGCTGTGGCACGTCTGGCACGAGGGCGCGGCCTGTCTGATCGGCGACGGTCCCGGCGAGCAGCCGCTGCCGGGGCTGACCGACGGCGGCGCCGCCGAGGTCACGGTCCGCAGCAAGGACAAGGGCGGCCGGCTGGTCGTCTGGACGGCGAAGGTCGTGGAACTGGCGCCGGGCTCCGAGGCCTGGACCGCGGCCGTCGGCGAGCTGAAGGGCAAGCGGCTCAACGCGCCCGACGGCGAGGCGATGACGGAGCGCTGGGCACGCGAGTGCCGGGTGCTGCGGCTCGAACCGACGGGCGCCACGGGCGAGTTGACGGATGATTCGCTGGCTCGGCCGCCGCTGCCGTCGCCCGCGACGACCCGTCAACCGGCCCCGGCCGCGCTGCCGCGCCTGCTCCTGAAGAAACGCAAACGCCGGTAACCGCCATCAAATGCCGTCACGAGGACGGCAGTTGCTTGCCGTAGTCGACAGTGTCGTCGTCCGCGGGTTCCGTCACGGCGAAGCTCTTGCCCCAGTCCGAGAAGGTCAGCGTGCCCGCGCCGCCCGCACGGACCAGCCGGAGCGGATACGGCTTGCCCTCAAGCGACACGTCGAGGGTGCCGCCGGAGCCGTCGTCGCCGGTGATACGGATCGTGCGGACGCCGTTCTGGTCGTGGTGTCCGTCCGTCGCGAGCGACCCGTGCAGGGTCAGCAGACTGGAGAGGAGGACGTCCTTGTCCGTGAAACCACTGAACTTCTTGTACGAGGGGTCGCCCTGCGGCACCTTCACGTACTTGCCGTGGAGCGCGCCGCCGGCGCCCGAGTCCCCGTTGCTGTTCCAGAAGTCGGCGTCGGCCTTCAGATACAGCTGCTCGCCGACCCGCAGCAGCCCGAACGTCGACCCCTGGGAGGTGACCGAGCCGCTGCCGCCGTCGGACTTCAGCCGCATGTCGAGCTTGTACGTCCGCCCGCTGGTGACGACGGTCCCCGACAGCCGTACCGCCTCGGCGGCGCCCGCGGCCGTCACCGACTTCGACTGGATCTTGTCGGCGGCCAGCTTGCCGACCCCGTTGGTCCCCGCGTCCGGATCCTCACTACAACCCGCCAGAGCCAGCACGCAGACCGCGCCTAGCAGCGCCGCACGACGGTTTCGGACCTGGGGAATCGCAGTCACAGGTGGGGGGCCTTTCGTGCGCAGGGGGGCGATGGCGTACGGCAGCGTACCGGGGTCCCCGGAGCGCGACGGAGCCAGTCCGTCCGGACCGCCCACCTGCGCGGATCGCATACGGACGGGCTAGCCTGAAGCCCGTCCGAGCGGGCAAATCGGAACATCCGGAAACCAGGAAAAGAAAGGGAGGTGCAGCCATGGCAGGGGGCGCCCCCAGGGTCTACGTCTCGCACCTCTCCGGTGTCGCCGTCTTCGATCCCAACGGCGACCAGGTGGGCCGCGTCCGCGATCTCGTCGCCATGCTCCGCGTCGGTCAACGGCCCCCGCGCCTGCTCGGCCTGGTCGTCGAACTCTCCACCCGGCGCCGCATCTTCCTCCCCATGACCCGGGTCACCGGCATCGAGTCCGGCCAGGTCGTCACCACCGGGGTGCTCAACGTCCGCCGCTTCGAGCAACGGCCCACCGAGCGGCTGGTGTTCGGCGAACTCCTCGACCGGCGCGTCACCCTCGTGGAGACCGACGAGGAGGTCACCGTCCTCGACCTGTCGGTGCAGCAGCTGCCCGCCCGCCGCGACTGGGAGATCGGCCGGATCTTCGTCCGCAAGGGCAGGACCGGCGGAGCCTTCAGAAGGGCCAAGGGCGAGACGCTGACCGTGGAGTGGTCCGCCGTCACCGGTTTCTCCCTGGAGGAGCAGGGACAGGGCGCGGAGAGCCTCCTGGCCACCTTCGAGCAGCTGCGCCCCGCCGACCTCGCCAACGTCCTGCACCATCTCTCCCCCAAGCGGCGGGCCGAGGTCGCCGCCGCCCTCGACGACGACCGCCTCGCCGACGTCCTCGAAGAGCTGCCCGAGGACGACCAGATCGAGATCCTCGGCAAGCTCAAGGAGGAGCGCGCGGCGGACGTCCTGGAGGCGATGGACCCGGACGACGCGGCCGACCTGCTCGGCGAACTGCCGGAGGAGGACCAGGAGCGGCTGCTGAACCTGATGGAGCCCTCCGAAGCGGCCGACGTCCGCCGCCTGATGTCCTACGAGGAGCACACGGCCGGCGGCCTGATGACGACCGAGCCGATCGTCCTACGGCCCGACGCGACCGTCGCCGACGCGCTCGCCCGGATCCGCAACGCCGACCTCTCCCCCGCCCTCGCCGCCCAGGTCTACGTCTGCCGCCCGCCCGACGACACCCCGACCGGCAAGTACCTCGGCACGGTCCACTTCCAGCGGCTGCTGCGCGACCCGCCGTACACCCTGGTCAGCGCGATCATCGACGGCGACCTCCAACCCCTGGACCCGGACGCCTCGTTGCAGCTCATCGCCGGGTTCTTCGCGACGTACGACATGGTCGCGGCGCCCGTGGTCGACGAGACCGGGTCGCTGCTCGGCGCGGTGACCGTGGACGACGTACTGGACCACATGCTGCCGCAGGACTGGCGGGAGACGGAATTCCATCTGAACGAAGACGAGACCGAGGCCGAGGCCGACGCAGAGACAGAGGAGGTGGCGGCTCATGACTCCTGAGCGCGAGACCACGCGGGAGCGGACACCGGCGGGCGCGACCGCCACCACCCGGTCGCGGAACCGGCTCGACCAGCCGCGCCCGCCCCGGCGCCGACTGCTGCCCGAGTACGACCCGGAGGCCTTCGGACGGCTGTCGGAACGGATCGCCCGCTTCCTGGGCACCGGCCGGTTCATCGTGTGGATGACGATCGTCATCATCGCGTGGGTGCTGTGGAACATCTTCGCCCCGCGCGATGTGCGCTTCGACAACTACCCGTTCATCTTCCTCACCCTGATGCTGTCGCTCCAGGCCTCCTACGCCGCCCCGCTGATCCTGCTCGCGCAGAACCGGCAGGACGACCGCGACCGGGTCAACCTCGAACAGGACCGCAAGCAGAACGAGCGGTCGATCGCCGACACCGAGTACCTCACCCGCGAGATCGCCGCCCTGCGCATCGGTCTCGGCGAGGTGGCGACCCGGGACTGGATCCGCTCCGAACTCCAGGACCTCGTGAAGGAGCTGGACGTACGGCACGACGGGCATGTCGTATTCCCGGCAGAACGGTCCGCCGTGCGTGACGCAGACGACCGCTGAGGGGCTGGCCGAAGGGACCGGTCGGCGCCGTACCATCGACCCATGGCTACGGAAGACGCGGTGCGTGAAGCGCTGTCGACGGTGAACGACCCCGAGATCAACCGACCCATCACCGAACTGGGGATGGTCAAGTCGGTGGAGATCGGTGCGGACGGAGCGGTCGCGGTCACCGTGTACCTGACGGTCTCCGGCTGCCCCATGCGCGAGACGATCACCCAGCGCGTGACGGAGGCGGTCTCGCGCGTCGAGGGCGTCACCGGCGTCGAGGTGACCCTGGACGTGATGAGCGACGAGCAGCGCAAGGAACTCGCGACCGCCCTGCGCGGTGGCAAGGCCGAGCGCGAGGTCCCCTTCGCCCAGCCCGGCTCCCTCACCCGCGTCTACGCGGTCGCCTCCGGCAAGGGCGGCGTCGGCAAGTCCTCGGTGACGGTGAACCTCGCGGCGGCGATGGCCGCCGACGGCCTCAAGGTCGGGGTCGTCGACGCCGACATCTACGGCCACTCCGTGCCGCGCATGCTGGGCGCCGACGGCACTCCCACCCAGGTCGAGAACATGATCATGCCGCCGTCGGCGCACGGCGTGAAGGTCATCTCCATCGGCATGTTCACCCCGGGCAACGCCCCGGTCGTGTGGCGCGGCCCGATGCTCCACCGCGCGCTCCAGCAGTTCCTGGCGGACGTGTACTGGGGCGACCTGGACGTCCTCCTCCTCGACCTCCCGCCGGGCACCGGCGACATCGCGATCTCCGTCGCCCAACTCGTCCCGAACGCCGAGATCCTGGTCGTGACGACCCCTCAGCAGGCCGCCGCCGAGGTCGCCGAGCGCGCGGGCTCCATCGCCGTACAGACCCACCAGAAGATCGTCGGCGTGGTCGAGAACATGGCGGGCCTGCCGTGCCCGCACTGCGGCGAGATGGTCGACGTCTTCGGCACGGGCGGCGGCCAGTCCGTCGCGGACGGCCTGACCCGCACGACCGGCGCCTCGGTCCCGGTCCTCGGCTCCATCCCGATCGACGTCCGCCTCCGCGAGGGCGGCGACGAGGGCAAGCCGGTCGTCCTCAGCGACCCCGACTCCCCGGCGGGCGCGGCCCTGCGCGCGATCGCGGGGAAGCTCGGGGGACGCCAGCGAGGCTTGTCGGGACTGTCACTCGGGATCACTCCCAAGAACAAGTTCTAGAGCTCTTCCTACGACGATGGGGGCGCCGTCCGATGAGACGGCGCCCCCATCGTCGTAGGAGCTACTGGGCGTACGCCGCGATGTCCTTGATCATGGCGAAGCCGAGCCCGTACGCGCTCATGCCCCGGCCGTACGCCCCCACGTGGACGCCCGCCTGGGTCGAACCGGCGAGCACCCAGCCGAACTCGGACTCGCGGTAGTGGAAGGGCGTCGGGACGCCGTCCACGGGCAGGGACAGGGTCGACCAGTCGTCGCCGGCGAGGTCGTCGGCCAGGACCCAGGCCGTCTCGGTCTGCTGCTCCAGCCAGTCGTCGCGCAGGGTGTGGTCCATCTGGCCGGGCCAGGTGAAGGACAGCAGTCCGACCCCGGCGAGCCAGGCCGCCGAGGACACCGACGTGGCCTCCAGGAGACCCGTGCCGTCCGCGGTGCGGCGCGCGGGGTTGCCCGCGACGGTGACGACCACCGCGAACTTCTCCTTGACGTCACCTGCGGCCGCCGCCGCGACTTCATTGCGTACGGAGGGCTCGTCGCCGTGTCCGATCGAACCGTGCTCGACGGCACCGTCCGCCGCCATGCCCACCTGCATCAGCCAGCGCGGCCCCGTGAAGGCCTCGTCGAGGCCGTACCACGGGAAGGGCGCCAGCAGATAGCCGTCGACCGTGCGCCGGGCGGAGGGGACCTGTTGTCCGCCCTCCGCGGCCGGCGCCTGCGCGCCTACCCGACTCGTCGTCTCCATGCCGGACGCCTCCTCGCTCTCGTCGGACCGGGGCGGCCCGCCCCCCTTCGGGCGGCTCGCCCGGTCCGCACAACAACTCGGCAGCATAGCCACCTCGTGGGAGACAGCCCGGAAAGCGCCCGGCGCGTGAGGCGCCCGGAGGCCGTGTTCAGGCCGTACGAGGGCGTGGCGGAGGTATGAAACGCGTCACGTGGGAAGCACTTCGGGAGCCGCGCGGGAGGGTCAGGTGGCGTCCGCGTCGAAGGGCGGGCGCTCGTCCTTCTCGGGGTCCTCGGGCTTCTTCGTCATGTCGAGACGACCACCGGAAGCGGACGGGGAACTCGGGGTGTCGGCGCTCTGCACCGCCTCCGTGACCTCGGCCATCTCCTTCTTGAGGTCGAAGCCGTTGCGGATCTCCTTGAGCCCCAGCTCGTCGTTGTCCAACTGCTTGCGCAGGAACGTCTTGGGGTTCAGGTCCTCGAAGTCGAAGTCCTTGAAGTCCGGGCCGAGTTCCTCGCGGATGTCCGCCTTGGCGCTCTCCGAGAACTCGCGGATCTTCTTGATCGTCCGCATCACGTCCTGGATGACCTTCGGGAGCTTGTCCGGACCGAAGACGAGCACGGCGAGGACAATGATCGTCACCAGCTCTAGCGGTCCTATGTCATTGAACACCTGAAGCTCCTTGCGATCCTCGGTCCGCGGCCCTCGGTGGTCAGTGCGCGTCTTCCGTGGTCCGGGCCGGGTCCACGGTACCCGGCGATCCCACCCGACCGGTACTGTCCCGTGGGCTACGAGTGGGTGTACGGGACCGGTTTTCCGGGTTGTTTGCCTAGTGGGACCGGCTGCGGGGCTCTCACCTGTGACGTTTCTGTCAATCGCGGGCCGAGGAGGCCAGGACGAGCGACACGGTCAAGTCCTTGCCGTCCCGCCGGAGCGTCAGGCGCAGACGGTCGCCGGGGCGGTGCGCGCGGGTCCTGACGATGAGTTCGTCGCCGGAGTGGACGCGCTCGCCGTCGACCTCGGTGATGACGTCGCCCGCCTTGAGGCCGGCCTGAGCACCGGGGCCGCCCGCGACGACCGCGGGATCCCCGTCGGTGCCCTTCGTCGCGACGCGGGCGCCGTCCCCGGTGTAGTCCATGTCGAGGGTGACGCCGATGACCGGGTGGGTGGCCTTCCCGGTGTTGATCAGTTCCTCGGCGACCCGCTTGGCCTGGTTGACGGGGATGGCGAAGCCGAGCCCGATGGAACCGGCCTGGCCGTCGCCCGTGTCGGTCCCGTCGTCGGCGGACCGGATCGCCGAGTTGATCCCCACGACCCGCCCCTGGGCGTCGAGCAGCGGCCCGCCGGAGTTGCCCGGGTTGATGGGCGCGTCGGTCTGGAGGGCGTCGACGTACGAGACGTCGCTCCCGTCCGCCGCGTCGCCGCCGGCCGTGATGGGCCGGTCCTTGGCGCTGATGATCCCGGCGGTCACGGTGTTGTCGAGGCCGAAGGGCGCGCCGATCGCCACGACGGGGTCGCCGACCCGCACATTGTCGGAGTTGCCCAGGGGCATCGGCCTGAGCCCGCGCACCCCGCTCACCCGCACCACGGCGAGGTCGTACCCGGTGTCGTGTCCGACGACCTTCGCCCTGACGGTCCGTCCCCCGCTGAAGCTCACGGATATCTCGCCGTCACTGCCCGCCGGCTGCACGACATGGTTGTTGGTGAGGATGTGCCCCCGCGTGTCCAACACGATTCCGGTGCCGGTCCCCGACTCCTCGTCGCCGCTCACATGCAGGGTCACGACACTGGGCAGCGCCCGAGCGGCGATCCCGGCCACACTCCCGACCGCCCGCCCACCACTCTCCACACCGGCCTGCGGCAACACGACGTCCCCACCGACACGGTCCCGCTCCAGATATGCCCCTACGACACCGCCGACGCCCCCGGAGACCAGCGCGAGCACGAGCCCCGAGACGACGAGGAGTCGCCGGGTGCGGTCGCGGCGCTGCTGGTGGGTGGGCGTCGCGGCGCCGGTGTGCTGGAGGGGCGCGATCAGCGGTACGGGCGCCCAGGGGTCGTAGCGGTGCCAGGGGTCGGAAACGGGGGTGGGGCTGGGGCTGGGGCCGGGGTCGAGTGGGGCAGGGTCGCTGGAAGCCGTTGAGGGGGCCGGTGGGGCGGGAGCGTCGGAGGCCGTCGTGGGGGCCTGTGAGGTGGCTCCGGGCGCCTCCACGGGATGCCCCAGCTCGAAGTCGGCCTCGGCGGAAGGGACTTCTCCGCTCACGGCCACGTCAGGCGTCTCCGCCCGTCCTCGCCCCCACCACTTGGGTTTCGTGGCCCTGGGTTCCGGTGTTCCCTCGTTCATGTGCTCCCCACCGCCCGCCGTGCCACCCCGTACTCCCCGGATTCAACCAGGTCGGCGGGGTGTGGCGCAGGGGACGGTCAGCGGTGGGGGCGGGAGGAGGCGGAGGGGGCCGGAGTGGGGGAAGAGGTGGCGTCGGGTGCGCGCAGCAGGCCGGGGGCCATGACATCGGGGGCCGTGGACCACGAGGTGAGGGCGACCGGCGGGTTCGTGTTGAGCGGGCGTATCAGCGGGGACATGACCGCCGCACCGGCCACCACGGGCGCTGTCAGCGTGTGCATGACCTCGTCGTCGCCCCGGACGGCCGTCGGGGACGGCACCCCGGGCAGCAGCGGTGCGGAGACGGAGGTCGGGACCATCGGGGTGTCGCCGAGCATCGAGCGCTGGCTCGCGCCCTGGGCCAGCAGGGGCCCGACGCCACGGCGGCGCCCGGAGTCGGCGGTCGCGGCACCCGTGCCCTGGGTGCGCGCCGGAGTCACGCCCGCGCCGCCCCTTGCCTCGGCGGCGGTGTCGCCCGGCGTGACCGTGGCCACCCCGCCCAGCGCGATCGCGGCAAGCGACACCGCGCCGGCGGCGACGAACGCGAACCGCATTCCGCGCGAGGCGGAGCGGTCGGTGTCGTGCCGGCTGACGTCATGGATACGGAAGCCCTCGCGGGCCGGTGGGGATGACGGGGTCAGGGCTGTCGCGGCATGCGGGCCCGCGGGGACGTAGCCGAACTCGAACGCGTCGAGCGGGCCGTCTCTTTTGACGCCGAAGAGACCGACCCCGGCGAAGAGCCCCCCGCCGGGTGGTTCCTCGTCGTCCGGGTCGCCGTCTCCCCCGGGGAGTCCCTGGAGTCGGGCCAGGAAGCTCTCGGAAGGGGGCGGCGGGGCCATTTCCGCGAACACGTTCTTCAGTCGGCGCTGTGCGTCGGCCTCGGCCTTGCACTTCGTACAGGTGGCCAGGTGCGCCAGTACGCGATCGCGCGACTCATGACCGAGCTCCCCGTCCACCAGGGCGGAAAGTCGGTCTCCCAGATGCTGCTCCGCAGGCGTAGGACGTGATCCACTCACGCGGACGCGCCCCCTCCCCCCAGCGCGGGCACACGCGCCACGAAGGAACGGCGCTCGGCCCGTGCTTCCGGCGAGCGGTGTGCGAGGGCCTTGCGCAGCTGGGAGCGGCCACGGTGGATCCGGGACCGGACCGTGCCGAGCTTGACGCCCAGGGTCGCGGCGATCTCCTCGTAGGAGAGGCCCTCGATGTCGCACAGGACGACCGCCGCCCGGAACTCGGGGGCGAGGGTGTCCAGGGCCTGCTGGACGTCGGCGTCGAAGTGCGCGTCGTTGAAGACCTGCTGGGGCGACGGCTCGCGGCTGGGCAGGCGCTCGGCCGCGTCCTCCCCCAGCGCGTCGAAACGGATGCGCTGCTTGCGGCGGACCATGTCCAGGAAGAGATTGGTGGTGATGCGGTGGAGCCAGCCCTCGAAGGTGCCGGGCGTGTAGGTCGACAGGGAACGGAAGACCCGGACGAAGACCTCCTGCGTGAGGTCCTCGGCGTCGTGCTGGTTCCCCGTCAGGCGGTACGCGAGCCGGTACACACGGCCGCTGTGGGTGCTGACGATCTCCTCCCAGGTGGGCGGAGTCCACGCCTGCCCGTCCGCGTCGGTGGAGAAGGTCGCGGTCTGGGCATGGTCAGCGGCGTGGCTGTGGTCAGCAGCGGTGTCGTTCACGGATTTCGGCCTGCCCGCCGATCCGAGAAAGCGCCGGAGCACTCCTCCCCGATCCACAGGTACAGCCGCACCTCCCCTGTCGGCTCTGGTGGTGTCCAGTGGAGTCCCTACCATAGCCACCTCGCCCGTTAGCTCCGGATAAGGGGTTTTACGAGAATTTGATACATGCTCATACCGACCTTCCGCCGGTACGAGCCGATGCTCGGGCCCCTGCTCCCGCCGCTGCTCGACGTCCTGATCCATCCTCATCCCCCGCTCTCCCCTCCGGCCGCGTCCCCCAGTGCATTCCTCCCCCTCTAAACGCCCGGTCCCATCAGCAGGTTCCCGGCACCAACGGATACAGTCACGCCCAGGCAACCACGGGGACAGGAGAGGGTCATTACCGGCAACCGGCAGACGAGCTGGGCGTTCGCCGACGCCTATGTCGCCGAGGACGAAGCACTGCGCTGGGCCCGGGACCGGGCCCGCGAGGCAGGGCTGCGCTCGGTGTCGCCCGGCACGGGCGCCGCGCTGCGGATGCTGGCCGCCACCGTGGACGCGAAGGCGGTGGCGGAGATCGGAACCGGGACCGGCGTGTCCGGGATGCATCTTCTGCACGGCATGCGGCCGGACGGGGTACTGACCACCGTCGACCAGGAGCCGGACCACCAGCAGTTCGCCCGCCAGGCCTTCCGCGCCTGCGGCTTCGCCAGCAACCGGGCCCGCTTCATCCCGGGCCGCGCCCTGGACGTGCTGCCCCGGCTCGCGGACGCCGGCTACGACCTCGTGTTCTGCGACGGCGACCGGCAGGAGTTCCTGGACTATCTCGCTGAATCGTTGCGCCTGCTGCGTCCGGGTGGCCTGGTGGTCTTCGAGGGCGTCTTCGCCAACGGCCGGACCGTGGACTCGGGCCCGCAGCCGACCGAGGTGCTGCGGCTGCGCGACCTGCTGCGCGCGGTCCGCGAGATCCCGGAGCTGGTGCCGTCGCTGCTCCCGGTGGGCGACGGACTGCTGTGCGCCGTCAAGCGGTAGGACACCTTGGGAACCCGGGAAGGCAGCGGCCCCGGCACCATCTCGGATGCCGGGGCAGCTGAAGGGGGATGGGCGCGTTCCGCCGCGTCAGCCGACAACCTTCTTGAGGGCGTCGCCCAGGGCGTCGGCCTCGTCAGGGGTCAGCTCGACGACGAGCCGACCGCCGCCTTCGAGCGGAACGCGCATGACGATGCCCCGCCCCTCCTTGGTCACCTCAAGCGGGCCATCGCCCGTCCGCGGCTTCATGGCCGCCATGCTCGTTCCCCTTCCTGAAACCAGCTCATCGTCGCCGACGGCCCCATGGAGGGCACGCGCGGCCCCTAATGAGACACGCGTCACCGGCATCGAACACATTGCTTCCAAGCCATTATCCCGCATCTGAGCACCCGATGACCAACATCAGTCGGCATCGCTTGGGCAACGCGCGCGAGCAAAACCACTCAATTCGCCGACGCGACTGCGATACTTCGCCGCCGCGCGGACCCCCGCCGACCGAATCCGGCCCGGAATTCTTTGACGCAGGTCACACGTCCGGTCCGGTGCTCGGACGGCGATCTCCGCCATGCTGTCCTACGGACGTAGGGCGTACCGGCCGGTACGCCGGAGCGGCGACACCCGGAGGGGACACACCATGGCCGACACCGTGCTCTACGAGGTGAGCGACGGACTCGCGAAAATCACGCTGAACCGCCCGGAGGCGATGAACGCGCTGAACATCGCGACCAAGGTCGCCCTCCGGGAGGCGGTCCAGGCCGCGGCGGGCGACGACGCCGTACGGGCGGTGCTGCTGACCGCGGCCGGGGAGCGGGCGTTCTGTGTGGGCCAGGACCTCAAGGAGCACATCACGCTGCTGGCCTCCGACCGCGAGGCCGGGACCGGGGTCACCATGACCACGGTCAAGGAGCACTACAACCCCATCGTGCGGGCGCTGGCCGGGATGGCGAAGCCCGTGGTCGCCGGGGTCAACGGGGTCGCGGCCGGGGCCGGCTTCGGGCTCGCGCTGGCCGCGGACTACCGCGTGGTGGCGGAGACCGCCGGCTTCAACACGTCCTTCGCGGGCGTGGCGCTGACCGCGGACTCCGGCATCTCCTGGACCCTGCCCAGGGTCGTCGGTCCCGGGCGCGCCTCCGACCTGCTGCTGTTCCCGCGCACGATCACCGCCCAGGAGGCGTACGACCTCGGGATCGCCAACCGTCTCGTGCCCGCGGGCGAGTTGCACGCGGAGGCCGAGAAGGTGGCGCGGGCGTTGGCCGCTGGGCCGACGGTCGCCTATGCGGCGCTGAAGGAGTCCGTCGCCTACGGCCTCTCGCACACCCTTGTAGAGACCCTGGAGAAGGAGGACGAACTCCAGGCTCGCGCGGGCGCGTCGGAGGACCACGCGATCGCTGTGGAGGCGTTCGTCAACAAGGAGACGGCGAAGTACTTGGGTCGCTGACGGCTCAAGGGAGGCGGGCCGCACAGTCCGCCAGGTGGTCGTTCACCAGCCCGCACGCCTGCATCAGTGCGTACGCCGTCGTCGGCCCTACGAATTTCAGGCCCCGCTTCTTGAGGGCCTTCGACAGGGCCGTCGACTCGTCCGTGACCGCCGGGACGTCCCCGAGGCTCTTCGGGGCCGGGCCCGGCTCGGGGGCATGGGACCAGATGAACTCGTCCAGCTCGCCCGGCGCCCAGTCGGCCAGCACGCGCGCGTTGGCGATCGTCGCGTCGATCTTGAGGCGGTTGCGGATGATGCCCGCGTCGGCGAGGAGGCGTTCGCGGTCGGCGTCCGTGAAGGTGGCCACCTCCGCGATCCTGAAGCCCGCGAACGCGGCCCGGAAGCCCTCGCGGCGGCGCAGGATCGTGATCCAGGAGAGGCCCGACTGGAAGGCCTCCAGGGAGAGCCGTTCGTAGAGGGCGTCGTCTCCGTGGACCGGGCGGCCCCACTCCTCGTCGTGGTAGGTGACGTAGTCCTCGGTGGACAACGCCCAGGGGCAGCGCAGGGCGCCGTCCGGACCGGCCACGGCGTCGCTCACTGGTGGTCGCCTTCCGCGGGCTTCTCGATCGAGACACGGTGGTTCTGCGCGCCCGCCAACGCGGACTCCAGGTCGGCGATCCGGGCGTCCCGCTCGGCGAGTTCGGCGCCGATGCGGTTGAGCGCGTCGTCCACCTCGGCCATGCGGTAGCCCCGCGCGGCGAGCGGGAAGCGGATGCTCTCCACGTCGGCCTGGTCGACGGGCCGGTCCGGGGGCAGCGCGTCGTCGAGGCGCTCGGGCGCGACGTCGGGCAGCGGGGCGTTCTCGCCGCCGCCGATCACCGAGAGGGTCACGGCGCCGACCACGACGGCGAGCCCGACGACCAGGAACAGGAACATGAACATCTCTGAGGTCTCCACGGGCGTCGATGTCGGACGTGCCGAAGCCGAATGTGTCAGGGTCCGATCGTGCCATGCGACGCTGACAGTTAGGGTCACAGGCGGCTGAAGACCGGTAGGCACTAGGAGAGGTCACAGGGGATGCTCAGGCTGGGCAGGCGTGAATTCGACGCGCACGAGCCGGTGATCATGGCGATCGTGAACCGGACCCCGGACTCCTTCTACGACCAGGGGGCCACGTTCCGCGACGAGCCCGCCCTCGCGCGCGTGGAGCAGGCGGTGGCCGAAGGGGCCGCCATCATCGACATCGGCGGGGTCAAGGCCGGTCCCGGCGAGGAGGTCACCGCCGAGGAGGAGGCGCGGCGCACGGTCGGTTTCGTGGCCGAGGTGCGGCGCCGCTTCCCGGACGTGGTCATCAGCGTCGACACCTGGCGGCACGAGGTCGGCGAGGCCGTCTGCGAGGTCGGCGCGGATCTCCTGAACGACGCGTGGGGTGGCGTCGATCCCCGGCTCGCGGAGGTCGCCGCGCGGTACGGCGTGGGCCTGGTGTGCACCCACGCGGGCGGCGCCGAGCCTCGCACACGGCCGCACCGGGTGACGTACGACGACGTCATGGCCGACATCCTGCGCGTGACCGTGGGACTCGCCGAGCGGGCCGTTTCCCTGGGGGTGCCCAGGGAGTCGGTGCTGATCGATCCCGGGCACGACTTCGGGAAGAGCACGCGGCACAGTCTGGAGGCGACGCGGCGGCTCGGGGAGATGGTCGACACGGGGTGGCCGGTGCTGGTGTCGCTGTCCAACAAGGACTTCGTGGGCGAGACGCTCGACAAGCCGGTCAAGGAGCGGGTTGTCGGGACGCTCGCGACCACGGCGGTGTCCGCGTGGCTGGGGGCGCAGGTGTACCGGGTGCACGAAGTCGCCGAGACTCGGCAGGTGTTGGACATGGTGGCGTCCATTGCCGGGACTCGGCCTCCGGCCGTGGCGCGGCGGGGGCTGGCCTGATTCTTTCGCCCCCGCCGCCCCTGCCCGTCCCGTCCCTGGGGGCTGCGCCCCCAGACCCCCCTTCGGCCCTGAAGGGGCCTCGTCCTCAAACGCCGGACGGGCTGAAGACAACCACCTCTAGCGGCCGGCTTCCTTCGACACCAGCGCGACCGCCTCGTCCACGTCGTCCGTCACGTGGAACAGGAGGAGGTCCTTCTCCGACGCCTTGCCCTGGGCGATCAGCGTGTTCTTCAGCCAGTCGACGAGGCCGCCCCAGTAGTCGCTGCCGAAGAGGACGATCGGGAAGCGGGTGACCTTCTGGGTCTGTACGAGGGTCAGGGCCTCGAAGAGTTCGTCGAGGGTGCCGAGTCCGCCGGGGAGGACCACGAAGCCCTGGGCGTACTTGACGAACATCATCTTGCGGACGAAGAAGTAACGGAAGTTCAGGCCGATGTCGACGTAGGGGTTGAGCCCCTGCTCGAAGGGCAGCTCGATGCCCAGGCCGACGGAGATGCCCTTGGCCTCCAGGGCGCCCTTGTTGGCCGCCTCCATGGCTCCGGGGCCGCCGCCGGTGATCACGGCCCACCCGGCCTCCACGAGGGCGTGTCCGAGCCGTACGCCCGCTTCGTACTCCGGTGAGTCCGGCTTGGTGCGGGCCGAGCCGAACACGCTGATCGCGGGCGGCAGTTCGGCCAGCGTGCCGAAGCCCTCGATGAACTCCGACTGGATGCGCAGTACGCGCCACGGGTCGGTGTGGACCCAGTCCGAGGGGCCGCCCGCGTCCAGGAGACGCTGGTCGGTCGTGCTCGCGGTCACCTGACCGCGCCTCCGGAGGACCGGTCCCAGGCGCTGCTCCTCGGGTGGCTGCTGCTTGCCCTCGGGGTTGCCTGTAGCCATGTGCGCTCCCTCCACTTGCAGGTGTTTCGTACCTCAGCGTAGGTCTACGCGGGTTACGGAGGGGGGACATACGGATGTCAGGCGGTGAGCCAGTCCCGCAGCCGCCGCTCCGCCTCGGGGATGAGGGCCGCCTCGACCCTCTCGTCCACCTTGTGGGCGAGGAGTTGGGCACCCGGGCCGTAGTTCACCGCGGGCACTCCCAGGGCGCTGAAGCGGGCCACGTCCGTCCAGCCGAACTTGGGGCGGGCCTCGCCGCCGACGGCCGCCATGAAGGCCGCCGCGGCCGGGTGGGTCAGGCCGGGGCGGGCCCCTCCGGTGTGGTCGTCGACGACGAACTCGTCGACCCCGCAGTCCGCGAAGTACTCGCGCACGAAGGCCTCCGCCTCCGCCTCGCTACGGTCGGGCGCGTAGCGGAAGTTGACCACCAGGGTGCACGCGTCGGGGATGACGTTGGTGGCCACGCCCCCTTCGACGCGTACCGCGTTGAGGCCCTCGTGGAACTGAAGACCGTCCACGACCGGCGTGCGGGCCTCGTAGGCGGCGAGCTTGGCCAGTGCCCTGGAGGCGGCGTGGATCGCGTTGGAGCCCATCCACGCGCGCGCGGAGTGCGCTCGTTCACCCTTGAACTTGAGGAACATCCGCAGCGTGCCCTGGCAGCCGCCCTCGACCTGACCGTCCGTCGGCTCAAGGAGGACCGCGAAGTCGCCCGCCAGCCAGTCGGGATGGGCTTCGGAGACGTGCTTGAGGCCGTTGAGCGGGGCGGCGACCTCCTCGTTGTCGTAGAAGACGAACGTCAGGTCGCGGTTGGGGGCCGGGACCGTGGCCGCGAGGCGGAGTTGGACGGCGACGCCGGACTTCATGTCGCAGGTGCCGCAGCCCCACAGGACGCCGTCCTCGTCGAGGCGCGAGGGGACGTTCCCGGCGATCGGGACCGTGTCGATGTGACCGGCCAGAATGACGCGTTCCGTACGGCCCAGATCGGTGCGCGCGACGATGTTGTTGCCGTACCGGTCGACCGTCAGGTGGGGCAGGGCGCGCAGCGCGGTCTCGATGGCGTCCGCGAGGGGCTTCTCACTGCCGCTCTCCGAGGGGAGGTCGACGAGCTGCGCGGTGAGGCGTGCGGCGTCCAACGTGAGGTCAAGTGGGGTATCGGCCATGCCGTCGACCCTAACGCGAAGGGCGTCTCCACCGTTTGTCCACACCCGGCTCAGCGGTAACAGGAGCCTCCGCTACCTTGTGGGGATGCCTGAGCAGTCCCCCACCCCAAAGAAGCGTCGACGCGGTCGCCTCTTCCGGTTCTCGGCCGCCTTCGTGGTGCTGCTCGCGGTCGCGGGCTATCTGGTCGTCCAGTACGTCACCGGCGGCCGGGGCGGCCCCGGTTGCAAGGTGGTCTCCGGGAAGGACGACGGCCAGGAGTTCGAGTTCACGCAGGAGCAGACGATGAACGCGGCGACGATCGCCGCCGTCGGCACCGGGCGCGGTATGCCGGAGCGGGCCGTGACGATCGCGCTGGCGACCGCGATCCAGGAGTCGCAGCTCGTCAACATCACCCATGGGGACCGGGATTCGCTCGGCCTGTTCCAGCAGCGGCCCTCGCAGGGCTGGGGCACCGAGAAGCAGGTCATGGACCCGACGTACGCGGCGAGCGTCTTCTACGAGCACCTGGCCAAGGTGGACGACTACCAGAAGCTCCCTCTCACGGTCGCCGCGCAGCGGGTGCAGCGCAGCGGTTACCCGGAGGCGTACGCCAAGCACGAGCCCGACGCCACGCTGCTGTCCGCCGCCCTCACCGGGCAGTCGGCCGCCACGCTGACCTGCCAGGGCCTCCCGGACACCACACAGACCTCCACCGGCCCGGACGCCGTACGGGCCGCGCTGGTACGGGACTTCGGGCGCGAGGTGCTCAAGGAGACCGGCGCGGAGGTGACCGGGGGCGCGACGACTTCCAAGGGCACGTCCAAGGGCACGTCCACGTCGAAGACGAAGACGAAGACCGCGGCCACGCCGTCGCCGAGCGCGAGTGCGGCGGGCGGGAGCAGCACGGTGACCCTGCCCGTGCGGTCGGGCAGCACGAAGACCGGCTGGCAGCTCGCGCACTGGGCGGTCGCCAACTCCTCGGCGCTGCACATCGACCGCGTGTCGTACGCGGGTCGCGAGTGGGCCGCGGGCAGCGCGAACGACCCGTGGCACTCGACCGGCACGAAGGTCGCGGGCGGCGTCCGCATCCAGACGGAGGGACCGACCGGGCAGTAGGGCCGACCGGGCAGTAGTACGGGTCCTCACCCGTAGGGGTCATGCGTGGTCGATCCGGGGCCGGGGGTGCTCAGGTTTTCGCCTGGTCACTCTCGGGTGCGCCGGAGTCCTTGAAAACAAAGGGCTGCAAGCATTCGACGGGCTTTCGGGACGGGCGACCTTTGTCCGTTTTTATCCGTAGCTGATAATGCGACGCATTGCCAACTCTTTACGTTGGCGCTCCGCAACCTTCGCGCGCTTCGAGCGGTAGTCACTGCGTCCGAGCCCGGAGATCAACACAAGGAGCATCATGTCCCTCCCCCTGACCCGCCGGATCGCCCGTGCCGCGCTGCTCGTCGCAGCGGGAGCGGCAGCCGGGGTCGGTGCGGCCGGCTCCGCCAGTGCGGCCCCCTCCCTGCCGGCCACCCCGAACCTGGGCGCGTTGACCGCCCTGGACGGGGCGAGCGTCGGCAACACGGTCGACGGCGCGAGCCAGAACGTCACGGGGGTCGCCGGCAAGTCCGGTGGCCAGACGCTGGAGAAGGCGGTGCCGGCCGCAGGCAAGACCGGCGGGAAGGTCGCCAAGACGGTGGCTCCGGCCGCGCAGCACGTCGCCGGGGACACGGCGGGGCAGGCGGGTGGCCTGCTCGGCGAGACGGCGAAGACCGCGACGGCGGGTGGCGGGTTGCCGACCGACGCGGTCACCAAGGGTGGGCTGCCGACGGCTCAGGAGCTGCCCCTCAAGGGTCTGCCGCTCGGCTGAGCACCCTGCGTTGAAGGGGTCCAGGGAGTTCCCTGGGCCCCTTTTCGCGTTGCTTTTCGGCTTACCGCTGGTGAGGGCTGCAAAAGACTTTCAGCTGAGCCTGTTTACAGCTGCCCTTACTCGCTCGTCCGTTGCCGTCAGCGCTACTCGTACGAAGTTCTCGCCCGCCTCGCCGTAGAAGTCGCCCGGTGCCACCAGGATGCCGAGGTCGGCGAGGTGGGCCACCGTGTCCCAGCAGGACTCGTCCCTCGTCGCCCACAAGTAGAGGCTGGCCTCGCTGTGTTCGATGCGGAAGCCGTGGCCGGTCAGCGCTTCGCGCAGCAGTGCGCGGCGGGCCTTGTAGCGGTCGCGTTGTTCCTGGACGTGGGTGTCGTCGCCGAGGGCCGCCACGACGGCCGCCTGGGTCGGGGCCGAGGTCATCATGCCGCCGTGCTTGCGGATCTCCAGGAGCGGGCGCAGGACCACCGGGTCGCCGGCCAGGAACGCGGCGCGGTAGCCCGCCAGGTTGGAGCGCTTGGAGAGGGAGTGGACGGCGACGATGCCGTCGTAGGAGCCGCCGTTGACGTCCGGGTGCAGGACCGAGACCGGGTCGGCCTCCCAGCCGAGTTCGAGGTAGCACTCGTCGGAGAAGACGAGGACGTCGTGCTCGCGGGCCCAGGCGACGGCCCTCGTCAGCTCGTCCTTGCTGAGCACCCGGCCGGTCGGGTTGGAGGGCGAGTTGAGCCACAGGAGCTTCAGGCCCTCGGGGTTCAGGGTGGTCGGGTCGTCGTAGACCTCGTAGTCCGCGCGGGCCAGGCGGGCGCCGACCTCGTACGTCGGGTAGGCGAGGCGGGGGTAGGCGACGCGGTCGCCCGGGCCGAGCCCCAACTGTGTGGGGAGCCAGGCGACGAGTTCCTTGGAGCCGACGATGGGGAGGACGTGGTGGTGGGTGACGTCCCGGGCGCCGAGGCGGCGTTCGACCCAGCCGGTGAGCGCGTCGCGCAGGGCCGGGGTGCCCCAGACCGTGGGGTAGCCGGGCGAGTCGGCCGCGTCGATCAGGGCCTTCTGGATCAGATCGGGGACCGGGTCCACCGGGGTGCCGACCGACAGGTCGACGATGCCGCCCGGGTGCGCCGTCGCCGTCTTCTTGTACGGCTCCAGCTTGTCCCAGGGGAAGGTGGGGAGGCGGTCGGTGACTGCGGACACGGTTACTCGCTCACTTTCTTCGATGCGACCGGTGCGGCCGGTGCGGCAAGGTGCGATCGGTACACCGGGTACGCCGGGTGCGCCCGGTACGGCAAACGCCTCGGTCCCGTAGGGCGCTGATCGGGCGTGATCAGGCCGTACGGGACCGAGGCGGCGCGTCTGTGCGGGCCGCTCTTACTCGCTCGCGTTCTGCGGCGGCAGCGCGGCGACGAAGGGGTGGTCGCGCTCGATCAGGCCCAGCTTGCTGGCGCCGCCCGGGGAGCCGAGCTCGTCGAAGAACTCGACGTTCGCCTTGTAGTAGTCCTTCCACTCCTCAGGAGTGTCGTCCTCGTAGAAGATCGCCTCGACCGGGCACACCGGCTCGCAGGCTCCGCAGTCGACGCATTCGTCCGGGTGGATGTACAAGGACCGGGAGCCCTCGTAGATGCAGTCGACCGGGCACTCCTCGATGCACGCCTTGTCCTTGACGTCGACACAAGGCTGCGCGATGACGTAGGTCACGCTGTCGTTCCTCCTCGGTAGGGCGCTGGCGGGCCCCGTTGGCTCCGCCGCCAGGCGCGCTGGAGCGCGGCGTCGTCCATGCCCGCACCTAGTATCTCCGTTCCGGGGCGTGATCCATACAGGAGGGGTGAACTGACCTGTGGAAATCTCTGCGGCCGGACGTCTTGAGGTCCGCATCACCGCCGCTGACGTGGGCAAACGGGTGTCCGTCAGGTGCTTGACAGGTGCTGAAGACACGACGGAGAAGTTCACCGACACGGTGGGCGTTCTCACATCATGGGACAGCGGTGTGCTGACGATCACACGGAAAGGTGGGGAGTCCGTGCATATTTCGGAATCCTCGCTGATGGCGGGCAAGGTCGTACCGGCCGCTCCGGCCCGTCGGCGGGGGCCTTCGGCGACGTACCGGGAGTTGGCTCAGGTCTCCGCGCGCGGCTGGCAGCCCGTGGAGAGCGAGCGGCTCGGCGAGTGGGAGCTACGCGCCGCCGCCGGATTCACCCGCCGCGCCAACTCCGTGCTCCCGCTCGGCGATCCCGGTCTGCCTCTCGACACGGCGCTCACCGCCGTACGACGGTGGTACGGCGACCGCGGCCTGCCCGCCTACGTCCAGACCGCGACCGGCGCCGAGGGCACGCAGGAGCTGCTCTGTGCCGAGCTGGAACGGCGCGGCTGGACCCGTGAGGTGACGGCCGAGCTGTGGGTCGGGGCGCTGGCCCCGATCGCCGACCGGGCCGACCCGGCCGGGGCAGCCCTCTCCCGGGCTGCCGACGACGCGTGGCTGGCCCGCTATCAGCGCAAGGGGGTGAGTGAGGTGGCCCTGAAGGTGCTGGGCGGCGGACCCTCGGTGTGGTTCGCGACCGTGCCCGGGGAAGGTGCCGAGCCCGCCGCGATCGGGCGGTGCGTCGTCGACGGGCGGTGGGCCGGTTTCGCCGCCGTCGAGGTCGATCCTGCGCTACGGCGGCGGGGGCTGGCCTCGCTCGTCATGGCCGCGTTGGCCTCGCGGGCGCTGGCGGAGGGCGCGTCGGCCGCGTGGCTTCAGGTCGAGACGGACAACGCGGGGGCGCGGGCCCTGTACTCCGGGATGGGGTTCGCGGCGCATCACGCCTACCACCACTATCGCGAGCCAGCCCCGACCGATGACAGCGGTGACACCGGTGGCATCGGCCGCGACGGTGACATCGGTGACATCGGCCGCGACGGTGACATCGGTGACATCGGCCGCGACGGTGACATCGGTGACATCGGCCGCGACGGTTCGTCGTGAGGGAGTTCGAGTTCGCCATGCCCGTTCCCTGTCCCTCTCCCCCGTCGCCCGAGCGGTCGGCGGACGTACGTGCCTGGTTCGCCGAGGAGGCGCGGTCCGAACGGCCCGATCTGACCACGCTGTGCCTGCTGGTGGGGGCGACGGCGGACGGGGCGCTGGACGACGCGGGCATCGACGCGGCGCAGCTCGAACTCGACCGGCTGGCCGGGCAGTTGCCGTACCGCCCCGGCGGGCCCTCCGCCTGGGCGAACGCGCTGCGTCAACTCCTCGGTGTCCGCTTCGAGTTCCGCGGTACGCCCGGCGACTACCAGCGGCTGGGGTCCTCGCTGCTGCACGAGGTGCTGCGGCGGCGGCGCGGGTTGCCCATCCTGCTGTCCGTGGTGTGGATGGAGGTCGCCCGGCGGGCGGGGGCACCCGTGTACGGGGTCGCCCTGCCGGGGCACTTCGTGGTGGGGTTCGGACCGGCGGAGGAACAGGTGCTGGCCGATCCGTTCGACGGGGGGCGGGTGTTGTCGGGCGGCGATGCGGAGTTGCTGGTCGCGGGGGCGACGGGCGCTTCGCTGGAGCCCTCGATGCTTGTGCCCGCGGCGCCGCTGGAGGTTGTTTCGCGTGTCCTGAACAACGTCCGGGCGTGGGCCGCGGCTCGGCCGGAACGGTCGGATGTCGCCCTGTGGGCCGTCGAGTTGGCGTTGCTGTTGCCCTCGCATTCGGCTCGGTTGCGGTATGAGCGGGCTCAACTGCTGGTTGAGCGGGGGGATTTCCTCACGGGGGCGGCCGAGTTGGAGGCGTATGCGGAGGTGGTGGCGGTGGTGGATGAACCTGCTGCTGATCGAGTGCGGGGGCAGGCGCAATCAGCTAGGGCCAGGCTGAACTGAGCTGGCGAGTGCGGTGCGTTGGGGCTGGTCGCGCCCACGCGGCGGAGCCGCAAATCGATACAGCCCCGCGCCCTTAGAAGAATCGGGCCTGGCGTGCGTTTTTACAGCCAGCCCTTTTCCCTTGCCGCCCGCACCGCCTCCGCCCTGTTCCTCACCGCCAGTTTCTGAATAGCCGTCGAGAGGTAGTTGCGGACCGTCCCCTGGGACAGGTGAAGGGCCTTTGCCAGTTCGGCGTTCGTCGAACCGTCCGCCGCTGCCCGCAGGACCTCGCGCTCGCGGTCCGTCAGTGGGTTGGCGCCCTCTGCCAGCGCCGCCGCCGCCAGCGTGGGGTCGATGACACGCTCGCCCGCCAGCACCTTCCTCACCGCTTCCGCCAGTTGGGCCGCCGGGGCGTCCTTCACCAGGAACGCGTCGGCGCCCGCCTCCATCGCGCTGCGGAGGTAGCCGGGGCGGCCGAAGGTCGTCAGGACCACCAGTTTCACCGCGGGCAGCGACTTGTGGACCTGGGCCGCCGCCTCGATGCCGGTGCAGCCGGGCATCTCGATGTCGAGGAGCGCCACGTCCACCGCGTGTTCCCGGGCCGCCGCCAACACCTCGTCGCCGCGCGCCACTTGGGCGACGACCTCGATGTCGTCCTCCAGACCGAGCAGTGCGGCCAGTGCCTCGCGGACCATCGACTGGTCCTCGGCGAGGAGGACCTTGATCGTACGGCTCATGCGGGCGATCCTACGTCCGCCGATGCGACCGGAACGCCCGCGGGCACCCGTGCGACCAGCCGGAAGCCGTGTTTGAGGCGGGTCGTCTCCAGGGAGCCGCCGACCTTGGCGAGGCGTTCGGTGAGGCCCGTCAGACCGTTGCCGGGGCCCTTGCCGGAACCGCCCGAGCCGTTGTCCTCGACGGAGAGTTCGAGCATCGGGCCGTCGAGGGTCTGGCGTCGGATCAGTTCGACGACGCAGCGCTGGGCGCCGCTGTGCCGTACGACGTTGGTGATCGCCTCGCGCAGGGCCCAGGCGAGGGCGGACTCGCTGTCCTCGGGGACGTCGGTGAGGTCCGGTTCGGCGGGGAGGTCGGCCGTGACGCCGGCCGCCGTCAACGCGACCTGGGCGCCCGCGAGTTCGCCGGGGAGGCGGGGGCGGCGGTAGCCGGTGACCGCCTCGCGGACGTCCACCAGGGCCTGGCGGCTGACCTGTTCGATGTCGGCGACCTGCTGGGCCGCCTTGTCGGGGTGGTCGGGGAGCATCCGCCCGGCCAACTCGCTCTTCAGGGTGATCAGGGAGAGGGAGTGGCCCAGCAGGTCGTGCAGGTCCCGGGCCAGCCTCAACCGCTCCTCGTTCGCGGCCAGTTGGGCGACCGTGGCCCTCGCCTTGCGCAACTCGACCGTCGTGCGCACGAGTTGCCGTACTCCCGTCATGGAGTAGCCGATGAGCAGCACCACCAGGAACAGGCCCCAGGCGTCGTCCAGGTCGTGGGCGTGCCAGCCGGTCAGCATCATGGCCGCGGTGGTCAGCGGGATCGTCCAGTACGCGGCGCGCAGCGGGAGGGCCACCCCGCAGGAGACGGAGACGTAGACGAAGAGGCCGATCCAGGAGCCGCCGAGGGTGAGGGCCAGGGTGGTGGCGAGGACGCCGAGCAGGGCGACCAGGGCGGCGACGGTCCAGCCGGCGTAGGGGCGGCCCATGGTGCGGAAGACGACGGCCAGGTAGGCCGCGACGAAGGCCGTCCAGCCCACCCAGCCGGCCGCCGTGGCCAGGGTGGTGTGGCGGCCGGACGTCAGATCGTGCACCGGCGCGCTGAGGAAGACCAGCCATGGCACCACCCACACCAGCTTGCGCATCGCCTCGGAACGGTTGCGGGGCGGCTGGCCGATCCGCACCAGCCGGTCCGCCCGGGCCTCCTCCTCTGACCGCGGGTCCTCCGTCATCGCGCTCACGCCTTCAGCGTGTCCTTCCGGTACAGCCAGGCCGCCCCGCCCGCGAAGAGCGCGAAGTAGACGACGAGGAGGGTGATGTCCTTGGCGTGGGGCGACCGGCTCTGCTCGATGGCCTGCCCCAGCGCAGCGTACGCGTGCGTGGGCAGCCACTTCGCGATGTCCTGGAGCCAGGTCGGGAAGGTCGTGGACGGGAACCAGAGGCCGCCGAGGATGGACAGTCCGAAGTAGACGATCATCGTGATCGGGCGGACCGCGTCCCCGGAGGCGAGGTAGCCGATGGCGACTCCGAGCGCGGCGAAGACCAGGCTGCCGGCCCAGATCGCGCCGGTCAGCGCGAGCCACTGCCAGGCCTCCAGCCGTACGTCCTTCAGCACGGCGGCGACGATGAACACGACCACGATGGACGGCAGGCTGACCACGGCGGCGCTGGCGGTCTTGGCGAGGACGTAGCCACGCCCGGGCAGCGGGGTCAGCCGCAACTGCCGTACCCAGCCGTTCTCCCGCTCCTTGGCGATGCGCTCGCTGTTGCCCATCAGGACGGCGGTCAGGGCGCCGAAGGAGGCCATGGAGACCATGACGTACTTCGCGATGCTCAGGCCGGTGCCGTCGACCGTGCCCGTCTGGTTGGAGACCAGCAGGAAGATCACCGAGGGGTAGATCACCGAGAAGAACAGGAACTTGCGGTTGCGCAGGGCGCGGGTGAGTTCCAGTTTTATCAGGCTGTTCATGACTGCTTGGCCTCCTCGGCGGTGGTGATGGCGACGAAGGCCTGCTCCAGGCCGAGTCCGGCGACTTCGAGGTTGCGGGGGTAGACGCCGAGGCCGTAGAGCGCGTGGACGGTCGCGTCGGCGTCGGTGGACTGGATGCGGATCGTGGAGCCACTGATGTCGATGGTGGTGAGGAAGGGCAAGGACCGCAGCGGTGCCTCGTCGATCTCGCCGTCCAGGTCGAAGGCGATCCGGCGGGCGCCCGCCTTCGCCTTGATCTCGGCGGAGGTGCCGTCGGCGAGCAGTCGGCCGCGGTGCAGGACCAGGACGCGGTCCGCGATGGCGTCGGCCTCTTCGAGGTAGTGGGTGGCGAAGAGGACCGTACGGCCCTGGTCGGCCTGTTCGCGCATGGTGGCCCAGAAGGCCTGCCGGGCGGAGACGTCCATGCCGGTGGTCGGCTCGTCGAGGACGATCAGATCGCTGTCGCCTGCGGTCGCGAGGGCGAAGCGGACGCGCTGCGCCTGGCCTCCGGAGAGCTTGTTGACCTTGCGGTCGGCGATCTGGGCGATGCCCGCGCGGGCGATCACATCGGCGACCTTGTACGGCTTGGGGTGCAAGTCGCAGGCCAGCTTGACCAGTTCACCGACCGTCACCTCGTCCATCAGCCCGCCGCTCTGAAGCATCGCGCCCACCCGCCCGGCGACGATCGCCTCACGGGGGCTGGTGCCGAAGACGCTGACCTTGCCGGTGTCGGCCTGCTTGAGGCCGAGGAGCAGATCGAGGGTGGTCGACTTGCCCGCCCCGTTCGGACCCAGCAGGGCCACCGTCTCCCCCGGGTGCAGCACGAGCGACAGTCCGTCGACGGCCCGGACGTCGCCGTAGCTCTTGCTCACCTGGTCGAACCCGACCACCGGGGTGGCGGTGGTCGCCGCTGTTGTCGTCATGGCACCCATCGTCGCCGCCGGGAGCCGGTCCCCGGCAGTGTCGGCGGTCCGGTGTCGCGCATGACAGATGTCATGTCGTACGACCGAGGAGATGCCATACGCCGAGGGGGATGCCATACGCCGAGGGGGATGCCGAACGCCGAGAGGGCACCCGGCGCTGTGCCGGATGCCCCCTCGGTTCTTCGAGCGTGCGCTAGTTGGGGGTCGTGTCGATGATCCCCACCCGGTTGGTCTTGCTGATCAGGGCACCGCGCAGGGCGAGGTAGACCTCCTGCGGTGTGACGGCCGTCTTCTGGCCGGTGGCGCGGGTGATCTTGACGTCGTCGAAGAGGTTGCCGTAGAGGTCCTTGAGGGCGGCCAGGTCGGGGCTGTCGGTGAGCTTGCCGTTCACGGCCTTGACCTTGAGGAACTTCCACAGGGAGTTCTTCGGGCTGAGCAGCAGCGTGACGCCGGTGTCCGTCTTGACCGTGGCGAAGCCGGACATCGCGGGTTCCGCGAAGGCCTTCATCTCGCGGTCGACCTCGGCGTTGGTGATCGTCGGCTGCTTCGTGGTCGTCGGGACCGTCACCGTGGTGGCCGTGTTGGTCTCCACCTCGGTGCGGTACGCCTCCTCCACGGCCGTGACGGAGCCCGCCGCGTCGATGGCCTTGCCCGCCTTGCCGTAGACGGCGACCGCCTTGCCCGACGTGAACTGGATCGTGCCCTCGGTCACCGCGCCGGCCCCGGAGCCGCCGAGGTTCGTGAGGGCGGCCTGGAGCTTCTCCTCGTCGGTCGGCATCTCGGGCTGGACGACCCGGTGCTGGCCGAAGAGCGAACCGATCACGGAGACCGGGTTGTAGTCGCTGGTGGCGGCCTTGCTGACGGTGGTCGCGAAGTCGAACTGCAGCCCCGCCTGGTCCGGCTTCAGCGAGACCGTCTTGCCGCCGACCGACAACTTCAGCGGCTTGTTCACGCGGTCGCCGAACGCGTCGTCGAGCTTCTTGACGGCGTCGTCACGGGTACCGCCGCCGATGTCGACGCCGAGCACGGTGGTGCCCTTGGGCACGTCGGTGTGGTTCATCAGCAGCCCGGCGCAGTAGGCACCGCCCCCGATGACGATCACGCCGACGGCGAGCAGGACCAGCTTGCTGCGGCCCTTCTTCTTTTTCTTCGCCGCGCTCTTGCCCGCGTTCTTGCCCGCGTTCTTGCCCGCGTTCTTGGCGGCGGGCGCGCTCTGTGCCGAGCCGGGCTCGGGCAGCTTGGGGGGCGTGTGCGGCAGCGGTCCGTCCGGGTGGGTGCCCGTGCCGAACGGCGCGGTGCCGTTGCCCGGGACGACCGGCATCCCGCTGGTGACGGTGTGTCCGGAAACCTGGTCGGCGGGAGCGCCGTAGCCGGACATGCCGGGCCCGGGGGCCAGCTGCTGCGGGGTGAGGATCGCGGTGTCGTCGCTGAGTCCGCCGCCGGGGATCATGCCGGGGAGACTCGCACCGCCGGCCGTGCCGGGACCGCTGAGACCCATGGCGGGGCCACCAGTGCCTGCGCCGGGACCACCGGGGCCTGCGCCGGGACCACCGGGACCGGGACCGCCCTGGCCCCTGCCGCGTCCGCCGTGTCGGCCGGAGGGCGCGCCCGGGCCGCCGGGGCCGTTGGCCGGGCCGCCCGGGCCGTCCGCGTAGCCGATCGGCGCGCCGGAGGCACCCGGTGCTCCGCCCATGGGGCCGGGCGGCAGCATCAGACCGTCGCCGGTGACCGGGCCGCCGGTCGGGCCCGCGGGACCTTGAGGGCCGCCCGGACCGCCGTGCCCGTTCGGGCCGTTGAAACCGCTGGGTCCACCGGGACCGCCCGGGCCGCCGGGGCCCATGCCCTGGCCGTCGGGTCCGGGGAACTGCTCGATGTGTGCGCCGTGACCGTTGGTCCCGGTTCCGGGGAAACCCTGGCCGTTCGTGTCGGGGTAGCCGCCCTGGGCACCCTGGCCGCCGGGCCCGGGGAAACCGCCCTGCTGGCCGCCGCCCTGGACACCCTGGCCGTTCTCCGAGAAGTACGGCAGGTCGTCGCGGCGCGGTTCGCCGGGGCCGCCGTTCGGACGGGTGCCGTTGCCCAGCGAGCCCGCCGCCAGCGCCTCGGTCACGTCGAAGGAGCCGGTGCCGCCGCCGTGCCCGGGGGCCACGGGTCCGCCGCCGGTGGCACCGGCGAACCCGGCACCGTTCGTGGAGCCGTTGGCCCCGCCCGGCCGGGAAGCGCTCGGCAGGCCCATCGCTCCGACGACACCGCCGGGCCGGCCACCGGTCGGCCGCGTACCGCCGGGCGTACCCGCGGGCGGGGCGCTCGGGTTTCCGGCGGCCGAACCGCCGGGAATTCCGGCGCCGTTGGTGCCGCCACCGCCCGGACCGCCCTTCGCGGGGCCGGACTTGCGTGGCGCGAACCAGTCGCTGGTCTTCTCCTCGGGCGTGGGCAGGGCGAGTTCGGCGGTCGGTTCGACGACGCCCGTGGGCAGCGCGGAACTCGGCAGCTGTGTCTCGGCGGTCATGGACCCGTCGGCGGACTCGCTGTCCGCGACGGGCGTGCGCACGACGACCGGTGGAATGGGCCGCGATCCGGGGATGTTGATCCGGATCCGGGTCGTCAGCGTCGTCTCGGTCTTGCGTTCCTCCGGCTGCGCGGCCGAACGCCCCGCATCCGTACGGTCGTCGGAAGCCGCCGGCGTCCCGTACGGCGGGGTCCCCGAGGGGTAAGCGGCTCCGCCGCGCCCGTCGGGCCCGGAGGACGGAGTGTCAGTTTCACGACTCAAGGCAGGTTCTCCCGGTTGGCTCCGCCGCCCGACACCCACGGGCGACTCGGCGGCGCGCACCACCATACTGGCCACTTCTTGGCGGTATCCCACGGCCGCTGGGGAAACCCACACCGGACTCGCACGCGCGCGTCACCGCGAAGTGGTACGTCACTTGCCAAGTCGGACGTCAGGGCTGCTTGGTTGCCGCCCCAAACCCAACGTGGCGCAGATCACAGCTAGAGCCATTCCGCCGAGCAGGAAGAGGTAGGAACCGACTCCCGCGCCGAACAGGAAGTCGCCCTCCGGACGGCTGGCGGTGAGCAGAATGACGGCGATCATCCAGCCGGCCGCGGGCGCCACCGCCCCGCCTCTCCCGCCGACCGCTCTCGCCCCGCCGAGGAAGAGTCCGCCCGCTCCGGCGAGCGCGAGCAGCAGCCCTCCGGGGAACCAGCCGCCCTGCACCAGCGCCCCCGCCGCCCCGACGACCGCGCCGAGCACGAAGAGCCCGAGGTAGGCCAACACCCTTGGCCCGGAAGGCCGTTGCAGCGGCTGGGCGAGCAGACTCACACCGTTGTTCGCACTCATCACAGGCCCAGCCCTTCGAAGAGGTCGGTCTCGGGCGCCGGGCCGCCGGCCTCGCCCTGGACCAACTCGTAGTACTCGGTGGTGAGGATCGGCTGCGCGAGGTAGTTGGAGAGCACGAAGTACGGCTCGTCCGGGGCGACTTCGATCTGGGTGGCGTGCGCGCGCATCGCGGCGGTCTTGGCGGCGGCGTGGGCGCTGCCGTCGATCACGGTGGTGATCCGCTCGTCGTCCACGACACCCGGTACGTCGTCCACGGCGGCGGTCTCGGCGAAGGGAAGCTCCGGCAGCGCGTCGCGTAGCCGTGCGAAACCCTCCTCCACGACGGTCCGGGGCACGCGGTTCCAGTAGACCTTGGCGATCGACTGCCCGGCGTCGGCGGCGAGTTGGGCGGCCCGCATGGCGACGCGGTGGGCCTGGACGTGGTCCGGATGGCCGTAGCCGCCGTCGGGGTCGTAGGTGACCAGGACCTGCGGGCGTACCTCGCGGATCACCTCAAGGAGGTACTCGGCGGCCTCGTCGACGTCGGCCTGCCAGAAGCAGTCGGGGTCGTCGTTGTCCGGGGTGCCCATCATCCCGGAGTCCTGGTAGCGACCCGCGCCGCCCAGGAGACGAAAGTCACCGACTCCCAGCTCGCCCATCGCGGCCCCGAGCTCGACCGCCCGGTGTTTCCCGAGCGCGGCACCCGTCAACTGCCGCAGCTCGGGCGGGATGACCTCGCCGCGCTCACCGAGGGTGCACGTGATCAGCGTCACGTGCGCACCCTCGGCCGCGTACTTGGCCATGGTCGCGCCGTTGTTGATCGACTCGTCGTCCGGATGCGCGTGCACCAGCAACAGACGACGGGTGGGCGGTTCGGTCATGTGCCCACCCTAAAGGGGGGCCGTCAGAACTTGATGCTGCCGATCATGCTCGCGATGTTCGTCGTGAGATCGCTGATCGTGGGCGCGATGGTCGAGGAGGCCAGATAGAACCCGAGGAGGACACAGACGACCGCGTGTCCGCCCTTCAGCCCTGATTTCTTGACCAGAAGGAAGACGACGATCGCCAGCAGCACCACCGCCGAAATCGAGAGTGCCACGGCGGCTCACCTCCAATGATCCCAGGGACTAGGGGGGTCGGACTATGGGGGCAATGGATCCATGGCGTGGATCCGTAGAGCAAATCCATACAGCAGCCAGCAGGTTCATACCCACGCAACGCCAGTGATCATAACTATCCGCGCTCGCGCATCGCGCGGCGCACAGCCGCACAAGGGGGCGCATGGCCAATATGGTCGGGGCATGACGACCGAGGCTGACTCCTTCCCCCGACGGCACGCCCGCACCCAGCGGTTCACGCTCGGCGCGCCGCGCGCTCTCAGCGTGGCGCCCGATGGTTCCCGGGTCGTGTTCCTGCGCTCCTCCTCCGGCACGGACCGCGCGAACTCGCTGTGGGTCCTCGACCCGGCGGGCGGCGAGGAGCGCGTCGCGGCCGACCCGAGCGCCCTCCTGGGCGGCGCCTCGGAGCACCTCTCGACCGAGGAGCAGGCGCGTCGCGAGCGGGCCCGCGAGGGCGGTGCGGGGATCGTCGGCTACGCCACCGACAGCGCGGTCGAGTTGGCGTCTTTCGCCTTGTCAGGGCGGCTTTTCACGGCCGAGTTGCAGACCGGCACGGCACGTGAACTCACCGTCCCCGGGCCGGTGATCGACCCCCGCCCGGCCCCCGACGGACGGCACATCGCCTATGTCACCGGCGGCGCCCTGCGGGTCGTGGGAGCCGAGGGCGAGGACGACCGGGCGCTCGCCGAGCCGGAGTCGGATCAAGTCACCTATGGGCTGGCCGAGTTCATCGCGGCCGAGGAGATGAGCCGTAACCGCGGCTTCTGGTGGTCGCCGGACTCGGACCGGCTGCTGGTCGCCCGCGCTGACGACACGCCGGTGCGGCGCTGGTGGATCGCTGACCCGGCCCACCCGGAGCGCGAGCCGCGGCGGGTCGCGTATCCGGCGGCGGGGATGGCCAACGCGGAGGTACGGCTGTATGTGATCGCGTTGAACGGGGTGCGCACGGAGGTCGTCTGGGACCGGGCGCGGTACCCGTATCTGGCGCGAGTGCACTGGTCAGCGGCGGGTGCGCCACTGCTGCTCGTGCAGGCCCGGGACCAGCGCAGTCAGCTGTTCCTGGCCGTGGACCCGGACACCGGGGCGACCCGGATGGTGCACGCCGACGAAGATCCAGTTTGGCTTGATCTTTTCCCCGGTGTGCCGTGCTGGAGCCCCTCCGGGCGGCTCGTGCGGGTCGCCGACGAGGGGGGCGCCCGGGTGCTCGCGGTCGGCGAACGCCTGCTCACCGGACCGCAGTTGCACGTCCGCGCGGTGTTGGACGTCTCGGACGACAATGTGCTGGTCGCGGCCTCGGCGGGCGAGGACGCGCCCGCCCCGGAGATCGGCGAGGTGCATGTCTACCGGGTCAGCGAACTCGGCTTGGAGCGCGTCTCGCAGGAGCCCGGCGTGCACTCGGCGGTGCGCGCCGGGGGCGTGACCGTACTGCTGTCGGCGGTGCCGGACCGGCCGGGCACGCGGGTCCAGGTGCTGCGCGAGGGCAAGAAGACGGTGACGATCGCGTCGTACGCCGAAGATCCGGGAATGTCCCCGCGCATCACGTTCACCGAGGGGGGCGCACGGCGCGTCCCGTGCGCCCTGCTTATGCCACGGGACTACGACGGCGCCGGCCCGCTCCCGGTTCTGCTGGACCCGTACGGCGGTCCGCACGGTCAGCGGGTGGTCGCCGCGCACAACGCGCACCTCACCTCGCAGTGGTTCGCCGACCAGGGTTTCGCGGTGCTCGTCGCCGACGGCCGGGGCACACCGGGCCGCTCACCGGCGTGGGAGAAGGCGATCAGGGACGACATCGCGGCGGTCGTCCTGGAGGACCAGATCGACGCGCTCCAGGCGCTCGCGGCCGACTTCCCGCTCGACCTCGGCCGGGTCGCGATCCGAGGCTGGTCGTTCGGCGGCTACCTGGCCGCCCTCGCCGCGCTGCGCCGCCCCGACGTCTTCCACGCGGCGGTCGTCGGCGCACCGGTCACCGACCTACGCCTGTACGACACCCACTACCAGGAGCGGTACATCGGGCACCCGGCGGAGCAGCCCGAGGTCTACCGGCGCAACTCCGTGATCGACGACGCGGGCCTGGTGGACGCGGCGGAACCGCACCGCCCGATGCTGATCGTCCACGGCCTCGCGGACGACAACGTGGTGGTCGCCCACTCCCTGCGCCTGTCCTCGGCCCTGCTCGCGGCCGGCCGCCCGCACGAGGTGCTCCCCCTCTCCGGGGTGACGCACATGACCCCGCAGGAGGCGGTCGCGGAGAACCTGCTGCTCCTGCAACTGGACTTCCTACGGCGTTCGTTGGGCCTCGCCCGCTGACAACGGGCAACGGACCGGGGCGACATGGCGCGCCCCGGTCCGTTTACGGCACCCGCACGGCCGTACGTTGTTCAGGTTGACGCGTCCGTATATCGAGATCGGGTCGGCCGAGTTGCCTGCGTGTTAACGCGGTTGATACCTGTTTGCCCCCTTATTCCGCCCCATTCCCAAGATCGTCCGTCGGTTCCGCAGGGGTCTCGTCCTTCGGTACGACCGTCTTCTCCTCCGCGAAGTGACAGGCCGAGTCGTGGGCCGTGGGCCCGCTCGCGAGCCGGAACTCGGCCGGTACGGCGAGCAGCGGCACCTCAAGCGAGCAGCGTTCCTGGGCCTTCCAGCAGCGGGTGCGGAAGCGGCAGCCGGACGGGACGTTCGTCGGGGACGGCACGTCGCCGGACAGGATGATCCGCTCCCGGTGCTCCCGCGCGTCCGGGTCGGGCACCGGGACGGCGGACAGCAGCGCCTGGGTGTACGGGTGCGTCGGGTGGTCGTAGATCTGCTCGTCGCTACCGATCTCCACGATCCGGCCGAGGTACATCACCCCGACCCGGTCCGAGATGTGCCGGACGATCGACAGGTCGTGGGCGATGAAGACGTAGGAGAGGTCGAACTCGTCCTGGAGGCGGTCGAGGAGGTTGATGACCTGGGCCTGTACGGAGACGTCGAGCGCGGAGACCGGTTCGTCGGCGACGATGACCTCGGGGCGCAGCGCCAACCCCCGTGCGATACCGATGCGTTGGCGCTGGCCGCCGGAGAACTGGTGCGGATAGCGGTTGATGTACTCGGGGTTGAGCCCGACCACGTCCAGCAGATCCTGAACTCTCTTGCGCCGGTCGCCTTTCGGCGCCACCTCGGGATGGATCTCGTACGGCTCCCCGATGATGTCGCCGACCGTCATCCGGGGGTTGAGGGAGGTGTACGGGTCCTGGAACACCATCTGGATGTTGCGGCGGGCGGCCTTCAGGGCGCGGCCGGACATCTTGCTGATGTCCTCGCCCTTGAACTTGATCGAGCCTTCGGTCGGCCGCTCCAGATTGACCAGCATCTTGGCAACAGTTGATTTGCCGCAGCCGGACTCCCCGACGATGCCGAGGGTCTCTCCTCTGTTGAGCGTGAAGTCGACACCGTCGACGGCCTTGACGGCACCGACCTGTTTCTTGAACAGGATGCCCTGGGTCAACGGGTAGTGCTTGACCAGTCCGGTCACTTCCAGGATCGGCTCAACTGTTGACTCAACCATTGAGGCACTCCCTCCAGAAGTGACAGGCGCTGCCCCGGTGTTCGTCCACCTCGTGCAGGGGTGGTTCGTCGGTCCGGCACACGTCCTGGGCCATCGGACAGCGGGGGTTGAAGGCGCAGCCGGGCGGGATGTGCATCAGGTTCGGCGGCAGGCCCTTGATGGCGTAGAGCTCCTGGCCCTTCTGGTCCAGGCGCGGGATGGAGTCGAGCAGACCGCGGGTGTACGGATGTGCCGGGGACTTGTAGATGTCGTGGACGGGGGCGGACTCGACGATCCGCCCGGCGTACATGACGGCGATCTTGTCGGCCACGTCGGCCACGACTCCGAGGTCGTGGGTGATGAGGATGAGCCCCATGTTGAGCTCGCGCTGCAACTCGGCCAGCAGGTCCATGACTTGGGCCTGGACGGTGACATCGAGGGCGGTGGTCGGTTCGTCGGCGATGATGAGGGCCGGTTCGAGGGCGAGCGCCATCGCGATCATGATGCGCTGGCGCATACCGCCGGAGAACTGGTGCGGGTAGTCGCGGACGCGCTCCTTGGCGGCCGGGATCCGCACCCGCTCCATCAGCTCGACGGCCTTGGCGCGCGCGTCCTTCCGCGACATCCCCCTGTGCACGACGAACATCTCGCCGAGCTGGTCGCCCACGGAGAGCACGGGGTTGAGCGAGGACAGCGCGTCCTGGAAGATCATCGCCATCTCGGCACCGCGGACCTTGCGCCGTTCCTCTTCCTTGAACTTCAGCAGATCCTTGCCCCGGAAGAGGATCTCCCCGCCGGTGATCTTCCCCGGCGGCACATCGAGAATCCCCATGACAGCCTGCGCGGTCACGGACTTCCCGGACCCCGACTCCCCCAGCACGGCAAGGGTCTCCCCCTCGTCCACGCTGTAGTTGACCCCGTTGACGGCCTTGGCGACCCCGTCCCTGGTCCTGAACTCCACGTGCAGATCCCGCACTTCGAGCAGCACGACGCCGGTCACCTCACCTTCGCATCAGGGGCACCGCACACAGCGCCGCCGAACACACCGACCCCGACCGCGCCTCGGGCCGCCCCTGCCGGAGCACACCGAGCACCCGACCCACCCGGCAACTCCCGCCCCACACCACGCACTTCCAGCGTCAGCACGCCGTCACCTCAACTTCGGGTCAAGGGCGTCGCGTACCGCGTCGCCGAGCATGATGAACGCGAGGACGGTGATCGCGAGGGCTCCGGCCGGCCAGAGGAGCATGTGGGGGGCGTTGCGGATGTAGGCGGAGGCCGAGGAGATGTCGATGCCCCAGCTGACCGTGGGGGGCTTCAGGCCCACGCCGAGGTAGGACAGGGTCGCCTCCAGGGAGATGTACGTGCCGAGCGCGATGGTGGCCACGACGATCACCGGGGCGACCGCGTTCGGGGTGATGTGCCGTAGCAGGAGGCGGGAGTTGGAGGCGCCGAGGGCTCGCGCGGCCTGGACGTAGTCGTTCTGTTTGGCCGTGATGACCGAGCCGCGGGCGATGCGGGAGATCTGCGGCCAGCCGAGCAGCACCATGAAGCCGATGACCGGCCAGACCGTGTTGCTGGTGACCACGGAGAGTAGGACCAGGCCGCCGAGGACCACCGGGATCGCGAAGAAGATGTCGGTGAGGCGGGACAGGATCGAGTCCCAGATTCCGCCGAAGAAGCCCGCGAGTCCGCCCAGCACCGAGCCGAAGATCGCGACGCCGAGTGTGGCGAGGACGCCGACCGTCACCGACGTACGGGTGCCGTAGACCGTGCGCGTGTAGACGTCGCAGCCCTGGCCGTCGTAGCCGAAGGGATGGCCCGGCTGGGAGCCCTCCTGGGCCTTTGCGAGGTCGCACTTGAGGGGGTTGCCTGAGGCGATCAGGGACGGCCAGAGGGAGATGACGATCAGGAAGAGGATGACGAGCGCGGAGATGATGAAGACGGGGTTGCGGCGCAGGTCCCGCCAGGCGTCGGACCAGAGGGAGCGGGGCTTCTCCTGGGGGCCCGTGCCCTGCGGTCCCCCAGGGGTCTTCTCCAGGGTCTCCGCCTCGCTCGTGGCGAGGTCCATCGCGCCGCCCATGCCGGTCCCGGCGATGGCGCGCTCCGGTTCGAACGGCTGCTCAGGCATAGCGGATCCTCGGGTCGAGTACGGCGTAGAGGAGGTCTACGAGGAGATTCGCGACCAGGAAGACCAGGACGAGGATCGTCACGAAGCCGACCACGGTCTGCGTGTTCTGCCGGACGATCCCCTGGTAGAGCTGGAAGCCGACGCCGTGGATGTTGAAGATCCGCTCGGTGACGATCGCGCCGCCCATCAGGGCGCCGATGTCGGTGCCGATGAACGTGACGACCGGGATGAGTGAGTTGCGGAGCAGGTGGCGGATGATCACTCGACGTCTCGGCAGGCCCTTCGCGACCGCGGTACGGACGTAGTCGGAGCGGCGGTTCTCCGCGATGGACGTCCGGGTCAGCCGGGTGACGTAGGCGAGTGAGACCGAGGCCAGGACCAGCCCGGGCACGATCAGTTCGCTGAACGTCGCGTCCGTGGACACCGACGGCTTGATCCAGCCCCACTCCACGCCCAGCAGCAGTTGCAGCAGCAGACCGGTGACGAAGGTCGGGATGGAGATGACGATGAGGGTCAACAGCAGCACGCCGGTGTCGATCGGGCGGCCGCGCTTGAGGCCCGTGATCACCCCGAGCGCGATGCCGACGACGACCTCGATGACGATCGCCACGACGGTCAGCCGGATGGTGACGGGGAACGCGGTCGACATCAGCTCGGTGACCTTCTGGCCGTTGAACGCCGTACCGAAGTCACCGGTGAAGACGTTCCCCATGTAGGTCAGGTACTGCTGCCACACGGGCTTGTCGAGGCCGAACTCCCGCTTGAGCTGGGCGGCCGTCGCCGGGTCGCACTGCCGGTCTCCGCACAGGCCCGCGATGGGGTCGCCCATCACGTTGACCATCAGGAAGATCAGCAGGGTGGCGCCGATGAAGACCGGGACCATCTGCAGCAGACGCCGGACGACGTACCGTCCCATGCGGGCTCAGCCGACCTTGATCTCGTTGTACACGGGGACGCTGAACGGGTTGAGCGCCACGTTGGAGAGCCGCTCCGAGTAGCCCGCGCTGCCGTTCTGGTACCAGAGCGGGATCGCGGCCATGTTGTCCCGGACGACACCCTCGGCCTGCTGGAAGAGCTTGATCGCCTTGCCGGTGTCGGTCTCCGCGTTGGCCTGGTTCACGAGCTTGTCGAAGTCCTTGTTGGACCACTGGCCGTCGTTGGAGGAGGCGTTGGTGTAGTACAGCGGCTGGAGGAAGTTCTGGATGAGCGGGTAGTCCATCTGCCAGCCGGCCCGGAACGGCCCGGTCATCTTGTGCTGGCCGATCTGGTTGCGGAAGTCCGCGAAGGTGCCGACCGGGTTGCCGACGCACGCCTTGTCGTTGCCGAGCGCGTTGTTGATGGAGTTGCACACGGCGTCCACCCACTCCTTGTGCGAGCCCGTGTCCGCGTTGTACGTGATCTTGACCTGGCCGCCGGGGATCCCTCCGCCCTCCTGGACCAGCTTCTTGGCCTCGGTCGGGTTGTATTTGCAGGCGTCCCCGCAGAGCCCGTCCTGGAAGCCGCCCGCGGTGCCGAGCACCGGTGAGGTCCAGTCGGTAGCGGGGGTGCGGGTCTTCTGGAAGATCGTGGTGGTGATCTGGTCCCGGTTGATCGCCATGGACAGCCCCTGGCGGACCTTGTCCGAGCCGCTCTTGTTCCAGTTCTTGTCGTAGTACGGGAACGCGAGGGTCTGGATGATGCCGGCGGGCGTGTTGATGTACCGGTCGCCGAGGTCGCTCTTGACGTTCTTGAGCTGCGAGGCCGGGATGTCGTCGACGAGGTCGAGGTTGCCGGCCATCAGGTCGGTGTAGGCGGTGTTGTTGTCGGTGTAGACCTTGAGGGTCACGCCACCGTTCTGCGCCTTGTCGGCGCCGGTGTAGCCGTCCCACTTCTTGAGCTCCATCTGCGAGCCCTTGGTGTAGGAGGAGATCGTGTACGGCCCGTTGCCGACCGGCTTCTTCACCCAGGCCGCGTGGTCGGAGAAGAACGTCGACGGCAGCGGGGAGTAGGCCGCGTAGCCGAGGGTGTCCGGGAACGTGGAGAACTTCTGGGTGAGCTTGATCGTGAAGGTGTCGGTGCCGGTGACCTTGAGCCCGGAGAGGGTGGTCGCGGACTGCGAGCCGCTGTCGGGGTGGACCTTGTCGTAGCCGTCGATGTACCCGAAGAAGTACGCGTTCTTCTGGTTGTTCTTGAGGCTGGCGCCGTAGTTCCACGCGTCGACGAACGACTTGGCGGTCACCGCCTCGCCGTTGCTGAACTTCCAGCCGCTCTTCACCGTGACCGTGAAGTTCTGCGAATCCGTGGTCTCGATCTTGTCGGCGAGCATGTCCTCGGCCTTGCCGGTCTTCGGGTCGTACCGCTTCAGGCCGCGGAAGACCATGTCGAGGACCTTGCCGCCCTGCACCTCGTTGGTGTTGGCCGGCTCCAGCGGGTTCTGCGGGTCTCCCCAGGAGGCACTGAGCACCGCGCCGCCGTCACCGCCGCCGCTGCTGCTGCCCCCGCCGCTGCCCCCACAGGCGGTCGCCGCGAGGGCTACCGCCGCCGCGCAAGCGGCCCATTTGGCGTGCGTGGCTCCACGCATCGAGTGCCTCCTCAGGCAAGCCGGTCCAGATCGATCCGTTACCGGCCAATATCGACACAAAAAGGAGAACATCGCCTTTGGGCCCACCCTTTCGGGGTACCTCCGACCCCCGTTCGGACGATCCTCGGCATAGCGCACAATGGGTCACCGCGAAGCGATGCGGAACCGTTGGATCACGACGCCCCGATGTACGCATTCCGATACAGGGACGTCCGCATATCGAACCCATTGCCCGTTTCGCACGTTTGGCCCGACATAAAACACGGGCCGATCACGGCGCGCTACCCGCGTAGCTACGGAACGATCAAGCAGACGTAAAATAGGTAAAGAGAAGCACAAGTCGCCCCAGATTTTATTGACCCTGCATGAATTGCGTTGAAAAAGTCCGGCGTAGCCCGTAGGGAGTGCCCTGCGGAGTCTTATCGGACCCGCCCTTGGGCCAGGAGCATCATGACCCCCCCAACCCCATCCGCGGCCCCGCTTGAGGTGACCGACGAGAGCGACGAGAAGTCGATCACTTCTCCCGACTCGAAGGCCGGCGAGAGCAGGTCCCCGGGACAGCTCGCGTGGCGCCGCTTCAAGCGTGACCGTACGGGCGTCATATCGGCGATCATCGTGATCTTCTTCTTCGCGATCGCGCTGGCCGCGCCGCTGATCTCGAAGCTGTACGGGAAAGATCCGTACACGACGTACGCGAGCCAGGACCCGAGCCTGCTCGACGCCTTCTCGTACCCGGCGGGCGCGAACGGCGGCATGAGCTCGCAGTTCTGGTTCGGCATCGAGCCGCAACTGGGCCGCGACGTCTTCACCTTCCTGATCTACGGCATCCGGACCTCGCTGGGCATCGCCCTGGCCGCCACCCTGCTCACGACCGTCGTCGGTGTCGTGGTCGGTGTGACCGCGGGCTATGTGGGCGGCAAGACCGACTACATCGTCGGCCGGATCATCGACATCGTGCTGTCGATCCCCTCGACGCTGTTCATCATCGCCTTCATGCCGGTGGTGTTCGGGCTGTTCGTCGCCGCCGACGACAACGTCCCGACCTGGCTGCGGGCCGTCGCGATCATCCTCATGCTGTCGCTCTTCGGCTGGGCGTCGATCGCCCGTCTGCTGCGCGGCCAGGTACTCGGCCTGCGCGAGCGGGAGTTCGTCGAGGCCGCCAAGGTGACCGGAGCGTCACCGGCGCGCATCGTGTTCAAGGAACTGCTGCCGAACCTGTGGACCCCGATCCTGATCCAGTCCACGCTCATGCTCCCGGCCTACGTGACCGCGGAGGCGGGCTTGGCCTTCCTCGGTGTCGGCATGATCGACCCGACCCCCGACTGGGGCGTCATGATCCAGCGGGGCGCCCAGTTCTACACCCAGGACTTCACCTTCATGCTCTTCCCGGGCCTGGCCATGGTGATCTTCGTCCTGGCGTTCAACCTGCTCGGCGACTCGGCGCGCGACGCGCTCGACCCGAAGTCCAAGCGCTGACCCTCTCTCATCTCCGGTCCGGTCAATGTCGTCCGGCTGGTCCCGTCCCACCCATAAGGCAGGGCTACTGTGTCCTTTTCCCGTAGAAACTTCATGATCGCCACCGGTGTGGTGGCCGCGTCGAGCTCGGTGCTGACCGCCTGTGGCGGCGGCAACTCGACCTCGAAGACCAAGGTCCCCTCGGTCGGCAAGGCCAAGCAGAGCAAGATCGCGGTCGGCACGAAGGCCGACTCGACGGGCCCCGCCCCCGAGGTCGCGGGCGCGGTCAAGGGCGGGACGATCTACGGGCTCGACCAGTTCGACATGGACCACCTGGACCCGGCGCAGATCTACGTCTCCACCGAGATCCTCATCACCACGCCGATCATGCGCGGCCTGACCGGTTACAAGCTCGACTCCAAGGGCGGCGCGACCCTGGTCGGCGACGTGGCCACGGACGCGGGCACCGCCAAGGACGGCGGCAAGACCTGGTCGTTCACCATCAAGGACGGCATCAAGTGGGAGGACGGCTCCGACCTCTCCATGGACGACGTCCGCTGGACCTTCGAGCGCCTCTTCGCCTCCTTCGTCACCGAGGGCCCGCGCTACGTCCAGCAGTTCCTGGTCGGCGGCGACAAGTACACGGGTCCCTACGAGGGCAAGAACCTCGACTCCATAGAGATCGACGGCAAGACCATCACCTTCCGCCTCAACCAGGCCCGCGGTGACTTCAACTTCACGCTCGCCGAGCGCGCGTACTCCTTCGTGAAGAAGTCGAAGGACACCAAGGAGAAGTACGACAAGCAGCCGTTCTCCTGCGGCCCGTACAAGATCTCCGCCCGTGACGTCGGCAAGTCCCTGACGTACACCCGCAACGAGCACTGGGACGCGGCGACGGACCCGATCCGCAACGCCTACCCGGACAAGTACCTCTTCCAGTTCGGCTTCGAGCTGCTGGCCTCGACCGACCGCTACATCGCGGACAAGGGCAACGACCAGTACACGATGTCGATCTTCAACGAGGTCGCCCCCGAGCGGATCGCCACGGTCCTCACCAACACCAAGCTCAAGCAGCAGGTGCTCACCGCGGTCGACACGGTCACCTACTACTGGCCGATCAACACCACCCGCATCACGGACGTCAAGGTCCGTCAGGCCATCAACTACGCCTGGCCGAACCAGCAGTTGCAGACCATCCGCGGCGGCGCGTCCACCAGCGAGATCGCCACCACGATCTTCTCCCCGGTGACGCCCGGCTACACGGACTTCGACCTGTACGGCAAGACCACGAAGCCCGGCGGCGACCCGGTCAAGGCCAAGGCCCTCCTGAAGGAGGCCGGCAAGGTCGGACAGAAGCTGGTCATCGCCTACCAGACGTCGGACAACGCGGTGAAGCAGGCCGTGGCGATCAAGAACGCGCTGGAGGCGGCCGGCTTCACGGTCGTGAACAAGCAGATCGACAAGTCGACCTTCTACACCCAGATCGGCAAGATCGACAACCAGTACGACCTGTTCGCGGCCGGCTGGAGCCCGGACTGGCCGGGCGGCTACTCGGTCTTCTACCCCTGCTGGGACGGCGACAACATCGGCGACGGCCGCAGCAACTACGCCCAGCTGAAGGACACCGGCGTCGACAAGGCCATCGCGGCGGCCTCCCTGATCACCGACGCGGACGCGGCCAACAAGGCCTGGGGCGCGATCGACAAGCAGGTCATGGAACTCGCGGCCTGTGTCCCGGACTACCACGCCATCCGCAACTGGATGCACGGTACGAAGGTCGGCGGCTTCGTCTACGACGCCGGCAACACCGGCATCGCGCTCACGAGGCTCTACGCCAAGGCATAGGCGCCACGCGGCACCAGGGGGCGGCTCCACCGGGCCGCCCCCCACCGGCTCCACACCCCTCACGCCCCGGCAACGGCGCCTCGTCCGGAAAGTCCTGACCCCATGTTCCGCTTCCTTGTCCGCCGTACGATCGGCGCGCTGGTCATTCTGCTGATCGTCAGCGCCATCACGTTCTGGCTCTTCTACGCCGTCCCGCGTGACCCGGCCATGATGTCCTGCGGCAAGAACTGCACGCCGGCCTCGCTGGCGCAGATCCGGCACAACCTGGGCATCGACCATCCGATACCGGTCCAGTACTGGTACTGGCTCAAGGGCATCTTCGTCGGACGGGACTACAGCGGCTTCGGGCACTGCAACGCGCCTTGCCTCGGCTACTCCTTCGCCAACAACGAGCCCGTCTTCGGCACGATCATGGACCGGCTGCCGCTGACCCTCTCGCTCGCCTTCGGCTCGGCCGTCATCTTCCTGATCTTCGGCGTCGGCACCGGCATGATCGCGGCGCTCAAGCAGGGCAAGTTCCTGGACAAGCTGGCGACCTCGGCCTCGCTGCTCGGCTCCTCGCTCCAGATCTACTTCGTCGGCTACATCGCGCTGTACTTCCTGACCTTCAAGCTGGGCATCCTCGACCAGCCCTCGTACACGCCGCTGACCGACAACCCGATCCAGTGGTTCTCGGGCCTGCTGCTGCCATGGATCGTGCTGTCGATCATCTTCACCGCCAACTACACCCGCATGGCGCGCTCCCAGCTGGTCGAGCAGCTCAGCGAGGACTACGTCCGCACCGCCCGCGCCAAGGGCCTCTCGCGTGCCAACGTGTTCCTGCGCTTCGCCTGGCGCGGCGCGATGGGTCCGATCGTCACCGTGTTCGGCATCGACCTGGGCACGCTGATCGGCGGCGCGATCATCACCGAGCAGGTCTTCAGCCTCCAGGGCGTCGGCCGCCTCTCGATCACCTCCGTCCTCCAGAGCGACCTGCCCATGCTGCTCGGCGTCACGGTGCTGTCCGCAGCCGCGATCGTGTTCTTCAACATCTTCGTCGACGCCGCCTACGCCTTCATCGACCCGCGGATCCGGCTCGCCTGACCTCCGCCCGTACCCCCTACCCCCCGCATCACCCCCCAGGAGCGTCCCCGTGACGAGCACCGATCAGCAGCCCTTCCTCTCCGTCAGGGATCTGAAAGTCCATTTCTCCACCGAGGACGGCGTCGTCAAGGCCGTCGACGGGCTGTCCTTCGACGTCGCCAAGGGCAAGACGCTCGGCATCGTCGGTGAGTCGGGCTCCGGCAAGTCCGTCACCAACCTGACGATCCTGGGTCTCCACGACCGCGACCGTACGGCGATCGAGGGCGAGATCCTGCTCGACGACAAGGAGCTGCTCACCGCCTCCGAGCGGGAGCTGGAGCGGCTGCGCGGCAACAAGATGGCCATGATCTTCCAGGACGCGCTGGCCTCGCTGTCGCCGTACCACACGGTCGGCAAGCAGATCGCGGAGACGTACCGCAAGCACACCGGTGCCTCCCGGAAGGAGAGCCGGGCGCGCGCGATCGAGATGCTGAAGCGGGTCGGGATCCCCCAGCCCGAGGTCCGGGTGGACGACTACCCGCACCTCTTCTCCGGCGGTATGCGCCAGCGCGCGATGATCGCCATGGCGCTGGTCTGCGACCCGGAGCTGCTGATCGCCGACGAGCCGACGACCGCCCTCGACGTGACGGTCCAGGCCCAGATCATGGACCTGCTGAAGGACCTCCAGCAGGAGTTCGGCACCGCCATCGTGTTCATCACGCACGACCTCGGTGTCATCGCCGACATCGCGGACGACGTCCTGGTGATGTACGGCGGCCGGTGTGTGGAGCGCGGCACCAAGAAGGAGGTGCTGACGGACCCGCAGCACCCCTACACGCTCGGTCTGCTCAGCTCCATGCCGACCCTCGAAGGACCGGTCGACGTACCGCTGATGCCGATCCCGGGCTCGCCGCCCTCGCTGCTCAACCCGCCGTCCGGCTGCCGCTTCCACCCGCGGTGCGCCTTCGCCGAGAAGGTCCCGGGCGGACGCTGCTCCAGCGAACGGCCCGTGCTGGAGGTGGTCGACGGCCGGGGCTCCGCCTGCCACCTCACCACCGAGCAGCGCCAGGAGCTCTTCGCCGACCTCACCGCCGTAGCCCAGCACAACTGACGTACTAGAAACGGGACTTCCCATCATGAGCGACACAACCCCCCTCCTGGACGTCAGCGGGCTGACCAAACACTTCCCGATCAAGGGCGGCTTCCCGATCCGCCGTACGGTCGGTGCCGTGCAGGCCGTCGACGGGCTCGACTTCCAGGTCGGCGAGGGCGAGAGCCTGGGCCTGGTCGGCGAGTCCGGCTGCGGCAAGTCGACCACGGGCCGGCTGATCACCCGGCTCCTGGAGCCGACCGCCGGCAACATCACCTACCGCGGCCAGGACATCACCCACGCGGGCCGCAAGCAGTTGGCGCCGATCCGCTCCGAGATCCAGATGATCTTCCAGGACCCGTACGCCTCCCTCAACCCCCGCCAGACGGTCGGCAAGATCGTGTCCGGCCCGATGGAGATCAACAACATCACCCCGCCCGGCGGCCGTGAGGCCCGGGTCCGGGAGCTGTTGGAGATCGTCGGCCTCAACCCCGAGCACTACAACCGCTTCCCGCACGAGTTCTCCGGCGGCCAGCGCCAACGCATCGGTGTCGCCCGCGCGTTGGCCCTCGAACCGAAGCTGATCGTCGCGGACGAACCGGTCTCCGCGCTGGACGTCTCCATCCAGGCACAGGTCGTCAACCTGCTCCAGAAGGTGCAGAGGGAACTCGGCATCGCGTTCGTGTTCATCGCCCACGACCTGGCGATCGTCCGGCACTTCTCACAGCGGGTCGCGGTAATGTACCTCGGCAAGATCGTGGAGATCGCCGACCGCGACGACCTGTACGGCAACCCGCGCCACCCCTACACGCGGGCCCTGTTGTCCGCCGTGCCCGAGGCCACGGTGGACGAGACGCCCGCCCGGGAGCGCATCCGGCTGGTCGGTGACGTGCCGTCGCCGATCAACCCGCCGACCGGCTGCCGTTTCCGCACCCGTTGCTGGAAGGCGACGGAGAAGTGCGCGACGGAGGCTCCTCCGCTGGTGCAGGTCGAGGGCAACAAGCCCGGCCACCTGACCGCGTGCCACTACCCCGAGACGGCGGACACAGTTCCGGCACCCCGTCTCGCCAAGGACCCCGAGGCGGCGGCCTGACACACCCCTTTAGTCAGCCGCCCCCTTCAGGAACGGACTTTCACCGGCCCATTGACCCGAGCCCATGAACGTCCGGTTCCAGGGGACGAAGGCCCGCGCCCACCCAGGCGCGGGCCTTCGCCATACCCGGGGCTCAGCCCAACTCGCCCCGCTCCACACAGAATTCATTGCCCTCGGGATCGGCGAGAACGACCCAGCCGCCGCCGTCCGGGCGCGTATGGTCGGCGACCTTCGTGGCACCGAGTCCCAGCGCCCGCTCGACCTCCTGCGCACGGGTCCGTCCATGCGGCTGGAGGTCCAGGTGGACCCGGTTCTTCGCCGCCTTAGCCTCCGGTACGCGCACAAAGAGCAGCGTCGGCCCGCCCTCGGGGTCCACGATCACCGCCTCCGGATCCCCGGGCTTGTCGTCGTCGGCCAACGGCCGCCCCAGCAACTCGCCCCAGAACAGGCCGAGTTCATAGGGATCGCCGGTGCAGTCGAAGGTGAGGGTACGGATGCTGGGGTTCAGGACATTTGTCATCGCGCCGAGCTTCCCGGAGGGCGGCACCGTTGTCGACCGGTTAAAGGCACTGCGCCCTTACGGCCCCTCCCATGTGACAAGCTGCCGCAGTGGTCGATCGTTCGTTCACGGATCCTTCGCTCGTCGCGCTGTACGACACCCTCAATCCTTGGGGGCCCGGCGACGACTTCTACCTCGAACTCGTGATGTCCGTCGGTGCCGTGCTCGACATCGGGTGCGGCACGGGGCGCCTGCTCGGGCGGGCCCGGCGGGATGGGCACCGGGGGCGGCTCGTGGGGCTCGATCCCGCCGCCGCGATGCTCGCGCGGGCGCGAGCCCATGAACCCGGGGTCGAGTGAGTGCTCGGGGATCTGCGGTCGCGGCAGTGGGACGGTTGGTTCGAACTCGCCGTGATGACCGGGCACGCCTTCCAAGTGCTGGTCGCCGACGAGGAGTTGCGCCTAGCGCTGGCCGCCGTACGCGCCGCGCTCGCTCCCGGCGGGCGGTTCGTGTTCGAGACGCGGAATCCGGCGGCCCGGGCCTGGGAGACATGGACACCGGACCGGGTGCGGGAGATCCCCGACGGGGACGGCGGGGTCGTACGGGTATGGCACGAGGCCGAGTTCGTGGCGGCGGGCGGGGAACGGGTGACGTTCACCGAGACCTTCGACGGCGCGCACTGGCAACGGCCACAGGTCGACCGAACCACCCTGCGCTTCCTCGGCGTTGACGCCCTAGACCGCTTCCTCCACGAGGCCGGATTCGTCGTCGTCGAACGGTACGCCGGGCCGTCTCGGCGGCCGACCGCCGGTGGGGTGGCTCCAGGGTGTGGGCGTCAGACTAACCACTGACATCCGCCATGACTGGTTAGAAAAGACCCCACACTCTACGGACCCCCCACCGGCCCGCGACGCAGTACAGGCAACGGGCGGCCCAACGGCCGCTTGCCTACTCCTCCGACGACTCCTCCAGCGCCGCCAGCGCCGGGTCCAGCACGATGTCCTCGTCCCGGGCCTCGATCGTGGGCTCTTCCGGGAAGTGGCAGGCCGTCAGGTGGGAGGCGCGGTTGCCCTCGATCTGGATCAGTGGCGGTTCCTCGGCCGCGCACTTGTCCTGCGCTTTCCAGCAACGCGTGCGGAAGCGGCAGCCGGTCGGCGGGTTGATCGGGGAGGGGACGTCACCGGCGAGGCGGATGCGTTCACGGCCCACCGTGTCGTCGTCGCCGAGGTTCACCTCGGGTACGGCGGACAGCAGGGCGTGGGTGTAGGGGTGCCGGGGGCGGGTGTAGATGGAGTCGCGGTCGCCGACCTCGATGATCTTGCCGAGGTACATCACCGCGACCCGGTGCGAGAAGTGCCGTACGACCGCGAGGTCGTGGGCGATGAAGAGGAAGGCGATGCCCAGTTCCTTCTGGACCTCCTGGAGGAGGTTCACCACCTGTGCCTGGATGGAGACGTCCAGGGCCGAGACCGGTTCGTCCGCGACGATCAGCTTCGGTTCGAGGGCCAACGCGCGGGCGACACCGATGCGTTGGCGCTGGCCGCCGGAGAACTCGTGCGGGAAGCGGTTGTAGTGCTCGGGGTTGAGGCCGACGATCTCCAGGAGTTCACGGACCCGGGCCTCGCGGCCGCCGGGCGGGGTGATGTTGTTGATCTCCATCGGGCCCGAGATGATCTTGCCGACCGTCTGCCGGGGGTTGAGGGAGGAGTACGGATCCTGGAAGATCATCTGGATCTCGGACCGGATCGGCGCCAGCTGTTTTCGGCTGGCGTGGCTGATGTCCTGGCCGCGGTACGAGATTTTGCCCTGGGTCGGCTCCAGCAGGCGGGTGATCAGCCGGCCCGTGGTCGACTTGCCGCAGCCCGACTCGCCGACCAGGCCGAAGCTCTCGCCCACATGCACGGTCAGGTCGAGGCCGTCGACGGCCTGGACGGCGCCGACCGTGCGGCGGATCGGGAAGCCGCCCTTGATCGGGAAGTGTTTGGTCAGGCCCTCCACCACCAGCAACGGGTCGCCGGAGGCTTCCGGTGCCGCGTCGCGCGGGGCGGGCAGGACGAGGTCCTCTGTCATGACGTCTCCTCCTAGCCCAGTCGGGGCTTGATCTCTTCGATGAAGATGGTCCGCTTCTGGTCCGCCGTGAGGTGGCATGCCGAGGCGCGGTCAGGGGCGAGCAGCGGGCGTTCGTTCACGCAGCGGGCGCCGCCGACCCGGTCCTGGAAGGTGCAGCGGGGGTGGAAGCGGCAGCCCGAGGGCGGGGTCAGGAGGGACGGCGGGGTGCCGGGGATGGGCGCCAGGGGCTCGCTCAGGTCTGAGTCCAGCCGCGGCATGGAGTTCAACAGGCCCCAGGTGTAGGGGTGTTGGGGCGAGCGGAGCACCTCGTTCGTGGTGCCGTACTCCACCGCGCCGCCCGCGTACATCACCATGATGTCGTCGGCCATGTCGGCGATGACGCCGAGGTCGTGCGTGATGAAGACGATCCCCGAGCCGAACTCCTGTTGCAGGTCCTTCAGCAGGTCGAGGATCTGGGCCTGGACGGTGACGTCGAGGGCGGTCGTGGGTTCGTCGGCGATCAGCAGGTCGGGGTCGCAGACCAGGGCCATGGCGATCATCGCGCGCTGGCGCATACCGCCGGAGAACTGGTGGGGGTAGTCCTTCGCCCGTTCCTTCGGGTTGGGGATGCCGACCTTGCCGAGCATCTCCACAGCGCGGTCCCACGCGGTCCGTTTGGAGGCGCCCATGTGTTTCATGTACGGCTCGGCGATCTGGCGGCCCACCGTGTAGTACGGGGAGAGCGCGGTGAGCGGGTCCTGGAAGATCATGGCGGCCTTGTTGCCGCGGATCTTCTCCAGGTCGGACTCGCGGGCGGTGGTCAACTCCTGGCCGTCCAGGAGGATTTCGCCCTCGACGGTGGTGAACATCGGGTTGTGCAGGCCGAGGATCGTCAGGTTGGTGACGGACTTGCCGGAGCCCGACTCCCCCACGATGCCGAGGGTCTTGCCGCGTGCGACGTCGAAGGAGAGGCCGTCGACGGCGCGCACGATGCCGTCCTCGGTCTTGAAGCTGACGTAGAGGTCCCGCACCGAGAGAAGGGCACCCGCGTCGGCCGGCGAGGGAGCGCCGGCTTCCTTGGTCAATGTGGTCACGAGTGCTCCTAGGCCAGCCGCACGCGCGGGTCGATGAAGGCGTAGCAGGCGTCGACGATGATGTTGAAGAGGAGGATCATGGTGGCGGAGAAGATCATCACGCCCAGCAGCAGCGGCAGATCGCTGAAGAAGACGGCCTGTACGGCGAGTTGGCCGAGGCCCGGCAGGCTGAAGGTGTACTCGGTGATGATGGCGCCGCCGAGCAGCGCGCCCAGGTCGATGCCGAAGATGGTGACGATGGGGATCAGCGAGCCGCGCCAGGCGTAGCGGAAGAAGACGTATCTGCGGGACATCCCCTTCGCCTTGGCCGTACGGACGTGTTCCTCCTGGAGCTGTTCGATCATCGCGGAGCGCGCCATACGCGTGTACTGCGCGGCGAAGATCGTGGACAGCACCACCCAGGGGATGATCAGCCCCGTGAACCAGGTGATCGGGTTCGCGGTGAAGTCGTTGTACGCCGGCTTGTCGAAGATGTGGGTCTGGTAGACGAGCAGCGCCAGTGCCAGTGGTCCCAGGAAGTAGATCTGCATCGAGCTGAGCACCATCGCCCCGGCCGTGGCCGTCTTGTCGATGAGCGTGCCACGCTTCCAGGCGGCGAGCAGTCCGGTACCGAGGCCGATGAGCAGGAAGAAGAACGCGCCACCGAGGGTGAGCGAGACGGTGGTGGGCAGCCGGTCGATCAGCGTGGCCCAGACCTGGTCGTTGGTGTGGTACGAGTACCCGAAGCACGGGGCGGGGCACGGGCCTTGGGCGAAGCCGTTGCTGCCCACGACGAGGTTCTTGAGGAAGATCCAGTACTGCGTGGTGATCGGCTTGTCGAGCCCGAGCACATGGTGGATGTTCGCGAGGCTCGTCGGATTGCAGGTCTTGCCGCACATCAGCAGCCCTGGATCACGTGGCATCCCGAAGAACAACACGAACGTGACGATGCTCAGCAGGAACAGGATGACGACGGCGCCGAGGAACCGGCGGACGAGGAAGCGCAGCATGACAGGGGCAGCTCTCTGACGTCGGCGGGCCGCCCGGCACCCGGTGCGTCGCCGCGGAGGCGACGGGAGCACCGGGTGCCGGACGGACGGCGGTTACTTGACGAACAGGCGACGCGGGTCGACGCCGCCGATGACGTCGTCGTAGACGAGGCCGCCGACCTTGGAGCCGGCGATCTGGGTCTGCTTGTAGTACGCGGTCGGGACGAAGGCGACGACGTCCTTCACGAGGTACTCGTCGATCTTCTCCCAGGCCGCCGCGGCCTTGACCGGGTCGGTGATCTTGTTCGCCGCGTCGATGTCGGCGTTCACCTTGGGGTCGTTGACCTGCGGGTAGTTCTGCGCACCGTCGGCGATGACGCGTCCGTCGTAGAGCGGCGGGATGACGGTCGAGGCGGACGGCCAGTCGGCACCCCACGCGCTGTGGAAGATGTCGTAGTTGTTGTTGAGCTTGCTGACCTGGTCGTAGTAGGTCTCGGCCGGGATCTCCTGGCGCTGGACGTCGAAGCCGGCCTTCTTCAGGCCCGCCGCCATGGCGGTGGAGTACTGCTGGCCCTCGGGGGTGTTGATGTAGCCGAAGGTCAGCTTCATGTTGAGCTTGCCGGCCTTCTTCAGCAGCGCCTTGGCCTTGGCCGGGTCACCTGCGGGGTTCTTCTTCTTGCCCCAGGGGTCGAACGCGGCGTTGTAGCCGGAGACGGTCGGGCTGATCGTGCCGCCCGCGGTCTCCATGGCGTCGGTGCCGCCGTAGGCACGGAGGAACGGCGTGACCGGCAGCGCGTAGGCGATGGCCTCGCGGACCGTCTTGTCCTTCAGGGCCGTGTGGCTCAGGTTGATGTTCATCTGGCCCACGTACGGCTGGTAGCCGGAGATCGTGCGGGACTTCAGCTTCGGGTCCTTGAGCACGCTGGACAGGTTGCCCGCGTCGACCTGGTTGTTGAAGCTGAGGCCGGTCTGGTCGGCACCGCTGTCGGCGAGGAGCGCCTTCGTCGAGGTCTCGTACTGCTGGTTGAACGTGAAGTTGAACTGGTCCACGTACTGGTTGCGGATCGGGTCCGTCTTCGGGTCCCAGTTGGTGTTCTTCACGAGCACCATCGACTTGCCGGACTTGAACGACTGGATCTTGTACGGGCCGCTCGTGACCGGTGCCTTGTCGTACTTGACCTGGGTGTCACCCTTGGCGGACACGACGGCGTAGCCCGCCATGGCGAGGGCGTACGGCAGGTCGGCGTGCGGGGACTTGAAGTGGAAGATGACGGTCTTGGCGTCCGGGGTCTCCAGGACCGTGCTCGGCAGGTGCTTGCCCTTGTACGGGCCGTCCGGCAGCAGCTTGCGGTAGTCGACGCCGGAGGTGTCGGCCATCCACTGCTGGATGTAGGTCGGGCCCTGGTTGATGTAGGTCGCGAAGAGCCGCTCGAAGGTCTGGCGGAAGTCCGTGGACGTGATCGGCGTGCCGTCCGCGAACTTTATGCCGTCCTTGAGCGTGTACTTCCAGGTCTTGCCGCCGTCCGAGGGGGTACCGGAGTCGGTGGCGAGGTCGCCGACGACCTCGTGCGTCTTGCCGTTGTCGCTCGCCTTGTAGCCCGTCAGGCCCCGGTGGATCAGGGTCGCCAGGGAGCCCTCGTCGGAGACGTAGATCTGGGCCGGGTCGAGGTGGGCGTAGCTGTCACGCTGGAGAACCTCCATCGTGCCGCCCGCCTTGGCGCCGGGTACGGCCGCGGCCGGTCCGGTGGAGTCGGCGGCGTTGCCGAACTTGATCGACTTCTGCTGTCTTGCCGCGTTCTCCTTGTCCTGCTTGTTGTTGTCGCTCGCGTCGCTGCCGCCCTTGCTGCAACCGGTGAGCACAAGAGCCCCGGCCGCGAGCACGGAGAGCGCGGCGTATACGTGGCGTCCGCCCCTACTCATCACTCAGTTTCCACCCATCTGTGTGTCACCAGTGCACAAAGGAATTCCCGTGCTGGATCGCCGTGCTGGATTGCTGTGCTGTGTTGCCGTGCGGTATCCGGGCGCGGACGCCCACCAACGGACGGTCAGCGTGCCGTCTTGGGATCGAAGGCGTCCCTGACCGAGTCCCCGAGCAGGTTGAAGGCCACGATGAAGATGATCATCGAGACACCCGGGAAGAACATGTAGGTGATGTCGTTCGACATCACGAGTTCGGTGGACGCCTTGGAGAACATCTGTCCCCAGTCCGGCGTCGGTTCGACGATGCCCACGCCCAGGTAGGACAGTCCGGCCTCGGCGGTCACGAAGCCCGGAAGCATGTACGTGGACTGTACGAGGATCGGCGTGACCACGTTCGGCAGGATCTCTTTGCTGATGATCCGCCAGGGCGAGGCGCCGCTGACCCTGGCCGCCTCGATGAACTCCCGTTCGCGCAGCGCCAGACTGGTGCCGCGCAGGATCCGGGCGAGGCTCATCCAGCCCAGGAACCACTGCACCGCGATGAGGGCCACGACCCGGACGTAGGTCGGTGTCTCGTCGGTCGGGCTCACGAAGAGGGAGACCATGACCGGCATGCTGGCGATGAAGAAGAGCTGGGCGGGGAAGGCGAGGAGGAAGTCGATGACCCGGCTGATGAAGTAGTCGGGCTTTCCGCCGAGATAGCCGGCCGCGACACCGAGCAGGATGCCGGTGAGCACGGTCGCGACCGTCACGCAGACGGAGATCATCAGCGAGGTGCGGATGCCGTAGATCAGCTTGGTGAACACGTCGTAGCCGTTGCCCGGTTCGAGGCCGAACCAGAACTGGCTGCTGATCCCGCCGTTGGGTTGCAGTGGCACACCCGCGCTGTCGAAGAGCTCGGGGCGTTCGTCCGCGTACACGGTGTACGGGTCCTTGCCGTACAGCTTCGAGATCAGCGGAGCGAGGAGTCCGACGAGGAAGAAGAAGCCCACCACGTAGGCGGAGACGACGCCGGTGCGGTCGCGCTTGAAGCGGACCCACATCAGCTGGCCGGGCGACCGGCCCTCCAGCTTCTTGGCCTCGGGTTCGGTCTTCGGCCCTGGTTCGCCGTCGACGACGACCGAGGTTCCGCCGCCCTCAATGTCGATAGGACTTGTCACTGTTGGCCCATTTCACAGGTGTGGGTGTGCCGAGCGGGCGATCCGCGCGGGGTGTGCGCGATCGCCGGTCGGTTCCAGGAGAGAGGTTCGAAACGTGCCGGGCGGCGGGAGATCCCGCAGCCGGACGCGCGTAGTTGGGCGGCTGCACTAAGCGGCCGGCCGACTCCTCAGAGCCAATCTCCGCATGGGCGGCCGAAGTTGCTACTGACGGACGGCGTGTCCCACCTGGCGTTCGTGACACCACGCATGGGGCTCCTCCTCATGACTCCACGTGTTCACCAACAGGAGGGGGTCGACGCCTTTCCCCCGTCACCCCTGACGGAGGGTCAGACACCCCCTGGTGCTCGCGAGTCGGCGCCGTCCCCACGGCGCGATGACCCATTGACCCGAGCGTTACGCGGCTAACTATCTGCCATGCGCCAGGTGCCGACCACTGTCTTTAAATCTCAATTCAGTCACAGCTGACGCTCACATCTTCCAAAATCCGGACAAAGGGTTTGGCGAAAGATGCCTGCGAAACGGACTTGTTACACAACTTTCGGACACGGCTCTCCGCATTGCGGACGAACGGAGGGGAAAATCGCTTGCCCCCGGCGGCCGGAGGGTCAACCTCCATGTCACAGGCCGGAAGAGCGTCGGACGGCCGGAACGCCGGTCCGCATTCGGACGACTTTACCGAGACACAACCATGGGCACAGGCCCCGGGGTCTCCATGGCGAAATCATAGGGAAAACCCTGTAGCCCGTCGCGCACTTGTCCCGGGCGCGCGGAACGAACTGAGCCCGGACACCCCCAAGAAGGGGGCGCCCGGGCTCAGTTGGGGCCGTAGCGGTGCGTCAGCCGTGCTTGGCGCGGCTCGCGGAGCGACCGCGCTCCTTCTGGTCGAGGACGACCTTGCGGATACGGACGGACTCCGGGGTCACCTCGACGCACTCGTCGTCGCGGCAGAACTCCAGGGACTGCTCCAGGGAGAGCTTGCGCGGGGGCACGATCGCCTCGAACGAGTCGGCGGCGGCCGAGCGCATGTTGGTGAGCTTCTTCTCCTTGGTGATGTTCACGTCCATGTCGTCGGCGCGCGAGTTCTCGCCGACGATCATGCCCTCGTACACCTCGGTGCCGGGGTCGGTGAACAGCACACCGCGCTCCTGGAGGTTCGTCATCGCGAACGCGGTGACGGCACCGGCGCGGTCGGCGACCAGCGAGCCGTTGTTACGGGTCGTCAGCACACCGAACCACGGCTCGTGGCCCTCGTGGATGGAGTGGGCGATGCCCGTGCCGCGCGTCCCGGTGAGGAACTCGGTACGGAAGCCGATGAGACCGCGGGACGGGACGACGAACTCCAGGCGGACCCAGCCGGAGCCGTGGTTGGACATGTTGTCCATCCGGCCCTTGCGGACGCCCATGAGCTGCGTGACCGCGCCCATGTGCTCCTCGGGCACGTCGATCGTCATGCGCTCGACCGGCTCGTGCACCTTGCCGTCGATGATCTGCGTGACGACCTGCGGCTTGCCGATGGTCAGCTCGAAGCCCTCACGGCGCATCTGCTCGACCAGGATGGCCAGCGCCAGCTCACCGCGGCCCTGCACCTCCCAGGCGTCGGGACGCTCGGTGTCGAGGACGCGCAGCGAGACGTTACCGATCAGCTCGCGGTCCAGGCGGTCCTTGACCTGACGGGCCGTCACCTTGCGGTCCTTGACGGCCGCCTTCGCGGTGGCGCCCTTGCCGGTGCCGCCGCGGCCGACCAGCGGCGAGGTGTTCGTACCGATGGTCATGGAGATCGCCGGCTCGTCGACCGTGATGAGCGGCAGCGCGATCGGGTTCTCCGGGTCGGCCAGGGTCTCGCCGATCATGATGTCCGGGATACCGGCCACGGCGCAGATGTCACCGGGGCCCGCCATCTCGGCCGGTTTGCGGGTGAGCGCCTCGGTCATCAGCAGCTCGGTGATGCGCACGTTGGACATCGTGCCGTCGCGCTTGATCCACGTGACGGTCTGGCCCTTGCGCAGCTCGCCCTGCTCGACGCGGAGCAGCGCGATACGGCCGAGGAAGTTGTCCGCGTCCAGGTTGGTGACGTGCGCCTGGAGCGGGGCCGCCTCGTCGAACTCGGGGGCCGGGACGTGGGACAGGATCGTGGAGAAGAAGGGCTCCAGGCTGTCGCTGTCCTGCGGGACCGTGCCGTTCTCCGGCTTGGTCAGCGAGGCGACACCGTCACGCGCGCACGCGTAGACGATGGGGAACTCGATCTGCTCCTCGTCGGCGTCCAGGTCCAGGAAGAGGTCGTAGGTCTCGTTGACGACCTCGTCGATCCGGGAGTCGGGGCGGTCCGTCTTGTTGATGCAGAGGATGACGGGCAGGCGCTGCTGGAGCGCCTTGCGCAGCACGAAGCGGGTCTGCGGCAGCGGGCCCTCGGAGGCGTCGACGAGCAGCACCACCGCGTCCACCATCGAGAGACCGCGCTCGACCTCGCCACCGAAGTCGGCGTGGCCCGGGGTGTCGATGATGTTGATGGTGATGACGTCGCCGCCATCCTTGGGGTGGTACTTCACGGCCGTGTTCTTGGCCAGGATCGTGATGCCCTTCTCACGCTCCAGATCGTTCGAGTCCATCATGCGGTCGTCGAGCGATTCGGCGGCGTGCGCGGCGAAGGCACCGGCCTGCTTCAGCATGGCGTCGACGAGGGTCGTCTTCCCGTGGTCGACGTGGGCGACGATTGCGACGTTGCGGATGTCGTGGCGCGTGGCCATATTGCGGCGTACTCCCGGAGAGTGAGGAAGGCCTGCGCGTACGTCTGCGTTACGCGGACCCTGCCGGGCTGGACACGCCACGGCCTTACCCCATCGTACGTGGCGTACGGGGAAGGGGCCTCCGCAGGGCTGCCGCGGGGCTGTCGCAGGGCCTCCGCAGGGCTTTCGCAGGGCTGTCGCGGTCGGTCCCTTCGACCTCAATTCTCCCTCAATTCACTTGGATCCCACTGATCGCGCCGATGTAATTTGACGTGGCCCTGCCGATGGCGGGGCAATGCCGTGGCACGACCGTCCAGCGGGACGGCCATGCCAATTTCGGAAACGGGGAAACAATCATGGGGAACAGGCTTCTGTCTCTCGCGGCGGTCACCGGGCTCGCGACCGCTTCGGTCGTGCTCGGACCGGTCTCGGCCGCCAGCGCGCGGCCCATCATCTGCGAACCGGGACACAAGGCCGCCACCTGGACGAGTCTCAGCAACGCCTGGGTGATCACCCACGCCAAGCAGATCAACATCGCCCAGGACAGCACGGGGACGTACACCAAGACGGCGACGTACCGCAGGACGGTCACCTCCGGACGCGAGGTGACCGCCGGTGCCAGCTACTCGGCGAGCTGGGTGATCTCCAGCATGGACGCCCACATCTCGGGGACTCTCACCAAGTCGGGGCAGAAGACCAGCGAGTCGAGCGAATCGGTCAGGTTCAACTTCAACAAGCCGGGGACCTACGTCGTCTTCAGCGGGGTCAAGAAGGCGTCCGGCTGGTACGACGCCAAGACCTGCAACAACGGTGGAACGGGCTTCATCAACAAGGGTTCCGGCAAGGGGCACAGCTGGAACATCCAGACCGAGGGCGGCGTCAAGTGCACCGAGCGCCCGGCGTCGGGAACCGCCAAGCTGGCGGCGAAGGCCTACTGCTGATCTGAGACCGCGAACGTGGCCGGACCTCGGCGGAGGTCCGGCCACGTTCGCGTTGTACGACTCCCGTGCCGCCGAGCGCGCGAGACCGCTATCGGCCCGACGGGCTCGCCGAGGGGTGGGCCCCCTTCTTCAGGAAGCCCATGTCCTCGTAGACCGGGGTCTGGAAGCCGAAGGAGCCCGCGTTGACGACGGTCCTGCGGGCGGCGGTGAGCTGGGGGCGCTGGTAGAGGGGGATCGAGCCGGCCGCCGCCCAGATACGGGCGTCGGCCTTGCGGACCAGGGCGGCGGACTCGTCCTCGTCGAGGGTCGAGGCGGCCTGGTCGAAGAGCTGGTCGACCTGGTCGGTGCCGACGCGGGTGTAGTTCTGCTCGACGTTCAGGGAACCGTCCGCGGCCGGGACCGGCTTGGCGAAGATCGGGCGGGCGTCGGTGGCGGGGTAGGCGGACGCGGGCCAGGAGTAGAGCGCGAGGTCGTACTGGCCGGACGCGATGTGGTCCTTGAAGTAGCTGTCGTCGGAGACCTTGGTGATCTCCGTGCGGATGCCGACCTTCTCCAGCATGCGGGAAATGCTGTCGGCGACCGCGCTCAGCGACTCCGAGCCGGTCCCGGAGGGGAGCACGAAGCGCAGGGTGAGCGGCTTGCCGTCCTTGGCGAGCGTGCCCGTCCTCGCACCGGCCGGGGCGGCCGTGCCCTTCGGGGCGTACGCGCCGGGCGCCCCGCCCTGCCTCACCTTGCGGCCGTCGTACTGCTTGCCGTCGGCGAGGTGCTTGGACCCCTCGTCGCCGTGTCCGGAAGCCTTGTCGTGCTTCTTGGTGTGGTCCTGCGGGTCCTTGTTGTCCTCACCGACGATGTACTGCCCGTCGGAGCCGCCCTCCGACGCGTCGTCGGACTTCTTGCCCTTCTTCCCCTCGGCGCCGGCCGCCTTCTCCCCCTTCTCCTTGACCGGTCCGCCCGCCACCCAGCCGGCGTCGGTGAGCAGCGCCTGCGCCTCCGCGGTGTCGTGGTCGCCGAGCGCGCCGCTGTTGTCGGCGTACGCGGCCTGTCCGGCGAGCGCGAGATGGCTGCCGACCGGCACGGCGGGCAGGCCGAGCGGGGTGAGGACGACCTTGGCGAGCGCCTCGCGGTCGAGCGCGCGGGCCACGGCGCGCCGGACGCGTTCGTCGGCGAGGGGGCCCTCTGAGCCGTTGAGGGCGAGCTGCGTGTAGGCGGGCTCGAAGGAGCGGCGGACGGTGAAGGCCCTCAACTCGTCCTGCTGGCGCAGGTACTTGGCGAGCGCCTTGCGCTCCTTCTTGCTGAGCTTCTTCTCCTTGGGGCTCTCGCCCTTGTTCTCGCCCTTGTTCTCGCCCTTGTTCTCGTCCTTGCTCTCGTCCTTGCTCTCCGTGTCGCCCGTGGCGCTCGCGCTCGCGCCCTGGAGCGGGGTGCCGGTGCCCTTGGCGCGGCTCGCGAGCGCGATCCGGCTCGCGTCGACGGGGTCGATCGTGGCGAGGTCGACGGTGCCGTCGGCGAGCGCGGCGGCCCGCTTGTCCAGCGGTACGGCGGTCAGCACGAGCTGGGAGAGCTTCGCGGGCCTGCCCCACCAGTGCGGGTTGCGGGCGAGGACGATCTCCTTGTCCTTGCGGTCGACCTTCTGCACCCCGAAGGCCCCGGCGGTGACCTTCAGCTTGCGGCGCGCCCCGTCGTTGAAGGCGTCCGGGGTGCCCATCACGTCCTTGGGGTACAGCGGCGAGAACAGTGACTTCCAGTCGGCGTACGGCCTGCTGAAAGTGACCTTGACCTCAAGGTTGTTGGCGCCGCGCTCGATCTTCTCGATGCGGTCGTAACCGGCGTTGCGCGCGGTCCAGTACGCGGAGTCCTTGCCGGACAGGGCGCGCCACTGGGCGGCGAAGTCGGCGGCGCCGATCTCGCGGCCGTCGCTCCACACGGCCTGCTGGTCGAGCTTGTAGAGGACGACCTGCTTGGGCGAGGTGTCGACGACCTTCGCGGACTCCAGGTAGTCGGCGTCGCGCTGCGGGCGGCCCTGCGCGTCGAGCCGGAACATGGCGGGCAGGACGGCCTGGGCGACGCGGGTGGTGGCGTCGTCGGCGTCCGACTGGAAGGCGTTGAGGGTCTCGGGCACGTCGTCGACGGCCCAGCGCAGGGTGCCGCCGTCGGCGACCAGGTCACGCGCTACCGGCGCGATGTCCTGTCCGGCCAGCGGCTTGCCCGACTCGTCGTCGGAGCCGCACCCCGCGAGGGTGGGCACCGCGAGCGCGCCCGCGGTGAGGAAGGCGACCGAGCGCATGACCGCGCGCAGTCTGACGCCGTCGTGGGACATCACTGCTACCTCCGGTAAGCCGCGGGCTTCTGATCGCTTTTGGTGGTATATGGAGCTGATCAGATCTATGCGGCCACTGAAGAGGAAACGGTTCGGCCCTGTGGGGCGACACGGCGAGGGGCGCCGGGAAGCCCACCCGTGCGGCGCAATGTTCGAATCTGCCCCCGTACACACCAACGCACCCCGGCCAATCCGTGCACACCGCTTCCCACCGGCCGGTGTGACGCGCAACACTCGCAGGCGCATGAACGTTGCCGTCCAGGGCCGAGGCCCACGGAAGCGAGGTCACGTCATGTCCGTGCACGACGAACTGACATCAGTCCAGCGCTGTCTCGACGACCTGTTCAGGTCGGTCGGACGGCTGGAGAACCAATTCGGCAGCGGCGGCCTGGAGATGCGCAGGGTCAAGGCCGACGCCGACCGGCTGCGCGAGAGCGTCGCACTGCTGCGCGACGCCGCACCAGGGATCGAGCGCCCCCGGCGCCCCGATCTCGTCCCCATCTCCGACACCCCCTACGACAACACCCTGTGGACGGATACGGACGACGAAGGACTCGGCGCCCATCACCGCCACGCACCCTGAACCGACCGGAGTCCTGAGTTGGCCACTGGTACGGAACCCCATCCGAACAGCGGCGGCGTACGCACCGGTACGCGCGCCGCCATCGACGCCCCGCATCTGCGGACCGACCGCTGGTGGCTGGCCCCGGCCGTCACCGCCGCCGGACTGCTCGCCTTCGTCGTCTACTCGACCTGGCGGGCCTTCGCGGACTCGAACTACTACTCGGCGCCCTATGTGTCGCCGTTCTACTCGCCCTGTCTGGCCGAGCGGTGCAGAACCATGCACGCGGGCCCGAACGCCGATCTCTTCGGGAGCTGGTGGGGCATCTCGCCCGCCATCATCATCCTGATCTTCCCGCTCGGCTTCCGCCTGACCTGCTACTACTACCGCAAGGCCTATTACCGCGGCTTCTGGGCCTCTCCCCCGGCCTGCGCGGTGGCCGAGCCGCACAAGAAGTACTCCGGCGAGACCCGCTTCCCGCTGATCCTCCAGAACGTCCACCGGTACTTCTTCTACGCGGCCCTCCTGGTGGCGGGCACGCTCACCTACGACACCGTGCTGACCTTCCGCGACGAGCACTACCACTGGGGCCACATGGGCCTCGGCACCCTCGTCTTCGTGGCCAACATCGTGCTGATCTGGGCGTACACCCTCTCCTGCCACTCCTGCCGGCACATCGTCGGCGGCAAGCTCAAGCACTTCTCCAAGCATCCCGTGCGCTACAAGGCGTGGAAGTTCGTCGGGAAACTGAACAACCGTCATATGCAGCTGGCCTGGGCGTCGTTGATCAGCGTCGCGGCTGCCGACTTCTACGTGTACCTGGTCGCCTCCGGCGCTTTCAACGATCCGAGGTTCTTCTGATGTCCGTGGTCGAGCGACAGGAGTGGGACGTCGTCGTGGTCGGTGCCGGTGGCGCCGGCCTGCGGGCCGCCATCGAGGCGCGCGAACGCGGTGCCCGTACGGCGGTGATCTGCAAGTCGCTGTTCGGCAAGGCCCATACGGTGATGGCCGAGGGCGGCATCGCGGCGGCGATGGGCAACGTCAACTCCGGCGACAACTGGCAGGTCCACTTCCGCGACACCCTGCGCGGCGGCAAGTTCCTCAACCAGTGGCGCATGTCCGAGCTGCACGCGAAGGAAGCCCCGGACCGGGTATGGGAGTTGGAGACCTGGGGCGCCCTCTTCGACCGCACCCGGGACGGCCGGATCTCCCAGCGCAACTTCGGCGGCCACGAGTACCCGCGCCTCGCGCATGTCGGCGACCGTACGGGACTTGAGCTGATCCGCACGCTCCAGCAGAAGATCGTGTCCCTCCAGCAGGAGGACCACAAGGAGACCGGCGAGTACGAGTCGCGCCTGAAGGTCTATCAGGAGTGCACGGTCACAAGGGTGTTGAAGGACGGGAGCCGCGTCTCGGGGGTCTTCGCCTACGAGCGCGAGACGGGCCGCTTCCTCGTCCTGGAAGCGCCCTCCGTGGTGATCGCGACCGGCGGGATCGGCAAGTCCTTCAAGGTGACGTCCAACTCGTGGGAGTACACGGGCGACGGCCACGCGCTGGCGCTGCTGGCCGGAGCGCCGTTGCTGAACATGGAGTTCGTGCAGTTCCACCCGACGGGCATGGTCTGGCCGCCCTCCGTGAAGGGCATCCTCGTCACCGAGTCGGTGCGCGGCGACGGCGGGGTGCTGCGCAACTCCGAGAACAAGCGGTTCATGTTCGACTACATCCCCGACGTCTTCAAGGAGAAGTACGCCGAGTCGGAGGCCGAGGGCGACCGCTGGTACGAGGACCCGGACAACAACCGCCGTCCCCCCGAACTGCTCCCCCGCGACGAGGTCGCCCGCGCCATCAACTCCGAGGTGAAGGCGGGCCGCGGCTCACCGCACGGCGGGGTCTTCCTGGACGTGTCGACGCGTATGCCGGCGGAGGTGATCCGGCGCCGACTCCCGTCCATGTACCACCAGTTCAAGGAGCTGGCCGACGTCGACATCACGGCGGAGGCGATGGAGGTCGGCCCGACCTGTCACTACGTGATGGGCGGCATCGCGGTCGAGTCGGACACGGCGGCGGCACGCGGAGTGCCGGGGCTGTTCGCGGCCGGTGAGGTGGCCGGCGGCATGCACGGCTCCAACCGGCTGGGCGGCAACTCCCTGTCCGACCTGCTGGTGTTCGGCCGCAGGGCGGGCTGGCACGCGGCGGACCACGCGGCCGACCTGGCGGACAGCCGCCCGCTGATCGACGACACCGAGGTGGACCTGGCGGCGGCGGAGGCGCTACGCCCCTTCTCCGCCGAAGGACCGGAACCCGGCAAGGAGAACGGGCGCCCACCCGAGAACCCGTACACCCTCCACCAGGAACTCCAGCAGACCATGAACGACCTCGTCGGCATCATCCGCCGCGAGGGCGAGATGGAACAGGCGCTGGAGAAGCTGGCGGATCTTCGCGTACGGGCCCGCCGGGCGGGAGTCGAGGGCCACCGGCAGTTCAACCCGGGCTGGCATCTCGCGCTCGACCTCCGCAACATGCTGCTGGTCAGCGAGTGCGTGGCGCGGGCCGCGCTGGAGCGCACCGAGTCGCGCGGCGGACACACCCGCGAGGACCACCCCGGTATGAACCGCGACTGGCGCCGCATCAACCTGATCTGCCAACTCACCGATCCCACGGGCGGGTTGGGCGGCTCGGACCCGGTGGCCGCGCAGATCGCCCTGACCCGAGAGACGACCGACCCCATCCGCGCCGACCTGCTCGCCCTCTTCGAGAAGGAAGAGCTGGTCAAGTACCTCGCCGAAGAGGAGCTCTACGAGTGAGCAGCTACGAGGCCCGCTTCAAGGTGTGGCGGGGGGACGTCAAGGGCGGCGGCCTGGAGGACTTCAAGGTCGAGGTCAACGACGGCGAGGTGATCCTCGACATCATCCACCGCATCCAGGCCACCCAGGCCTCCGACCTCGCCGTGCGCTGGAACTGCAAGGCGGGCAAGTGTGGTTCGTGCTCGGCGGAGATCAACGGCCGCCCCCGGCTGATGTGCATGACCCGCATGTCGGTGTTCACGCGCGAGGAGACGATCACGGTCACCCCGCTGCGCGCCTTCCCGGTGGTACGGGATTTGGTGACGGACGTCGGCTTCAACTACCAGAAGGCCAGGGAGATTCCGTCGTTCGTGCCGCCGGAGGGGGTCGCGGCCGGCGAGTACCGGATGATGCAGGAGGACGTCGACCGCTCGCAGGAGTTCCGCAAGTGCATCGAGTGCTTCCTGTGCCAGGACACCTGCCATGTGGTCCGCGACCACGAGGAGAACAAACCGGCGTTCGCCGGCCCGCGCTTCCTGATGCGGGTCGCGGAGCTGGACATGCACCCGCTGGACGCGGCGGCCGAGAGCGGCCTCGACCGCAAGAAGACCGCCCAGGACGAACACGGCCTCGGCTACTGCAACATCACCAAGTGCTGCTCCGAGGTCTGCCCCGAGGGCATCCACATCACGGACAACGCGCTGATTCCCTTGAAGGAACGGGCAGTTGACCGCAAGTACGACCCGCTGGTGTGGCTGGGGTCGAAGATCGGGAGGCGTTCTTCGTAGGCTGCGCGGGGGCGGGCGACCGCCCGTCGAGGTGTGCTCAGCCCGCCCAGCCCTCCCGGTACGCCGTCCAGTCCGCCTCCGTCGCCGCGAAGTCCACGTACAGGGCGACGCCGAAGTTCGCACGGTCCGCGTCCGTACGGGACAGGCCGAGGCGTACGCCCCGGACGGCGGCGGGGACGGTCTCGGCGGCGCCCCGGTGGCCGAAGCGGTTCTCGTGAAAGAAGGGCAGGCCCATGAGGAGTTCGGTGGAGTCCGGGGTGACCTCCAGGGCGAGCGAGGTCTGCTGGGCGACGTAGCCGCCGTAGAGGCTCTGTAGGGGCTGCATGGTGTCGTACGACATGACGGCGATCTGGTCGACGCGGCGGGCGACCTGGCCGAAGTACGCCTGCGACCACCACTTGGGGTGGTTGGTGAGGGTGCCCCAGAAGGAGTGGAAGGCGGGGAGCGGGTCGATCTGGTGGGCGGCGACGGAGAGTTGGGCGTTCCGGGACTCGGTGACGTCGTGCAGCCGGTCGAGCAGGTCGAGGTAGTTGTCGTCGCCTGAGTGCAGGGGTTCCAGGTCGAAGTGGGCGCCTTCGAAGCCGGCGGCGAGGATCTGGCGGGTGGAGGCGACGATCGCGGTACGGGTCTCCGCGCGCTCCAGCCGCAGACCGTCCGGACTCTCGGTGGCGAGCTTGTCCCCCAGCCAGGCCTGGACCCGGACCCCGGGAAGCGCACGGTGGACCGACTCGATCAGCCAGGTAGCTCTTGGGTAGTCCGACTCGGGAAGGGTGCCGTCGTGCTCCAGGGGCCCCGAATGGACGTACAGGTCACGAATACCGGTCCCCTTCAGCCGACGGGCCAGCGCGGCGACATCCGCATCACTCTTCCGCCCGTCCACCCAGGCATGCCCCAGCCAGATCGCGTCCTGGTTCCTGGTGTAGGTGCCGTCTACGGGGTCACCCGTGTAGTTCACCCGGAGGGCGATCTCGGCGCCGAGGGTGGGGAGAAGCAGGAGGAGGACGAGGGCTAGGGCGGTACGGCGGGTCCGGCGGATCCACTTCCGGGGAGAACGGGGACGCTTGGCGCCCTTGGCGCCCTTGACGGGCGGGGCGGGCTCGGCGCCCTCGGCGGGAGCGGTAGGCCCGGCGGGAGCAGCGGCTTCGGCGGGCTCGGCGGGAGCAACGAGCTCGGCGGGAACGGCAACTCCGCCAGGCGCGGCAGGTTCGGCGGGAGCAGCAAGCTCAGCGGCTCCGGCAGGCGCGGCGGCTTCTGCAAGCGCGGCAGGCTCAGCGGGAGCGGCAAGCTCGGCGGATCCGGCAGGCGCGGCAGGTTCGGCGGGAGCAGCAAGCTCGGCGGCTCCGGCAAGCGCGGCAAGCTCAGCGGGAGCAGCAAGCTCGGCGGCTCCGACGGCTCCGGCGGCTCCGGCAAGCGCGGCAGGCGCGACGGACTCGGCGGGCGTGACGGGCTCGGCGCCCTCGGCGGGAGTGGCAGGAGCAGCAGGCCCGGCGGGAGCAGCGGCTTCGGCAGGCTCGGCGAGAGCGACGGGCTCGGCAGGTGCGACAGGTTCGGCAAGCTCGGCAGCTTCGGCAGGCGCGGCGGGCTCGGCGGGCTCGGCGGGCTCGGCGGGAGCAGCAAACTCAGCGGCTCCGGCGGGCGCGGCGGCTTCGGCGGCCTGCGCAGTTTCCGTGCCCCCGCCCGTGTCCGTCACCCCTGCCTGCACTCCGGTCGGCGCCCCTACCTGCGCCCCGGTCGGCGCCCCAGCCTGCGCCCCGGTCAGCGCTTCCTGCTCCCCTTCCCGCTCCCCCTTCCTCTCCCCCTCAAGACTCTCCTCCGTGTCTGCCCCCGCGCCCGTGCCCGCGTCCATGCCCTCCGTCGGTGTCATCCCCGTGTCTCCCCTCCCCGTAGCCATACACCTCCCACCTCACTCGCCCCCGGCGCTGTCCCCCGTCCCATCCTGGGCGCATCCCGGTCGCGCTCGCGTATTTCTGCTCATACGCTCCGAAATGTGACGTCATCCTTGATACGCGGCCGGCCGCGACGCGCGGCCTCTCACATATCCGTGCGGGTGGCGCATGCCGTGCTGGGTGGGGCGGCCGGGGTCGTGTGGCTGGTGTTGCCGGTGATGACGATCAACGCGGAGGTTCCGGTTGCGGCCACCCGGGCCGGGCCCACCGCCGCCCGGGCCGGGCAGGAGGCCCTTGCCGAGCCGGAGGCCGACGGGACGTCCGCCGCCGACCTCGTCCTGCCGCTCGTCGCGGTCGGCGGGGTGGGAATACTCGCGGGGTACGGGTATGTACGGCGTACCCGTAGGGCCCGTACCCGTACGACTCCCGGGGTAGCGACACCCCCCGTAGGACCACCCGTAGAACCGCCCGTGGTGTCGTCCCGGCCTCCCGTGACCCCACTCCCCCTGCTGGAGCGCCAGGCCGGTGCCGCGCTCGTCCAGGCCGACGACTGCGTCCGTACCAGCCGGAACGAACTCGCCTTCGCCGAGGCCCGGTTCGGGGCGGCGGCCGTAGAACCGTTCGCGCTCGCCCTGCGGGAGGCCGAGCAGGAGTTGTCCGCCGCGTTCGCGATACGTCTGCGCTACGGCCAAGGGTTCCCCGAGGAGGAGGCCGCCCGGCGGCACGCGCTCGCCGGCGTCGTCGGGCGGTGCGCCGAGGCCGGACGGCGACTGGACGCCGTGGCCCCGGGGTTCGACCAACTCCGGTCGCTGGAGCGGGAGATGAGCGGGGCGCTGGAGGTCGCGGAGGGCCGGTTCCGCGAACTCACCGGCCGTACAGGGGCCGTAGAGTCCGCACTCGCGGACCTCCACGCGCGCTACGCACCATCGGCCACCGCCCCCGTCACCGGATACGTCGAACAGGCCAAGGACCGGCTGGTGTTCGCCACGACTCATCTCAACCAGGCCCGCCAGGCCGCCGACTTGGAACGGATCGGGCAGGCGGTGCGGGAGCTGCGCGCCGCCGAGGGCGCCATCGGTCAGGCCGACACCCTGCTGACCGGCGTCGACCAGCTCGCCAACTCCCTGGCCGAAGCCGCCGACTTGCTCCCGGCCGCGCTCACCGGCGCGGAGGCGGAGCGGGCCAGGACGACCGGGCCGCCCCATGACATCGACGCCACCCTCGCGGCCGTACGGGAGGAAGTGACCGGCGACCGTCCGTACGACCCCCTCGCCGCGCTGCGGAGCGTCGTGCGGGCCGTGGCGTCGCTCGGCGGCGGGCAGGACGGCGTACTCGGCACCGCCGCGTGGCTCGTCGGCCGTGGTGACGTCCGCGCGGCGGACGGCTTCGTGGCAACGCATCGGGGCGCGATCGGCGACGGGGCCCGAACACTTCTGGCGGAAGCGCAACACTTTCTCGAAACCTCCCCCGCCGCGGCCCACCAACCCGCGCTGGAGGCCCGCGAGTCGGCCGAACAGGACGTCCGCCTCCACGGCAACCCGTACGACGGTCCCGCCGAACACACGGCCGGAGCGGTCCTCGGCGGAGTGCTGCTCGGCGAGAACCCGGACGGCGGCCCACCCCTCGCCTTCGGCGGACCGGACACCCGAAAGCGCGGCGGCAACGCCGACCCGACGTGAGCCGGCCGCCACCCCCGTCAGACCAGCCGTCACCCCCGTCAGAACAGACTGAGCAGTGCCTCCGCCGGGTCCACCATCCCGGTCTCCCCGTCCGGCAGCGGGAGTTCGAACCACACCGTCTTGCCGCGAGGCGTCCGGCGTGAGCCCCAGGCCGCCGACAGCAGGCCGACCAGTTGGAGGCCCCGGCCGCCCTCGTCCGTGTCGCGGGCGCGGCGGCGGCGCGGTTGGACCAGGCCCGCGTCCCAGACCTCGCAGACCAGGGTGCGGTCGAGCAGCAGCCGTAGCCTGATCTCGTCCTCGCCGTAGCGGAGTGCGTTCGTCACCAGTTCGCTGACCAGCAACTCCGTTGTGTCGATGAGGGGTTCGAGGTTCCAGGACTGGAGTCGGGCGCGCGCGTACTCGCGGGCGCGGCCCACGCTGCGCGGCTCGCGCGGCAGCGTCCAGTCGCCGACGGAGTCCTCCGGCAGGCCCTGGACACGTGCCATCAGCAGCGCGATGTCGTCCTCGCCGTGGTGGGTGTCGAGGGTGCTGAGGACGTGGTCGCAGACGTCCTCCAGGTCGCGGTGGGTCTCGGCGTTGAGTGCGGCGGCCGTGGACGGGGGGCCGTCGTTCGAGGGGCGGTTGGGGTCGGTCAGGGCGCCCACGAAGGCCTGGAGGCCCTCGTCGAGGGGGTGGTCGCGGGATTCGACCAGTCCATCCGTGTAGAGCGCCAAGAGTGCGCCTTCGGGTAGTTCGACCTCCACCTCCTCGAAGGGTTCGCCGCCGACGCCGAGCGGCATGCCGGGCGGGACGTCGAGCATCAGCGCGGCCTCGCCGGGTTCCACCAGGACCGGCGGGAGATGGCCCGCGTTGGCGAAGGTGCAGCGCCTGGTCACCGAGTCGTAGACGGCGTAGATGCAGGTCGCGAGGTACACCTCGGAGAGGTCGGCCTCGCGGGGGCGGCGGGCGGCCCGGGTGGCCTGCTGGACGCCGCCGGGGGTGCCGAGCCCGCGCGCGATCTCGTCCAACGCGGACAACACCTCAGCCGGTTCGAGGTCCAGGAGGGCCAATGTGCGGACCGCCGTGCGCAGTTCACCCATCGCGACCGCCGCGCGCAGGCCGCGGCCCATCACGTCTCCCACCACCAACGCCGTGCGGTGGCCGGGGAGTTCGATGACGTCGAACCAGTCGCCGCCGACCTCCGTCGCCGCGTTCCCGGGGAGGTAGCGGCAGGCGATGTCGAGGCCGGACGCCTCCGGGTCGCCGGGCGGGAGGAGGGAGCGTTGCAGTATCAACGCCCGTTCGTGCTCACGCCGGTACAACCGCGCGTTGTCGATGCAGACCGCGGCCCGTGCCGCCATCTCCACCGCGAGGTCCCGGTCACGGTCGCCGAACGGTTCGCTGCCCTTCGTACGGGCGAACTGCACGAGTCCTACGACGGTGTCGTGGGCGACCATCGGCACGGCCAGCGTGGACTGGACGGGGCCGCCCTCCTCGGCGGGGACGTACTGCGGGCGGGCGGTGCGCAGGGCGTCCGCGCAGGGCGAGTTGAAGGGGTAGTGGTGGACCGCGTTGACGGCGACGGGTGCGCCGCCGCCGACGAAGGGGGCGTCGGAGACCGCGCTGGCGAAGGCCACCCGGCGCACCTCCGCGCTGCCGTCGGCCCGGCCGGGCGGGGTCTCGTCGCCGGCCAGGAGGCCCTGGTAGAGGTCGACGGTCGCCAGGTCGCAGAAGCCCGGGACGACGATGTCGAGGAGTTCGCGGGCGGTGGTCTCCAGGTCGAGGGAGTTCCCGATGCGGGCGCCGACCTCGTTCAGAAGGGCGAGATTGCGCCGTGCGGAGGCGGCCTCGCGGGCGGCGGCGCGGCGGGCGGTGACGTCGGTCCCGAGCCAGGCGATGCCGATGGGGCGCCCGCTGCCGCTGTGCACGCGGTAGAGGTTGATGGACCAGTGCCGGCGGTCCTCGGAGCCGGGCACGAATCCGCTGACCTGCATGTCCGTTATCGAGTTGCCGGTCTCCAGGACCCGGCGCAGGGTCGCGGTGACCCGCTCGGCCTCGGGGCTCTGCAGATAGTCCTGGACGCTGTTGCCGCGGTGGTCGTCGGGGGTGCCGCCGAAGGTGTTGGCGATCTGCTGGTTGGCGCGCCGGACCCGCAGGTCGGGGTCGATCAGCAGGAAACCGAACGGAGATTGACCGAATATCGACTGCGAGGCGGCGAGATCGGTCTCTATCCGGCGCAGGATCCGGACGTCGACGACGATGCAGACGGCGGCCCGCTCGCCCTCCTCGGTCCGGGTCGGCATCACATAGACCTCGGCGAGACCCTCCTTGCCCGGATCGCCGTCCGCGGTCTCCGGCACCCGGAAGGGCACCACTCCGGTCCACTCCCGGCCGTCGAGGATCTCGGCCATCTTCCGCTGGCCGTGCTCGCGCAGCTCGGGGTCGACGAACGCCTCGATGGGGTCCATGCCGACCGCGTGCTCCGTGGAGATGCCGAAGAGCTGCTCGGCCCGCAGGCTCCACTGGTCGACCAGCCCGTCGGGGCCGATGGAGAAGGAGGCGACCTTGATGTAGTCGTAGATCGAGCCGGGTGGGCTGCTCTGCCACATGGCGTCGCCGACGGACATGGCGTCGACGGAGGGCACGTCGGCGAAGCCCACGGCATCAGCCCTCGCGCCGCCCGACGGGTCCTCGGACTCCGTGGCCTTCGCTGGTATCTCGCTCACGCGAACCGTCCCCTCCAGCTCACCGCGTCCGGCACCGGTCACCGGGGGCGGCTGCCCGCAGTATCCAGCACTACGGCGCCCCACAACACGGTGTTCACGATCACAGGACAATCCCGATGCATTTCGGACCGTCCCGCGACAACACTCCCAGTCTTCTAACCAGCGGACACGCAGTCGAACCACGCCGATCGACAACCGTCACAGGCCTTGACCAATCGATGGACACAGCTGTCCGGTTCGTACAGGAGCGTGCGCCCGCGCGCAGACCCGGGTTCATTCCGGCACCGCGAGTTCGAACCACACCGTCTTGCCCGTCTCCCCGGGCCGGGTGCCCCAGCGGACGCAGGCGTCGGCGACCAGCTGGAGGCCGCGTCCGCTCTCGTCCTCGGGGCGGGCGACGCGTTCGCGGGGCGGGTCGGGGAGCGGGTCGGAGACCTCGACGAGCAGGACGCCGCCCGGGTGGGCGGGGCGCACCAGGCGGACGCCGATGGGGCCCGTGGCGTGCCGCAGCGCGTTGGTCACCAGCTCGCTGACCAGCAGCGTCGCGATGTCGTCGAGGGCGCCGAGGTCCCAGTCGCGCAGTTGACCGCGGACGGCCGAGCGCGCGGTGCGGACGGCTCCGGGGTCGGCGGGAAAGGTCCACTCGGCGCGGCCGCCTTCGGTGTCGATCAAGCCGATCACATCCCGGGCCGGCCCAGCACACCCATGTCCGATTTCATGGGGTTAATGGGCACATACCCGATATCAAGGGCCCGGTACCGCCCCAGAGGGCGCACTGTGGCACGAACGGCGTACACCACATCCGGCGCACTCCGCCCTCCCGCCCCCCATGTGCGTCCGGCGCGCCCGTCCGCCACGAACTACGGCGAGTTCGGCACGCCCGGCTCGTCCCCGCCTACGACGGGTTCAGCGCGCCCCGGCGTCGAGGAGCGCGAGCGTCTCCCGTACGGCGGGCACGTCCTGGTCGAGCCAGTCGACGGTCCAGACGTCCGCGGGGGCGAGCCAGCGCAGCTCGTCGTGGTCCTGGAGGGGGCGCGGGCGGGGCGAACCGGGGAGCAGCCGGGCCGTCCAGACCTGGAGGACGTACGGCGGCTTCAGCGGCCACTCCCCCGGGACGCGGGCGACGGTCTCGGCGTCGACGCCGAGTTCCTCGCGGAGTTCGCGCACCAGCGCGGCGTCGGGGCGCTCGCCGGGCTCCACCTTGCCGCCGGGGAGTTCCCAGCGCCCGGCCAGTTCGGGGGGCGCGCTACGGCGCGCGGCGAGCAGTCGGCGGCCGTGGCCGTCACCGCCGTCACCGCCGTCATCGAGGTCGCCGTCGAACAGGGCGGCTCCGACCACCACGATCCGTGTCGTCATGCGCGGGAGCCTACGGGGTGCGTCAGTTGCGGGTGGCGTCCCCGTTCTGCCCGATCCGCTCGACCCAGTAGAGCTGCTTGTGCTTGCGGTCGTCGAGGCTGTCCGCGATCTTCTGGGCCTCGGCGCGGGTCGCGTACCTGCCCACGCGGTAGCGATTGCCGTTGTCGTCCTGCCGTATCACGAGCCAGGGAAGAGTGATCGTGCCGTCGTTCATCGCGCCCCTCCGCTTCCCGCTCGCGGTTCGTGCCGTGCCCCACCCCATAAGGAAACCGCAATCCGCATATGCCGGAGCCTACGCCTAACCTTCACGCAGCGAATACGGCTTTTCACGAAGAGGTACGCAACCAGCCATGACGGAGGGGGCGCACGACTACGAACGCGCCGTTGGCGCACCTCGATGCATCCGGTCGGAGGCACGGTACAGGTCCCGTGGGCGACCTGCGAGAAAGACCGGAATCCAACGGCCCCCAGGGCAGGGCGGATTGACCGGTTCCGGCGACAAGTGCCGGGAAAGTTGCGCTACTTCACCTGGAATGCGCCCAACTCACTACTCGGCGCGCTACTTCATGCGAAGTCGGAGCATTGCTTCACGGGCGGGCGGCAGGCGATCACCTCACGGGGAGGTGGTAGGCGATCACCTCAGGGGAAGGTGGCTGGCGATCACTTCACGGGCAGGTGGTAGGCGATCCGGTAGCGGTCGGCCGGGACGACCACGTCGGCCGTCTCCACCGCGCGCCCCGAGGCGTAGTACGTGCGCTGGATGACCAGGACCACATGCCCGGGGACTCCGCCCAGCGCGAGAAGTTCCTCGGAGAGGCCGGGCCGGGCGCCGACCTCCTCCGTGACGTTGTCCACGACGACGTCGATGGCCCGCATCCGCTCGACGACCCCCATACCGCCGAGCGGGCCCTCCTCGGGCAGCATCACGGGCGTACGGCCGGTCACCGCGAGGGGTTCCCAGGACGTGGAGAGCATCATCGTCTCGCCGGCGTCCCGGAACACGTACTTCGTGCGCATCACGCGCTCGCCGGTCTGGAGGCCGAGCCGCTCGGCGATCGCGCCGCCGGCCTCGGTCTGCTCGCTGCTGGACTCCCAGGTGCCGCGCGCCTCGCCGTCGGCCTGCTCCTGCCGGAACGGTGTCGCCCCGGCGGGCGGCCGGAACCCGGAGCGGGCGATCCGGCGCGGCACCGGACGCTCGCGCACATAGGTCCCGGAGCCGGAGCGGCCCTCGACCAGCCCCTCGGCCATCAGCACCTTGCGCGCCTCAAGAGCGACCGTGTCCGAGACGCCGTACTCCTCGCGGATCCTGGCCTGCGAGGGCAGCCGGGTGTGCGGGGGCAGCCTGCCGTCGACGATCTTCTTGCGGAGATCACCCGCGACGCGCAGATACGCCGGCTGCTCACCGAATGTCACTGGCCGCTCCCATCAGGTTGTACAGACAGCAACAGCCTGGCAACCGTGGGTTGTGCCATGCAAGCAAAGGCCAGAGAATCACTCGATGTGATGACTTGTGCCCGGCGTGGGCTTTACCCAGGCAGTTTCTCCCCGCTATAGAGGCCGTCACACCTCCAGACCGGTATCGCCTCCCCCGCTGCCCCCGCCGCCGTCCCCGCCGCCGTCGCTCTCGTCGTACGCGGGCGGGGTCGTGGCGAGCCCCAGAGCCTTGCGGGCGGTGACCGACATATGGGGGTCGATGAGCTCGGCGCCCTTGTCGTAGTACCCGTAGAACTCGTCGGCGTCGGAGGCCCCGGCCGCCTTCGCCCACTGCTTCTGCGCCGCCCGCAGGTCCTTGACCAGGTCCGCGACCGGTTTCGCGGCGGCGCTCGGCCACTGACGGCCTTCCAGCAGGTCGGCCTGCTTCGTCAGCGCGGTCGAGACCCGGCCCGCCCACGCCCTGTGCCCCGGCAGGTCGTCCTCGACGTACCGCGTGTCGGGCGCCGAGTCGAGCGCCGCGTTGAGGACGTGGGCCGCCTTCAGATACGCGACCTGGTCCGCGTCGAGGGTCGTGGCGTCGTTGCGCAGCGAACCGCCGGGCAGACTCGCCTCCTCGTCCTTGTTTCCGAACGCGCAGGTGATCTCGCGGTCGCCGAGGCTCCAGCTCTCCGAGGTCGGGGTGACGTAGTAGATGTCGACGTCGTCGGGTACGGCCCAGCCGTCCATCGCGTAGGAGTCCTGGAGCGCGTAGCACCTGTCGTCCGCGGTGGCCGTGACCTTCTTGTCGCCCGGGTACGAGTCGCCGCTCATCCGCACCACGGCGAACACCTCGCCGTCGTGCTCGCCCGCGCAGGACACCACGTCGAAGTCGTACGCCATGCCCTCCAGCGAACCGCTGGGCGCGTCGAAGCACTGGCCCTTCCCGGGGGAGGCGCTCGCGCTGTCGCCCCCGCTGACCTCGACGTCGTCGAAGAAGCCGGTCCCCGCGCCGGCCACCCCGAGCGCCCACAGCACCAGCCCGAGCGACGAGAGCACGATGCCGGCCACCGCCATGCCCCGGCCGCGCTCGCCCCGCTTCTTCGTCTGGTTCAGCCCGATCAGCCCGAGGACCAGACCGACGCCCGGGATGCAGCAGAGGATGCCGAGCACGAGGGCGGCGATGGACATGCCGTTGAGGGGCGCCGGGTTGTTGTACGGGCTGTAGCCCTGGGACCAGGTCTGGTAGGGCTGGGGCCCGTAGGGGGCGTAGGGGGACGGGGGACCTTGGGGGTACGGGGTGTACGGGGTCCCCGGCGGCGCGTACGGGCTCTGCGGCTGCGCCCCGTAAGGAGGCTGGGGCTGTGCCCCGTAAGGGGGTTGGGGCTGTGGCGTCCCGGGGGCGTCCTCGGGCGGCGGGGCGTACGGGTTGTACGGGGTGGCGGGCGCCTGCGGGAAAGGAGCCGGACCCGGGGGCCGGTCCTGGGGGCCTTCGGGGTCCTGGCCGGGCGGCCCTTGGGGTTCCGGCGGCGGGGGTATGGACACGGGTACCGTGCTCCTGGTTCAGGCGGGGGATCTTCGGCGGGCGGGCTGACTGCGCCCGCCGAGCCGGAGATCTTCAGACGCGGAACTGACGTACGACTCGCGCATGTTAAGCACGTGGTGACCGGGGGCGGAATGCGGGTTTCGAAGACGACGGTCCGGGCGGTGAACGCGCTCACCGCGCGGTGGGCCGGGGCCGCCTGTGGGGGCACGGTGTTCTCGGCGGCCGGGGTGTGGCCGCTGCTGGCCCTCCTCGCGGACGGTGCCGAGGGCGCGGCACGGGCGGAGCTGGCGGACGCGGTGGGGCTACCCGCGGGCCAATCGGCCGCCGCCGCACGGGAGTTGCTGGCCGGGCTGACCGCGATGCGCGGTGTCGACGCGGCGCTCGGGCTGTGGACGAAGCGGACCGTGGAGCTGCGCGAGGCATGGGCGGCGGGGCTGCCCGCCGAGGCGCACGGGGTGCTCACCGGGGACCTCGCGGCCGACCGCGCCGCCCTGGACGCGTGGGCGGCGAAGCGGACCGGCGGGCTGATCGAGCGGATGCCGCTGCCGCTGACGGACACCACCGAACTGGTGCTGGCGAGCGCGCTGGCCCTGCGCACCGAGTGGCTGCGGCCGTTCGAAGAGGTGCCGATGGAGAGCGCGTACTGGCGCGACCGGGTCCCGCTCGGCCTGTGGCGCGAGTCCGCCCTCCTGGACCGGATCGGCGTGGCGGACACACCGGACGGCCATGTCACCGAACTGAAGGTGCTGGGCAGGACGGCGATCGACGTCCACCTCCTCCTCGGGGAGGAGCGGATGACGCCCGCGCAGGTGCTGGGCGCGGGCGTGGGGATTCTGGACCGCCGTCATCCCGTAGTACCCGGGGACCGGCTCCCCTACGGCGACCCCGGACCGGGCCTACGGGTGGAGCGGACCCGCTGCACGAGCCCGCGGCCGCCGACGCTCGACGTGACGACGGCGGCGTACGACATGAGCGCACGGCACGATCTGCTGCGCCTCCACCGCCTGTTCGGGCTGACCACGGCACGGGACTCCACGCACGGCCACTTCCCCGGCATCAGCCCCTTCCCGCTGGCCATCGGCGCGGCCGAGCAGGCCACGACGGCGCGGTTCGGCGCGCTCGGCTTCCGCGCGGCGGCGGTGACGGCCCTCGACGTCGTCGCCGTCGGCCTGCCCGACCTCCGCTACGTGACCACCACCGTCACCGCCCGCTTCGACCGCCCCTTCGCCTTCCTCGCCCTGCACCGCCACTCACGGCTGGTACTGGCGGCGGGCTGGGTGACGGAACCGGAGCCGTTCCCCGAGGACCAGGGCTGATCATCCGGTGCCGGGCGGCGACGATAGCCTTCACGTGCGCGATCTTGCGCTACGGCACTGACGGGGGCGGAATTGGGAGCGGTCCAGGGGACGGCGGTTCAGGGCACGGCGGTCGGGGGGACGGCGGTCGGGGGGACCGTCGACGCGGTGAACCGGCTGACGGCACGCTGGGCGGACACGGCGACCGGCGGCACGGTGTTCTCGGCGGCCGGGGTGTGGCCGCTGCTGGCCCTCCTCGCCGACGGGGCGTCGGGCGCCGCGCGGGCGGAACTCGCGGACGCGGTGGGTCTGCCCGCCGACCAAGCGGCCAGCGCAGCACGGGAGTTGCTGGCCGCGATGGGGTCGATGCCCGGTCTGCGCTCCGCGCTCGGCCTGTGGACGAGGCACGACTTGGCGCTGCGCGAGGAGTGGCGGGCCGGGCTGCCCGAGACTACGCACGGCGTGCTCACCGATGATCTCCCGGCCGGGCAGCGGGCGTTGGACGCGTGGGCGGCCGAGCGGACGGACGGGCTGATCGAGCGGATGCCGGTCGCCCTGGACGCGGACGTGGTGATGGTGCTGGCGAGCGCGCTCGCGCTGGACACCGAATGGCCGCGCCCCTTCGAGGAGTTGATGCTCAGTCCGGAAGCCGGGCCCTGGCAGGGGAGGCGGCTGGTGGGCCTGCGCCGCACCGGCGTCCGCCTCGACCGGGCCGGCGTGGCGAACGGCCCGCACGGCTACGTCACCGAGCTGAAGGTCCCCGGTGACAACGGCATCGACGTCCATCTCCTGCTCGGCGAACAGCGGTTGACCCCCGGCCAGGTGCTGGGCACGGGCGTGGGAATCCTGGCGCAGCGGATCCCGGTGGTGCCCAGCGGCCAACTCCCGTACGGCGACGTGGGACCGGGCCTGCGCGTCGAGCAACGGCGGTGCGCCACACCGCAGCCGCCGGAACTGTCCGTGACGACGGTGGCGTACGACATGGGCGCGCGGCACGATCTCCTCGACCAGCCAGGCCTGTTCGGACTCACCACGGCCGTGGACACCGGCGACAGACACTTCCCCGGCATCAGCCCCGACCCGCTGGCCGTCGGCAAGGCCGAACAGTCGGCGGTGGCGCGGTTCGGCGCGCTCGGCTTCCGCGCGGGAGCGGTGACCGCGGTCGCACCCGCCCCCGGCGGCGCCCGGCCCGACCTCCGCTGCACGACCACGATCGTCACGGCCCGCTTCGACCGCCCCTTCGGCTTCCTGGCCGTGGACCGCGAGTCCCGGCTCGTCCTGACAGCGGGCTGGGTGACCGAGCCGCTGCCGTACTAGGGGGGTAGGGGCGGACTCGGGGTAAGGCGGGGTCGGGGCCGGACGGGGTCGGGCCGGGTGCGCTCCGGGCGTGTGCGCTCCGTACGTGGTAATCACCCGCGCGCTTCCCGCCGCTGTCCCACCAGGCATCCATCGTCGAACGGTCGCCAAGCCACCCCGTCCGCGGCTCCCCCTGATCCCGTCATCGGTCGCGCCCCGCCCCGCGACGACTCCGGGGCACGCAGCTGAGTGCCGAAGCCGTACCAGGGCCACGGCGGGCCCGGGGCCCGGTGCGCTCCGTACGTGGTAATTCCCCGCGCGCTTCCCGCCCCCGTCCCTCCCCGCACCCCATCGTCGAACGGTGACCAAGCCACCCCGTCGGCTGCTCCCGCTCCTCGCTGCCGCTCTGTTGCTTCCCCTGACCCCGGCCTCGGCCGCGTCCCTCCCCCGCGACGACTGCGGGGCGTCCGGCTGGGCGCCCTCGGCCGCCCGGGTCGACCCGGGCGACACCTACCACCCGTACGTCGGCAACGGCTATCTCGGTACCCGGGTCCCGCCCGCCGGTGCGGGCTACGCGGCGTCCGGTGAGAAGACCGGCTGGCCGCTCTACACCCCGCGCTACGACGGCGCGTTCGTCTCCGGGCTCTATGCCCGGGGCCCCGCGAACACCGCGGGCCGCGAGGCCCTCGCCGCGCTCCCGACCTGGACCGGCCTCGATGTGACGGCGGGCGCCGAGACGTACGGCAGCGGCAGCCGGATCACGCGGTACAGCCAGACCCTGAGCCTCCGCTGCGGCTACGTCCGTACGTCCCTCACCTGGACGACGAAGGACGGCCGCCGTACCGACCTGGTCTACGACGTCCTCACCTCCCGTGACAGCGAGCACACCGGCGCGGTGCACCTGCGCGTGACTCCGCACTGGGACGGCGAACTCACCCTCACCGACCGCCTCGACGGCCACGGCGCCCGCCGGGTCACGCGGACGACCGGCGGGCCGACGGGCGCGCACACCATCGGCGTCGCGTTCCGGACGGACGGGACCGGGGTCGACGGCGCGCTGGCCTCCGTGCTGGACGCGCCCGGACGGCGTGACGACGCCCTCCGCGAAGGGGAGTTGAGCGCCAGTCAGACGGCCGTCCTGCCCGTGCGCTCCGGTCGTACCTACACCGCGACCAAGTTCGTCGGCGTCGACACCTCCCTCACCTCGCGCGATCCCCGGGCCGCCGCCCAGGACGCCGCCGGGCGGGCCGCGCGGCGCGGGTGGGACGCGCTGCTCGCCGCGCACAGTGCCGCGTGGCGGGCGCTGTGGTCGTCCGACATCGAGGTGCCCGGCCATCCGGATCTGCAACTCTGGGCCCGTTCCGCCCAGTACGGGCTGCTGTCCGCGCTGCGCCCCGGCGCCCGGAACAGCGTCGCGCCCGCCGGTCTGACCAGCGACAACTACGCGGGCATGATCTTCTGGGACGCCGAGACCTGGATGTTCCCGTCCCTGCTGGCCACCCACCCCGACCTCGCCCGCCCGGTCCTCGACTACCGCTTCCGCACCCGCTCGGCCGCCGCCGAGAACGCGGCGAAGACCGCGGTGAAGGGCCTGTTCTTCCCGTGGACCAGCGCGAGCCACGGTCTGCTGTGGAACGAGTGCCAGAGCTGGCAGCCCCCGCACTGCCTCACCCAGAACCACCTCCAGGGCGACATCGCCCTCGCCGCCCGCCAGTACTACCTCGCCACCGGCGACCGCGCCTGGCTCCGCACCGAGGGCTGGCCGCTCCTCAACGGCCTTGCCCAGTACTGGACTTCACGGGTCACGAAGAACGCCGACGGCTCCTACTCCATCAAGGAGGTCGCGGGCCCGGACGAGTACAGCAACGGTGTGAACGACGCCGTCTACACCAACGCCGTCGCCGCCACCGCCCTCCGCGCCGCCACCGAGGCGGCCCGCGCCCTGGGCCGATCCGCCCCCGCCGACTGGCTCACCGTCGCGAACCACCTGCGCATCCCCTACGACCCGAAGCGCAAGATCTTCCTCCAGTACGACGGCTACAACGGCTACAACGGCTCACAGATCAAGCAGGCCGACACCGTGCTGCTGATCTACCCGCTGGAGTGGCCGATGCCGGCCGGTGCCGGGGCCGCCACCCTCGACTACTACGCCCAGCGCACCGACCCGGACGGACCCGCCATGACGGACGCCGTCCACGCGATCGACGCGGCGGCCGTCGGCGAGCCGGGCTGTGCCGCGTACACCTACCTCCGGCGGGCCTACCAGCCGTCCGCCCGCGGCCCGTTCGCCCTCTTCTCGGAGTCGCGCGGCGACAAGGCGGGCGCCTCCGACCCGCTCGCCGGTTCCCCCGCGCAGGACTTCCTCACCGGCAAGGGCGGCTACCTCCAGGTCTTCACCCACGGCCTGACCGGCCTCCGGCTGCGCCCCGACTCCCTCCACCTGGACCCGAGCCTGCCGCCCCAACTCTCGGACGGGGTACGCCTGTCGGGCCTGCGCTGGCGCGGTCGTACGTACGACATCGCGATCGGCGCGAGGACGACGACCGTACGGCTGCGCTCCGGGGCGCCCTTCGTGCTGGACACCCCCGAGGGCCGCCGCACCCTCTCCGGCACGGTCACCCTGAAGACCCGGCGCCCCGACCTCGCACCCACCGCCGACCTGGCCCGCTGCCGCCCCGCGACGGCGACCTCCTCGGAGTCCGGCCGCTATCCGGAGGCCGCCGTGGACGGCAGCCCCGCGACCGCCTGGGCCCCGGGCGCCGACCGCGCCTCCCTCACCGTCGACCTGGGCCGCCCGGTGCGGGTCGGGACGGTCCGGCCCACGTGGACGAAGCGCCCGGGGTCGTACACGGTCGAGGTCTCGGCGGACGGCCGTACGTGGCACGCCCCGAACGGGACGCCCGCCCGGTACGTCCGTGTCACCGTGCGCGGCGGCAAGGACGCCGCGCTCGCCGAACTCGACGTGCGCTCGTGACGGCCAACTGACCTGACGGGGAAAGTCAGTTGGCGTCCGGGGGGGCTCGCCGTCAGGCGTCGAAGCCGGTCGCCCGGGTCCGCTTCTCCCAGGCCGCGATGTCGGCGCGGACCTGGTCGAGGTGGCCGAGCACGGCGTCGACGGCGTCGTCGCCGAGGGGCAGGTGCAGCGGGGTGTCCTCGGCGTCGAGGGCGGCGAGGACGAGGGCCGCGGCCTTCACGGGGTCGCCGGCCTGGGCGCCGTCGCCGCCGGAGACGAAGCCGCGGGTCTCGGTCACCTTGGCGTACACACCGCTGTCGGCGCTGACCCCGGCCCGGCCGGCGTCGAAGAGGGCGGTCCGGAAGGCGCCCGGTTCGACGATCAGCACCTTGATGCCGAACTCGGCGACCTCGTCCACGAGCGCCTCGGACAGTCCCTCCAGCGCGAACTTCGTCCCGCTGTACGCCGAGAAGCCCGCGAAGGACATCTGCCCGCCCATGCTGCTCATCTGCACGATCGCCCCCGAGCGCCGCTCCCGCATGGACGGCAGCACCGCGCGCGTGAGCGCGGCAGGACCGAAAACGTGCAGGTCGAACAGGTCGCGCAGCTCCTGCTCGGTGGTCTCCTCGAAGGCCCCGACGTGGGTCCGGCCCGCGTTGTTGACCAGGACGTCGATCCGCCCGTGCCGCGCCACCACGTCCCGTACGGCCGCCTCCGCCGCCCCCGTGTCGGTGACGTCCAGGCGCAGCGCCTCCAACTGGTCGGGGTGGGCGGCCACCAGGTCGTCCAGCGCCTCGGGCCGCCGGGCCGCGCCGACCACCACGTCACCGGCGGCGAGCGCGGCCTCGACGATCGCCCGCCCGAACCCGCTGCTGGCGCCGGTCACGAGCCACACCTTGTTCATGACGTCTCCCCTAGAGATCCGTGTTTCCATTCATGTTTCCAGCCGCGTTTTCATCCGCGTTTCCCTCTGCGGACCAGCCTGCTCCCGGTCCCGGTTGCCCGTCCAAGACCCACTCTGATAACCGTTGGTTATGACGATGGACGTCCACGTACGGGACCTGCGCTACTTCGTCGCGGTCGCCGAGGAGCTGCACTTCACGCGCGCGGCCGAGAAGCTGTACGTGTCGCAGCCCGCGCTGAGCAAGCAGATCCGGGCGCTGGAGCGGCAGTTGGGCGCCGAACTGTTCCGCCGCGACCGGCAGGGCGTGACGCTCACCGCCGCCGGGGCGGCCCTACTGCCGTACGCGGAGCGGGTGTTGGTTCTCTGGGCGGAGGGCGCGGCCGCGCTGGCGGAGGTCAGCGCGGCCGAACGCAGCACCCTGGTGGTCGGGATGAGCACCAGCCCCGGCCGGGGCGGTCTGCTGCCCGCGATCCGCTCCCGGTTCACGGCCGCGCGTCCGGAGGCCAACGTGCGGCTGCGCCAGGTCGGTTGGGACGATCCGACGGCGGGCCTCGCGGACGGCGTCACGGACGTGGCGTTCGTCTGGCTGCCGCTGCCCGACGCGGAGCGCTACGACTGGACGGTGGTCGCCGAGGAGCCCCGTCTGGTCGCGTTCCCGGACTCCCATCCGCTGGCCGCCCGCACCGAGGCCGACTTCGCGGATCTTCTCGACGAGCCGTTCCTCGCCCTGCCGCCCGACGCGGGCCCGCTGCGCGACCACTGGCTCGCCCTCGCCGAACGCGGTGGCCAACCCCCGCGCATCGGGGCGGAGATCGCGAGCACGGAGGAGACGTACGAGGCGCTGGTCGCCGGTCTGGGCATCTGCCTGGTGGCCGCGGGCAACGCGCATCTGATCACCCTCGGCGGGGTCACCACCCGCCCGGTGCACGGCGTTTCGCCGAGCCGGTACGCCCTCGCGTGGCGGCGCGAGAACGGCGGACAGCCGCTGGTGAGGGCGTACGCGGAGGCCTGCCGGGGGGTCGGGAACGGGGGGTGAGGCGCGTGGCTACTATGAATCCCCTTTGGGGAGTCTGGATCTTGGGGGTAGTCATGGGCGCCGGTCGTGTCGGACGTACGAGACGCATACCGTTCACTTTCGTCGGGGTGGCCCTGCTGGCGCCGCTGGTCGTTCCCGCCGCTTCCGCGCAGGCGGCGTCGGGTTCGCTGACCGTCACCACGCTGGGGCGGCACGGCGCGAAGGTGGCGACGACGGTGACCGTCGTCGCCGTGCCGTCCGACGAGACGTACAGCGTGAAGTCCGGCAAGAAGCTCAGCCTGCCCGCGGGCAAGTACCTCGTGATGGCCGACATCTCCGAGAGCACCGCGGACGGCCGGGGCACGGACACCATCGGCGCGCAGGTCGTGACGGTGTCGGGGGCCAAGTCCGTGACCCTGGACGCCCGTAAGGGCAAGGCCGTGAAGGTGTCGCTGGACGCCCCGGCCGATGTGACCGAGCCCGCCGTGATCAGCACGCGGGTGTGCGCCGCCGACGCCACCATGCCCTCCGCCGTCGCCGTGGGCGGCGGGAACTCCGCGGGGTCCGTCTACGCCATCCCCAACTCCTCCAAGCTGCTCCAGTTCGGGTTCATGGCGCAGTGGTCCGGCGGCGACAGCTACATCGCGGTGAAGAACACGACCGGTGTCCCGGCCGCGCCCGGCGGGTCGTTCAAGCGGTCCCAGCTGGCGACGGTGCGTTTCTCGGTGCGCGCCGGGACGCAGATGGCGAACGAGCACAACGTCGCGCTCCAGGCCGCGCCCAAGGTCGACAACTGCACGACCGACATGTACGCCGACGTCGACGACGACAACGCGCCGTACAGCGCCACCGCCCATGTGACGCCCGGGAGTTGGCAGCCGCGCGACGACATCTACGCGAGCAACGGGGACGACGTCGGGGGCGGTTTCCCGGCGGTGCGGACGCTGAAGGCGGGGCAGAGCTTCACCCAGTCGTTCGGGCGTGCCGTGTGGAGCCCCCTGCACTACCTGCCGACCGTCTGGCAGAAGTCGGTGAACTTCCTCCCGGGGGCGCTGATCGGCGACCCCGACGTGGGCCCGAGCGGAGCCGATCCGACGAAGGAGACGGTGGTCCTGTACAAGGGGAGCACCACCGTCAAGAAGCAGACCCTGACCAACTGGGCTTCCTCCGACAGCGGTTTCACGGCCCGGATCCACTCGGCCGGTTCGTACCGGCTGACCGTGGACGCCCACCGCTACCGCCCGGGCATCACCTTCCCGTCCGGCATGCTGTCGTCGCGCGTCACGCTCGACTGGCGGTTCAAGGCGGACCCGGCCAAGTCGGTGGTCGCCCCCGTCTTCATGACCCGCTTCCTGCCGGCCGGCCTCGACAGCCGCAACCGGGCGAAGGCGAGCGGCATTACGTCGGTCACCGTGAGCGCGGGCCGCGGATCCCAGTTCCCCGACGTCAAGTTCACCAAGTCGACCGTCAAGTCCCTGAAGGTCTGGGCGTCTTCGGACGGCGGTACGACCTGGAAGGCCGTGTCCCTCACCCGCTCCGGGTCCTCCTGGAAGGCCGCCGTGCACAACCCGGCCTCCGGCGCGGTCGCCCTGCGCTCGCAGGTGACCGACTCCGCCGGCGGCACGTCGACGGAGACGGTCTACCGCGCCTACGCGATCGGCTGATCCACCTCGGCCATCCGGCCACAGGGACGGCCGCCACCGCCGCCCGGGGTCTCAACAGGTGTGGGTTCGGCGGGAGTCGGGGCCACCGCGGAGGGTTCCGGTGACGGTTCGGACGGGGTGGTGGGCTCCGGGCTCTCCGGGGGCTCCTTCACGGGATCGCTCGGAGCCGGGTAGCTGGGCGTCGGCTCAGGATCCGAGGGAGCCGGTGACGTCGGAGTCGGCGACGGCTCCGGAGTCACCGGCGGCGTGGGCTCGGGCGTGGGAGCCGGCGTCGCAACCGGGGGCGTAGGAGCCGGTGTTGGACTGCTGTCGCCCACCGGTATCGCTACCGTCACGGGTCCGCGGTCGCCAAGTACGGCCGGGGGTACGGCGGTTGCGGACCCGTCCGGTGCCGGTGCGGTCGAACTGCCGCCGCCCGGCGTCTTCTTGGGCTTTCCCGCCCCCGGCTGCGATGCCATCGGCGCCTGGGTGACCGGGACTTCGGCCACCGGGCCCTTCGCCACCGGGACCTCGGCGGAGTCACCGCCGCCGAGCACGACGATCACCGCGACGGCGCCCGCGACGGCCGCGCCGACCGCCGCCCCCACCTGGGTCTTGGAGGCGCCGACCGCCGCGTGCCGTACGCCGTGCAGCAGTCCGCCGTGCCCGCTCGCCGCGGTGACCGCGCCCGCGGACCCCGCACCGAAGGCCAGCAGGAACTTGCCCGCGCCGCCGAGCACGAACACCAGCAGGGCCGGTGCCACGAGCGCGGGCAGCCGGTCGTTGGCGCGCATCAGGGCCGCGAGCCGGGCCCGGCAGTCGTCGCACCCGTCGACATGGCCGAGGAGCCGTTCGGACTGCCGCTCGGTGGCGCCGCCGCGCACATACGCGGGCATCCGGGCCCAGTGCACCTGGCACGCGGGATCGTCCGGAGCCCCGGTCTGCGCCCGCAGGAACGCCTGCCGCATGCCCTCCCGCGCGCGGTGCAGCAGTACGGCCGTGGCCCCCTGCTTGGTGCCGAGTTGGGGTCCGATCGCCGCCAGCGGCAGCCCCTCCGCCTCGGCCAGCCACAGCGCCTTCACCCAGCGCTCCGGCAACTGCTCAAGTACCCGCACCAGCAAGTCTGTTGAGGACACCTGCTCGGCCGGATCGCCCCCATGGACCTGGTCGTGCGCCCGTTGAGCGCCGACCCGCTCGCCGACCTCCGGATCGAGCGGCGTCTCGCGTACGGCGCTGCCCGCCGCGCTCGCGAGGTGCTTCACCGTGGTCATGAGGTACGCCGGTACGTTGTCGATCTCGTGCCCGGCGGACAGCCTGCGCCACACCCTGAAGTGCGCCTCGGCGACGAGGTCTTCGGCGACCCAGGTGTTGCGGGTGAGCGAGCGGGCGTAGGCGACGAGGCGCGGCTGCTGCTCCTCGTAGATCCGGGCGTATGCGGCGGTGGGGCCGTCGTTCATGGCAGCAACGCTCCAGTTGCCAGTGGGGCGGGGGAATGGGCTTGTACCCTAGATGGCAAAACTTTCAATTAAAGTTGCAGCCGCCCCCCAAGGTGACACAGGTCACATGAATTGCCTTGTGCGACGGCGTAATCAAAGACCCCTCCGCGAGATCAAGGAGGGTGCGTCGGCACAACGGCCGCCGCCCCCGCCCGAATCGGAGACCGCCCATGAGCCCCGTCACCCTGGAACAGCCCACCGGCGCCCGCCTGCTCGCCGACGACGACCAGGAGTTGGCCGTGACGGTCACGCTCCGCTACTCCTCCGGCGATCCCTTCGCCGTCCAACTCCTGTTCCCCGCCTGGATATCGCTCGACGGCAAGAAGGTGACCTGGACCTTCGCGCGGGCACTCCTTGAGGAGGGTCTCGACACCCCCGCCGGGATGGGCAACGTGCACATCAGGCCGTACGGCCCCGCCCACACGGCGGTCGAGTTCCACTCGCCGGAGGGCATCGCGATGATCCGCTTCGACTCGGTCGCCCTGCACCACTTCCTGCGCCGCACCTACCGGGTGACCGAACCGGGCCGGGAGGCCCTGGAGCCGTCCCTCGACCGAGGACTCGCCTCGCTGCTCGACGGCGCATGACGCGGGAGCCGGACCGGTGGGCCAACTGCCCTCTGTGGCGGGCGAATTGGGCTTGTTATCGTCCCTTCATGAGTGAATCGCCGCAGCGGCCGCCCCAGATGTCCCGGACGTCCACCCGTGCCGTGGTCGTCGGCGGCAGTCTCGCCGGGATGCTCGCCGCGGCCGCCGTCCGCGACCACGTGGACAGCGTCGAGATCATCGAGGCGCACGAGCTGCCGGAGGGCCCCGAGTCACGCCCGGGCGTGCCCCAAGCGGCGCATTTCCATGTCCTGTTGTCCGGCGGAGCGGACGCGATCGACGAACTGCTGCCCGGCTCGATCGCCGAACTGCTCGCCGCGGGCGCCAACCGCGTACCCATGACGACCAACATGGTGCTGTTCTCCCCCGAAGGCTGGTACCGCCGCTGGAAGCGGGACAGCCACTACCTGATCGCCGCGAGCCGGGACCTCACCGACTCCGTCGTACGCCGGCACGTGCTGAAGGACCCGCGCATCCGGGTCCGTCCGCACACCAAGGTCACGGCCCTGCTGGGGAGTTCGCGCCGGGTCACCGGGGTACGGCTGAGCGCGGCCGACGGCACCGAGCGCGAACTGACCGCGGACCTGGTCGTCGACGCCTCCGGAAAGGCGGCGCGCACTCCGCACTGGCTGGCCGAACTGGGCGTCCCCGCCCCGGCCGAGGCCCGCATCGACTCCGGCATGGCCTACGCCAGCCGGATCTACCGCGCCCCCGTCCCCACCCGCAACTGGCCCCTGATCAACGTCCAGGCCGACCCGCGGAGCGGCGGACCCGGCCGCGCGGGCGGCATCGTCCCGATCGAGGACGGCCGCTGGCACGTCAGCCTGATGGGCACCCCGGGCGGCCAACCCACGCGCGACGCGGCCGAGTTCGAGACCTACGCCCGCACACTGCGCCACCCGCTCGTCGCCGACCTCCTGGCCCACGCGGAACCGCTCACCGACGTCGTCATGACCCACAGCACGGTCAACCGCCGCTACTACTACGAACGCCTCAAGTCCTGGCCCGAGGGCCTGATCGCCCTCGGCGACTCGGTGGCCGCGTTCAACCCGGTCTACGGCCACGGCATGTCGGTGGCGGCCCTGGGCGCCGTGGCCCTGCGCACCCAGCTGTCCTCCCTGGGCCTCGGCCACGGTCTGTCCCGCGCGGCCCAGCGGGCCATCGCCGGTCCCGTCGAACTCGCCTGGAGTCTCGCGGTGGGCCAGGACATCCACTACGCGACCACCCAGGGCAGGACCGCGGGCCCGGCCGACCGGCTGCTCCAGCGCTACGTCAGCCGCCTCTCCCACACCGCGACGGGCTCGTACCACGTGGCGACGGCGATGACGGAGGTCCTGACGCTCAAGTCCCCGGGCACGGTGCTGCTGCGGCCCGGCGTCGTCACGGCCGCGCTGCTCGGACCGCTGCGACCGCGGCTCGACGGGCCGACGTTCACGGCCGGGGAGCGACGGCTCCTGGCGGACGCGGGCATCGCACTGCCCGGGATCAACTCGTAGCCGAGGCACCGGATTGTCGGTGGCGGCTGCTTCCATGACGTCATGAACACCGTGCACGACACCGCCGCCCTCCTCCCCGACCCCGCCGAACTCCGCGTCCACCTGCGCGCGTTGGCCGACCTGGACAGCACGATCGGCGACGACGAGGAGTTCCTCCAGTACACCTTCCACGCGGACTGGGGCCCCGAGGCGGAGGCGGCCCGGATGGTCACCGGCTCGGGGGACGAGTTCGCCGTCCTGTTCACCCCGGCCGGTGTGCTCGTGTTCGGCTTCGCCCACGAGTCGGAGATGAGCCCGTACGGGACGGACGACGAGGAGGTCTGGCCCGGCGTCATCGACGACGTGCCCGCCGCACTGCGCCCGCTCCTGGACGACCCCGCCTTCCACGACGAGAGTTCGGGCGTCCACCCGATCACCGTCTGCCTGTGGCGCGAGACCGGCGACACCGCCTGGCGCGCCGGTCCGGCCATCGAGTTCCCCGTCGGCAACGAGCACCCGGACGGGTCCGACTCCCTCTTCCACCTCCTCACCGACCGCTCCCCCGACACCGTCCGGGCCCACTTCGAGGACTACTACGAGCGTGCCGTCCCCCTCGACGCCGTCCGCCACGTCCTCGCCGGACACCCGGTCACCCCCGAGATCACCACGGCCCTCGCTCCGCCCGCCCCCTAGGGAGGGCGGGGTCGACTGGCGCCGTGGTCAGGGGGCGACGGCGCGGCCGGTCGCCGGGGAGATCATTCCGGCGCACAGGCCTCGGGCGGCCAACCCCTGCGCGATACGCGGGATCGCCGCGACCGTGTTGGGCGGCCAGTCGTGCATGAGGATGATCTGGCCGGCGGTGAGGCGTCCGGCCGCGGCGACGATCGCGTCGGTGCTCGCGCCGTTCCAGTCCTGCGAGTCGACGTCCCAAATGATCTGCGTCAGACCGTACTTGGCCGCTACGGCCTTCACCGTCGCGTTGGTCTCGCCGTACGGCGGGCGGAAGAGCCTGGGCGTGCCGCCGCCCGCGGCCGCGATGGCCTGCTGGGTGCGGTAGATCTCCGAGTCGATGGTCGCCTGGGTCTGCTGGGTGAGGTGCGGGTGGGTGTAGCTGTGGTTGCCGACCCACATGCCGGCGGCGACCTCGGCCCTGACCTGTGCGGGGTAAGCGGCCGCGTACTGGCCCTCGTTGAACGTCGTGGCCCGAAGGCCGTTCTGCTTCAGCGCGTTGAGGAGGGCGGGGGTGTTGCCGGACGGACCGTCGTCGAAGGTGAGCCCGACGTAACCGCCGCAAGTGGCGGCCTGCGCCGGGGTGTTGACGCCGACGGCGAGGGTGCCCGCGGCGACCAGGGCGGCGACGGCGAGCGTGGTGACCGGCGTGGTCACCCGGGATCGTAACGAGATGTGCGGTGCGGACTTCATGCGAGGTGTCCTCCCGAACTGGTTCAGCCCACCGTGATGTTGGAGTTGCCGCTGCTCTGGTAGCCCTCGGTCGCGAGGATCATGTAGTAGCTGAAGTTGCCCAGCGGCATTCCGGCGCGGGCCCAGGCGTCGAAGTGGTTGCCGGTGGTGATGGTGCCGCCGGTGCGCTTAGTCTGCCGGACGCTCCAGTACTGGTCGAAGGTCTTCGTGCCCTCGACCGAGGGGGCGTTGTACCGCGTGGTCCTGTAGATGTCGTAGGTGCCGCCGTCACTGGTGACGGTGCCCTTGTACGTGCCCGTGGGCCGGTAGGTGCCCCAGTTGTCGACGATGTAGTACTCGACGAGCGGGTTCGACGTCCAGCCGTAGAGCGACAGGTAGCCGTTGCCGGACGGGTTGAAGCTGCCCGAGTACGTCACGGTCCGGCGGGCGCCGGTGCTCCAGCCCTTGCCCGCCACGAAGTTGCCGGTGTTCTTCCACGTGGTGCTGTAGTTGCCCCCGGAGTTGAGGGTCATGGAGACCGTGCTCTGGGAGTCGGTCCAGAACGAGTAGTAGTAGCCGTTGTTGGTGCCGGTCTGGTTCGTGGTGATCACGGTGGCGGCACGGGCGGTGCCGGGCAGGGTCATCGCCGCGAGGAGGGCCAGCAGCAGGGTGCAGGCACCGCTGATCGACAGCCGTAAGCGGTTTGTCGTGCGTGCGGGTGTGTTCTCCATGCCGCGTCAGTGTTGGTACGTCCCTGTCAACTGTCAATAGTTTCGGTCGCAGGTGCGAAATATTCGCTGACGTATGGGCAGGTGGGATCACTGTCAATCAGCAGCTCACACAGCCGAACGAGCCCGTCCTCGAATGTTTCGAGCGAATGTTTCGAAGCCCGTTCGCCGACCTGCGCCCCTCACCGCCCCGCGAGGATCGCCGCCACCCCGAACTCGAACCGCTCGTCGAAGGACCCCGGCGCGAGGTGTCCGGCCACGCGGTGCAGTGCGGGGTGGGTCGCGTCGGAGATCGCGCGGGCCAGGATGTCGCCCAGCGGACGGTGGTCGACGGCCTGTTCCTCCTGGGTGAGGCCCAGGGCGAAGTAGATGACCGCCCACGAGGTCCAGGCCGCCTCACGGTCACCGAGGCCGCACGCGAGCAGCGCCTCGACCAGCGCCTCCGCGAAGGCGAGGGTGCCCGGTTCGGCGGGGTAGGTGCCGACCACCAGGGCCGCGCCGTCACGGTGGGACAGCAGGCCGCGGCGGAAGCGGCGGGCCAACTCGCGGGCCCGTTCGGCGGGTTCGGCCGGCAGGTCGGTCAGCGGGATCTCGCCGAGTACGGCGTCCGCCATCAGGTCCAGCATCCGGGCCTTGGTCTTCACATGCCACTGGACGGTGTTGATCCGCACGCCGAGCCGGTCGGCGACCGCGCGCGTGGACACCGCGTCGAGGCCCTTCTCGTCCAGGAGGTCGAGTCCCGCGCGAATCACCGTGGCCGGATCCAGCCGGTCGCTCTGTTGCCTATTGGTCACCGACCTAGTTTACTGCATCCACAAGCATTGGTCAGCGACCAAGAAGTGGGTGGTCCCGTGGAAACACAGCAGGTCGTCATCGCCGGAGGCGGACCCGTCGGGCTCTGGCTCGCCGCCGAACTGCGGCTGAACAACATCTCCGTCACCGTCCTGGAAACGCGCGCCGACATCGACCAGCGCTCCAAGGCGCTCACCGTGCACCCGCGCGGCATCGAGGTACTTGCCTCACGCGGGATCCATCAGCGCTTCCTCGACGAGAGCCTGAAGATCTCCACCGGCCACTTCGCCAACCTCGCCGACCGGCTCGACTTCTCCGTCCTCGACACCCCCTTCCCCTACACGCTCTTCATCCCCCAGGCCCGCACCGAGGCCCTCTTCGAGGAGTACGCCCTCGGGCTCGGCGCGAGCATCCGGCGCGGCCACCGCGTCACGGGCCTCACCGAGCACCCGGACTCGGTGACCGTCCAAGTGGAGGGGCCGCAGGGGCCGTACGAGATCCGGACCGAGTACCTCGCGGGCTGCGACGGGACCCGGAGCACCGTGCGCCAGGCGGCCGGGATCGAGTTCCCGGGTACGGAGTCCCGTTACCTCGGCTGGCTCGGCGACGTGCTCTTCGACAACCCGCCGGCGCCCGGCTTCAACCGCTTCACCGAGCGCGGCGGCCTGATGATCGTGCCGCTGCCCGACAACCGGTGGCGCATCGCCGGCACCAGCCCCGACAGCGCGACCACCGAGTGGCCCGGCGACTTCACACTGGAGGAACTGCGCCAGAAGGTCGTCGACATCGCGGGCGAGGACTTCGGCATGCACGACCCGTCCTGGCTCTCCCGCTACGGCAACGCCACCCGCCTCGCCTCCCACTACCGGCGTGGCCGCGTCGTACTCGCGGGCGACGCCGCCCACCAGCACTACCCCACCGGCGGCGTCGGCATGAACGTCGGCTTCCAGGACTCCTTCAACCTCGGCTGGAAGCTGGCCGCGACCATCGACGGCTGGGCCTCGGAGGGGCTGTTGGACAGCTACCACACCGACCGGTATCCGGTCGGCGAGCAGTTGATGGAGCACAGCCGCGCGCAGACCTACCTGTTCCACGCGTTCACGCCCGAGGGCCTCGCCCTGCGCGACCTGCTGAGCCGAATGGTCCCGGAATCAAGGGAGTTCAGCGACGTACTGGCCGGCCGGCTCACCGCGCTCGACGTCGCCTACCCGAGCGCCGACCCCGCGGCCCACCCGGTGACCGGCACCCGCGCCCCCGACCTCGCCCTCCCCGGCACGGACAGCACCCTGTTCGGCGCGCTGCGGGCGGACTCGTACGTCCTGCTCGACCTCACGGCCGACGGCGCGCTCGCCGACCGCGCCGAGCAGCGGATCACCGTGCACGGCGGGGCGCCCGAGCAGACCCGGGACGCCTGGGAGGACGTACGCGCCGCGCTGATCCGCCCCGACGGGCATGTCGCGTGGGCCTGGACGGAACAGGACGACATCAAGCTGGCGGCACAGGTCGACACGGTCGTCGCCACGACCCTCGGCCGCTAGTCACACGGAAAGGACCGCACTCATGGATCTCGGACTGAAGGACAGGGTGTACGTCGTCACCGGCGGGACGCGCGGCCTCGGCCACGCCGTCGCCCGTGAACTGGTCGCCGACGGCGCCAAGGTGGTGATCACCGGCCGCGACGAGAAGCGCGCGGTCGAGGCGGCGGCCGAACTGGGCCCGAACGCGGCCGGGGTCGGCGTCGACAACGCCGACCCGCGGGCACCGCGGCAACTGATCGCCACCGCAAGGGAGTTGTTCGGCGCGTTCGACGGCATCCTCGTCAGCGTCGGCGGACCGCCCGCGGGCAGGGTCGCGGACAACACCGACGAACAGTGGCAGGAGGCGTTCGAGTCGGTGTTCCTCGGCGCGGTACGCCTGGCGCGGGCAGCCGCCGCGGAACTGCGGGAAGGCGGCGCGATCGGCCTCGTCCTCTCCGTCACGGCACACGAACCGACCCCCGGCATGACCATCTCCAACGGTCTGCGCCCCGGACTCGCCGGCTTCGCCAAGTCCCTCGCGGACGAACTGGGCCCCCGCGGAATCCGCGTCTTCGGCCTGCTCCCCGGCCGCATCGGCACGGACCGTATGCGCGACCTCGACGGCCTCGCCCCCGACCCCGCCGCGAAGCGCGCCGCCAACGAGTCGGCGATCCCGCTCCGCCGCTACGGAGCCCCGGAGGAGTTCGGCCGCGCGGGCGCGTTCATGCTGTCACCGGCGGCTTCGTACGTCACCGGGGTGATGCTGTCGGTGGACGGCGGAGTGCGGCGGGGGTTCTGAGGCCACGAGACCGTTCCGTCCGGGGAGTGGGAATGACGGCACACTCGATCCAGGCGTCGTCTCACTCCTCGGCGGACTCCTTCTGCGCCTGGCTTTCAAGGAAGTTCACATAGAGCTTCTCGCCCCGGTCCACCGAAAAGTCGACGAAGGGGAGGACTTCGGGTACCGCGATCGCGGCCATCAGGTTCTGATACCCGCGCGATATGTGCGTCTCGACCTCGTGAAGACCTCCGTCGACGACGATCGCGGTGAGCACAAGACCGGACCAGAATCCGGACACCTGACGGGCCTGGTCCGCCGGAACGACATGCGGCCGGATCTCCTGCCGTCGCTGGGCGTCCTCAAGCTGGCCGGTATTGAATGCGACCCAGTCGCCCCACGGAGTCCCGTACTCCTCGTAGGAGCCGAACTCGAACGACAGCTTCACGGCGGCGAGCAGGGCGTCCTCGCGGGCCACTCTGTACGCTAAAATCATGCCGATATCGTAGATTTCCTGGACTTTCAATCGCTGCGGCACCAGACCGTTCATGGTCAGAGTGTTCGCCATGATTTCTCTGGCTACGCCTCTTTTCCCTTCGGGGAACTGATTGTAAAAGAACCTCTTATTGGAATCCGCATCAAGAATGAGGTCGCTGAGGCTGGCCCCTCTGTAGCCCTCCTCCACGAATTTCCGTGCCGCAGAATTGATGATGCGCTGTCTGCCGTCAATCGTGCGCTTCTGGATTTTTCGAGGCGGCTTCTGCTGCTCGGGCTGTTCAGTCATTGAATCGGTCTCCCCCTCTCCCCCACCCGCAGGGTTGCCGCCGGTGAGCCTTATCGGAATGGGCAAATGTATCTCACACCGTGGCCGGGCGGAGGCGGACGGGCAGTGACTGGTGTCCGTTGCTGATGAGGGAGTTCAGCGGTTTCAACTCGGCGGCGGGCACGGCGAGTTCGATCTCGGGGAACCGGTCGAACAACGCCCGCAGCACGGTGGTGATCTCCAGGCGGGCCAGCGTCGCGCCCAGGCAGAAGTGCATGCCGTGGCCGAAGGCCAGATGGTCCTTGCTCGCGCGGGTGATGTCGTAGTCGCCCGCGGTCGTGCCGTGCCAGTTCGGGTGGACGTTGGCCGCGCCGAAGGAGGCCAGGATGGCGTCGCCCCGCGCGATGGACGTCCCGTCCGGCAGGTCGATGGGGTTGATCGCGTACCGCAGGGGCACGTGGGTGACGGGCGGTTCGAGGCGGAGTGTCTCCTCGACGGCGTCGGTCCAGTCGGCGTCGCCCGCGGCGAGGTGGGCCCGCTGTTCGGGGTGGGTCAGCAACAGGCTGATGGCCTGGTCGATGACGTTGACGGTGGTCTCGTAGCCGGCGCTGAGCACCAGCACGATGGTGCCCAGCAGTTCGGCCTCGGTGAGACCGTCACCGTCGCCCTCGCTGTCGCGGACACCGATCAGGTGCGAGATGAGGTCCTCGCCGGGCGCGGCCCGCTTGGCGGCGACGAGTTGGGTGATTACCCCGTACAGGGCGCGGTTGTTGTCGTCCGCCTGAACGCCGGTGAGCGTGGTGTCGAAGACGCCGTCGACGATGGTCCGGAAGCCGTCCAGCCGGTCGGAGGGCAGGCCCAGGAGGTGGCCGATGACCGTGATGGGGAGCGGGTAGGCGAGCCGCTGGCGCAGGTCGGTGATCTCGCCGGCGGGACGGGTCTCCAGGGTGTCGAGGATGCCGTCGACGGTGCTCTCCACGATGGTGGTGAGGGCCGCGATACGGCGGGCCGCGAAGGCCGGTGCGATCATCCGGCGCAGTCGGCGATGATCGCCGCCCGCCGCGGTGAACATGTTCTCGACATTGATCCACAGGGCGAGCGGCCACGTCCGGACGACCTCGTCGAAGCGCGGCCAGTGCGCGCGGCCGTCCTTGGAGACGTCGGGACTGGTCAGCAGTTCCTTCAGCAGGGCCGGGTCGCTGACGGCGTGGGCGGTCACGCCGAGGATGTCGACTAGGGCGGCGGATCCGTGGGCGTGCAGCAGCGCGTGCTCGGCGCGCCGGCCGGCGCCGGTGGGGTCGAGGACGAGGGGCTCGGAGTGCTGGGGCGGCATGACGGTCCTCACTGGTTGACGCGGGGGAAGACGACGGGCAGGTGGGAGAGGGCCCGGTGGAAGGGACCCGGGCGCCAGGTCAGTTCCCGCGGGGCACACGCGAGTTCCATCTCGGGCAGGGCGTCGAGCAGGTGGGTGATGGCGCTCTCGGCGATGAGGTAGGCCTGGGAGCGGGCGGGGCAGGCGTGCGGTCCCGCGCTCCACGCGAGATGGGCCCTGTTGCCGGAGGCGTTGTGCGGGTCGCCCAGGGCGGGGTCGTTGTTGCAGCCGGCCATGGAGATGACGACCGGTTGGTGGGCGGGCAGGAAGTAGCCGCCGAGACTGACCGGGTGCGGCGGGTAGGCGAAGCAGAAGTTCGCCAGCGGAGGGTCCCGGTAGAGGACGAAGTCCAGGGCCTCGCGGACGGAGGCGTCGCCTGCGTGGACGTCTCCGGAGAAGTCGGCGTCGGTCAGCAGCCTCAGCACGGTGTTCGTGATCAGGTTGACCACGGGCTCGATGCCGGCGCCGTAGAGCGTGACGATCTGGTGGCTCATCTCCGTGTCGTCGAGCCGGGCGGGGTGCGCGATGAGGCGGGAGGTGATGTCGGGTCCGGGACTGTGCCGTTTGAGGGCGACGAGTTCGGCCACCGCCCGGCCGAGGATCTCGTTGCCGCGGAGGGCGGTCTCGCCGCCGTCGAAGAGCTTGTTCATGCCGTCGGCGATGCGGTGCCCGATGGAGTCGGGGCAGCCCAGGAGGTCGCTCAGCACCTGGAAGGTCAGCGGCCAGGCGAACTGGGTCAGCAGATCGGCCCGGCCGGCCTGGCGGAACCCGGCGACGGCGCGGTGCGAGATCCGCTCGACCAGGTCCTGCAACCTGTGCTCGTCGACGGCGTCGATGGCGGCGGTGTTCGCCTCGCGGTAGCGGGCGTGCTCCGCCCCCTGGGAGCGGATGGCGTTGGGGCGCCACTCCATCATCGGTTTGACCGGGCAGCTGTCGGGGACCGTCCGCTGCCACACCCGCGGGTCGGCGGGGAAGCGGTATTCGTCACGGAGGACCTGGAGGGCCTCGGCGTAGCCGATCACCAGCGTCGCGGCCACGCCCGGCGCCAGTTCGACCGGGACGAGGGGGCCGTGGTCGGTGCGCATGCGGGCGTAGGCGCTGTGCGGGTCGGCGGCGAACTCCTCCTCGTACAGCGGGTATTGAGGGGGAAGGGACGTGTCGGTCTGTGCGCGGGGCGGGGTCACGGCTGGGGCTCCAGATGACGGGCGGTCAGGTGCTCGATGAGTTCGATCAGGGCGAGGAGGCTTGAGCGGCGGTCGCGGGCGTCGCATTCGGTGAGCAGGATGCCGTCCTCCAGGGCGAGGGCCTGGCGGACCTCCCCGGCCGGGTAACCGGGTGCGCCGTCGAAGCGGTTGACCGCGACCGCGTACGGCACGCCGAGTTCTTCGACGAGGTCGAGCACCTCGTGGGAGGCCTCAAGGGTGCGGGTGTCGACGAGGACGAGAGCGCAGAGGGCGCCCTCGGTCAGGCTGGCCCAGAGCCATCTGAACCGGGCCTGTCCGGGCGTGCCGAACACGTAGAGCACGAGGTCGTCGTTGATGTGGACGCGGCCGAAGTCCAGCCCGACGGTGGTGGTGGTCTTGTGGGGCGTGCCGCGCAGATCGTCCACTCCGGCACTGGCCTCGGTGATCGGCTCTTCCATGCGCAGCGGCGCCACCTCGGTGACGGCACCGACGAAGGTGGTCTTGCCCACCCCGAAGCCGCCCGCCACGACGATCTTCGCCGAGCGCACGGCGGTCGTGGGGACGGGTTCATACCTTGGCGCGGAGCCCACGCAGTACCTCCTGCAAGACGCTGATGTCGGGCTGGTCGGACCGGACGCTGATCGGGGTGGCCAGATCGCGGCTGTCGAGCAGGTCGGAGACGAGGATGCGGACCGTGGACAGGGGCAGGTCCAGGACCGCGGCGATGTCCGCCACCGCGAGCGCGCCCTGGGCGTCGCCGACCAGGGTCATCACTTGGCGGGCGTCCGGCGGCAGCGTGCTGTTCGGGACACCGGCGGCTTTCACCAGGGTCTCCAGCCGTACGTCCGGCCGGGTGGGGCGTACTCGCCCGCCGGTACGGACGTAGGGCCGGATCATGTCCGGGTCTCGCCGCGGACCGGTCATGTCCGTGGGGCCTCCACCGGCTGCCTGTCGGCGACCGCCATCTCGTGGCCGACGCGCTGGGCGAGCGCCGCCATCTGCTGGGCGATCGTGGCGATGTCGGCGTCGGGGCCGGAGGTCTCCACCAGCAGCAGCATGTTGGTCCCGGCCTGTCCGATCAGGCAGAGGTGGGCGTCGAGTTCGACCAGCACCTGGCGGACGCCGCCGCCGTCCGAGTAGTTGTCGTACTCCCGCGCGATCGCGAGGAAGCCGGACCCCATGGCGGACAGCTTCTCGCCCTCCTCCTGCGTCAGGGAGTCCGTCCGGGAGAACAGCAGACCGTCGGAGCTGATCAGGACGGCGCACCTGACCCCGTCGAGGCTGCCGAGTTCGGCGTCGAGCAGCCAGCCGAGAGCGTTGGCGTGCGTGGACGTGAAGTAGGTCATGAAGGACGTTCCCCGTTACTTGTTGTCGGCGTCGAAGCGCTGCGCGCCCGGGCGATGCCCCGCGCCCATGCCGCGGCCACGTCGGGACGGCCCGGCTGGGCAGGGGTGTGTTCGTCCTGCTCGATGGCAGGGCCTGTCGTACTCGCGTGTGTGCGGCGCTGTCGTACCACCAGGCCGTTCGCGGTGGTGACCGCCGGAGTCGCCGCCGGGGCCGGGGACACCGGGGCCGCGGGGGTGTCCGGGGTCAGCGTGGTCAGCAGCGCGTTCGGCAGGAAGAGCAGCGCGCGCACCCCGTGGTAGTGGTTGGGCGCCTCCACGTCGGCCTGGAATCCGTAGTCGCGGCCCAGGGCGGCGACCACGCGGAATCCGATGCTCGGTTGTGCGCCGAGCCGGGTGACGTCGTTGAGCTGGTCCGCCGACAGGATCCGGCGCGCGGCCCGCAACTGCTCCAGGCTCATGCCCAGTCCGGCGTCGTCGATGGCCACGGTCATGCCGTGATGTCCCTCGTGCAGCCGGATCTCCACCCGGGCCGTCTGCGGCGAATACCTCAGGGCGTTGTCGAGGAGCAGCGCGAGCGCGTGGATGACCGGACCCACGGCACGGGCGGTCACCGCGGTGGCGGACTCCTCGTGCTCGATCCGTTCGAACTGGTCCAGGTGTCCCATGGCGGCGCGCACCACGTCGGTGACCGAGGAGTCCGGCCAGCGGCGGGACAACTTGCCGCCGCTGAGCACCACATAGCTCTGGGCGGCGAGCAGCAGCTGCTGCCCGTGCCGGTCGATGGTCACCAGGGATTCGTACGCCTCGTCACCGGCGTGCTTGCGAACTCCCGCGCTGACCTGCCTGCTCAGCCGGGAGGTGATGGCGACCAGTGAGGACGCCACGCTGCGCACGGCCGCCCGGGTGGTCTCCTCGGCACTCCGCCGGGCCTCGGCGGCCGCGGCCTCGGCGGCCCGCTGCACCTCGGCCACCTGCGCGCTGCCGGCGAGGTCCGACTCGTGCCGCACCTGCCGAACGGCCTGGGCCATCGCCTCGGCCACTTTTCCCAGCTGGTCGGCGACGGCCGAGCCGATCAGCTCGCCCGGCAGCGAGATCGGGAAGCCGTCCTGCCGCCCCCCGCCCGCGGCCCGCGCCTGTAGCGCGGGAACGACGTCCCGGGCCAGCGTCCCGACCGTCTCCTCCACGGCACGCAGCTGTTCGGCGAGCAACTGGCCCTGCCTGCGCGACCGTTCCGCGGCACGCTCGTGCGCGGCGGCGCTGCCACGGTAGTGCCAGGCCGCGGAACCGCCTGCCAGGGCCGCCACCCACGGCACCGCTGTCGCGCCGGCCTGTATCCAAAAGCTCATCAAAAACCTCGCATGCGGGTGTCGACGGAGTCGGAAGCCGGTTCCGGGCGTATCGGCGGCAGCGCACGACGGTGCACGACCGGGCCGGTGTGTGGATCAGCCGCCGCTGTGTCCGGGTGGGCACGTGGACGCGCGGTCGCCGGGAGGTCGGCGGTCGTCCGCGAGTCGTGCCGGGCCAAGGGCAGCGGGGACGGGCTGGCGCCGTTCCGCGGGACGGCGGCCTGGGTGGTGATGGCCATGAAGGCGTGCTCCGACAAGCGGGAAGACGTGACGTGGGCGGGTCAGTGCGGAGTGGTCCGTCCCACGGGATCGGCGACCTGGGACAGCACGTCGGCGAGGCGCTGCCGGCACTCGGTCGTGGTGTCGCCGGTGACCACCCAGTGGGCCGACCGGTCCGCGACCGAGGTGTGCGGCGGGGCGGTGACCCGCTCGCCCGTGCGACGGGTCCACACGAGCCGCTCCAGCCACGGCTGGGTGCGCGGCGCGGTCAGGGGCGGGACGGGGCCGAGGCGGCCGGCGGCTGCCGGGTGGAGGAAGTACGCGGCGGCGGCCCGCCTGCGGGTCGGGGTCAGATTGGGCCTGGTGCCGGTGGCGAGGGCGGCGGTCGCCGCCGGGAGGTCGATGCCGGTGGCCAGTTGCACCAGCAGCGGGACGAGGTCGCCGTCCGGGTTCGCGTCGACCTCGGTCACCGCGGGCCCTGGCACGGTCGGCCCCAACTCGACGTGCAGTACGCCGCGTTCGATGCCCAGGGTGCGCACGGCGTGGTCGACCGCCTCCGTCACCTCAGGGGCGTCGAGCAGTGGATCGCGTGCGTCGACGGTGCAGCCGGTCTTCAAGTAGTGCGGTTCCGGGCCCAGTTGTGCGCGCGTGATCGCGACGATGTGGAAGTCACCGTCGAGGACGACGATTTCGGCGCCGATCGCCGATCCGGCCGGGCACTCCTCGATCAGAACCCCGACGACACCCGGGTCCTCCAGCCCGAAGAGCGTCTCCCAGCCCGCCTGGCGGTAGGCCTCGCGGACCTCCGCGTCGTTGTCCGCCCGCAGTGTCGCGGCATCGCCCACCTGTCCTCCGGGCCTGACGACGACCGGATAGCCGAGCCGCCGGGCCTGCTCGACCGCCGCGTCCTCGTCACGGGCCGGGGCGGACCGGACGTGGAACACGCCATGGTCACTGGAACGCCCGTGGTCCTTGTGTCGGCAGACTGCCGCCGACAACGGGCAACCACTGGATAACCGGGGCTGTGTCGCCGCCCGTGCCGTCACCTCCACGTGGTCCTCCGTGCGCGTGCGGACTCCGGCGAGCGGTGTGTGTTCGGCGACCTGGTCGACGGCCGCCGCGGCGGCCTCCCGGTCCGCGGGATCGATCGCCACGAACTGTCGCCGTGGGCCTGAAGACCCGGCCCCGGGACCAGGAGGGGGTGAGCTGCTGCGGTGGGTGCCATCGTCGTCCTTGGAGTGGGGGTGATCGGCGGACTGGGGTGGAGGGTGCGGGATGGGGGTCGGCTGAGCGGGAGGTCGATCCGCCCGTGGGTTCCGGCACGGAAGGGCGGGTGTGGACAGGGGGAGTCGGCGACCGCGTCACGGAGGCAGGTCGGCGGGAGCGTCCGGGGCGTTGGCGCGACGGTGAACCGGCGCCACACGTGTCTCGGGTGTCTCGGGTGCTGACTGCGCGCCGGGGATGCGGACGGTGGCCCCGCTGTTGCCTGATCCCGGTGCCGGTGCCGGTGCCGTCCGTGCGGGGCGGCGCGGCTCGCGGCCGACGCGTTGCCGTCCGCGGTTCGTGCCGTGCCGGGCCGGGCGAGTCCGGTACGCGATGTCGGTGGTGGGCTGGTTGGAAAGGGTGTCGTGGTCTCGGTCGGTGGGTGGCGAGGGCACGGCGGTCTCCTGGGTGCGGGGGGTGTGTTCGTGCGGTGCCGGGCAGGTCCGGCGGAATGGGGTCGCGGTCCGGGGGCCTCGGCCGTGGGGCCGCCGCAGGTGCGCCGGGACGACCGTCATGGTCGGCTCCTCACTAGGAGACTATTCCGTCTCAAGGAGACTGAGTAGTCTCATCCGGTTCTGCGGCCATCGACCACATCCCGGCATGGCGCAATACTCCATATCCCGTACAAAAACAGGCTATTCCCTCGACCGAAAGGTGGGCTGAATGGTGATTGATGTCGGCACCTTCATCTCACGTGGGGCTAAATGTCCGATATTTTCTTATACTTCAGACGTCGATCGAGACTGATCAGTCTACTCTTTCGCCCCCAGCATGGAACTCCGGCCACGGACACGTCAAGCGATCCGTGACCACACAGTTACCGGGAGGCCCAGTTGTTACCAACCGCTCGTCCGAGTGAGCTGGGGTGCGCCTGCCGACCGGGCGGCCCCTTGAGCGCCGTGTCTTGACTCCCACTCACTCCGTGACCATGGGAGCGCACTGTTCCCTCCAGTGCGGGACCCAGTACGTGGAGGCAGTCCGTGTCCCACTACCTTTTCGACAGCGCCGCCGCGCAGGCCGTCGGCCGCTTCTCGGCTCTGGAGTCGTGCTACGACCCCGTCTCCCGCCGTCAGTTGGAACTGACCGGGCTCGCCACGGGCTGGCGATGCCTCGAAGTCGGCGGCGGCAGCGCTTCGTTGGGCGACTGGCTCGGGGAGCGGGTGGGACCGCGGGGCGAGGTGACGGTCACCGAACTCGAACCGCGCTGGGCCGCGTCACGCCACCGTCCGGGTCACGTACGGCTGTTGCGGCACGACATCGTCCACGATCCGCTGCCGGGCACGGACTACGACCTGGTCCACGCCCGGCTGGTACTGCTGCACCTGCCGGAGCGGCTGGAGGTGCTCGGCAGGCTCGTGGCGGCTCTGCGACCGGGCGGATGGCTGGTGCTGGAGGAGTTCGACTGCGGCTGGACACCGGTGCTGGCCGCGCCCGACGCCTCGTCGGCGGCCCTGTTCGAGCGGGTCCACACGGCCCTGCTGGGCCTGCTGGCGGAGGCCGGGGCCGATCCGCTCTGGGGGCGCCGCACGCTGGGCGCGATGGCGGCCGCCGGGCTGCGCGAGATCGCCGCCGGCACCTACGCCGAGGCCTGGCCGGGCGGCGGTACGGGCATCGCCCTGCACCGGCACAACGCCGACCAGGTCGCCGACGGGCTGGCCCGGTCCGGTGTGCCGGCCGCTGAACTGGCCCGGTTCCAGGCCTTGTTGCGGCACCCGGAATTCGTCGTCAACTCCTACCCCCTGATCAGCGCGCGGGGCCGCCGCTCGCACGAGAGCGAGAAGGACGGACCCCGATGACCGGCAACGCCTACCGGGAACTGCGCCTGCCACTGCGGGAGGAGCCGCCGGCGCTGATGGCCCGGCTGGTCCGCAGCGGCCTGTTCGACCCGTACGTCGTGTACGAGAGCGGTGCCGGCTGGTCCCTGGCCGGCGGCGTCCTGGCCTCGGTCCGGCTGACCGGGGAAGACGCCGCGGACCTCCGGCACCTGGGAGCGCGTCTCGCCGAGACTCCGGTGCGGGGCTGGCGGGCGTACGGCTGGGCCGCGTTCGAACTGGGCGCCGTACTGTCCGGAGGAGACCCGGACCCCGCCGCGCGGCCCCTGCTGCACCTGATCGTGCCGACCGACGAGGTGCGCACCGACGGGACCGAGGTCCTCGTCCGGTCCGTCGCCCCCGAACGGCTGGACCTGATCGCCGACCTGGTCCGGTCCCCCGGCACGGGCACGCCGCCGGAACCCGCCGGACGGATCGCGCTCCCCCTGGAGGACACCGGCAACTACCGGGCCGCGGTCGCGGCGGCCCTGGTGGAACTGCGGCGGCGGGGCCCGCTGGAGAAGGTCGTCCTCTCCCGGCAGGTCCCCGTGCCGACCGCGGTGGATCTGGTCGCCAGCTATGTCGCGGGGCGACGGGCCAACACCCCCGCACGCTCGTTCCTGCTCGACCTCGGCGGCATCCAGGCGGCCGGGTTCAGTCCGGAGACGGTGGCCGAGGTCACCGCCGACGGCCGTGTCACCACACGCCCGCTGGCCGGCACCCGGGCCAGGACCGGAACGGCCGCCGACGACGCCCGGCTGCGCGCCGCCCTCCTCGGCGACCCCAAGGAGATCCACGAGCACGCCATCTCGGTCCGGCTCGCGCTGGAAGAGCTCGACACGGTGTGCGACGACACCCATGTCAGCGCATACATGACCGTCCTCGACCGCGGCACCGTCCAGCACCTGGCCTCCACCGTCACCGGCCGGCTCCGCCCCGGCCGCGGCCCCTGGGACGCGTTCGCGGCCCTCTTCCCCGCGGTCACCGCGACCGGCATCCCCAAGGCTCCGGCCTATCCCCTGATCCGGTCCCTCGAAGGCAGGCCCCGGGGCCTGTACGCGGGCGCGGTCCTGACCTGCGACGCCGACGGCACCCTCGACGCCGCCCTCGTGCTGCGCAGCGTCTTCCGACAGGACGGCCGGTGCTGGATCCAGGCCGGGGCCGGAGTCGTGGGGCAGTCCCGGCCCGAACGCGAACACGAGGAAACCTGTGAGAAGTTGCGCAGCGTCGCCCACCATCTCGTCCCCGCCGCGAGCGTGCAGGACCCCGTTGCCACCGCCGGAGTCCCTTCCGATCCCGCTGCTTGACGGACCGTCAGATCAGTGCGTGAACCGGAGCCTCCGGGTTCGGGGACGCGGTGTGAACGGGCTCCGAGGGTGTGAACAGGTTCCCCGCAGTAGGCGCCCGCACACCCTTAACTCGCTTGCCCCCAGGCGTGTTTGCTACGGCGTGACCGGATGCCGTCGGTGTCCGGGAGCGGTGGCCCAACACGACGAGGATGTGGTGTGCGGTGATCACCATCGTGGTCGACGGCGGCCCCGAGGGCATGGCCCGGGTCCGCCGGATCGACGTGCGGGGGATTCCGGACCGGTGGGTGGTGGCCTACTACGGCCGGCACCAGCACTTCGAGCGGACCGGTACGACCGAGCTGGTCGAGGACCGGCCGGTGCCGGTGTTCCGTTTCACCTACAGCACGGCGATCGCCGAGTAGTCCGAGGCAAGTCCCGCCCGGAGACGTCCAGTTCAGAGGTAGTGAGGAAGTGATGAGGCATGTCCGCGAACAATGACATCCCGATCGCGGTGGTGGGGATCGGCTGCCGGTTCCCCGGTGGGGTGGAAACCCCGGGCGGGCTGTGGCAGTTGGCGGCCGACGGCCGCTCGACCGTGGGGCCGGTGCCCGCCGACCGGTGGGACGCCGAGCGGTTATCGGCTCTACAGGAACCGGAGTTGAGGGAGCGGGCCGCTGTCGGCAGCTTCCTGGACGGGGACTTATGGGCGTGGGAGCCGGAGGCGTTGTCCGTGGCTCCGGCCGAACGGGAGTGGGTCGACCCGCAGTCACGGGTGATGATGGAGGTCGCCTGGGAGGCGGTGGAGCACGCGGGCATCCCGCTGGACCGGATCCGCGGCTCACGCACCGGCGTGTACGTCGGCACCTACGCGCCGGACAACCTGTTCCGGGAGGCCCGGCCGGTCGAGGACGCGCCCAACAGCCCCTATCTGTTCGGCAATTACACCGCGGGCGCGGCGGGCCGGGTGGCGTTCGCGATGGATCTGCGCGGCCCGGTCATGGTGGTCAGCACGCACTGTTCGTCGGGCATCGTGGCCCTGGACACCGCCTGTGGGGCGCTGTCGCTCGGGGAGTGCGACATGGCGCTGGCCGGTGGTGTGCTGCTGATGGTCGCGCCGCAGACGCACTACATGGAGGCGCCGTTGCTGCTGTCCCGGCAGGGCGCCTGCCACGCGTTCGACGTCCGTGCCGACGGCTATGTGCGGGGTGAGGGCGCGGGCGCGCTGCTCCTGAAGCGGCTGCCGGACGCGCGCCGCGCCGGTGACCGGGTGCTCGCGGTGATCCGCGGCAGCGCCGTCAACAACGACGGCCAGGCCACCCGGCTGACCGCGCCGTCCAGTGAGATGCAGCGCCAACTGTTCGCCGCCGCGGTGGAGTCGGCGCGGATCGATCCCGGTGAGGTCGGGCTGGTGGAGGCGCACGGCCCGGGCACCCCGGTCGGCGACCCGATCGAGTACTCCTCGATCCAGGCGGTCTACGGCGCCCAGGGGCGCGGGCGTTGTGCGCTCGGCTCGCTGAAGACGAACATCGGGCACACCGAGCCGGTCTCCGGAATCGCCGGGGTCATCAAGTCCGTCGAGTGCCTGCGGCGCGGGGTCGTCCCGCCGAACCTGAACTTCACCGACTGGAACCCGGCCGTCGACCGGTCCCAGAAGTCCCGGCTGTTCGTGCCCACCGAGCCGACCCGCTGGCCGGTGCCCGGCCGCGCCCGGCTGGCCGCGGTGTGCTCGTACGGAGTGAGCGGCACCAACGGGCACGTCGTCCTGGAGGCCCCTTCCGAACCACGCCCACGCCCGGGCCGCACCGTCCGCCGCGCCCCTCAACAGGCCGCGGGCAAAAGGCTGTTCCTGCTGTCGGGCACGTCCGAGGCGTCGCTGACCGGAGCGGCCCGACGGCTGGCCGACTGGGCGGCGGGCGAGGGCGCCCCGGTGCCGCTGGACGACGTGGCGCACACACTGGCGCTGCGCAGGCGGCACGCCGAGCACCGGCTGGGTGTCGTCGCGGACGATGTGGGTCAACTCGTCGGCCGATTACGGGAGTTCGCCGACGGCACCGAGACGGACGGCCTGGTGCACGGGACGCCGGTGCTGCCGCCGGGGCATGCCGGTCCGGTCTTCGTGTTCACCGGGCAGGGCTCGCAGTACCCCGGGATGTGCCGCCAACTGCTCGATAAGGAACCGGTGTTCGCCGCCGCGCTCGCCGAGCTGGAACCGCTGGTCCGGGCCGAGTCCGGCTTCTCCTTGCGGGAAACGATCGAGCGGCCCGAACTGCTGGTGGGCGTCGACCGGATCCAGCCGACGCTCTTCGGTGTGCAGGTCGCGCTGGCCGCGCTGTGGCGGTCCTGGGGTGTGGAACCGGCCGCCGTGATCGGGCAGTCGCTCGGCGAGGTCGCCGCCGCCGTGGTCGCCGGGATCCTCCCCCCGTCCGACGGGGTCAAGGTGATCTGCCGCCGGGCCACCCTGCTGGCCCGCATCGCACACGGCGCGATGGCCTCGGTGATGCTGGGCGCGGCCGACACGCAGGCCGCGATCGACGCGGCGGGCGCCGACGGTGTCGCGCTGGGCGTCCTGACCGCGCCCCGCACCACGGTGGTCTCCGGGGACGCACGGCAGGTCCGCGAGCTGGTGGACGCCTGGAACGCGGCGGGCACCGTGGCCCGCATGGTCGATGTCGACGTGGCCTCGCACTCCCCGCAGGTCGACCCCGTCGTCGACGAACTCCGGGCCGTACTCGCCGAGTTGCCGGACAGCCGCCCCGGAGCCGTCACCTTCTACTCCACCGTCGCCGACGACCCGCGCGACCCCGGCCCGCTCAACTCCTCGTACTGGGTGCGCAACCAGCGGGACACCGTCCACTTCCAGCGCGCCGTGACCGCCGCCCTCGCCGACGGACACCGGCTGTTCGTCGAGTGCACCGCGCACCCACTGGCCGCCCGGCCCCTCACCGAGACCGCCGCCGAACTGGGCATCGAGGACGTGACGGCGGTCGGTTCGCTGCGGCGAGACTCCGACGGCTCGGACGACTCCGAAGCGTTCCTGACCCATCTGGCCACCGCCCACTGCGCGGGCTTCGACGGCATCGACTTCGCCACCCACTACGGCACGGGCCGACTGGCCGACGTTCCGACCACCGCCTGGCACCGCACCCGCCACGGCGGCACCTCCGAGCCGTACGCCCTCGTCGCCCCGAGCCTGCCGGCCGCCCGCCAACACCCGTTGCTCGGCGGCCATGTGGCCGACCCCGACCGGCCGGGCCGCCATCTGTGGCAGACGCCGGTGGGCCCCGACAGGCTGCCCTGGCTGGCCGACCACCGGGTGGCCGGTGTGCCGGTGCTGCCCGGCACCGGTTTCGCCGAGATGCTGCTGGCCGCCGGGGCCGAGGTGCTGGGCACCGGACGGGTCGCGCTGGAGGACGTACGCGTCGAGGCGCCGTTGGTCCTCGATCCCGAACCCCAGGTCGTCACCCGGCTGTCGGAGGAGAACGGGGTGCTGCGCGGCGAGGTCCTGACCCGGACCGCCGACGGCCCGCTCGTGCACGCCCGCGCCACCGTCCGCGCACTCGCCGGACCCGAACAAGGCCCGCCAACCACCGCCGACACCCGCGCCAACAGGGCTTCCACCGGCGGCACTTCGGCCGCGAACGCTCCCGCCGACAGCACTTCCGCCGCCGACACTCCTGCCGACAGTCCTTCCGCCGCCGACGCCCCCACCGACGAGTGGACCGACACCGCCCCCGCCGACCTGCACCGCCACTTCCGCGAGCGCCACAACGTCTTCCACGGACCGTCCTTCGCGGCCATCGACCGCATCCGTCTGCACCCCGACCGCACCCGTGCCGTCGCCGCCCTGCGGATCGCCGACTCGGCCCGTGTCTCCGCCGCCGCGCTGCGCCTGCACCCGGCGCTCGCCGACGAGTTCGTGCAGACGACGGTCGCGGCCTGGCTGGAGTACCGCGCGACCAGCCCGGGGCCGGTGGTGGTCGCGGGCTTCGACGCGATCCGCGTGTACGGGCCCACGGGCCACGCCCGGTACGCCGATGTGACCCTGCGCGAGGCCGACGACCTGACCTGCACCGCCTCCGGCACCCTCGCCACGGCCGACGGCACGGTCGTCGCCGAGTTCAGCGGGCTACGGCTGTCCAACATCACGCCGCCGGAACAGCGTTACGCCGACCGGCTCGCCCATCTCGCCTGGCAGCCGGAGCCCGCACCCGCCGTCCCCGAGGCCACCGACCAGCAGTGGCTTGTGGTGGCACCCGAGGGCACCCGCTGGGCGGAGCGCCTGGCCACGAAACTCCGCAAGCGCTCGGCGGGCGGCCACTTGCTGCACCGCCCGCCCAACACCCTTGAGGAATCCGGGTGGTTGGCCCGCGCCCTGGCCGACGGCACCCGTCCGGCACCGACTCATCTCCTGCTGCTCCTCGACGGCACGGACACCGCGCCCACCCCCGACGGCGCTCGCACCGCCGTACGAAGCACGCTCACCACACTGCGCACACTCGCCGAGCACGGCACACCGATCCGCCTGTGGGTCCTGTGGCGGGACGATCAGCCACTGGCCGCCGCCGGGGTCCGTGGGCTGCTGCGGGTGGCCGCCTTCGAGCATCCCGAACTACGGGCGAGCTGCGGGGAGTTGGGCGGCGGTACCGCACTCGACGACGTGCTGCCGGACCTGCTCGACGACACCGTCCCGTTCACCGAGGTCGCCTGGCGGCGCGGTGTCCGTACCGTCGCCCGGGTCCGCCCCGGTCCCGCCGCCGTACCGGTCCGCGCCCTGCCTCGGCCGATCCGCGCGGGCGGCGGCTATCTGATCACCGGCGGCTTCGGCGGCCTGGGCCTGCTCACCGCCCACCGCCTCGCCGAACGCGGGGCCGGCGCCCTGGTCCTGGTCGGCCGTACGGCTCCGGGACCGGACGTGCGACCCGCCCTGGAGGCCGTAACCGCCGCCACCGGCACCCGCATCGAGACGGTCGTCGGCGACATCGCCGACCCGGACACCGTCCACCGCGCGCTCACCGGTGCGGGCGGCGACACGCTGCGCGGCATCGTGCACGCGGCCGGTGTGGTCGAGGACGCCACCCTCGCCCGGGTCGAGGACACGTTGCTCGACCGGGTCTGGCGCGGCAAGGCGCGTGGCGCGTGGGAACTCCATCAGGCCACGCTGGACAGGGAGTTGGACTTCTTCGTCGTCTACTCCTCGGTCGCCTCGCTGCTCGGTTCACCCGGACAGGGCGCGTACGCCGCCGCCAACGCCTACCTCGACGCCCTCGTCACCCACCGGCTCGCCGAGGGCCTGCCCGCCACCGGCATCCACTGGGGCGCCTGGGCCAAGGCCGGGCGGGGACAGCACCTCGCCGACCGCGGCTTCGTCACGATCGCCCCGACGGACGGCCTGGACGCCCTCGAACGGATCCTCGCCGAGGGCCACCACCAGGTCGCCTACTCCCCCATCGACGCCGCCGCGTGGACCGCGCCGTACCCGGCGCTGCGCTCCTCCACCCTCCTGGCCGAACTCCTCACCGGCACCGCCCCCACCTCGACGGAGGACGCCTCGCCCGTCCTGGACGACCTCCACGCCGCCACGACCGGCGCCGAACGCCGGCGTCTGCTCGGCGAGTTCATCGTCGGCCAGGTCCGCGAGATCCTCGGCGGCACCGGCCGGCACATCGGCCCGCACACCAGCCTGGTCGTCCTCGGTCTGGACTCCCTGGGCGCCGTCCAGCTCCAGCAACGCCTCGCCACCGCCCTGCGCACCGACATCGCGCCCGGCACCATCTGGGTCAAACCCAGCCCCGCCACCCTGGCCGACGCGCTCCTGCGACAGACCGGGCTCGCCGAGGGGGAAGGGGACGCGTCATGACTCAGGCCCCGCCGCTCCGACCGGCGAACTCCGCCCCGGCACAGTCCAGTTGGGCCTGGCTGCGCCGCCCCGTCGGCATCTGGGCCATGGCCGGCCTGCTGCTCCTGGCCTTCGGCGTCGTGGCGATCGCGCGCTGGATCGCCGCCGGGCAGGCGTCGTTCTCCCTCGGCACCCAGTACGACGTGAGCACGCCCCGCCGGGTCGCCCTCTGGTTCGGGCAGGGCACGATCGCCGCGTCGAGCGCGGGACTCGTCGTCTGGGCCGTCCGGCAGTACCGCCGCGAACACCGGCTCACCTTCGACGCCCAACTGATCGTCGCCTACACGACAACGATGTGGATCGGCCCCGTCGCCAGCATCCGCACCCCGAACCTGGTCACGAACCTGGCCGGCATGACCACCACGTCCTGGGCGCCCTTCCTCCTGGGCCATCGCAAGGGCACGACGCCGGTTCCGGAAGGCATGTGGGTCGGTGAACTCGCCCACACCGCAGGGGTGTTCTGGCTGGCCGGGACCGCTCTGGTGATGCGGCTGCTGTTCCTGCGCCGCCAACCCCGCCTGAGGGGAGTGCCGTTGATCCTGGCGACACTGCTCTGCGCCACCCTCGCGGACTACGTCCTGGAGGTCTTCTGCGTACCGCTCACCGGCCTCTACGCGCACTCCGTGGGCGTGCCCGCGCTCACGCTCTTCTCCGGCCACTGGTATCAACTCCCCCTGATCGAGGCGGCGATCGTGGGCATCGGCTGGGGCGGGGTGCCGTATCTGGTCCGCCACTACCACGTCGCACACGGCCCCGAGACCTCGGTCCTGCGCGGCGCCGGCGCCGTACCACCGGGCATCCGCACCCCGGTGACACTCTTCGCCCTCATCGGCCTGCTCAGCGTGTGCATCCTCGCGGTCGACCTCGCCCTCACCCTCAATCCGCAGCTGTTCAACAGCCCGCACTGGACCGGCCCTTCGCCCTATCCGTTCGGCGCCTGAGATGTGCCGACCGGACCGAACGGAAGGGGTGTCCCCATGACCAGGGAAGCGGTCGTCCTGGGCGGCGGCATCGCCGGTCTCCTCGCCGCGGCAGCACTGTCCGCCCACTTCGACCGGGTGACGGTCGTGGAACGCGACCACCTGCCGGACGGCCCGCACACCCGGCGCGGCACCCCGCAGGCCGTCCATGTGCACGGCCTGGTGAGCCGGGGCCAGCAGGAGATCGACCGCCTGCTCCCCGGCTTCACCACCGGCCTCGCCCAACTCGGCGTACCCGTCATCGACTTCGCCGCCGACGTGGCACTCCGCAACCCACACGGCTGGGCCGTCCGCTTCCCGTCCCCCATCAAGGCGTACGGTGTCAGCCGCCCCCTCCTGGAATGGCGCATCCGGCAACGCGTCCTCGCCCTGCCCGGCGTCGCCGTACACCACGGGCAGGCCACCGGACTCAACACCAGCGCCAGCCGAGTCACCGGGGTGACGCTCCAAGACACCACGCTGGGCGCCGACTTCGTGGTCGACGCGACCGGCCGGGGCTCCCGCGCGGACAGCTGGCTGCACCGCTCCGGCTGGCCCACGGCCCGCGAGACGGTCGTGGACTGCCGTCTCGGCTACGCCACCCGCCACTACCGCGTCCCCGCCGCGCACACCGCCGACTGGACGGCCTGCTACGTCCAGCCCGGCGCCCCCGACCAGCGGCGCGGCGCCATGCTGATGCCGGTCGAGGACCACCGCTGGATCGTCACCCTCATCGGCGTCGGCCCCGACCGCCCCGGCCGCGACGAAGCGGAATTCATGGCCTTCGCCAAGAGCCTGTGCACCCCCCTGATCGCCGACGCCATCGCCGACGCGGAACCGCTCACCCCCGTCATGGTCAGCGGCTCCACCGCCAACCGCCGCCGGCACGTGGAGAACCTCCCCCGCCAACCCGCCAACCTCGTCCGCCTCGGCGACGCGGTGTGCGCCTTCAACCCCGTCTACGCCCAGGGCATGAGCACCGCGGCCTGGGGCGCCGCACTCCTCGCCGACCACCTGGACCGCCTCGAACTCCGGTCACCGGGCCGGGACTTCGCCCACCGCTTCCACCGTGCCCTGGCCCGCCGCAACAACTGGGCCTGGCACCTCGCCACCGTCTCCGACACCCGCTGGCTCACCACCGAAGCCCCGCCGCCCGCATGGCCCCGCCGCGCGACCGCCCACTACATCGACCGCCTCATGACCACCGCCTGCCACGACCGAAAAACCCAGCAGTCCCTCCTGAACGTCCTACACCTGCGCAACCACCCACTGTCCCTACTCACCCCGCCCCTGCTGTTCCGCACGCTGCTGCCCCACACGTGCGCCCCGACCAGGCGGTCGCGACCGTCGGCCGAGTGAGGTCTCCGGGCGGCGCGATGGTCCGCGACGCCGTCAGTGGGGGGACAGAGGCCAGACCCGAGGGCAGACAGGGTGGCGACGATCCTCGGGTGCCCGTCAGAGCCGGACCCTCTCTGACCTGTATGTTCGCCAGATCAGCGACGTGGCGGTAGGTCACCCGCTTCCGACCGCAGCGCCGAGGACCTGCCGACCGCCACGATATCCATTGTGTACACATGGAACACTCGGTACGCTTGAGCGCATGACGCAGCCGCTGCCCATAGAGTCCATCCGCGACGTGCGCGCGCACTTGGCGGACGTCGTGGAGCGCGCGGAGCGCGACGACACGCCCACGGTGATCACACGCCGAGGCAAGGAAGTCGCCGCCGTCGTCTCCATCGAGGTGCTGCGCAAGTATCAGGAGTGGGAAGAGCGCGAGATCAATCGGATCATCGATGAGCGCATGGCCAACCCCGCGTCCGGCATCCCGATCGAGGACATCATGAAGGAGACGCTGGCGCGGAGTGAGTGAGTACCGAACCGTCTTCCGCCCCGAGGCACAGGCCGAACTTCGGAAGATCCCCCGCGACATGGCGCTGCGCATCCTGACAAAGCTGACGGAGTTGGAGACCGACCCTCTCGGCTTCAACACCACCGCACTCGTATCCCAACCCGAACGTCGCCGCTTGCGCGTCGGCGACTACCGCATCGTTTACACGATCGACAACGGGGAGCTGGTGGTCTGGGTCGTTCACGTAGGACACCGGTCCACCGTTTACGAGACCTGATCGCTACTGACCCCACGTCAGAACATCCAGCATCCATCCAGCACGGTGACAACGAAGAGGTCGGACTCGATGCAGTCCGACCTCTTCCGACCTGCACGCTTGACCGAACAAACCACGCGCAGTACGCACACGACTACACGTTGAACCGAAACTCCACCACGTCCCCGTCCTGCATCACATACTCCTTGCCCTCCATCCGCGCCTTCCCCTTGGCGCGGGCCTCCGCGACCGAGCCCATTTCGACCAGGTCGGAGAAGGAGATGACCTCCGCCTTGATGAAGCCCTTCTGGAAGTCGGTGTGGATGACTCCGGCGGCCTCGGGGGCGGTGGCGCCCTTCTTGATGGTCCAGGCGCGGGATTCCTTGGGGCCTGCCGTGAGGTAGGTCTGGAGGCCGAGCGTGTCGAAGCCGACGCGGGCGAGGGTGGCGAGGCCGGGCTCCTCCGCGCCGACCGACTCCAGGAGCTCCATCGCGTCCTCCTCGTCCAGCTCGGCGAGGTCCGCCTCCAGCTTGGCGTTGAGGAAGATCGCCTCCGCGGGGGCGACCAGGGCGCGCTGGGCGGTCTTGAAGTCCTCGTCGACCAGTTCGTCCTCGTCGACGTTGAAGACGTAGAGGAAGGGCTTGGTCGTCAACAGGTGGAGGTCGTGGAGGAGTTCCTCCTTGCCCGAGCCCTGGACGATGCCCTGGGAGAAGAGGGTGTCGCCCTTCTCCAGGATCTCCTTCGCCGCCTCGACCGCCGCGACCTTCGGGACGACGTCCTTCTTGATGCGCGAGTCCTTCTGGAGGCGCGGCAGGACCTTCTCGATGGTCTGGAGGTCGGCGAGGATCAGCTCGGTGTTGATGGTCTCGATGTCGTCCTTGGGCGAGACCTTGCCGTCGACGTGCACGACGTTCTCGTCCTTGAAGGCACGGATGACCTGGCAGATCGCGTCGGACTCACGGATGTTCGCGAGGAACTTGTTGCCCAGGCCCTCGCCCTCGGAGGCGCCCTTCACGATGCCCGCGATGTCGACGAAGTCGACGGTCGCCGGGAGGACCTTCTGCGAGGAGAAGATCTCCGCCAGCTTCGTCAGGCGCGGGTCGGGGACGCCGACGACGCCGACGTTCGGCTCGATCGTGGCGAACGGGTAGTTGGCCGCGAGCACGTCGTTCTTGGTCAGGGCGTTGAACAGGGTCGACTTGCCGACATTCGGCAGACCGACGATTCCGATCGTGAGCGACACGTTGCGACTTCCCGTACGTGAGAGGCGTGAGAGCGATGGAGGAGCATTGGTGGAGCAATGGAGGAGCGATGGCGGGGGACCGCGGGCCGGCAGAGACTGGGCGCCCAGGGCCGATCAACCAGTCTACGGCGTGAGCCGCCCCGCCCCGGCTCCGCGTCGAACACCTGGCCAAGCTCTGCTCATCGGCGTGTCTCAGGGCCTATTCGGCACATAAACCGACCTAAGTTGGTCCAGTGGAGCAACACAGGACACGACCCCCACAGCCCGGCGCGAGACGCGGGGCCCCGCCGCTGCCCCCGCAGGCGGGCCGGGGCCCGAACGGCGGCGCGGCCCGTACGCCCCGTCCGGGACCCCAGGCACGCGGCACCGCGCAACGCCGCTGGGGGTCCCCCCACGCCTTTAAGGCAGTGGGCGAGGCGGTACGACGCCCCGGCCCGGCGGCGCCCCAGTCCGTACGGCCGTTGCCGAACCCCCGGCTCACCGGGCTCGGCGGCGGCCTGTTCTGCGCGGCCGTGATGCTCGTCCTCGGGTTCCTCGACCAGCTGCTGTTCGGGGCGTCGCTGACCGTGTACGGCGTGCTGTTCCTGCCGGTGTGCGTGCTGACGGCCCTCTGGATCCGGCGCGGGGACCTGCTGACCGCGCCGGTCGTCGTGCCGATCGCCTTCGTCGTGGGCCTGTTCCCGGTGGCCGACGGCAGCGGCGGCCTGGTCAACCGCCTGATGGGCCTGTTCACCGGCCTCGCCACCGAGGCCGGCTGGCTCTACGGCGGAACGTTCGCCGCGGGCCTCATCGCGACGGTCCGCAGGATCCAGCTGGTGAGGCGGCGCCGCCGGGGGTGACGTCCGGCGGAGGGGAGAGGCGCACGGAAGCCCCCCTCCGCCCTCCTCCGCCCCGCCCCGCTCTCCCCTAGTCGTCCCCCGCCGCGTGCATCGCCGCCCCCACGATCCCCGCGTTGTTCTGCAACTGCGCCGGGACGATCTCCGCCTTGATGCCCTCGATGAAGTGCAGGAACTTGTCGGCCTTGCGGCTGACTCCGCCGCCGATGATGAAGAGTTCGGGCGAGAAGAGCATCTCGACATGGGCGAGGTACTTCTGGACCCGGTGGGCCCAGTGCTCCCAGGTCAGCTCCTCGTCCTCCTTGGCCTTGCTGGACGCCTTCTTCTCGGCGTCGTGGCCGTTCAGCTCAAGGTGGCCCAGCTCCGTGTTGGGAACCAGGACGCCGTTGACGAACAGGGCGCTGCCGATGCCCGTGCCGAAGGTCAGCAGGATCACCGTGCCCTTGCGGCCCTGGCCGGCGCCGAAGTGCATCTCGGCGACGCCCGCCGCGTCCGCGTCGTTGACAACGGTCACCGGGAGGCCGCCGAGTCTCTCGGCGAACAGCGCTCCCGCGTCCTTGTCGATCCAGCTCTTGTCGACGTTCGCCGCCGTACGGATCGTGGCCCCGCCGGTGACCACGCCCGGAAACGTGAGCCCGACCGGTCCCGTCCAGCCGAAGTGGTCGACGACTTCCTTCACGCCGTCGGCCACCCCGTCCGGCGTCGCCGGGTGCGGGGTCAGCACTTTGCACCGCTCTTGGGTCAATTCGCCCTTGTCCAGGTCCACAGGGGCGCCCTTGATCCCGGATCCACCGATGTCCACGCCGAAGATCTGCATGGATCCACGCTACGACGAACGACTGACAGTCACTGCCCGGAGGGGGTCGAACGGTCCGCACCCGTGCGCTCGGCGACCAGTGCCGCCGCCTCTTCGCGCAGGTCACGGCGGAGTTCCTTGGGCAGCGAGAACGTGATGGACTCCTCGGCCGCCTTGACCAGTTCGACGTCCTCGTAGCCGCGCACGGACAGCCACTCCAACACCTGTTCGACCAGGATCTCCGGTACGGAGGCTCCCGAGGTGACGCCGACCGTGGTCACGCCCTCCAGCCAGGCCTCGTCGATCTCGTCGGCGAAATCCACCAGGTACGCGGCGCGGGCGCCGGCCAGCTTGGCGACCTCGACGAGCCGAATCGAGTTGGAGGAGTTCCTCGAACCGACCACGATCACCAGGTCGGCATCCTCGCCCATCTGCTTCACGGCGAGCTGACGGTTCTGCGTGGCGTAGCAGATGTCGTCACTGGGCGGCGAGATGAGCTGCGGGAACTTCTCCTTCAGGGCGTCGACCGTCTCCATGGTCTCGTCCACGGAGAGCGTCGTCTGGGAGAGCCAGACGACCCTGGACGGGTCGCGCACCTCGACCTTGGCGACGTCGCCGGGACCGTCGACCAGGGTGATGTGGTCGGGGGCCTCCCCGGAGGTGCCGATGACCTCCTCGTGGCCCTCGTGCCCGATGAGGAGGATGTCGAAGTCGTCGTTGGCGAACCGGACGGCTTCCTTGTGGACCTTGGTCACCAGGGGGCAGGTCGCGTCGATGGTGGCGAGATTGCCCCGCCTGGCCTCGTCGTGGACGACGGGCGCGACGCCGTGCGCGGAGAACATCACGATGTTCCCCTCGGGGACCTCCTCGGTCCGCTCGACGAAGATGGCGCCCTTCTTCTCCAGGGTCTGCACGACGTACTTGTTGTGCACGATCTCGTGCCGGACGTAGATCGGAGCCCCGTACTGCTCAAGGGCTTTCTCGACGGCGATCACGGCGCGGTCCACACCCGCGCAGTAGCCCCGGGGGGCGGCGAGCAGGACACGGCGGCCAGACGAAGCAGTCATGCGTCCCATCGTAAGGCCGCGCTCGACGGGTCAAAGATCGCGCCGGTGGAGAGACTGGCGGTGGAGTGGGAGGGGTGGGGGCCGGACACTACGTACGGGAGACGCGAGATGGCCGACACGGGCACGGACACGACGACCACCTCCGGTGGGGCGCCTCAGCTGCGGCGCAGCCTCGGTTTCCGTGATCTCGTCGTCTACGGGCTGCTGTTCATCGCCCCCATGGCGCCGGTCGGCGTGTTCGGCACCCTGGACGCCAAGTCGCACGGCGCGGTCGCGCTGGTCTACGTCGTGGCGACGGTCGCGATGGCGTTCACCGCTTTCAGCTACGCGCAGATGGTGCGGGTCGTCCCTCAGGCGGGCTCGGTGTTCGCCTACGCGCGCGTGGGGCTCGGCAGGGAGGCCGGGTTCGTCGCCGGCTGGATGGCGATGCTGGACTACGTCCTGATCCCCGCGGTCGCCTATCTCTTCTCCGGGATCGCCATGAACGCGCTGGTCCCGGACGTCTCCCGGTGGGTGTGGACCGCGCTGGCGGTCGTCCTCACGACCTGCCTCAACCTCTGGGGAGTACGGGCCGCCGCGCGCGTGGGCTTCCTGGTGCTCGCGATGGAGATCGTCGTCCTGGTCGTGTTCACCGTGTCGGCGATCGTCGTCCTCGTGCGCGACGGCGCCGAACGGGGCTGGCTGTCGCCCCTCTCCGGGGACGGCACCCAGGGCGCGTTCGCGCTGTCGGCGGTGATCGGCGCGGTCTCCGTCGCCGTGCTGTCCTACCTGGGCTTCGACGCGGTCGCCACCTTCGCGGAGGAGGTCACCGGCGGCTCCGAGAAGGTCGCCAGGGCGCTGCTGTTCTGCCTCGCGCTCGCCGGTGTCCTGTTCATCACCCAGACGTACCTGGTCGCCCTCCTGGAGCCGACGACTTCCGCACAGCTCGCCGCCGACGCCGGAAAACAGGGATCGGCGTTCTACGACGCGGTCGACGTGTCGGTGGGCAACTGGCTGCACAACCTGGTCGCCGTCAGCAAGGCGATCGGCGCGGCCTTCGCGGCACTCGTCGGGCAGGCCGCGGCGGGCCGCCTGGTCTTCGCCATGGCCCGCGACCGACGCCTCCCGCGCGCCCTGTCGAAGACCGACGACGGAGTACCGCGGGTCGCCCTGCTCTCGGCAGCCCTGATCACTCTCGTCGCGGCGGTCTGGGCGGCCCGGCGCGACGACGGGCTCGACCAGCTGGTGTCGGTCGTCGACATCGGCGCGCTGACCGCCTTCACGCTGCTGCACGCGAGCGTGGTGGGCTGGTTCGCGGTACGGCGCAGGGGCGGCCCGGTGGTGTGGTGGCGGCACGTGCTCGTGCCGGTGCTGGGGGCGGCGATCACGATCGCGGTGATCGTGGAGGCGTCCGGCACGGCACAGGTGGTGGGCGCGATCTGGCTGGCGGTGGGGTTGGTGGTGCTCGCGGTGCAGCGCGGGCGGAACAAGGGCGACACGGAGACCGGTTGAGGTCACACGCTCGGCACCTCGACCGCGTTGTCAGAGGCGGCCGTTACTCTCGGGCGCATGGCTCTCAACACGGCTCCGGACGCCCCGCTCCCCGTCGGTGAGGTCTCCCGGCTGATCGGCGGGTGGATCGACCGGCTCGGCGCGGTGTGGGTCGAGGGGCAGATCACCCAGCTGTCGCGGCGCCCCGGTGCCGGTGTCGTGTTCCTGACGCTGCGCGACCCGTCGTACGACATCTCGGTGAGCGTGACCTGCTTCCGGCAGGTGTTCGACGAGATCGCGGATGTCGTCAGCGAGGGCGCGCGGGTCGTCGTCCTCGCGAAGCCGGAGTGGTACGCGCCGCGTGGGCAGTTGTCGTTGCGGGCCACGGAGATAAGGCCGGTGGGGGTGGGTGAACTCCTCGCGCGGCTGGAGCAGTTGAAGAAGTCCCTCGCGGCGGAGGGGCTGTTCGCGGCTGACCGGAAGAAGCCGCTGCCGTTCCTGCCGCAGCTCATCGGGCTGGTCTGCGGGCGGGCCTCGGCGGCCGAGCGGGACGTGCTGGAGAACGCGCGGCATCGCTGGCCGGCGGTCCGCTTCGAGGTGCGCAACGTACCCGTGCAGGGTGTGCACGCCGTGCCGCAGGTCGTGCAGGCCGTGAAGGAGCTGGACGCGCTCGACGGTGTGGACGTGATCATCGTGGCCCGGGGCGGCGGCAGCGTGGAGGACCTACTGCCGTTCTCCGACGAGCAGTTGGTGCGCGCCGTGTCGGAGTGCCGTACGCCCGTGGTGTCCGCGATCGGGCACGAGCCCGACAACCCGCTCCTGGACTACGTGGCCGACCTGCGCGCCTCCACCCCCACCGACGCGGCGAAGAAGGTCGTACCGGATGTCGGCGAGGAGTACGAGCGCGTACGGCAGTTGCGCGACCGGGCGCGGCGGTGTGTGGTCGCGTTCGTCGACCGGGAGGAGCGCGGGCTGGCGCAGGCGCTGGCGCGGCCGTCGATAGAGGATCCGCACCGGATGATCGACGAGCGGGCGGACCATGTCTCCGCGCTGCTCGGCCGCGGTCGGCGCACTCTCGGCCATCTCCTGGACCGCGCCGACTCGGAGCTGACCCACACGCACGCGCGCGTGGTGGCCCTCTCCCCCGCGGCGACCCTGAAGCGGGGGTACGCGGTGCTACAGAAGGCCGACGGGCACGCCGTCCGGGACCCGGACGAGGTGACGGCGGACGAGGTACTGCGCGCGCGGGTCGCCGAGGGCGAGTTCACGGTTCGAGTCGATACGGCACATGCATAGGGTGGGCGGATGACCAGCAAGGTTGACGAAAATGCCGGTACGGCAGAGGCGCTCGGGTACGAACAGGCGCGCGACGAGCTGATCGAGGTCGTGCGGCGGCTGGAGGCGGGCGGTACGACGCTGGAGGAGTCGCTCGCGCTCTGGGAGCGGGGCGAGGAGCTGGCCAAGGTGTGCCGGCGCTGGCTGGACGGGGCCCGGGCGCGGCTGGACGCGGCACTGGCGGAGGAAGAGGCCGAAGAAGAGGGCCGCGAGTAACACTGACGGTGATCTGCTCTGTGAGGCGGATCACCATGCTCCACTTTTGGTTGAATGTTGAACCTCCCGTCGCGTACGGTCGGTCCCGTCAGCTTAACCGGACCGCGGTCCGGTAATCCGCTTCCGGCCCCCCGAGGAAGTTCTCGTATGTCTCTCGTTCTTGACCCCGCCGCCCAGGACCTGCTGTTCCGCGAGGCCCGCACCGCGAACACCTTCACCGACGAGCCCGTGACCGACGAGCAGGTCCAGGCGATCTACGACCTGGTCAAGTACGGCCCGACCTCGATGAACCAGTCGCCGCTGCGCGTCACCCTGGTCCGCTCCCCCGAGGCCCGCGAGCGTCTCGTGCGGCACCTCTCCGAGGGCAACCAGAAGAAGACCGCCGCCGCCCCGCTGGTCGCGATCCTCTCCGCGGACAACGAGTTCCACGAGGAACTGCCCACCCTGTTCCCGCACTTCCCGCAGGCCAAGGACGCCGTCTTCGGCGAGCGTTCGGTCCGTGAGGGCAACGCAGCGCTGAACGCCGCCCTCCAGGCCGCGTACTTCATCATCGGCATCCGCGCCGCCGGCCTCGCCGCCGGACCGATGACCGGTCTCGACTTCGCGGGCGTCCAGAAGGAGTTCCTGGACGACGACCACACCCCGTTCGTCGTCATCAACATCGGCAAGCCGGGCGAGGACGCCTGGTTCCCGCGCTCCCCGCGCCTGGCGTACGACGAGGTCGTCACCACCGTCTGAGACGTGTGACGCGACGCGCAACGCGCACAGGGCCCCGGCGCGGACAGGAGACCGTCCGCGCCGGGGCCCTCCGCGTTCACCATTGCCGTGACGCTCAGTGGGGCACTAGGGTCCTTCACGTGACTGCCGGGTCGGCCATGGGCCATTCACGAGTGGGGCACCCGGCCTCGGCGTGAGCACGAGGCGGGCCAGAGCCCCGCCGTCTCTCCTTGTCTTCCCTCCTCGCGCCCGCACGTGGCGCGCTCATCGGACCCAAGACTCGGAGACCCGCCCACACATGTCACTGCCGACCACCGTCCAGCTGAACCACACCGCCGTCTACGCCGTCGACCGGCAACTGTCGGCCGACTTCCTCGCCGCGATCATGGGTCTGGAGGTCGGCGCGCCCTTCGGGCCGTTCGTCCCGGTCGACCTGGGCAACGGCGTGACGCTCGACTTCTACGAGAAGCGCGACGAGCCGATCCAGCCGCAGCACTACGCGTTCCTCGTGCCCGAGGAGCGGTTCGACACCATGATCGGCCGCCTGGAGGCGGTCGGGGTCACGTACTACGCCGACCCGTACCACCAGGACCCCGGCCGGACGAACCAGCTCTTCGGCGGTCGCGGCGCCTACTTCGAGGACCCGAGCGGCCACAACATGGAGATCATGACCCGGCCGTACGTCCGGCCGTAGCGCGGGAACGCCTGCCGGGCTACTTCGTCTTCAACGCCTGTGCCATCTCGGTCAGTTGGGCGAAGGAGCCCGTGCCCGCGACGACCGTCGTCGAGCCCTTGTCCGCGAGCACGAGGGCGTCGTAGCGACCGCCGGTCCAGCGGGTCCAGGTGTGGCCGTCGATGGTCTGGGTGGTCTTCGTCGCGGTGGCGCCCTGGCTCGCGGTGTCGACGAAGTCGGAGGGCTTCTGAGTCGACTGCTCTATCTGCACGTACTCACCGTCGGGGGCACTGAACCCGAGGTGCCAGGCGTCGAACGCGGCGCCGTCGTAGCGGACCGAGGTCGCCTTCCAGGTCGTGGGCAGACCCTCCGGCGCCGCCACCGGGTACGGCGCCGCGCGGCGAGCCGTGAGCAGCTCCACGCGGTAGTCGACCCGCTTGACGTCCGGAGCGTGGTCGCTGTGCGGGATGAAGAGGTAGACGATCGCCGCCGCGATCCCGATCAGGCCCAGGGAGAGAATCATGTCCCGGACCGTCTTCTGCTTGCCGTTCGAACCTGCCACGCCCCTATCGTCGCAGGTGCCCCGGCCGCTCATCCGTGGGGCCCCCTGCTCATTTTGTCTGCCTGGCGATAGAGTCGTGGCCATACCCTCATCCGGCCGTCGTCGTATCAGAAAGGTGCGCTCCGATGACCGAGCATCATCATCTGCCGTCCGAACTCGAAGTCCCCTCCGAGGCCCCCGACCGCAACCTCGCCCTGGAACTCGTCCGGGTGACCGAAGCCGCCGCGATGGCCGCGGGCCGCTGGGTCGGGCGCGGTGACAAGAACGGCGCCGACGGTGCCGCCGTGCGCGCCATGCGGACCCTCGTCTCCACCGTCTCGATGAACGGCGTCGTCGTCATCGGCGAGGGCGAGAAGGACGAGGCGCCGATGCTCTTCAACGGCGAGCGCGTCGGTGACGGGACCGGGCCCGAGTGCGACATCGCCGTCGATCCGATCGACGGGACCACCCTCAACGCCAAGGGCATGCCGAACGCGATCGCCGTGCTGGCCGCCGCGGACCGGGGTTCGATGTTCGACCCGTCCGCCGTGTTCTACATGGACAAGCTCGTCACCGGGCCCGAGGCGGCGGAGTTCGTCGACATCGAGGCGCCGATCTCGGTGAACGTCCGCCGGGTCGCCAAGGCGAAGCGGGTCACGCCCGAGGACGTCACCGTCGTCGTACTGGACCGGCCTCGGCACGACGGGATCATCAAGGAGATCCGGGAGACCGGTGCGCGGATCAAGCTGATCTCCGACGGCGATGTCGCGGGCTCGATCCTGGCGCTGCGCGAGGGCACCGGCGTCGATCTGCTGCTCGGTGTCGGCGGCACGCCCGAGGGCATCATCTCGGCCTGTGCCGTGAAGTGCCTCGGGGGCGTGATCCAGGGCAAGTTGTGGCCCAAGGACGACGCGGAGCGGCAGCGGGCGCTGGACGCGGGGCACGACCTGGACCGGGTGCTCACCACCAACGACCTGGTGTCGGGCGAGAACGTGTTCTTCGTCGCCACCGGGATCACGGACGGGGAGCTGCTGCGGGGCGTGCGGTACCGGTCGGAGACCGCGACCACCGACTCGATCGTGATGCGGTCGAAGTCCGGGACGGTGCGACGGATCGACTCGGAGCACCGGCTGAGCAAGCTGCGGGCGTACAGCGCGATCGACTTCGACCGGGCCAAGTAGCCACGCCACAACCAGAATCACAACTACAACCACAACCAGAACCACGACCACACAGTCGTACGTGAAAGAGGCGCCCCCGGTGCGGTGGGGGCGCCTCTTCTACGTCGGTCAGCCTGCCGCTGCTATGCGGCCCGCCGCCCTCGCCTTCTGGAGTTCCAGGTCGCGGCGGCGGCGCCTGGCCAGGACCACTCGGCGTTCGGCGGCGGTGAGGCCGCCCCAGACTCCGTAGGGCTCGGGTTGGAGCAGGGCGTGTTCTCGGCACTCGACCATGACCGGACAGCGCGCGCAGACGCGCTTGGCGGCGTCCTCGCGGGAGAGCCGGGCGGCGGTGGGTTCCTTGGAGGGTGCGAAGAACAGGCCGGCCTCGTCGCGCCGGCACACCGCTTCGGTGTGCCAGGGAGCGTCTTGGTCCCTGTCTCGCGCAGGCATCCGCTGGGCCGGAACAGCAGCTACCTGCAGGGACGAATGCGGCGGTTGCAGCACGGTCTACTCCTGACGACGGCTTCGCGAGCGAGAGACGATGCAGCAAGGCCTACCCGCTGTGCGCGCGCCTATGCACTGAGTTCCGAACCGCTGGTTTCCGTGTGCTTGTGCGCGTTGTCAGGGGCGGACCGGCGCGGACCGATCAGCTCCAGATGTGTCCCGATTCACAACCGTCAACGGTCCAGGTGCTTGCGCAAATTCTTGTCGACCTTGCGCTGAACCCGATCGAGAATGTCCGCAACGAGCTTGCCGCGCTTGGGTTTTGCCTCGATGTTTCCGAGTACGGCCCATCCGTCGACGTAGATCACGGGCGCGTCCGGCTCCAGTGAGTCGAGCGTGTCCACCTCGAAGTTGCCGAGGACGCCACCGCCGGTGCCGCGCAACGACACGTTCTCCGGGACGCGGATCTCGACGTTGCCGAACACCGAGATCGCCTTGATGACGACCTGCTGGTACTCGAAGATCGCCTCGCTGAGGTCGATCTCGACGCTGCCGAACACGGCGTACGCGTGCATCCGGCGGCCCGCGCGCCAGCGGCCCTTGCGCATGGCGGAGCTGAACACCGCCACCACGTGTCCGTCGGCCTCGGCCGGGATCGCGCCCTCCGTCGGACGGTTCGGCGCGGGGCTGTACGACGCGGCCGTCGCCCGGTGTCCATGGGCGGCCGGCAGATCCTGGATGAAGACCTCCAGCTCGCCGACCGTCTTGGCGCTCAGCACCCCCTCGACCCGCTCGGCGTGCTCGTCGGCGCTCAGCCGCCCCTCGGCCAGGGCGTCGCGCAGGATGTCGGCGATGCGGTCACGGTCGGCGTCCGAGGCGCGCAGCGCGGACGTGGTGGGCGCGGGCTGCGGGGCCGTGGGCGCGGCGGCGGGCTGCTTCTGAAGGTCCACGACAGCAGAGTACCGAAACGCGATAGATCGCGACTAGGGGTGTGGACAACGTTGGCGTGGCGCGGCCCACGGCGAACTGAGCCTTACCTCACAAGCTCGCTGTCAGCGGCAGGTTCTACGCTGGTGAGCGCCCGCCAGTGTCGGCGGGCGGCCGTCTGTCGAGTGAGGAATGGGCTGCGATGCCTGAGTTCGCGTACACCGATCTGCTCCCCATGGGAGAGGACACCACCCCGTACCGGCTGGTGACCTCCGAGGGTGTCTCCACCTTCGAGGCCGACGGGCGGACGTTCCTCAAGGTCGAGCCCGAGGCACTGCGCAAGCTCGCCGCCGAGGCGATCCACGACATCCAGCACTATCTGCGGCCGGCCCACCTCGCGCAGCTGCGCCGGATCATCGACGACCCCGAGGCGTCGAACAACGACAAGTTCGTGGCGCTGGACCTCCTGAAGAACGCGAACATCGCGGCGGCCGGTGTGCTGCCCATGTGCCAGGACACCGGTACGGCGATCGTCATGGGCAAGCGCGGGCAGAACGTCCTCACCGAAGGTGAGGACGAGAAGGCGCTCAGCAAGGGCATCTACGACGCGTACCTGAACCTGAACCTTCGGTACTCGCAGATGGCCCCGCTGACCATGTGGGACGAGAAGAACACCGGCTCGAACCTGCCCGCGCAGATCGAGCTGTACGCGACCGACGGCGGCGCCTACAAGTTCCTGTTCATGGCGAAGGGCGGCGGCTCGGCCAACAAGTCGTTCCTCTACCAGGAGACGAAGGCGGTCCTCAACGAGGGCTCCATGATGAAGTTCCTTGAGGAGAAGATCCGTTCGCTGGGTACGGCGGCCTGCCCGCCGTACCACCTGGCGATCGTGGTCGGCGGTACGAGCGCCGAGTACGCGCTGAAGACCGCGAAGTACGCCTCCGCGCACTACCTGGACGAGATCCCGGCCGAGGGTTCGGAGCTGGGGCACGGCTTCCGGGACAAGGACCTGGAGCAGAAGGTCTTCGAGCTGACGCAGCGGATCGGGATCGGGGCGCAGTTCGGCGGCAAGTACTTCTGCCACGACGTGCGGGTCGTCCGACTCCCCCGTCATGGCGCCTCGTGCCCCGTCGCCATCGCCGTGTCCTGCTCGGCCGACCGCCAGGCCGTCGCGAAGATCACCGCGGAAGGCGTGTTCCTGGAGCAGTTGGAGACGGACCCGGCGCGGTTCCTGCCGGAGACGACGGACGAGCACCTCGACGAGTCCGCCGACGTCGTCCGGATCGACCTCAACCAGCCCATGGACGACATCCTCGCCGAGCTGACCAAGTACCCGGTCAAGACCCGACTCTCGCTCTCCGGCCCGTTGGTCGTGGCCCGCGACATCGCGCACGCCAAGATCAAGGAGCGGCTCGACGCGGGCGAGGAGATGCCGCAGTACCTGAAGGACCACCCGGTGTACTACGCGGGCCCGGCGAAGACCCCCGAGGGGTACGCGTCCGGTTCCTTCGGTCCTACGACGGCCGGGCGCATGGACTCGTACGTGGAGCAGTTCCAGGCGGCGGGCGGCTCCAAGGTGATGCTCGCCAAGGGGAACCGCAGCAAACAGGTCACCGACGCGTGTGACGCGCACGGTGGTTTCTACCTCGGTTCGATCGGTGGGCCCGCGGCCAGGCTCGCGCAGGACTGCATCAAGAAGGTCGAGGTCGTCGAGTACGAGGAGCTCGGCATGGAGGCCGTCTGGAAGATCGAGGTCGAGGACTTCCCGGCGTTCGTCGTCGTCGACGACAAGGGCAACGACTTCTTCCAGAACCCGGCGCCTGAGCCGACGTTCACGCACATTCCGGTGCGGGGGCCTGGGTTGGTGTAGTGCGCCCGGGGTGGCCGGGGGTGGATTTCGCCCCCGCCGCCCCTACCCGTCCCGTCCTCCAGGGGGCTCCGCCCCCTGGACCCCCGGTCGGCCTGGACGGCCTCGTCCTCAGACGCCGGACGGGCTGACTACATCCCGCCGCACCAGATGTCGTCCCTCTTTGTCCCAGGGACACACGGGACGGCATCCCTGCCCGCTTTGCCGGAAACGCTCCGTACCGACAGGATCACACCCCGTGGTCCCCGGTCGACTCGGAGGAACCCCCCATGATCCGACGCACTCTGCGCAACGGCCTCGTGGCCGCGTTCGCGGCCGTCGCCCTCTTCCCCGCAGGAGCCGCAACAGCCGTCGCGGCCCCGGCCGCCCACCCGGCACACCCGACCCGGCACCACGTCACCCACCACCACGTCACCACCGCCCACACCTGGGGCAGCGTCACGACCCGCCACTCCACCCGCCTGAACGTCCGCTCCGGCCCCGGTACCGGCTACCGGATCGTCGGGACGCGGCCGGTCGGGCGGGCGTTGCCCATCGTCTGCGAGACGCGCGGCTCCGGTGTCTTCGGCAACCACCGCTGGTACAAGCTCCCGCACCACGAGGGCTACGTCTCCGCGCACTACGTCCGCGACCACAGCGCCGTCCGCTGGTGCTGACCCTCGGCTGACCGACGGTGTTCCCCGACGGGACGGTCCCGTACGTCCCGTCGGGGAACACCAGGTCAACACCCCTTCATATTCCGGCGACCCGGGTGTGGGCCCGCACCACCCCCGGGAAGGGAAGGCCCTGTGACGGTCGAGAGACAGCGGCTCCTGGCGGAACTCCACCTCCTCAAGCGGCGGACCGGGCTGAGCCTGGCCGCGCTGGCCTCCGTCACGCCGTACAGCAAGTCGACCTGGCACCGTTATCTGAACGGCGACCAGTTCCCGCCACGCGCCGCGGTCGAGGCGCTCGCCCGGCTCGCGGGAACCGACCCCGGCACGCTGCTCGCCCTGTGGGACACGGCGACCCGGGAACAGTCCAGGCCCATCGAACCTTCCGTCCCGTCCGTCCCGCCCGTACGCCCCCGTCGGCTGCGCGCTCCCGCCCGTGCCCTCGTCGCCCTCGCCGCGATGGCCACCACGGTCGCGGTCACCGCCGGGGCGGCCGACGTCCTCGACCGCGACACCGGGGCGGAGCCGTACGCGGCGGCCTCGTGCCGTGCCGGTGGCTGTCAGGGGGAGCTGCCGTCCGCCGGGACCTGCGCCCGGGACGCCCGTACGGAGAGCGTCGTGGCGCGGGCCGCCCAGGTCGTACGGCTCCGCTTCTCGCCGGCCTGCGCGACCGTCTGGTCGGAGGTGCGCACCCGGGTCGGCGGCGCGCGGGAGATCTCGATCAGGTCGGGGCGGGACGAGTTGTCCGCCGAGTATCCGGGCGACCGCTCGGACGGTTACAGCAGTCCGATGCTGGCCGCCGCGGACCCGCGCGGGGCGCAGGCGTGTGCCGAGGTGGGCGGCAGGCCCGTCTGCACGGCTCCGGACCACTGACCCGGAACATCCCCGCCCTCCCGGTCGATATACAGGTATGAGCGACTACCGCATCGAGCACGACTCCATGGGCGAGGTACAGGTCCCGGCGGACGCCAAGTGGCGCGCGCAGACGCAGCGTGCCGTGGAGAACTTCCCTATTTCCGGCCAGCGCATCGAGCGTGCCCACATCGAGGCGCTGGCCCGGATCAAGGGTGCCGCCGCCAAGGTGAACGCCGAACTGGGCGTGCTGGACAAGGACATCGCGGAGGCGATCCAGGAGGCGGCCCGTGAGGTCGCCGGCGGGGCGTGGGACGAGCACTTCCCGGTCGACGTGTTCCAGACGGGGTCCGGCACCTCGTCCAACATGAACGCCAACGAGGTGATCGCGACCCTCGCGACCGAGCGGCTCGGGCGCCCTGTGCATCCGAACGACCACGTCAACGCCTCGCAGTCGTCCAACGACGTCTTCCCGTCCAGCATTCACATCGCGGCCACCGGTGCGGTCATCCACGACCTCGTCCCCGCCCTGGAGCATCTCGCGGGCGCGCTCTCGCGCAAGGCCGTCGAGTTCGCCGATGTGGTGAAGTCAGGGCGGACGCATCTCATGGACGCCACGCCGGTGACGCTGGGGCAGGAGTTCGGCGGGTACGCGGCCCAAGTGCGGTACGGCGTCGAGCGGTTGCAGGCCTCGCTGCCGCGGCTGGCCGAACTGCCGCTGGGCGGGACCGCCGTCGGCACCGGGATCAACACCCCGCCCGGGTTCTCCGCCGCCGTGATCGCGGAGGTCGCCCTGGTCACCGGGCTGCCGCTCACCGAGGCGCGCGATCACTTCGAGGCGCAGGGTGCCCGGGACGGGATCGTCGAGACCAGCGGGCAGTTGCGGACCATCGCCGTGGGGCTGACGAAGATCGCGAACGATCTGCGGTGGATGGCGTCCGGGCCGCGCACCGGGCTGTCCGAGATCTCGCTGCCGGATCTTCAGCCGGGGTCCTCGATCATGCCCGGCAAGGTCAATCCGGTCATCCCGGAGGCCGTGCTGATGGTGGCCGCGCAGGTCGTCGGCAATGACGCGACCGTCGCCACCGCGGGGGCCGCGGGCAACTTCGAGCTCAATGTGATGCTGCCGGTGATCGCCAAGAATGTCCTGGAGTCGATCAGGCTGCTGGCCAATGTCTCGCGGCTGCTCGCCGACCGGACCGTGGACGGGATCGTCGCTCACCGGGAGCGTGCGCGCGAGTACGCCGAGTCGTCGCCGTCGGTCGTCACCCCGCTGAACAAGTACATCGGGTACGAGGAGGCCGCCAAGGTGGCCAAGAAAGCACTGGCGGAACGGAAGACGATCCGCCAAGTCGTGCTGGAGGGCGGCTATGTGGAGCGCGGTGATCTGACGGTCGTCCAACTCGACGAAGCCCTCGATGTCCTGCGGATGACGCGTCCGTAACCAATTGTCGCCATGGCGAGAACCGTGACGCGCGCCGCAGCGTCGTATGCCCGGGGCACCTAATATCTGTTCATGGCAGACGGTGGAGCGGTGAGAGCGGTGGAAGCGGGTACGTCTACGGCCTTCTGGGCGCCCGGGAGTCAGATCCTGTGGCGCTATCGGGAGAACGCCGGACCGCGCTTCCACATCGCCCGCCCCGTCACGGTCGTCCGCGACGACGAGGAGTTGCTCGCGGTCTGGATGGCGCCCGGCACCGAGTGTGTGAGGCCGGTGCTCGCGGACGGCACGTCGGTGCACGTGGAGCCGCTGGAGACGCGGTACACCAAGCCGCGCACGGTCCAGCGCGACCACTGGTTCGGGACCGGGGTGCTGAAGCTGGCGCGGCCCGGTGAGCCGTGGTCGGTGTGGCTGTTCTGGGAGCCGGGATGGCGGTTCAAGAACTGGTACGTGAACCTTGAGGAACCGCTGGCCCGTTGGGCGGGCGGGGTCGACTCCGAGGACCACTTCCTGGACATCACCGTGGAGCCGGACCGGAGTTGGGAGTGGCGTGACGAGGACGAGTTCGCGCAGGCCCAGCGGGACGGGCTGATGGATCCCCAACTCGCCGAGCGGGTACGGAAAGCGGGCTGGTCCGCGGTGGAGACGATCCGCGCGTGGGGTCCGCCGTTCTCGGATGGTTGGCAGCACTGGCGCCCGGATCCGTCCTGGGCTGTACCTTCACTTCCGGAGGACTGGGACCGCACCCCCGCGCACATGTCCACATGAGACCCTTGATGCGCCCCCGGTACGCAACCGTAGGATCGTCCTCCGCAAGGGCACCGCGACAACTCCCGGCGCGTGTACCGGGACTGACCAGATGTCACCGAGGGGCGGCAGGACGTGAGCGAGGGGTACGAGGGCAACACCGGCGACACCGGTCCTGAGGGCCGTCGGCCCACCGGTGGCACAGGAACAGCCTCTGACCACGCGGGAATTCCGTTCCTGGGGCACGTATTCCGGGTATCGGCATTTCGGCGGGACGAACCGTACGTACAGCGTGCGGTCCCGGACGGACGGATTCGACACGCGTGACGGAGCACCCCACCTCTTTCGAGCGCCCACAGGGCGCCGACCCCACGGACTCCCGTGGGGCGCTTCTGCGTACCCCGACGCCGCCGCCAAGGCCGTCCGGTGCCCCGGCCTTACCGGCTCAGGCACGCACCGGTGAGCCGTCCTCGGCGCCGGGTACGAGCACGTCCCGCGCCAAGGGGAAGGACCCGGCAGGTACCCCTGTGAAGCCCGACACCGCAGGTGGCTCCGAGCACTCCCAGCCCTCGGCCGCCGAACCCGACGCCCACCGTCCGCGTCCCGCGCCCGAGGGCATCCCGGCCCAGCCGGGCCCCGACTCCGCCGCCAAGGAGCGCCGTACGGGACAGGGGCTGCCCCCGGGCGGTCCCATGCCGATGCGGCGGGACGGGGACCGGCTGCGCTTCGTGGGCGCCGCGACCCGGCGGATCGCCCGCGGAATCGACCTGGACGAGATCGTGATGGGGCTGTGCCGGGCGACCGTGCCGACCTTCTCGGACGCGATCCTGGTCTATCTGCGCGACCCGCTGCCCGTCGGCGACGAACGGCCCACGGGTCCCGTCGTGCTGCGGCTGCGCCGTACCGACCGGATCCCGGAGGAGCGGGACACGGAGAACGGCTTCATGCCCGCGCTCCAGCCCGAGCAGCCGTCCGAACTGTCGGCGGTCACCGCCGAGTTGTGCGAGGTCAGGCCCGGCGGCGCGCTGAACGAGGTGCTGCGGGGCGTCCGGCCGGTGTTCGCGGACTCGCCCGCCGCGCGCGCCGCGCTGCCCGAACTGCTCGGCGAGGGCGGCGAGTTGATCGTCCCGGCCGGACAGCGGGCGATCCTCGCGCCGCTGCGCGGCCGGCGCCGGGTGATCGGCGCCGCGCTCTTCCTGCGCCGCCCCGAGCGCATGGCCTTCGAGGCCGACGACCTGCTCGTCGCCGCCCAACTCGCCACGCACAGCGCCCTGGGCATCGACAAGGCGGTCCTCTACGGCCGTGAGGCGTACATCGCCGACGAGTTGCAGCGCACCATGCTTCCCGAGACCCTGCCGCGCCCCACCGGCGTGCGGCTGGCCTCCCGCTACCTCCCGGCCGCCGAGACCGCCCGGGTCGGCGGCGACTGGTACGACGCGATCCCGCTGCCCGGCAGCCGGGTCGCTCTCGTGGTCGGCGACGTCATGGGGCATTCCATGACATCGGCCGCGATCATGGGCCAACTCCGCACCACCGCACAGACGTTGGCGGGTCTCGACCTGCCCCCGCAGGAGGTCCTGCACCACCTCGACGAACAGGCCCAGCGCCTCGGCACCGACCGCATGGCGACCTGCCTCTACGCGGTCTACGACCCGGTCTCGCACCGCATCACGATCGCCAACGCGGGCCATCCGCCACCGGTGTTGCTGCATCTGGGCGGCCGGGCCGAGGTCCTGCGGGTGCCGCCCGGCGCCCCGATCGGTGTCGGCGGCGTCGACTTCGAGGCCGTGGAGCTGGACGCCCCGGCGGGCGCGACCCTGCTCCTCTACACGGACGGGCTGGTCGAGTCGCGGCTGCGGGACGTGTGGACCGGGATAGAGCAGCTGCGCGAGAAGCTGGCCGCGGTCGCGCAGCTCACCGGACCGGATCACCCGCCGCCCCTTGAGGCCCTGTGCGACGAGGTGCTCGACATGCTCGGCCCGGGCGACCGGGACGACGACATCGCGCTGCTCGCCGCCCGCTTCGACGGGATCGCGCCGAGCGATGTCGCGTACTGGTTCCTCGACCCGGAGGACTCGGCGCCCGGCCAGGCCCGACGGCTGGCCCGGCGGGCGCTGGCCCGCTGGGGCATGGAGGACATGAGCGACTCGGTGGAGCTGCTGGTCAGCGAGGTCGTGACGAACGCCGTGCGGTACGCCTCGCGGCCGGTCACGCTCCGGCTGCTGCGCACCGACGTGCTGCGCTGCGAGGTCGGCGACGACGTGCCCCAGCTGCCCAGGCTGCGGCAGGCGCGGGCCACGGACGAGGGCGGGCGCGGGCTCTACCTGGTCAACAAACTGGCCCGTCGGTGGGGAGCGACCCGGCTCAGCACCGGAAAGGTGGTCTGGTTCGAACTGAACCGGAATTAGACCCCGTCCAAAAGTTGCCGAGGTACCAGCGTGGGAGTTGACTGCTGGGGTACGCGAAGCGAAAGCGACCTACTTTCTTCCGAACAGGAGGACGCTCGTGACGCAGGCACCCCAGCACACTCCGTACACCACGAACAACGTCGGCATCCCGGTGGAGAGCGACGAACACTCGCTCACCGTCGGAGCCGACGGCCCGATCCTGCTCCAGGACCACTACCTCATCGAGAAGATGGCCCAGTTCAACCGGGAACGGGTCCCCGAGCGGGTGGTGCACGCCAAGGGCAGCGGAGCCTACGGCTTCTTCGAAGTCACCAACGACATCAGCCAGTTCACCCGGGCCGACCTCTTCCAGCCCGGCAGACGCACCGAGATGCTGGCCCGGTTCTCCACCGTGGCCGGTGAGCAGGGCTCGCCCGACACCTGGCGCGACCCGCGCGGCTTCGCCCTCAAGTTCTATACGGAACACGGCAATTACGACCTGGTGGGCAACAACACCCCGGTCTTCTTCGTCCGCGACACCATCAAGTTCCAGGACTTCATCCGCTCGCAGAAGCGCCACCCGGCGACCGGGCTGCGCAGCAACGACATGCAGTGGGACTTCTGGACCCTCTCCCCCGAGTCGGCACACCAGGTGACCTGGCTGATGGGCGACCGCGGCATCCCGAAGACGTACCGCCACATGAACGGCTACGGCTCCCACACCTACATGTGGATCAACGGCGCCGGTGAGCGGTTCTGGGTCAAGTACCACTTCAAGACCGACCAGGGTATCGAGTACCTCACCCAGGCCGAGGCCGACGAACTGGCCGGGCAGGACGGCGACAAGCACCGCCGTGACCTGCACGAGTCGATCGAGTCCGGGAACGCGCCGAGCTGGACCCTGAAGGTCCAGATCATGCCGTTCGAGGACGCGGCGGACTACCGCTTCAACCCCTTCGACCTGACGAAGGTGTGGCCGCACGGGGACTATCCGCTGATCGACGTCGGCCGGATGACGCTGAACCGGAACCCGGACGACTACTTCGTCCATATCGAGCAGGCCGCCTTCGAGCCCTCGAACCTGGTCCCGGGCATCGGCCCTTCCCCAGACAAGATGCTGCTGGGCCGGCTGTTCTCCTACCCGGACACCCACCGGTACCGGATCGGCCCCAACTACGCCCAGCTGCCGCCGAATCGGCCGCACGCACCGGTCAACTCCTATGCCAAGGACGGCCCGATGCGGTACGAGGCGTCCAACACCGCCCGCCCGTACGCCCCGAACTCCTACGGCGGTCCCGCCGCCGACTACGCGCGGTTCGGCGACCCGGCGAGCTGGCAGACGGCCGGTGAACTCGTGCGCGAGGCAACCAAGTCGCACCGCGAGGACGACGACTTCGGCCAAGCCGGCACGATGGTCCGCGAGGTCCTGGACGACGCGGCCCGCGACCGGCTGGTGTCGAACGTCACCGGCCACCTGAAGTCGGACGTCTCCCGCTCGGTCCTCGACCGCGCCCTGCGCTACTGGCAGAACGTGGACAAGGAGCTGGGCGACCGGATCGCCGCCAACTTCGAGTAACGGCAAGCAAAAAGGGCGCCCGGCGATGAGCCGGGCGCCCTTCCGCTCGTACGACCCGCTACTGGCCGAACTGATCGAGCGGCTCGCCGGTGTCGCCGTCGCCCGGTGTCGTCGGGGTCGGATTGGTCGTCGGCGTCGGGGTGGGGGTCGGGGTCGGCGTGGGCGTCGGGGTCGGCGTGGGCGACTCCGTCGTCGGGGTCGGCGACGGACTCTTCGTCGTCGGCGTCGCGGACGGCGTCACCGACACGGTCGCGCTCGGGGTCGGTGTGAAGTCCGGCTCGACGGCCGCGCCCTGGTCGGTGTCCAGGTCGAACTTGCTGTTCGCCTTGGTCACTCCGAACATGTACGTCGCCCAGATCTGCGCCGGGTAGCCACCACCGTTGATACGGCCGCCGCCCGCGGTGATCAGGCCGGTCGCGCCGGTCAGCGGAACCTGCGCCCCGCTGCCCTTCTTCTCGCCGAACAGGCCCACCGAGGTGACCAGGTCGGGCGTGTACCCGGTGAACCAGGCCGACAGGTTGTTGTCGGACGTACCCGTCTTGCCCGCGACCTGCTGCCCGTCGCGCTTGCTGTTCTCGGCCACCGACACCTTCGCCGTACCGTCGTCGACCACACCGGTCAGCACCGAGGACACCGTGTCGGCGGCCTCACGCGGGATGACCTGGGCGCCGATCGGGTTCGGCATGGTGACCGTGCGCGTGTTGTGCGACACCGACTTGACGATCGCCGGGGTGACCTTCCGGCCGTGGTTGTCGAAGGTGGCGTAGACGCCGGCCATCTCCATCGGGCTCGCGCCCATGGTGCCCAGGGTCTGCGCGGGCAGGGCCCTCAGGTCGCCGGGGTCCATGCCCAGCTGCTCGGCGGTCTTCTTCACCTTGTCCATGCCGACGTCGACACCGAGCTGCGCGAAGACGGAGTTGATCGACTTGTTCATCGCCGTCTGCACCGTGACCGGACCGTAGTTCTGGTCGTCCTCGTTCTCCGGCGCGAAGGCGACGTCGCTGCCCACGACCGGACGCTTGCTGGTGCCGTCGTAGAGGGTGTTGGCGGCGATCGTCTTGCCGGACTGCGTCTTGGCGTCGTCCGCGAGGGCCGCCGCGAGGATCACCGGCTTGAACGTGGACGCGGGCTGGTAGTCGGTGCGGGTGGCGTTGTTCCTGAAGTGCTGGGTGTAGCCCACACCGCCGTACATCGCCACGACCGCGCCCGTCTTGGGGTCCACGGACACCGCGCCCGGCTGGACGTTCCCGTCGACCTTGCGCTTCTTGGCGTCGAGCTTGCTGGTCAGCTGGGACTTGACCGACTTCTCCAGCTGGGCCTGCTTCTTCTTGTCGATGTTGAGCGTGATCGTCCAGCCGCCCGCGTCGACCAGCGCCTCGGCCTCCTTGGTGTTGGCGGCCTGGCCACTGGAGATCAGCTGCTTCTCCAGCGCCGCGTTGGCCTCGGTCACCAGGTAGCCGTTCTGCCCCTCCATGCCGGCCTCGGCCTTGGGCGCCTTGGGGGTCGGGAACGTCATCTGCTGACGCTTGGCGGAGCTGAGCCAGTTCTGCCCGACCATGTTGTCCAGCACGTAGTTCCAGCGCGCCTTCACCAGCTGCTTGCCGGTGTCGGTGGCTATCGCCCAGTCGTACTGGTTCGGCGCCTGGAGCAGCGCGGCGAGATAGGCGCCCTGCTCGACCGAGAGCTTCCTCGCGTCGACCTGGTAGTAGGCCTGGGCGGCGGCCTGGATGCCGTAGGCGCCGCGGCCGTAGTAACTGGTGTTGATGTACCCGGCGAGGATGTAGTCCTTGGACTTCTCGCGGTCCAGCTTCAGCGAGATGACCAGTTCCTTCAGCTTGCGCGTGACGGTCTGGTCCTGCGTCAGGTAGTAGTTCTTGACGTACTGCTGGGTGATCGTCGAACCGCCCTGCGCGCCCTTGCCGGACAGCGTGTTGAGCAGGCCGCGCGCGGTGCCCTTGAGGTCGACGCCGGCGTCGTTGTAGAAGGTCTTGTTCTCGGCGGCGACGAAGGTCTCCTGGACGGCCTTCGGGACCTGCGAGAGGTCCACGTTCTCCCGGTTGACCTGGCCCCTGCGGGTCAGGATCGAGCCGTCGCTGTACTTGTAGACGTTGCTCTGGAGCTTCGCGGTCGCGTTGCCCTCGGGGATGCTGATCATCATGTAGAGCACGATGAACGCGCCGATGCCGAGCAGGCAGAAGCCGAGGAACGTGCCGAGGATCTTCTTCCAGGTGAAGAGTCTGCGTATGAAGCTCTTACCGCTCTTGCCGCTCGTGGCGCTCGTGGCGCTCGTGGCGCCGCCGGCTTCCGCTCCTGACGAGCGGCGGGTCTTGGGCGCAGCGCGGCGGCCACCGCGTTGTCGCGCTCGTCGCTCTTCCGCTCGTCCCATGAGTCCGTCTGCTCCGCTTCCGTCTCGTCCGTGCCTGCGAGTCAGCTCAGAAAGCTAACACCGCCAGTTGTGACAAAGGTCTGCCGATCCTGTCTTTTACGGACGTGAGAATCAGCACCTGTTCCCAACGGAACCGACGTACGAACGGGGTTGAGGGTTGCCGTGCAGGGGTAAAGTGATATCAGATTGCTAGAACCGAGATATGGGGGAAACATGGCCACGGACTCACCCACGGCGGACGTACCCGAGATGCCCGCCCCGCGTGTGCGCGAGTTCGCCGCGCACAGCATCGGCGGCGCGCTGGCGCTGGCCCTCGGACTGGCCGGGCTGCTGCTCTCCGCCGGACTGCTCGCCGGCGCCACCGCGGTCACCGCGCCCGGCGGCAAGGCCGCGCTGATCGTCGGCGGCCTCCTCGTCTTCCTGGCCGCGGTCATCGCGATGCGCGGGCTGAACACGGTGGCGCCGGGCGAGGCGCGGGTCGTGCAGCTCTTCGGGCGGTACCGGGGGACCATCCGGCAGGACGGGCTGCGCTGGGTGAACCCGTTCACCTCACGCACCAAGATCTCCACCCGGGTCCGCAACCACGAGACCGCGGTCCTCAAGGTCAACGACGCCTACGGCAACCCGATCGAGCTGGCCGCGGTCATGGTGTGGAAGGTCCGCGACACCGCGCAGGCCACCTTCGAGGTGGACGACTACAGCGACTTCGTCGCCATCCAGACCGAGGCGGCCGTACGGCACATCGCCATCGAGTACCCCTACGACTCCCACGACGAGGGCGGGCTGTCGCTGCGCGGCAACGCCGAGGAGATCACCGAGAAGCTGGTCCTCGAACTGAGCGCGCGCGTCGAGGCGGCCGGTGTCCGGATCATCGAGTCCCGCTTCACGCATCTCGCGTACGCGCCCGAGATCGCCTCGGCGATGCTCCAGCGGCAGCAGGCCGGGGCGGTGGTCGCGGCCCGGCGGCAGATCGTGGACGGGGCGGTCGGGATGGTCGAGGCGGCACTGGCCCGGATCACCGAGCGGGACATCGTGGAGCTGGACTCCGAGCGGAAGGCGGCGATGGTGTCCAACCTGCTGGTGGTGCTGTGCGGGGACCGGGCACCGCAGCCGGTGCTCAACACTGGGACCCTCTACCAGTGACAGACCCTTCCGAGCCCTCCGGGGCGAAGCGCCGGCCGCAGCAGGAGCGCAAGCAGGTGCTGCTGCGGCTGGACCCCGCGGTCTACGAGGCCGTCGCGCGGTGGGCCGGGGACGAACTGCGGTCCGCCAACGCGCAGATCGAGTTCCTGCTGCGGCGCGCTCTCGCGGAGGCGGGGCGGCTGCCGGGCGAGGCGGGGCCGCTGCCCAGAAGGGGCAGGCCACCCCGGCCGCCCCAGTGACAGAACCGTGACAATCGGCCCCCACCTGCGGGGCCGTACCCCCGGCCATGATCTACACACCGTGCGTATACATACCGGGTATACCCCGTGTGTAGAGTGCTCCGCATGTCCATCGGTCACACCCTTCTGGGGCTCCTTGAGTCCGGCCCGTGCCACGGTTACGACCTGAAGCGGGCCTTCGACGAGAAGTTCGGTCACGACCGGCCGCTGCACTACGGCCAGGTCTACTCGACGATGTCCCGCCTGCTGAAGAACGGCCTCGTCGAGGTCGACGGCATCGAGGCCGGCGGCGGTCCCGAGCGCAAGCGGTACGCGATCACCGACGCCGGGATCACCGACGTACAGCAGTGGCTCGCGACGCCGGAGAAGCCCGAGCCGTATCTGCAGTCGACGCTCTACACCAAGGTCGTTCTCGCGCTGCTCACGCACCGGAACGCGGCGGAGATCCTCGATGTGCAGCGCTCCGAGCATCTGCGCGGCATGCGGATCCTGACCGACCGCAAGCGCACGGGCGATCTCGCGGACCAGCTGATCTGCGACCACGCCCTGTTCCATCTGGAGGCCGACCTGCGGTGGCTCGAACTCACCGCCGCGCGCCTCGACAAACTCGCCGAGGTGGTGGCCAAGTGACGACACATCCCGCCGGTTCCCTGCTCGCGGCCCACGAGCTGCGCAAGGCCTACGGGCCGACGACCGCGCTCGACGGCGCCGAGTTCTCCATCCACCCCGGTGAGGTGGTCGCCGTGATGGGCCCCTCCGGGTCCGGGAAGTCGACGCTGCTGCACTGTCTCGCCGGGATCGTGCCGCCCGACTCGGGCTCGATCCTTTACAACGGGCAGGAGATGGCGACGATGAGCGACGCCCAGCGCAGCGCGCTGCGCCGCTCGGAGTTCGGGTTCGTGTTCCAGTTCGGCCAGTTGGTGCCCGAGCTGACCTGTGTCGAGAACGTCGCGCTGCCGCTGCGGCTGAACGGCACCCACCGCAAGGAGGCCGAGCGGACCGCGCTCGGCTGGATGGAACGGCTTGAGGTCGACGACCTCGCCAAGAAGCGGCCCGGTGAGGTCTCCGGCGGACAGGGGCAGCGCGTCGCCGTCGCCCGCTCGCTGGTCACCAGCCCACGCGTGCTGTTCGCCGACGAGCCGACCGGCGCGCTCGACTCGCTCAACGGCGAGCGCGTGATGGAGCTGCTGACCGAGGCCGCCCGGTCCACCAACGCGGCCGTCGTGCTCGTCACGCACGAGGCGCGGGTCGCCGCCTACTCGGACCGCGAGATCGTCGTACGGGACGGCAAGTCCAGGGACATGGAGCGCATCGTATGAACCTGCGATGGGGGCACCGCCCGCGCGAGCGAAGCCGAGCGTGGGGGAGGGCCGCCGATCTGGCCATGGGGGTGCGGTTCGCCTTCGGCGGCGGACGCGAGGGGTGGGTCCGGGCCGTGCTGACGGCGGTCGGCGTCGGGCTCGGGGTGGCACTGCTGCTGCTCACCACCGCGCTGCCGAACGCGCTGTCGAACCGCGACGCACGCGGCAACGCCCGGCAGGACTTCACCTACAGCGGGAAGCAGTTGCCGAAGGCGGACAACACCCTCGTCATCGCCAACTCCGACACCACGTTCCGCGACAAGGACGTACGCGGCCGGCTGCTGGAGCCGGACGGCACCAAGGCGCCGCTGCCGCCGGGGCTCACGAAGTTCCCCACGACGGGCGAGATGGTCGTCTCCCCCGCACTCGACGAACTCCTCAAGTCCGGCGGCGGAAAGCTGCTGCGCGAGCGGCTGCCCTACAAGATCACCGGCATCATCGCGCGGACCGGGCTCATTGGACCCGCCGAACTCGCCTACTACGCGGGCGGCAAGGACCTCTTGCAGCACCGGAACGGCAGCAATGTCGAGCGCATCAACTACTTCGGGCCCTCCGCCTACAGCACGCCGGACCAGCTCGACCCGATCCTCCTGCTGCTGCTCCTGATCGTCTTCATCGTGCTGCTGCTGCCGGTCGGCGTGTTCATCGCGGCGGCCGTACGCTTCGGCGGCGACCGCCGGGACCAACGGCTCGCGGCGCTGCGCCTGGTCGGCGCGGACGGGCGCATGGCACGCCGGATCGCGGGCGGCGAGGCGCTCGCGGGGGCGCTCCTCGGACTCGTCCTCGGCACCGGATTCTTCCTGGTGGGGCGGCAGTTGGCGTCGCTGTTCGAGGTGCATGACATCAGCATGTTCCCGAGCGACCTCAACCCCTCGCCGCTGCTCGCCCTCGCCGTGGCTCTCGCCGTACCGGCCGCGGCCGTCGTGGTGACCCTCCTCGCGCTGCGCGGGGTCGTCATCGAACCGCTCGGGGTGGTCCGCAAGGCGAAGCCGCCCAGGCGCCGGCTGTGGTGGCGGCTGCTGATGCCACTGGCCGGCCTCGCGATGCTCTACCCGATGATCGGCCAGGGCGGCACCAACGGGAACTTCAACCAGTGGCTGGTGATCGGCGGCACGGTCCTGCTGCTCGTCGGCATCACCGCCCTGCTGCCGTGGATCGTGGAGGCCACCGTGGCCCGGCTGAACTCCGGCTCGGTGTCCTGGCAACTCGCCGTCCGCAGGCTCCAGTTGAGCAGCGGTACGGCCGCCCGCATGGTCAACGGCATCGCGGTCGCGGTGGCCGGTGCGATCGCGCTCCAGATGCTGTTCGCCGGCGTCGAGGGCGACTACACCAAGCGGACCGGCAACGACGTGAACCGGGCCCAGGTCGAGGTCTCCGTCGACGGCGGCACCTCGCTGGCCCAGGCCGACGGGCAGCTCGCCCGGACCAAGGGCGTACGGCGGACGTCGGCCGTCTCCCTCACCACGATCGCCGACCGGGCCAAGGACCCGGACGGCTCGGTGGAGGTCGCCGTCGGCAGCTGCGCCGAACTGCGGGAGGTGGCCCGTCTGACGGGCTGCCGCGACGGTGACATCTTCCGGATCAGCGCCGGCGGCACCAACGCCGACGCCGACAGCCAGACGGCAGAGACCGCCAAGGCGGGCCGGACGGTGTACTTCGACCCGTCGTACAGCTCGTCACCGGCCCACACCGTGGCCTGGAAGGTCCCCGCGGGCCTGAAGACGGCGGCCCACCGCGAGGACCCGACCGGTTACGCCCGCGACGGACTGCTGATCACCTCGGGCGCGCTGCCCGCGAACGCGGTGAAGAGCCTCGACCAGAAGGTCTACGTCACGCTGGACGACTCGGTGCCGGACGCGACCGACTACGTGCGCAACACGGCCGCGAAGCTCGACCCGCTGGCCGACGTGTTCACCCTGGCGGCCACCCGGCAGTCGGCGCAGTTCACGTCCATCCGCACCGGGCTGCTGGTCGGCGCCACCTGTGTCCTCGTCCTCATCGGGGCCAGCCTGCTGGTGTCGCAGCTGGAGCAGCTGCGCGAGCGCAGGAAGCTGCTGTCGGCGCTGGTCGCCTTCGGCACCCGGCGGCGCACGCTGAGCCTGTCGGTGCTGTGGCAGACGGCGATCCCGATCGGCCTGGGCCTGGCCCTGGCCTCGGCGGTGGGGCTGACACTGGGCTCGGTGCTGCTGAAGATGACGTCGTCGCCGGTGGTCATCGACTGGGCGAGCGTGCTGATGATGTCCGGCATCGGCGGGGCGGTCGTCCTGGCGGTGACCCTGCTCAGCCTGCCGCCACTGCTGCGCATGATGCGGCCGGACGGGCTGCGCACGGAGTGAGGGCCCGTCCGCAGCCGTCCGCCCGCCCTCGTCAGAGCCCGTACTCCCGCACCACGCGCCGGACTTGGGCGAAGAGCATGCCCACGTTCACCGACTTGCGGCAGACCACCACGGCGACCACGTCCTGTTGCTCGGTCATCCGCACGAACAGATGGGTGAGGTTCTCGCTGTTGACGAGGATCTCCTGGAAGTAGTGGTGGTCACTGGTGATCCCGCGACGCTCTTTGAAGACGTCCTCGATCATCGCGACCGTCCGGCCCTGGAACAGGTCGAGGGTCGCACCCGCCAGCAGGTCGAGGACCTCTGGCGGGTGGTTGTCGATGGTCTCGTACGACAGCAGCATGCCGGTGGACATGTCGACCACGCCCGAGGCCACACAGTCGGGGGCATCGGTCCGGAGGGTTTTGACCAGGCCCATCACCTGGTCGGAGAATCCTGGGGTCATACGCTTCGTCGCCATCCCTTCACACTCCTTCTGATGCCTTCTCGGTGAGGATCGACTCGATCCGGTCGAGCGTCGGCCGGGCCGCCAGATGCAGCCGGTCCACGTCCATCCCCTCGTCGCCGAGCACCACCATCAGCGCGGTGTCGCCGACGGCGTACGTCGCGGCGCAGCCGTGACTTCCGTACGTCACCGTCTGGCGCAGCGTGCCGCGGTCGGTGGCCGCGGCGGTGCGCCGGGCCAGGCCCAGGCCGGCCGCGGCGAGCGCGGCGAGGGCCTCCGGGTCGATCGAGTCGGCGGTGTCGGCCGCGATGAGCAGTCCGTCGGCCGCCGTGACCGCGGTGTCGGTGATTCCGGTCACCTGTTCCCGCAGTGTGCGCATTTCCAATGTCAGGGCTTTGTGATCCACTTACTCAACTCCCCTAAAACTGATCGCATTTGGTCGTCCGGTTCATTTCGAGGTTCCGTTCCGCAGGCGGAAGAACCCTTTCCAGCCCGCCCCGCTCTTTTCGGGGACGAGAGATTCGGTGATGCCGCTGGCCCCCGGATTACGGCGGGGCAGCGCGGTGGGCGCGGTGGGCACGGTGAACTGCGGTGGCGCGGGCGCCGGTTCACGACGGCGCAGGACGGGCGCCTCGGCCGGCACCTGGACCGGGATCGGCACCGGGGCGTCCGCGCACTCCAGCAGACCCTCGGCGAGCATCCGCGCGACCTCGGCGGTGACCGGGTAGACCCCGCGCCCGGTACGGAAGGCGAGATCGCGGGCGGTACGGCGGCCGTCGACATGGGCGAGCAACTCCCGTTGCAGCATGCCGAGTCCGGCCTCGGCGGGAACCTCGGCCGGGGCCCGGGGGCGTTCCCGGTCGGGCCGTACGGGATACGGCAGCGCGGCGATCGCGGCGAGTTTGCGGGCCCCGTCCTGGAGCAGCCGGATCGGGGGTTCGCCGATGCCTACGGGGGCGAACGGCCGTGCCTCCGGGGCGCGTTCGCAGTCGTCGACGTCTCCGGCGACGACCGCGAAGGCCGCGTCGTGCAGGGCCAGCACGCAGACGATCCGCAACTGGGCGGCGCCCGCGTACCCGTGGGCGATGAGTCCGGCCACCGGCCAGCGCGAGCCGCCCGACTCCCGTACCAGATCGGCCCATTGCTCACCGCTGACCCGGCCGGAGCGCAGCAGCAGCGCCTCGGGGCCCGGCGCGCCGGGGCTCTCCACCGCGATGACGAGCCCGCCGCGCAGATGGAAGATCCCGCCGGGTCTGCCGGACACCCGCAGTCCCCCGGTGAACTCCTCGCGCCCACAGGCCGAGAGAGCCGCCGCGAGCAGGTCGTGACCGACCCGGCCGAGGGAATCCCGAATGCCCGACATCACTCCCCTAGGCTTTTCGTACACGCAACTGACGTGTAGCGCTGAGGGGTGAAGGTGTATCAGTCCGAGCGCATATTCCGGCGGGGTTCTTCCTACCTGCCTGCGGGTGACGGAAGTTGAGAATTCCCGCCGTTCGATTTCCTTTGTACGGAGCTCATTTGACCGAACAGGGCCGGGTCAGTTGCCGGTGCCCAACACCCTTACCGGCAGCGGTCGCAGGGCCTCGCGGAGGGCGGCGGCCAGCTCCTGGTACTCGGCGCGACGGGCCGCTCCGGTGCGCATCGCGAGCGCGATCCGACGGGTCGGGGCGGGCTCGCTGAAGTATCCGGTGAGGAGCAGCTCGCTGCGGGTCGTCTCGACGCGCACGGCGGTGCGCGGCAGCAGCGTGACCCCGAGCCCGCCGGCGACGAGCTGTACGAGCGTGGAGAGCCCGGCGGCGGTCGTAGTGACGGGAGCGTCCGCCCGCCCCGCCTCGCGGCAGATGTCGAGAGCCTGGTCGCGCAGGCAGTGCCCCTCGTCCAGGAGCAGCAGATTCAGCTCGCGCAGCGCCTCGCGCGGGATGCCGCTGCGCCCGCCGAGCGGATGGCCGAGCGGGGTGACGAGCACGAAGTCCTCGTCGAACAGCGGGAGTTCGACCACTCCGGGCACCCCGAGCGGCACGGCGAGCAGCAGCAGGTCGAGGCGACCGGTGGTCAGCCCCTCCAACAGGCTCGCGGTCTGCTCCTCGTGCACCTGGAGGTCGAGGTCCGGGTACCGGTCGTGCACCAGCCCCAGCACGGTCGGCAGCAGATACGGCGCGACGGTCGGGATCACCCCGAGGCGCAGCGCCCCGGTGAACGGCGCCCGCACGGCCTCCGCCTCGGCAAGCAGCGCCCCGACCTCGTCCAGCACGGCCCGCGCCCGTACGGCGAGCCGCTCACCGGCGGGCGAGAGCAGCACCTTGCGGGTGGTGCGCTCCAGGAGGGTCACGCCGAGGGTGTCCTCCAGGGCGGCGACGGCACCGGACAGGGCGGGCTGGCTCATGCCGATCGCGGCGGCTGCGTCCCGGAAGTGAAGGTGCTCGGCGACCGCGGAGAAGGCGCGCAGCTGGGCCAGGCTGGGCTGGCGTCTCTTACTCGTATTACTAACGGTCACTGATAACCGCCTCCGATCAACACACCCCAGTGTAGCTATTTCCACAATCAATGCACGTTGTGCCAGGATCGGGGCCGACCAACCCACGAGAAGCATCCATTCCGCTTGGGTGTTTTCCGCTGCGAGGAGAGCCAGTGCTCACTGTCGGTGACAAGTTCCCGTCGTTCGATCTGACCGCCTGTGTCTCGTTGGAGAAGGGCAAGGAGTTCGAACAGATCACCCACAAGACCTATGACGGTTGGCTCGTGGTTTTCGCGTGGCCCAAAGACTTCACGTTCGTGTGCCCCACCGAGATCGCCGCGTTCGGCAAGCTGAACGACGAGTTCGCCGACCGGGACGCCCAGGTGCTCGGCTTCTCCGGCGACTCCGAGTACGTCCACCACGCCTGGCGCAAGGACCACGACGACCTGCGCGACCTGCCGTTCCCGATGCTGGCCGACTCCCGGCACGAGCTGATGCGGGACCTCGGCATCGAGGGCGAGGACGGCTTCGCCAAGCGCGCGGTGTTCATCGTGGACCCGAACAACGAGATCCAGTTCTCGATGGTGACCGCGGGCTCGGTCGGCCGTAACCCCAAGGAGGTCCTGCGGGTCCTCGACGCGCTCCAGACGGACGAGCTCTGCCCGTGCAACTGGACCAAGGGCGAGGCCACGCTGGACGCGGGCGCGCTGCTCGCCGGGAAGTGAGCTGACATGTCGCTGGACGCCCTGAAGTCCGCCATACCGGACTACGCCAAGGACCTGAGGCTCAACCTCGGTTCGGTCATCGGCAACTCCGACCTGCCCGCGCAGCAGCTGTGGGGCACGGTCCTCGCGACGGCGATCGCGTCCCGATCGCCGCTCGTGCTGCGGGAGTTGGCGCCCGAGGCGAAGGCCCACCTGTCGCCGGAGGCGTACACCGCGGCCAAGTCCGCCGCCGCGGTCATGGCGATGAACAACGTCTTCTACCGGACGCGGCACCTGTTGTCCGACCACGAGTACGGCACCCTGCGGGCGGGGCTGCGGATGAACGTCATCGGCAACCCCGGGGTCGACAAGGTCGACTTCGAGCTGTGGTCGTTCGCCGTGTCCGCGGTCAACGGCTGCGGGATGTGTCTCGACTCGCACGAACAGGTGCTGCGCAAGGCGGGCGTCGAACGGGACGTGATCCAGGAGGCGTTCAAGATCGCGGCGGTGGTGGAGGCGGTGGGGGTCACGCTGGAGGCGGAGGCGGTACTGGCACCTCTCGACTGACGGTGAACGGGTGGGTGGTGGGGAACGCTGTTACGGGGCCTGGTTCGGGGGTGGGGTGTCGGCCGGCGTGGATGACACCGCCGTAGCGCCCCTCGGCTTCGGGGAGAGCCGAGGGGGCGGCTCCGTGCCCTGGGCGTAGGCCTTCAGGTAGCTCACCACCGTGTTGGTGACCGCCACCAGCGGGACTGCCACCACCGCTCCGCCGATCCCCGCGATCATCCCGCCCGCCGCGACCGACAGCACCACCGCGAGGGGGTGGACCCGGACCGCCCGGCCCAGGATGAACGGCTGGAGGATGTGGCCCTCGATCTGCTGGACGGCGAGCACGACGCCCAGGGTGAACAGGGCCGTGACGACGCCCTGGGTGACCAGCGCGACGACGACCGCCAGCGCGCCGGACGCCACCGCGCCCACCAGCGGGATGAACGAGAACAGGAAGATGAAGACGGCGAGCGGCACGGCCATCGGCACACCGAGGAAGTAGATCCCGATGCCGATGCAGACCGCGTCGATGAACGCCACTATCACCGTGCCGCGGACGTAGGCCGTGAGCGTGCGCCAGGCGCGCGGGCCCGCGCCCGCCATCGCCGGCCGGGCCGCCGCGGGCACCAGCTTCAGCGCCCACTGCCAGATCCGCGGGCCGTCGTAGAGGAGGAAGAGGGTCGAGAAGGCCGTCAGCAGGATGCCGGTCAGGGCCTCGACGATGACCTGGACGCCCTCCAGGCCGAACGACGTGATCTGGTCGGTGTTGGCGCCGATCGCCTCGCGGAGGTTCTTCGCGATCTGGTTGATCTGCTTCTCGGTGACGTGGAACGGGCCCTTGAGCAGCCAGTTGCGCAGATCGTCGACGCCGTTCTGGACCTGGTCGGAGAGGTTGTCGATGTTGGCCATGACCTGCCAGGTCACGAACCAGCCGATCAGCCCCATCACGACGAAGCCGAGGATCGCGGTGAGCGCCGTGGCCACCCCGCGCGGAAAGCCGTAGCGGATCAGGGCGGCCACCGTCGGCTGGAGCAGTGCCGTGATGAGCAGGGCCGCCGCGAAGGCCAGGACCACCAGTTGGACGGCGCTGATGACCCGCATCAGGACCCAGACCGTGCCCGCCAGGACCAGCAGCCGCCAGCCCGCCTCGGCGGCCACCCGCACACCCCAGGGCACGGCGAGCGCCGGCTCGGGGCGGTCACGGTCGATGGCGACGGGTTCCGGTACGGGGTCGGGTGCCGGGGGTTCGGGGTCGGCGGCCGGCAACTCGGGCCCGGCGTCGGTGTGTTCCTTCGCCACCTCGGCGCGGCGCTCGTCCAAGCGCTCCCCCATCTCGCTCAGCCCGTTGCCCAGCCGACCGAGCCACCCTGGCACTCGCGACATGATCCGACCTCTCCCCCCGCCTGTCCCCACCCCACTCCCCCTTGGAGCCGTTGCGTGTCCGACCGTACAGGGCGAAGGCCCCTCCCCCTAGGACGGGGAGGGGCCTCGCGAGGTTGAGCGGCCCGGGACGGGCGTACGACCTAGTACCAGCTGTTCGCCTGCCAGAACGACCAGGCCTCGCACGGGCTGCCGTAGCGGCTGTCCATGTAGTTGAGGCCCCACTTGATCTGGGTGGCGGGGTTGGTCTGCCAGTCGGAGCCGGCGGAGGCGTACTTGCCTGCGGGCAGTGCCTGGAAGAGACCGTAGGCGCCGGAGGAGGCGTTGACGGCGTGGTAGTTCCAGCCGGACTCGTGGGACACGATGTTGCTGAAGCACTGGAACTGGCCGCTGGGCACCATCTGGGCTGCCATGGCCTGGATCTGTGCGGTCGTGTACGAGCTCTGCACGGGGAAGCTGGAGGAGGAACGGCTCGCCGCGGACTTCGCCTCGGCACGCTCCTTCGCATCCTTCTCCGCCTTCTCGGCAGCGGCCTTCTTGGCGACCGCGGACTTCGCGGCGGCCAGGCGGGCCGACTCCTCGGCGTCCTTCTTGGCGCTGGCGTCGGCCTGGATCGCCTGAGCGTCGGCCTGCTGCGTCAAGGAAGCGGTCTGCACCTGGGCCTGCTGGCCCGTGGGGATGTCCGCCAGGAGCGTGGTGTCGGCTGCCGTCGTCTCGGCGTCATTGTTCTGCGCCTGAGCGACGCTGCCAGAGGCAACGCCCACGACGCTTCCGACGGCGGTGACCGCGGTGGCCGAGGCCACTGCGAATCCCCGGACCGAAATCCGGCTCACACGGTTTCCTTCCAGCATCGTCCGCTTCGGTGACCCTGGCGGACGCAATCGTGCCCCTGAACGCTGGCCTCCCAACTACGGGGTCACGGGAGGCACGGGCCCGGTGGGCAACTCCCGCTCGGGGAGCGCCGCGTGAAGAAGCGGGCGGCATACGACTTCGCTGTGGAGTTGGCTGTGATGCTCAAGTTGGTGCGTACCGCTGGGGGTACACGTGTGTCGTATGCGGGGCCTGACAGGAATGAGACTCTGCCGTAACCGGACGCCGAGTGGCAATTCTGAGTTGCGTGTGAAAGCTCACATCCCGTTTGCCCCAGGGGATTTGGAGAAAGAGCGGGACGCCAAAGCGCCGCCCCGCTAAGCTCATCGGCTTCGCGGGACGGCGCCAACTGGCCTGAATCCGGCCTGAATTACCTCAGATTTGACCGTCCTCCAGCATTTCGGTCACAAGCGCCGCGATCTGGGACCTCTCGGACCTGGTGAGCGTCACATGCGCGAAGAGCGGGTGGCCCTTCAGCTTCTCCACCACGGCGACGACACCGTCGTAGCGACCGACCCTCAGGTTGTCCCGCTGCGCCACGTCATGGGTGAGAACCACCCGTGAATTGGCGCCGATCCGGGACAGGACGGTCAGCAGGACGTTCCGCTCCAGGGACTGCGCCTCGTCCACGATCACGAACGCGTCGTGCAGCGAGCGTCCGCGGATGTGGGTGAGCGGCAGGACCTCCAGCATCCCGCGGGCGGTGACCTCCTCGATGACCTCGCGGCTGGTGACCGCGGACAGCGTGTCGAAGACCGCCTGGGCCCAGGGGCCCATCTTGTCGGCCTCGGAGCCGGGCAGATAGCCCAGTTCCTGTCCGCCCACCGCGTACAGCGGGCGGAAGACCATGACCTTCTTGTGCTGGCGGCGCTCCAGGACCGCCTCCAGGCCCGCGCAGAGCGCGAGCGCGGACTTGCCGGTGCCGGCCCGGCCTCCCATCGACAGGATCCCGATGTCCGGGTCGAGCAGCAGATCCAGCGCGATGCGCTGCTCCGCGCTGCGGCCCTTGATGCCGAACGCCTCCCGGTCGCCGCGCACCAGCCGGACGTTGCCGTCCGCGGTGACCCGGCCCAGCGCCTTGCCGCGCTCGGACTGGATCGTCAGACCGGTGTGGACGGGGAAGTCGGCGGCCTCCGGGACATAGATGTGGCCTTCCTCGAAGAGGATGTCCACCTGTTCGCCGGTCAGGGTCAGTTCGGACATTCCGGTCCAGCCGGAGGAGCCCGTGATGGCCAGTTCCGCGCGGTACTCCTCGGCGAGGAGCCCGACGGACGAGGCCTTGATCCTGAGCGGAAGGTCCTTCGACACGACGGTGACGTCGTACCCCTCGGCCTGCAAGTTGCGGGCGACCGCGAGGATGCGGGAGTCGTTGTCCCCCAGGCGGTACCCACTGGGCAGCACGCTGGGGTCCGAGTGGTTGAGCTCGACCCTGACGGTGCCGCCGAGTTCCCCGATCGGGATGGGGGCGTCGAGGCGACCGTGCCGGACCCGGAACTCGTCCAGCAGGCGCAGGGCCTGCCGGGCGAAGTAGCCGAGTTCGGGATGGTGCCGCTTGGCCTCCAGCTCTGTGACCACGACGATCGGCAGCACGACTTCGTGCTCGTCGAAGCGGTTCAGTGCGTTCGGGTCGGCCAGCAGAACGCTGGTGTCGAGAACATAGGTGCGCCGGTCAGGCATACGGCGCTTTGTGCTGGTCACCACGGAAGGACGTACCCCCTCGGAAGAGGTCGGGGAGCGACGGAGAGGAGCTGGACCGGTCCAGGCCGCGATGCGCGGGCCGGAGACCGGCCCTCCGTCTCGCCCGTACTGACCGCACGGTCGAACTGGTGCAAAGGGCCTCCCGGGCGGACGGCCCCGTGCCGTCCGCTGAGATACGACACCCGTGGTTCGGGCGTCGACCTGCTTGGCTTATGCCCTCGAACATGCGCCGCCATGCCACGGCATATGACGACGCCCTGGTGAACTCCTTGTTACTTGTGCACCAAACGGGGTACTCGGGGGGCCTTGTCCGTCATCCGCCGTAACGTCGGTGTCGCGCCGCGTAGTCGCGCATCGCGCGCAGGAAGTCGACCTTGCGGAACGCGGGCCAGAAGACTTCGCAGAAGTAGTACTCGGAGTGGGCCGTCTGCCAGAGCATGAATCCGGACAGCCGCTGCTCGCCGCTGGTGCGGATCACCAGATCGGGGTCGGGCTGTGCGCCCGTGTAGAGGTGCTTGCCGATGAGGTCGACGTCCACGTGGTCGGCGAGCTCCTCCAGCGAGGTGCCCTTGTCGGCGGCGTCCAGGATCATCGAGCGGACCGCGTCGGCGATCTCCTGACGGCCGCCGTAGCCGATGGCGACATTGACCAGTATCCCGTCGATGTGCGCGGTGGACTCCTCCGCCTCCTTGAGGACGGACTGCATCCCCGAGGGCAGCAGGTCGAGGGTGCCGACGTGGTGGACGCGCCAACGGCCGTCCGCGGCAAGGGAACTGACGACGTTCTCGATGATGCCGAGCAGTGGGCCGAGTTCTTCCTGGGGGCGGTCGAAGTTGTCCGTCGACAGCAGCCACAGGGTGACGACCTCGACGTCCGTCTCGCTGCACCAGCCGAGGAACTCCTCGATCTTGTCGCCGCCGGCCCGGTGGCCCTGGACGGTGGTGGAACCCGCGGCCTTCGCCCAGCGCCGGTTGCCGTCCATGATGACGCCGATGTGCTTGGGCACCGACGCGTGGTCGAGATGGCCTCCCACCCTGCGTGCGTAGAACCTGACCAGCAGGCGGCGCAGGGTGTCGCGCACGTTCACGTGTTGTCAGCCCCTCCGTGGATGGCAGTCCCCGGCGTCGAAGCCTACCCCCGCTGGAGCCCCGTTCCCCCAAGGGGTGTCTGGGCTCATCCCGGTTCGGCACGAAGGTCGGTCTCGGTTCGGCGCGGGGCCGGTACGGGCGTCGGCCGGTGCGGGAGGGTGCGAGGGGGGACGCGGGGGGCGCGGGGTTCGTCACCGCGGGGCACAAAAAATCGGGCCGGTCCGTGGGGGGGATACGGACCGGCCCGAGGGGGGGTTTCCACCATAACCCTTCGTAAGTGATGCTGCGTGCATCGGCGTGCCACAACTACTCTCCGGAGTCGGCCGACAACACGGCGAGGGGCCCGGAAGCGCTGATTCCAGCCCTGATCATGGCCGGTTCACAGTGGATTACGAGGAGAACGTGCGGGTTTTCCGCCAGCCCCCGGCGTGTCGCTCTCAGGGGTGACACCGCGAGTGAACGTCCGCTTGACGGGGCAGGGCACCGCGCAGCCCCCTCCTCCGCGCGGTGCCCACCGCGCAGCTTTGCTCACGCGAATTACCTTGGTCCGAACTTACGTGAGGAGATGGCCGGGAAGCGAGTCGATCTCGATAACGATGTGGAAACCGCGTGGAGGTGTGGAGGACATCCGGTGACCTAGTTCGGCCCTAGCGTCGGGGCATGACCGTGAAGATCACTTGGGAGCGAGCGAGCGCCCGCCGTCTCGAACGGCAGTTCCTGGACACCCCGGCCGGGACCGGCACACCGGTCGCCGACGTGGTGGCGTCGATGCTCGCGGCGCACGCGCAGGTGCTGTCCGCGGCGGAGGTGTCGGTGGGGGTACGGGCGGCCGGGCGGACCCGGACGGACGTGCGAGCGGCGTTGTGGCAGGCCGACGGCTCGCCCTCCTCCCTGCTCAAGACCCACGGCCCGCGCGGGACCGTCCATCTGCTGCCCACCCGCGAACTCCCGCTGTGGAGCGCCGCGTTGACCGCGATCCCGGGCACGGGCCGGTTCGCCCCCGCCATCCGGCTCACCGACACCCAGGCCACCGAGGTGGTCGCGGCCATCGCCGACGCCCTCGACGGCGAGACCCTGACCATCGACGAACTCGACGAGGCGGTCGTCGCCCGCACCGGCTCGTGGGCCGGGGACCGGGTGATGCCGGCCTTCCAGGACCTGTGGCCGCGCTGGCGCCAGGTCCTGCACCGGGCGGGCCAGTCCGGCGCCCTGTGCTTCGGCCCGAACCGCGGCCGCAAAGTCACCTACACCCGCCCGCCCCATTTCACCCCGCTCCCCACGACCGAGGCCCTGCGCACACTCGTCCACCGATATCTGCGCTCCTACGGCCCGGCGACCCCACCGGATTTCGCCAAATGGCTCGCGGCGCCCGCAAGTTGGGCGACGACGCTCTTCGAGACCTGCGCAGCCGAGGGCGGAATCGAGGAGGCCGACTTCGAGGGCACGCGCGCATGGGTGGTCGCGGGCGACACGGCATTCCCCGAGGAACCCGTCCGGGGCGTGCGCCTCCTCCCCTACTTCGACGCCTACGTCATCGCCGCCCAGCCCCGCGAGACGCTGTTCCCGGGTGCCGCGTACCGCCGGGCACTGGCGGGCGGGCAGGCCGGCAACTATCCCGTGCTGCTGGTCGACGGGGTGGTGGCCGGAGTCTGGCACCAGCGCAGACGCGGACGGCGTACGACCGTCACCGTGGAGCCGCTGGGACGGCTGACGGCGCGGCAGGAACGGGAGTTGGGCGAGCGGGCGGAACGGGTGGGCGAAGTGCTGGAGGCACGGGCCGAGTTGGTGATCGGGGAGGTCGCCTCAGGGCCGCACGCCTGAGTCACGCGAGCGGCTTGCGCACGTCGAAGAGGTGCCGGGTGCTGTGCGCCACGAACGGGCCCGTGGCCTCGATCCGCTCGTGCAGGGAACGGAGTTGGGGCTCGTAGGCCTCGACCGTGAAGTCCGGGACCATCCAGATCACCTTGCGCAGGAAGTGCACGACGGCCCCGACGTCGTTGAACTCCATCCGCAGCCGCTCCGCCCGCAGGCCGACGATCTCCAGCCCCGCCGCCTCGGCCCCGGCCCGCTCGCGCTCGGGGTCGCGGGCACCGCTCACGTCCTCCGGCTGGGGCCCTAGGAAGTGCTCGACGAGTTCGAACGCGCTGCGGGGGCCCACGTGTTGGGCGAAGTAGGTGCCGCCCGGGCGCAGCACGCGGGCGATCTCCGGCCAGTCGGCGCGGACCGGGTGACGGCTCAGGACGAGGTCGAAGGCGGCGTCCGCGAAAGGCAGTTGAGCCCCCTCGGCCACCGCGACCACCACGACCCCGCGCGAGCGGAGCAGGGCGGTGGCTCTGGCGACGTTCGGCGGCCAGCTCTCGGTGGCGGCGACCAGCATCGGGGGCTGGGCGGCGGCCCGGCTCAGCGCGAAGTCGAGGACCTCGCCTCCCCCGGTCTGGACGTCCAGGACGGTGTTCGCCCAGGTGAGCCGGTCCCCGGCGGACCGGGCGTATCCCCAGGAGGGACGTGCCTCGGTGGCCCGCCCCTCGAACCACGAGAAGTCCCAGCCCTCGGTGGGGACGGCGGCCCCTTCCGCGACGAGATCCTCGAAACTCCTGCTGTTGCCCATGGGCCGATGGTCGCAGGGCGTCGCCGGTGGGCGCTGCCGATTCCCGAAGCGGCGCGGGACCGGTCAGGGGACGAGTGCCCTGACCTCCTCGGCAGCGAAGCGTACGAAGGCCTCCGGGTCGGGTTCGTCGCCGGTCGGCTGGAGGACGACCGTGTCGGCGCCGGCCTCGACAAGGCGCTGGACGGCCTTCGCGACGGCGCCCGCGTCACCGGCGACACCGAGGTCGGGAACCGACTCCAGGCCCTCTTCGGAGAGTTCGGCACGGAGCCGGGCGGCGGCATCGGGTCCGGTGGCGGTGAGGAGATAGACGACGACCTGGTGCGCTTCGGTACGGCCCGCCGACTCCCGTCCCTCGTCGATGAGTTGGCGGGCCCGGCGGACGCCGTCCGGTGCGGTGGACGCGGTGAGGACCGTACCGTCGGCGGCTGCGCCGGAGAGGCGGAGGGTGCGCGGGCCGCCGGCGCCGGCGAGGATCTCGACGGGACCGGCCGGCGGCCAGTCGAGGCCGACGTCGTCGAGCTGGACGTAGCGGCCCCGGGTCGTGAGGCGTTCCCCGCGCAGCAGGGCGCGCAGCGCGTCGAGGTGCTCGCGCAGCAGGGTCACCGGGGACTCGGCGCGTGCGCCGACCTGGCCCATCCAGTCCTGTACGCCGTGTCCGACGGCGAGGACCGGGCGCCCCGGGAACAGCCGGTACAGGGTGGCGGCCTCCATGGCGGTGATGGCGACGTTCCGCAGCGGGACCGGGAGCAGTCCGACGCCGATCCGCACCCGCTCGCTCCAGGCGAGCGCCGCCGCGGCGGCCGAGATCCCGCCCTCGCGGAAGCAGTCCTCCCAGAGCCAGAGCTCTTCGAGCCCGGAGGCGTCGGCGAGTTCGACCACCGCACGGAGTCGCTCGGGGGGAAGTTGGGGCCGGAACACCGCGCCGAGTCCAGTCATGGTTTCTTCCTATCCGGTGGGAGCACGGCGGACAACGGATTTACGGGGCGACCCGCTCGTAGCGCAGCAGGACGACCCCGTTGCCGAAGGCTCGGTTCTCGGTGAGGCGCAGCGCGGTGTGAGCGTCGGCCTCGGGGAACATCCGCTTCCCGCGGCCGATGAGGACCGGATGGACGTACACCTTGATCTCGTCGACGAGGCCGAGCCGGAGGAAGGTGGCGGCGAGGTCGGCGCCGCCGAGGCAGAGGTCGCCGCCGGGCTGTTCCTTGAGGGCGCGCAACTCCTCGGGGACGACCTCGGACACGATGGTCGTGTTCCACTCGGCGGGACCGGCGGGCAGGGTCCGCGAGTACACGGTCTTCGGCTTGTCCCGCCAGATGGCGGCGAACTCGGCGGTGACCGCGGAGGCGTCCGGGTCGGCGTCGGCGGTGGGCCAGTAGGCGGCCATCAGTTCGTGGGTGACGCGGCCGTCGACGAAGGCGCCCATGGGCCTGAGGGTGTCGTTCATGTGCTGGTGGAGTTCGTCGTCGACCAGGTGCCAGCTGATGTCCCGGTCGGGGCCCTCCAGGAAACCGTCGAGGGACACGGACATCATGTAGGAGATCTTCCGCACGGTTACGTCACCTCGTTCGTCGTCGGCTACCAGGTCCCCAGGTCTCCAGGTCTCCGGGTCTCCGGGTCTCCGGGTTCGTCAGCGTCTCACGCCGCCGCCAACGCCCCCAGCACCACGCCCGTGAACGCGCCTCCGAGCATGAACGGCCCCAGCGGAATCGCCGTCTTACGGCCTGCCCGGCGCAGCGCGACCATGCCGAGGCCGTACAGCGCGCCGTACAGCACCCCCGCGAAGGCGCCCGTGACGAGCACCGGCCAGCCGTACCAGCCGAGGGCCGTGCCCAGCGCGAGGGCGAGCTTCACATCGCCGAAGCCCATGCCCGCGGGGTTGATGAGATACAGCGCCAAGTACCCGGCGCCGAGGGCGAGTCCGCCGAGCAGGGCGGTGAGCCAGGAGCCGGCGTCGGCGGGGAGCAGGGCCGCGACGCCGAGGAGCGCGAGGGTGGCGGCGGCGAGGGGGAGGGTGAGGACGTCGGGGAGGCGGTGCACCCGGTAGTCGACGAGCGCGAGGAGCACGGCGACGGGGGCGGCGAGCAGCCAGACGACGAGTTCGGGGTGCGGGCCGGTGGCCGCGGCGAGGGCCGCGCAGACGAGGGCGGTCACGGCGGATACTACGAGGGTGCTGGGGCCGTAGGAACCGCACCGGGGCGAGCCGCCGGTTCCGTCGCAGCGGGCGCGGCCCAGCCAGCCGTCGCAAGGGCCCTCGATCGGGTGGCCGTCGGGGCACTCGCCCTTCCAGGGGTCCTCGGCGTCCACGGAGAGGCGGTGGGCGGCGCGGGGCAGCAGGAGGCCCGACCACGCGCCCCACAGGGCACCCACGACGATCGGAATCAGGCGCACGCAGGGACGATATCGGGGCGGCGGCGGGCGGGGCATGGGTCCGTGGGCCCATGTGGGGCCCACTCCCGGGTGGATGTGAATACGGTCGGTCGACACCGGATGGATCCGGGGCGGCGCGGGAAAGGTGACCCGGTATGGGACGACGGTGGAGTGACGGGCGGGGGAAGCTGGTCGTGCGGGGGGCCACGGGCGCGGGCGCGGTCGCCGTTCCGCTGGAGTTCGCGACCTCCTACCGGGCGCGGACGAAGGGGCTGCTCGGCCGGGACGGGATCGACGGGGCGATGCTGCTCTCGCCGGCGAGCAGTGTGCACACGTTCCGGATGCGCTTCCCGATCGATGTGGCGTACCTGAACCGGAAGTTGGAGGTCGTCGCCGTCCACACGATGCGGCCGGGGCGGCTGGGCCTGCCGCGCGTCCGGTCCCGGCATGTGCTGGAGGCGGAGGCGGGGGTCATGGCGGGGTGGGGGGTGAGGGTGGGGGTTCGGGTGACGGTGGAGACGGAGTAGGGGGAGCCGGGGGCAGGTCCGGTACAGGTGCCGTCACGTCGTAGACGCGGAACGGGTAGAGGGCGGCGTCCGCGCCGTAGCCCGTCTCGACCGATTCCATGCTGCATCTGACCGTACGGCCGTCGGGGACCGCCGCCCAAGTGGCGCTCGGCGGGTAGGACTCGGCGGGGTAGAGGACCGAACTGCCCACCCTGGCCGCGATACCGAGGGCGAGGTCCGCCTCCGTGAGGTCGCCGGCGGCCGGGGCGGTGACCGTGATGTCGAGGGACAGCGCCAGGTCGCCCGGGGGCAGCGGGCAGTAGGTGCAGAGCACCGGCGCCGCCCAGTTCCGGTCCTCCTGGTTCCAGTCCCCCACGTCCACGGCCTCCTCGGACAGGCCCAGCAAGTCCGCGAGGGCGCGCCGGATTTCGGCGCGAGGCGACTCCGCCACGACGAAGAGGTTCGCGAGCAGCATCGTCAACCCCGCCTGCTTTCCTGGTCGTTCACGGCGACAGTGTGCCGTCAGCCGGGTGAGCCGTGTTCCCGTAGCTCGGTGATCGGGCGGTCGGTGACGGCGGCGCAGAGGATCATGGGTGCTTCGGCGTCGGACTGGTTGAGGGAGACGGCGAGCCAGCGTGCGGTCGTTTCCGGGCCGTTCGGCAGTGGTCCCCAGACCGTGAGGTCGCCCAACAGGTCCTCGTCGCACAGCGCTTGGAAGAGGGCGGGCATCGGGTCTCCCGCGATCCTGCGGAACAGCGGTACGCGCATGGCGACTTCGCGGTGTGTGCCGAACCGGCGGTCCAATGCGCCGATGAGGGCGGTCAGTTGGGCCTCGGCCGCTTCCTCCGCCGTGTTCCACTCGGGTGCGTACACGGCGGTGAGGGGCTTGCCGACCAGGAGTGGGGCGATCACGAAGCCCTCGCCTCGGGTCCGGGTCCACTCCCCCGTGACCGGATCGCCCTCGCTCACTGTCGGCCCGGTCGCCGGAACGGGCCCGGTGAGCAGCGCGTCGAGATCCGGGAACGCCCGGCAGGGCTCCCCCGGTTCGCCCGCGCCGACGGTCACAGCGTGGCCCGGTCCATGGGGCGCGGCAGGGGCCGTAGGGCGCCGGACTCCCGCAGCCGTTCGAAGGCCCGGACCACGGTGTCCACGTCGCCTTCCGTCGCGATGTCGAGCAGCAGGCCGCCGCCGGGCAGCGCGGCGCGTGGCACGGTCAGGTCGTCCGGCACCAACTCGCCGCGCGCCGGGGAGAGATAGCCGACCCGGCCGACGCACGGCTCACCGACGCCGTATCCGGCCTCGTCCTCCAGGGCGTCCAGTACGTCGTCGTCGGTCACGTCGCCGAAGTCGGGCGCCCAGAACTCGGCCACTGCGGTGAGGAGTTCGGTGGCGGGGAGTTCGGTGGAGGGGAGTACCGCGCCCGCCGGTGGGCGGATGCCGATCACGAGCGACTGGAGCAGGAACTCGGAGGCTCCGCCCGCGAGTCCACTCACCTCGACCGTCCAACCCGGTGCGCCCGCGGCGGTGAGCCGGAGCGCGGTACCAGTCCCCTTCGCCCAGTCGTCGGCGGCGCGGGCGGCCTGGAGGGCGGCGCGCAGGCTGTCGGTGTCCGTAGCTGTGACCGTGGCTGTGGCCGTGTCCGTGGACGGCGGTGTGGACGGGCCGCTCGACGCGCGGACCACGTTCCATTCTCCGGGCAGAGCGGCTTCCGGGAGGAGTTGGGCGAGCCGGTCCAGGGTCGCCGCCCAGCGATCGGCCAGCTCCTCGACCGATTCCTCCCTGGGGCCCCAGAAGCCCCGCACCAGACGTCGCATCTCCTTCTCCGCCTCCGTCGTAGTCAGGTGTCGTAGGGGGTCCGGCTGCCGTCCGCCGGCTGCCGTCACCCTAGTCGAGCTAGTCGAACGCGCCCGGCTTGCGCGTTCCGCCGACCGGCTTCTGCTTCTCGTAGACGACCCTGACGTCGAGCCCCTCGTCGCGGAACGCCCGTCGGGCCGCCTTGGCCACGTCCGCGTTGGAGAAGTGCCATTCGACGGCCTTGCCGCCCGCCGCGGCGATCTGCCGCCGCGCCTCGGTGACGAACTCGGTCTTCCCGGACTGGGTCAACTCCCCCTGGCTGGACTTGGAGAGATAGCCCTCGTAGCCGTTCTTCGCCTCCAGGTACGTCTGCCTGCCCGCGTCCCAGCCGTCGAACTCGACGTCGGGCACACCCTCCTTGGGGTACGGGACCACGTACTCCTCGCCGCGGACCGTGCCGGTGACCTGCTCCTGGTAGCGGAGCCACGACTCGTTCTTCCAGTTGGGCGCGGGGTTGCGGTCGCGGCTCGCCCAGTAGCCGTCGCCGCTGTCGGCGTCGCCGAGCGTGCGGTTCTTCAGGTCGGCGGCCCAGTCCGGCGGGTTGTAGTTGCGCGGGTCGGAGGTGTCGTCGTGCCTGGGGTCGGGGTACTGCTTCTTGGTCTCCGCGGCCTTCGCCGCGCGGCCGGGCTCCTCCGCCCGCTTCTTCGCCAGGTAGGCCTCCCGCTCCGCCTTGCGGGCCTCCTCCGCCTCCTTCTTGGCGTCCTCGTCGCAGCCGTCCTCGGCGAGGAGGACGTACGGGGCGGACGGGGCCGACGGGGCGGCGGCCAGGACGGTGGTGCCGGTGCCTGTGCCTCCGAACGCGGGGCCGCCGCTGTCGCCGTACGGGATGCGGTGCGCCGGTGCGCCGATGACACAGCCGGACTCGCGGGCCTTCTTCTCGGCCGCGTCCGCCGCGTCGTCGGCGTCTTTCGCCGCCTTCTCGGCGCCCGCGACGTCCCCGGCCTTGGCCGCCTTCTTCGCGTCCTCCGCCGCCTTGGCGGCCTTGTCGGCGAGTTCGCCGAGCTTGCCCAGTTTGCCGATCTTGCCGAGGTCGCCGACCTTCTCGACGATCTTGGCGCCGTCGTAGCCCGGGATGAAGAGGGAGCCGACGTTCCACAGGACGTGGGTGACGGCGCGGGTCTTGTCGCCGTTGTTCCAGTCCTTGGCGACGTCGTCACCGATGAACAGGTCGTAGAGGACCGTGCCGCCGGTCTTCGCGGAAGCGCCCGTCCAGTCCCACAGGGCGCCGCCGTAGTCGCCGTCGGACCACTTCTTTCCGGCGTCCTTGGAGTTCTTGGACCAGTCGTCGCCAAGCTGTTTGCCGTAGTCGCCGATGCCGTTCACGGTGTCGATGGGGTGGCGGACCATGTCGTAGATACCGGTGAGGTCGCCCCAGACGCCGTCGACGAAGAGGCCCTGGCCGACTTGTCCGACCTGGTCGCCGGCGCAGCCGAAGAAGGCGCCCACGCCGGAGAAGCAGCCGTGGTTGTCGTCCGCTTGGTCGGTTTTCCTGTCGGTTGTCGTGCCGGTTGTCTTGTCCGCGCCCGTTGTGTCGGTCTCAGTTGTTGTGGTGGGGGTCGTGGTGGTCGTGGTTGTGCCGGTACCGCAGGCCATGCCGGTGACCTTGCAGACCTCCGACTGGAGGCCGCCGAAGATCTGGGTGCCGAGGCCGGTGACCAGGAGGGCGGTGATGATGGCGGCGACGATGGCGATGAAACCGGCGTACTCCACCGCCGTCTGGCCCTCGTCCCGGCGCCAACGGATCAGCCGGGCAAGGGAGAACGGGCGCCGCTCGACGCGTTCCGGTGCGGCGAGGCCGTACCACTCGCGGCTCTCCGGACGGAACAGGAGGAACGCGATGACGATCGGGAGGAAGAGCTGGAGGCCGCCGCGGGCGGATCCGGAGGTGAGGTTGACGACCCCGCCGAGGATCAACCAGCCCTGTACGGCGAGGAGTCCGAGCCTGACCCGGGTCCCGCCCTCCCAGCTACGGCGGGCCAGCCACCGGCCGAGGACGCCCGGCGCGGCGGCGTAGCCGACGAGGGCGACGACCTGGCCGTCGAGCGTGCCGTACGACGCGGCGGTCAGCAGGACTCCGAGCCCGCCGACGACGGTGACCGCGAAGAGTGCGTGGACCAGCACCAGTGCGGTGGCGAGCGGGACGGGCAACTCGCGCCGCCCGCTCGGTCCGCTGCCGACCCCGCCAACTCCTCCGCCCGTTCCTCCGATCGAGGCCATGTCTCCCCGTCCCCCGCTGTCTGTGGCTCAACTCCACTGGAGCTTCCAGAGGTTAGGGACGGGACGGATGCCCGAGATGGGCCCGTGGGCCCAAATCGGTACCCAAGTCCCGGGTGGGTCCGGACGAGACAGGACAGGAGCAGGAGCAGGACAGGACAGCACCCGCGGGGTGGCCCGGCAGCTGAAGCACCGCGCCTCGTATGCTCTTCCGGTCTTCTCACCCGACCACCCGACCACCCGACCACTCGACCACTCGACCGTCCGACCGTCCGACCACTCGACCGGCCGACCAGGAGTACACGATGTTCAAAGTCCCGATGACCGCAGGCCTGTCGATCCTCGCGGCCGTCGCGGTCGGCACGCTGCTGTCGGGCTGCTCGGCTTCTGTCGAGGTCAAGAAGTCCACGCCGGCGAAGCTGTCCGCGGAGAAGCTTTCGAGCACGCTCTCCGAAAAGCTCGCCGCCGCCACCGGACAGTCGAAACCGGACGTCTCCTGCCCCGAGGACCTCGTCGGCAAGGTCGGCACCACCTCGCGCTGCACGCTCACGGCGGACGACGGCAGCACCTTGGGCGTGACGGTCAAGGTCACCTCGGTCAGCGGCGGCCAGATCCACTACGACTTCAAGGCCGATGACAAGGCTTCTCCGGCCTCGAACTGACCAGCGCCCAAGGGCAGTTGAGAAAAGCGGAAAGCTGAAAGCGGAAACACGACGGGGGTAAGGCAGATGGCAGGGATCGATCCGGACAACAGCGCGACGGCACATTCCGTCGGGATGCGGCTGAACCAGATACCGGGCGACATCGGGGGCTCCCCGACCGCTCAGGGACTGCCCGAGGGGCAGAAGAAGCTCGTCTCCTCACCGGCCCAGAAGCAGGCGGCGGCCAACGCCATCGAGCAGCACATCGAGCCGGACACGCACAAAGCGGCAGGCTACGCGGACACGGAAACCAACGGGGCGGTCAAGGCGTTCCGCGACGGTTGGCGCACCTCGGGAGCGCTGAAGAAGGCGCATACGGCCTGGGGCGAGCAGGTGACGAACCTGATGAACATGCTCGGTTCGGACAAGGCGGCGCTGCGCAGCACCAACACCACCTTGCAGACCACGGACTTCCAGGTCGGGTCGGACACGGACGCGGTGTCGGCACTCTCCGGGTACTGACGGGCAGGCCACGGGGCCCGGTCGGGCCGCGGCCTCGACGCGCAGACAACTTGGCAATGACAACGGGGAAGCCATGCCGACGTATCACGAGATCATGACGACCGACCTGTCCGCACTCACCACAGCTTCAGAGCGCTGGGACGGGATGGCGAAGGAGTTCCACAAGCAGGAGTCCGCCTACCGGCGGGACGTCTACGGCATCACGCTGAGTCCGGGCTGGTCGGGGTTGAGCGCGGACGCGGCGAACGGACGCTTCGACAGCACGCTCAAGCAGTTCCAGGCCGCGCAGGTCGAGGCCAGGGCAGTGGCCTCGCTGCTGCGTGAGGCGCACACGGACTTCACGGGTCTCCGGAAGAAACTGGAGTCCGCCCGAGCGGACGCCGTCAAGGCGGGCATGGCGGTCTCGGAGCAGGGCCTGGTCTCCTACGACACCGCGAAGCTGAGCGAGGGCGAGCGCACAGCTCTGCACCACGACCCCGACTACCAGCAGACGGTGCGCAAGGCGGTCGCCTCCTGGCAGGCGGAGATCGATCGGCTCGTGAAGGCGGTGAGCGACACCGACACCGAGGTCGAGAACGCCCTCACGCGGGTGGTGATCGACTCCGATGTCAGTGACGGCACCCTGACCGGCTTCAACAGCCGAGCCCACGGCGACATCAAGACCTATGACGACGAGGCCAGGCGCGAGGCCGCCCGGACCAAACCCGACGGTTGGAAGTCCAAGGGCAAGACGGAGGTGTCCGGCCTCGGCGCCGGGGCGAGCGCGGAGGGGCCGGACGTCGCGTCCGGCAAACTCGGCGAGGCGGAGGCACACGCCGACCTGGGCAGCGCGAGCGCCGAGGGTTCGCTCACCAGAGGGCCGTGGACACTCGACGGAAAGGCCGATGCCTACGCGGGTGCGAAGGGCTCGGCCAGCGGCAGCTTCGGCCCGAGCGGCGCGGATGGAGACGCGAGCGCCTTCGCGGGGGCCGAGGGCTCGTCCGAGGGCAACGTCAATGTCGGCCCGTTCGGCGTCTCCGCCAAGGCCGAGGCCACGGCGGGTGCCGAGGTCGGCGCCAGTACGGGGGGCGACAAGGAGGGTGTGCACGTGAGTGGCAACGCTTTCGCGGGCGCCAAGGGTGGCGGCGAGTTCGGTGCGGATCTCGGCGGAGTCTCGGCGGGCTTCTCCTCCGAGGGGTGGGCGGGTCCCGGTGCCGAGGCAAGCCTGGACGCCGGCAAGAACGCCGACGACGTGTGGGAGTTCAGCACCAAGGTCGGTCTCTCTCCCGCGCTCGGCGGGGAAGTGGGCTTCGAATTCAGTGTCGACCCGGACAAGGTCGTCCACACCGCGGGCGACCTGGCCGACGCCGTGGGCCATGGTGTGAGTTCGTTCGGGCATGCGGTCACCAGCGTGTTCTGAAACCATCACCGACGTGCTCCGAACCGTCGCTCGCGTGGCCCGGCGCCACGGGTGCGACTTCGGAGGAAGGAGACCTCTCGATGCCGACGACCCTGCCGATCCCGATCCGGTTCGACGTACCTCAGGGCTGGCGAGCCGCGCCTCCGGACGAAGTCGGCGCACCCGGCGCGGCGTTCGTCGCCGTCCATCCGCCGTCGGACACCGGCTTCACCTCGAACATCACCGTCGACGGCGAGTACCGTCCCGACACGACGACTCTGCCCCGCATCGCCGACGAGTCGGTGGGTCTCTTGAGCGAGTCCGTCACGTCGATCAGGGTCACCGACCGCCGTGAGACCGGCTCCGCGGATGCTCCCGGCTTCACACAGACCCTGGCCTTCTCCGTCGTCCTGGACCGGCGAAGCCACGACCTCCTCCAGTCGCAGGTGTACCTTTCCCTGCTCGACGTCGACGATCCCCGCAGGCGGGTCGTGATCCGCCTGATGCTCACCTCCACCGTGTCGCGACATCCCGATCTGCTGGACGACTTCCGGAGCGTGGTGCGATCGATCCGTCCGGGCGAGGGTGAAATGCCGTAGTTCCGCGAATTCCGCGAATTCCGCGGGTGGGAACGGCGCTTGTGCCGTTGTCCCGGCCTTCATAGGTTGGCCCCATGGGACTCTTCGACAAGCTCACCGGCACCCAGCACCCACCCGAGGGAGTGTCGCCGGTCCCGGGGCAGGCCTTGCGGGAGGCACTGCTCGGGCTCAACCGGCCCGAGGTTCCCTACGTCGTCCGCTACGGCGGCGGTGAGGGGTGCGATCTGCTCGCGGAGTGGCGGTTGACCGAACCGGCCTGGCAGCAGGTCTTCGTCCGCTCCGAGATCAGTCACGCCGTCCGGATCCGGATGCGCCTGGACCACAAGGAGCACGAGGTACGCGCCCTTGAGGAACAGTGGGAGGTGAGTCGGGTCGGTACTCCGACGAGGCTCCAGATGACGTCGGAGTACACGCGCGGACCCAGCCGGACCGTCAGCCGTCGTTGGACCGTCGGGCGTGGGGCCGACGGTGGCCTTGAGGCGACGGAGACCTTCCGCTTCGACAGCGCCGACATGCGCGAGCCCCTGCGTGACGCCGTACTCGGGTCCGGTTGGACCTGGCGGGGAGTCGTCTTCGGCAAGCTGTGAGGGCGGAGGGCGGGAAGATCGCGTAGATACGGAACTTCGCGACGATGCTCTCAGCTTCGCGTCCCCCGTCACGGCCCCGGCGCCGCCCGCCATGCTCCAGTCCGGTCCTCGACCGAAGACCTGCCTGAGTACTGGTACTCACACATACTCACGGCAAGCCTGGTGGCCGATACGGATGGGGCCCGTGACGAGGTGTCGCTACCGTGCTTCCTGATAGATGGCGGCCCGGTCGCAGGTGCACGGCATCTCGGCTGCGCACAACGGGACTTGGGGGCCACGCATGGCGTGGAAAGGGCAGACACGTGGCGTTTGACTGGGAGGAGGCCGCGGGCGTTCCGCCCCACGCCGGTGCTCCGGGAGACACCCGTATGCGACTGGCCGGCCTCGACGGCGAAGGCGGCGATGCCGACCTTCGGATCAGCCGGACGCCATGGACGAGCGCATCCGGCGTCGCGGACGAACTGCGCATCGACGCCAACAGCGGTATCGCGGACCTCAAGGAAGCCGACGCCGGTGTGGTGAGCGGCACCCAGGGGTTCGACTGCACGACCGCGTTGAACGAAACACTCGCCACCTGGGAGGCACGGCTCGCGGCGGTCCGTGACGAATGCGGCCGGCTGCACGGAACCCTGGCCGGCACCGGGAAGCACTTCGGCGAGGTCGACCACCGGGTCGCGAGCCGGGCAGGCGGTGTCCAGACGGGCAACACCCCGGACTGGGCCAAGTGACGCCCGTGCCCACCTGGCAGCAGTTGCGCGACCTGAAGCTGACCGAGTACCGGGACGCCGCCGACGGCTGGCGCAAGGTCAGCCGCCGCGCCGACGCCGCCCGTCTCCGAGTCGACCGGGAGATGGCCATCCCCGTCAGGTCCACCCAGAAGGGCGAGACAGCCACCGCGGCGGCCGGTGACCTCGACCGCCTCAGCCGCAACTACCAGTACATCCACGGTGAATGCGGCCTCGTCCGGACGACTCTGGAATCCCTCGCCGCCGACCTGGAAGGTCCTCAACGCAAGCTGAGCCAGGCCCTGGAGGACGCCGACACGTTCAAGTTCGCGGTGAACGAGGACGGTTCGGTGACCTATCCCCCGCCCGTCTCGGAGGACGGCACGTCGACGATCCCTTACGGACCGTACGTCCCGGGCACGGCGCCGAGCCTTTTCCCGTTGGCCCCGGGTGCGGGCGGCGGCACCGCGCGAGCGGGCGCGTCGATCCCCTACCTGCCCGGAAAGGGCGAGGGCGACGGCAACCCCAACAAGGCCAAGGCCGAGGACATCGCCGAACGCATCGCGAGCGCCGTACGTGCGGCGGGCGAGATCGACGCCCGCTACGCGCCGGTGCTCCGCGGACTCAAGGCCCCGGCCGGGCTGGACGTCACCGACGACATGCTGGTCGACGCCGCCGCGGACATGGAGGCCGTACGCAAGAACGTGGGCGGCTTCCTGGACAGGAAGAGCATTCCGGATGGCGCCTCCCCCGCCGAGAACAGGAGCTGGTGGGACGGCCTCACCGCGGACCAGCGCGACGAGTACGCGACGCTCTATCCTGCCGAGATCGGCGCGCTCGACGGGCTGCCGTCCGAGGTGCGCGACACCTCCAACCGGATGGTCCTGGCGGAGACCCGGGCACAGGTGTGGCAACGGTACGAGCGCCTGGAATGGACGCGGTACAGGCGAGACTGGACGCGAGCGGCGCACCCGGTGAGAACGGTGAGTCCGGTCTGCCGCAGGCATACCTGCTCGGCTTCGACACCGAGGGCGACGGGCACGCGATCATCGCCAACGGGAACCCGGATACGGCGGACAACACCGCTGTGTACGTACCCGGGACGGGCTCGAAACTGGAGAACGCGAGCGGAGACATCAACCGGATGACGGCAACCTGGCGGGAGGCCGACGCCCAGGCTCCCGGCACGTCGACCTCCACCATCACCTGGATCGGTTACGACGCCCCGCAGAACATCCTCACCGACTCCCCCCGGGCGAGCTACGCCTACGACTCCGCACCCGAGTTGAACAACTTCCTGGACGGCCTACAGACCGCCCAGGGCGGCGCCGACGCCAGCCACACAACGGTGATCGCGCACAGTTACGGCACCACCGTCGTCGGCGCCGCGACAAAGGAACACCACATCGCCGCCGACGACATCCTGGTCGCGGGCAGTCCGGGCATGCTGGTCGGCGACGCGAGCGACCTGGGTGTGGGCAGCGAACACGTGTGGTCCGAGGCCGCCGGTGACGATCCCGTGCCCTACATCGGCCGACCGTTCCTGGGCGGTGAGAAATGGGGCGTGGACACGAGCGGACACAGTGGGTACTGGAACAGAGGCTCGCTGTCGTTGCAGAACCAGGCGGCGGTTGTTGTCGGCAACTACGGTGACGTTAAGGAAGACAAGTGAACCGTCTCAGGCATCAGTCGGCACGGCATCGACTCGCTACTTTCGCCGCGGCCATCGTCCTGCCCCTCGTCATGACGGGATGCTCAAAAGGCATGAACACCGAGAACGCGAACGACACCAGTAGCGACAGCAGCCCCCAACCCACGACCCTCGGCGTGGACGATGCCCGGGCGAAGGCGAACCACATCTCAAGCCAGATTCTCGACATGATCGGCATCGAAGACAGTCAAGTGACGCAGTCCGGAGCCGGCGTCTCCCCCTGCGACAAAGACCCCAACCACCTCTACCTCCTACGTCACCCATGGTCGATCTACAAGGTGACACCCGACGAGCTGAAGGCCGGGTTCCAGCGCCTGCGGGAAAAACTTCCGAAGAACGGCTGGAAGATCGTCGACTACGGCCCCGACACCAGCGCGAACAAGAATCTTGAACTCACCGCTGATTCAGAGACAGAACCCTTTTCGGTCAACGCCTCGCTGCACATCACGGGTACTTCCGGGAAAAAAGAACCCTTGATCCTGGTCCACGTAGTCTCCGGCTGCTACCGCGCCCCCGAAGGCACCGACCTCAGCAAGGAGTACTGACGGGCACTCAGGCAGATGACACGGTATCCACCAGGGGGACCTCCTCCGTGAAAGTGTGCCACTTTGGCGAAATGTGTCGCACTTTCGCGCCATCCTCCCTGCCGGCGGCACCCCGGTCACCGCTCGACTTCAAAGATCCTCGACCCCACCGCCGTCGTCGGCCCCCCCTCATCTCTCGGATCGAGAACGGCACGTACCCGCTGAGCCACGCAGGAGGACGACCGCGAGCCCGCCACCGCCTGGTATCGCGCGGAGCGGGCCGGTGTTTCATCTCGGTCGGTCGGTCAGCTCTCCGTGCGTGGGAACGTCACCTCGACCCTGCGGTTCTTCTTGCGGCCGGCCTCCGTGGAGTTGTCGGCGATCGGGTACTGCTCGCCGTAGCCGCGTACTTCGAAGGTGATGTTCGGGTCGTTCAGGTCCGCGTCCAGGACGGCCTGTACGGCGTCGGCGCGCTGCTTGGACAGGACGTCGCCGTGGGCGGAGGTGCCGAGGTTGTCGGTGAAGCCGAAGACGCGGACCGTGGTCGCGTTCTGCTTCTTGATCTCCGCGGCGATCGCGTCGATACGGGACTTCGCCGCGGCGCTCAGCTTCGCGCTGTCCTTGCCGAAGAGGACCTCGGCCTGGAGGGCGAAGGTCACGTCCGAGTTGGTGTCCTCGCGGCGCTCCTCGCCGCCCTGGTCCTCCACGACGGACTTGATGTCCAGGACCTTGGGGTTGGCGAGCGTGGCGCCCTCGGGGAGCTTCAGGTCGGGGTCGTTCGGGTCGACCCGCACCGGGGCGGAGGCGGAGGCCTCGGTGCCCGGCGGGACGCTGGGGCTCGGGGTGTCGTCGGCGTGGGCCGCGACCGCGCCGACGATGTTCGCGGCGACCATGAGGGTGGCGGCGGCGACTACGAGGGGGAGACGGGGAGTGGTGGTCACTGTCGCCTCAACCGGAGATCTTGATGGTGCCGGCGGCGAAAGTGGGCAGTTGGAAGGTCACGTCCGTAGTGGTGGACGGCGGCGCGGGAAACTGCATGAACACCGGAATGGAATCGCCCGACTTGATCCTCGGCATGTTGGTCGTCGTCAGAGGGCGGCCGTCGGTGTCACGCAACACGTAGTAGCGCTTCTTGCTCGCGGAGTCCACCAGGGTCGCCCCGCCCAGCGAGGAGCCGTGTCTGACGATCTCGGTCTCGTCGCCCTCGGTCTGGATCGGAACCCTCGTCGACTGGGCGCCGTCGTTCCTCATCTCCCCGTTCACGGTGACAAAGCCGCCTGAATCCCGGGTGGCAGAGGTGATGCTGAGGGTCAGACCGTCCTCACCCTTGAGTTCGGCCAGGGGATCGTCCGTCCCCTCCTGAGCACTCGGGTCGGATCCGCCGCTCTTGGAGGACGACGCCGAGGCGTCCGGCTTCTTGGCGTCGCCGCCGCCCCCGCAACCGGCCACGCCGAGGGCCAGACCGGCCGCGACAGCCATCGCGACCATCCCCCTGCGGGCCGTCGAAGTGAACCGAATGCTCATGACTCTGCTTCCTTCATCACTCGTCGTTCGCTTGTCAGTCGGCCAGATGGACGTCGAAGAGGTCCTCGGGTCCCGGAAGGTCGGTGAGATGGAGCGGGTCCAGCTCCCAGTCCTTGCCGTCCTTGCAGGTGAGCTTCGGCAGCACGTCGTCACCGGCGTCCGCGCCGGGGAGTTGGAACGTGCAGAGCGACTCGATCACGGCGGTGGCAGAGGCCGTCGCGTGCTTGTTCTCCGTGCCGGGGACGATCGAGTCTCCGACCGGCTTGTTGGTCCTGACCTCGACGGTGAAACGCAGGGGACCGTCGGGGACGCAGCTGCGCACCTCGGCGTCGTTCTGTCCCGCGAGTTGAACCGCGCGCCCGCACGAGGGGGTGAGGCCCTCCGCGATGCCGTTGAAGATGTCCTGCCACTTGGTCGGGTCGAGTACGTCCAGCTTCCACACATCCGCGAGTTGGCGCCGGGTGTCCTGGGCCGCCGCCAGCGCCGCCGCGTCAGCGGCCGTCTGGGCGCCTCCCCTGTTCACCGCGGCCTGGCCGACCGCGACGTAGGCGAACGCGAGAAAGAGCAGACCCGCCACCACCATGATGTAGATGGGGAAGGCCTGCCCGGCGTCGCTGTGCCTACGGAGCGGCCTCACCCGTTGCCGATGACCTCGTCGACCTTGTTCGTGATCGCCTGGTAGATCGACTGCCCGATGTCCGTACCCGTGATCGCCAGCACGATCGCCACGACCACCGCGATGATGCCCAGGTACTCCACCGCGGTCTGACCCCTGTCGCTGCGGGCGGCTCGGGCCTGGAGGTACGTCACGGTGGTGTTGATCCAGTTGCTCATGGTGTTCCCCTCCGAATGACGCGTTACCGGCTTCCTCGTCGCCGGTGCCGCTTTCGACATGAGAACGGTATGCCCGCGACTGCGGTACGTCAGAGGGTCCCAGGGCCCAATCCCGGGCCCAATTCGGATCCCGACCGTTCACCGCGGTTCACCCCAGCCCTCGTGTCGAGCCCGGTGCCGTGCCGAGCCACTTGGCGGCGGCCTCGGAGCGGCTGGTGCTGTGGAGCTTGGCGAAGATGCGGTTGATGTGGTTCTTGACGGTCTTCTCGGAGATGAAACAGGTGGCGGCGATCTGCTGGTTGGTCATGCCGGACGCGATGTGGTCCATGATCTCCGCCTCCCTCGCGCTCAGTTGGAACCGTGACCTGTCCGACGCCAACTGTCCCACATTCGGTTGCAGTTGCGAAAGGTTTCCTGAAGAACTTCGTGAAACAGGGGCGGTAGAGGTCTGCAATCCGTGTGCATTCGCACTTAGTTGATGCTCATACGAGCCCAGGCCCTCGGGCAGCGCCGGACCCGTCCGCTCCTGGCGCAGCTGGGCCAGGAGCGCCCCCGCCGCAGACGGCGTGAAGTGGGCCCTGCCCTGCTTGATGTCCCTTACGGCGGCCACCAGTTCGTCCGCCGTGAACTCGCCGTGGACCAGATAACCGCCCGCCCCCCGGCGCAGCGCCTCCTGGACTATCTCCGACTCCCTGCTGTACGTGAGCATCACGACCGGCGCGATCCCCACCAGGTAGGGAAGCGCGGAGATACCGTCGACTCCCGGCATGCGGACGTCCAGGAGGACCACGTCGGGGCGGTGCGCCCGGGCCGCCTCGTAGGCCTCGCGGCCGTCCGTCGCCTCCGCCACGACCGTGATGTCCGCGCGGCCCGACAGCAGTGCCGTCAGGCCGGCCCGGACCACCGGGTTGTCGTCGGCCACCACGACCCGGAGCACCGAAGTCGGAGCGGGCCGCGGGAAGTCGGGGAACGGGGTCGGCTGCGGCGCGCCGGGGTGGGGCGTCGTGTGGTCCGGCATGGCTGCCTCCTCTCGGGTCGTGTGTGGGGGGGGGAGGGATGGGGTGGGGAAGGAAGTTCGGAGTATCGCTACGTCTTCGCCGTCAGGGCGTCCAGCGGGAGTTCCAGGCGGACCTCCGTGCCCTCGGGGTGGTCGCCCCGGCCGATACGGATGCGGGCGCCCACCGAAGCCGCCCGCTCCACCATGCCGACCAGACCGAAGTGGCCCGCCCTGCGCAGCTGTTCGAGGGTCGTACCGGGAGGCAGACCGCGGCCGTCGTCGTAGACGCTGATGCGGAGCAGGCCGTCGTGGACTCCGGCCCGTACGTCGACCTTGGTGGGCGTCGCGTGGCGGTGGGCGTTCTCCATCGCCTCGGTCGCGATGGTGAGGAGTTGGCGGGCGACGGCGGGCGGGACCGGCGGTACGCCGTGCTCGCCGGTGGGACGGTAGGTGGCGGGCAGGCCGGTTCGGGTGCTGAAGTCCCTTGTGCGCACGGCCAGTTCGACGAGTACGTCCGTGCCCTCGTCCGGGTCGGACTCGCGCCGCAGGTCCGCCAGGAGTTCGCGGGATTCGGCGGCGGCCCGGCGGGCCGAGCGGGCCACCAGTTCCGCCTGCTGTTTCACCAGGGTCGGGTCCATGCGGTCCGCGCCCGCCGAGCCGACCAGGCCGTCCGCCGCGAGGGCCACGCCGTGCAGGGTCTTCGCCACGGAGTCGTGCAACTCGCGGGCCAGGCGGGCCCGTTCGGCACCCACCGCCTCTGTCACGGCCAGCCTCGCCTGGACCGTCGTCAACGCCGTCGTGGCTTCGCCGAAGCGGAGCATCAGGTTGCGCAGGGTCACTCCCACCGCGCCCGCGATCACGCACAGGCCGGGGAGGAGCGAGGCCTGTGCCACGCCCCGGTGGGCGTCGGCCGCGACGGTCTGCGCCAGGAGCAGGATGACCGCCTGGAGACCGGCGAAGCAACCGGCTCCGCGCCAGCCGTAGACGATGCCCGCGAGCAGGGGGGTGCAGACGCTGACGTAGGCGAGGGTGCTGGTGGGGCCGGCGGAGATGAGGAGCAGGGCGGCGAAGAGGGTGTCCAGGGCGAGGAGGGAGGGGTGGCGCAGGAGGAGGGGGCCGAAGCGTTCCCAGTCCCTGAACAGGACGTAGGAGGCCATGAAGGTGACGACCACGGCTGCGCCCACGAGGCGGGTGGCTACGCCGGGGTTGGCGTTGAGGAGGGCGGAGGGGGCGGCGAGGGCGATCATCGCGAGGCGGAAGCCGAAGACTTGCCGGCACATTGCCTGTAGGGCGCTGATCTGGATGGGGAGAGCCACGCTCCGGCCTCCGGCCGGGATCTTGCTCCCACCCGCACCACCCGCACCACCCGTACCACCCGTACTGCCTTCGTCGTCAGGTGCGGGTGGCCCCTGTGGGGCATCCTCGCCGTCGGCGGCCAACCGTACGTCGTCGCCCGGCCGGGTCGCCTTCGGCATCCCCGACACCCCCGGCATCCCCGACACCGCCGACACGCCCGACACCGCCGGCCGCGGCTGCGTCGGCACCCCGAGCAGCCTCGCCCCCGGCGCCCCCGGCGCCACCTGCGCCCACCCCGGCGGCAGCGCCGGCGTCACCGACGTGACCGGTATGTCCGTCGCCCCGGAGCGGACATGGTCGGGCAGGACCGTCCCCGCCGGTGGCGTCGTGATCTCCGTCGGCTTCGAGCGTCGTCGTAGTCGTCCCGTCGTCGCCATCCGCCCGTCGCCCCCGTCCCCTACTTGCCCGTGATCGTGCTGAAGTCCGTGCCGGAGCCGAGGAGGAGGCCCGCGCCGAGGAGCAGCATCGTGGCCGGGACCATGAACGTGGTGATCATCATCGTGGCCTTGGGGACCGCCCTGGCCGCCTTCCTCCGCGCGTTCTGCGCGTCCGTGCGGCGCATGTCCTTCGCCAGGGCGACCAGCGTGTCGACGATCGGCGCGCCCAACTCCTCGCCCTGCTGCAACGCCGTGACGAACATGGCCACTTGCTCGCTGTCGTTGCGGCGGCGCAGTTCCGCGAAGGCCGCGCGGCGGCTCATGCCCAGGTCCATCTGGCGGAGCGTGATGCGGAGTTCGTCCGCCCACGGGCCCTCGTACTTCGACGCCACCCGGTCCAGCGCCTGGCGGAAGCCCAGCCCCGCGCTCACCACCACCGCCAGCACGTCGAGGAAGTCGGGCAGGGTCCGTTCGATCACGTCCTTGCGGATGCGGATCGCCGACCAGATGCCGACCTCCGTCCAGAACGCGCCGAAGGCGAAGAGGATCAGGGCGAGGAGGTAGTTGCCCTTCAGCAGGAAGATCAGACCGCCGAAGCCGCCGAGGAAGCCGTAGACCGCCCGGCGGGCCGCGTAGCGGTCGATGGTCAGGCCGCCGGGGTTGCCCGCGAGGTCTATCTTCCTGCGGTACTTGGCGACCTGCTTGGGGCCCATCAGGCGCAGCACCGTGGGGGCGTAGCGCATGCCGAGGCGGTCCACGACGGAGTCGACCGCGCCGGTGCGGGTCGCGCCGACCTCCAGGGCGAGGACCAGGTCGCTGGGGAGTTTGGCGTCCGCGCGGTACATGCGGATGCCGGCGAAGATGCCCCACACGCTGAGGCCCATGACCAGTCCGAGGACGAGTGCCGTCATCGGGTCCCTCCTCTCAGACGTCGATACGGGACAGGCGGCGGATGAGGACGAAGCCGACCGCGTACAGCCCGAAGGCGATGATCACGCAGGCCTGGCCGATCGGGGAGCCCGTCATCCGGTCCAGGGCGCCGGGTTTCACGCCGTCCATCAGGAAGAGGGCGCCCACGCCCATCACCGGAACGGCGTACGCGGTCATGTTGACCTGGGAGAGCTGGGTGCGGACCTCGCGGCGGGTCTCCTTGCGTTCCTCCAGGGTCTCGGTGAGGTTGCGCAGGGCGCTGACGACCTGGCCGCCCGCCCGGTTGGAGAGCACCAACGTCGTGACGAGGACGACCAGTTCGCGGGACGGGAGGCGGTCCGCCAGTTCGCTGAGCGCGTCGTCCATCGAGGCGCCGACCGCCAACTGGTTGGCCACCTTGGCGAGTTCCTCCCCGGCCGGGGCCTCCAGCTCCTCCGCCGCCATGCTGATCGAGGTGCGCAGGGCGAGGCCCGCGTGGGTGGCGTTGGCCATGATGCGGGCCAGTTCGGGGAGTTGGTTGATGAACTTCTCGATGCGTTTCTGGCGCTGCCAGTTGAGGAACTGGATCGCCACCCCGATGCCCAACAGCCCCGCGATCGGCCCGAAGAAGGGTGCCAGGGCGGCCTGGCCGATCAGCCAGAGGGCGGCCACCGTGGCCAGCATGTAGACGAAGAACTCGCCCGGGGTCATGTCCAACCCCGTTGCCGAAAGGCGCAGTTCGAGCTTGCGGCCGAGGCGGGTACGGCGCAGCCTGCGGTCCAGGTTGCGGAAGCGGCGGGGGCGGCCGAGCGGGATCTGTCCGGTCGACGACAGCCGGTCGACCAGGGCCGCGCGCTGCGCCCTGCCCGTGGCGTAGGCGTGCACGCCGACGACACCCAGGACGCAGGTCAGCAGGGTGACGCCGGTGGTGAGCGTGACGATCGTCTGGAGATCCATGGGGTCGGTCCCTACCTACTGGCTTCTCTGAGGGCTAGGTGTTCCGTGCTCTGGGCGACGCCGAAGGCCTGCGGCAGGGGCTGGCTCGCCATGTAGAGGCGGTCGGCGGTGCGGCGCGAGAGCGGGAAGTACTCGAAGACGCCGTAGATCCGGCCGTCGGCGGAGATGGGCTGCGGGCTGAAGCGGGCGACCGTGGCGAGGCGGTAGGGCTCGCTGCCGTGGCTGTCGAGGAGGGCGATCTCGGTGATCCGGCGGGCGCCGTCGGCGAAGCGGGTGAGCTGGATGATGACGTCGATCGCGCTGTTGATCTGGTCGTGCAGCGCCTCGAAGGGGATCTCCACCTCGGACATGGACGCCAGGGTCTTCAACCTCATCAGCGCGTCCTCCGCGCTGTTGGCGTGGACGGTGGCGAGGGAGCCGTCGTGGCCGGTGGACATCGCCTGGAGCATGTCGAGGGACTCGCCGCCGCGGACCTCACCGACCACGATCCGGTCGGGGCGCATGCGCAGCGAGTTGCGGACCAGGTCGCGGATGGTGACCTGGCCCTTGCCCTCGACGTTCGGGGGGCGGGCCTCCAGCCGGATCACGTGGGACTGCTGGAGCTGGAGTTCGGCGGAGTCCTCGATGGTGATGATGCGTTCGGTCTCCGGGATCAGGCCGGAGAGGGCGTTGAGGAGAGTCGTCTTCCCGGTACCCGTCGCGCCCGACACGATGATGTTGAACTTGGCGTGCACCAACCCCGCGAGCAGGTACAGCATGTGCTCGTCGAGCGAGCCGAAGCCGACCATCTCCTGGAGCGTGAAGGAGCGCGGGAAGCGGCGGATGGTGAGCGTGGCGCCGGTCAACGACAGCGGCGGGATGATGACGTTGACGCGTTCGCCGGACGGCAGTCGCGCGTCGACCATCGGATTCGACTCGTCCACACGGCGGTTGACGGTCGACACGATCCGCTCGATCGTCTGCATCAGCTGATCGTGGGAGGGGAAGCGCAGCGGCAACTGCTCGACCCGGCCGCCGCGTTCGACGAAGATCGCGTCCGGGCCGTTCACCATGATCTCGGTGATCGACGCGTCTTCGAGGAGCGGTTCGAGTATGCCGAGGCCGAGCGCCTCGTCGACGACCCGGCGGATCAGCTGCGAGCGCTCGACGGTCGAGAGGACCGGTCCCTCGCGGCTGATGATGTGCCCGAGCACCCGCTCCAGGCGGGCCCGTCGCTCGGCGGCGGCCAGCGCGCTCATCTCCGCGAGGTCGATCTCCTCCAGGAGTTTGGCGCGGTACGAGGCGACCATGTGGCCTTCCTCGCCCCGATGGCCGTTCTCCTCGGGATGGTTGACGCGTTCCCGCAGACCCATGAGTGCTGTGCTCCTCGCTCCTTGTTCGGTAGAGCCCTGTTGTGCGGTGTCAGTGGTCGAGCGGCATGGTGGCGGTCTTGCTGGCGTTCCCGAAGCCGTCGTAGCCGGGGATGACGGACGGGATGTGGATGGAGGCGGTGACGGTGACGGTGTCGCTGCCGAAAGAGGCCGGGCAGCCGACGACCGTGAGCCCGGAGCCGACCGCGTCGCTGCACGCCGGCTGGGCGCCCTGCCGGAGCGAGGCGCTGCGCGCGCCCGCCCTGGCCGCCGTCCCGGCCTGCTCCGCGGTGTAGGCGATCAGCCCCAACTGCACGGCGGCCAGGGTGACGAGGATCAGGACCGGGATGAACCCGAGGTATTCGATGGCGACTTGACCGCGGTCGCGCGCCTTACGGTCGTAGGACATCTCAATTCGTCCGGAGGACATGTCAGTTCGTCGCCTCCTCTACGGCGCCGGCGTGGGCGTGCACCGTGAAGGGGAAGGCGATCGAGCCGGGGAAGAGGACGGGCACCTTGAGGGTGACGTCGGCCGTGACGTAGCCCGTGCCCTGGCAGGTCACCTCGGCGTCCCCCCTCCATGCGGCGGACAGCTTGCTGAGGCCCGCCTGTTCGCAGGCGGCGTCGCGCGCGCCGCCCGGCGCCGCCGCCGTCGCCGCCCGCACCGCCTCGTCGGCAGCATTCCCCGCGAGCGTGTACGTGTACCCCACCAGCACGAACTGCCACATCAGCACCAGCGTCAGAATGATCAGCGGGGTCATGCCGAGGAACTCGATGGTGACCTGGCCCCGGTCTCTCCCGTGCGCGGTCATACGCATCCCCCTCACTCCCTACGGCGCCGGAAACTCAGCGAGCCGCGATCGCCGCCGCCCCGCGTCCGGCCGCCCTTCTGGGCGCCTTCGGGGACCTTGACCAGTCCGAGTTCGCCCGCGAGACCCCAAAGTGCCTGTTTGACCACGCTCTTGTTGTCGAGTTCGTGGAGGCGGCCGGCGTCCACCGCGCCCTGGAGTTCCTTGAAGTTGGCGGGGATCGCGGTCGCGGCGACGGCCGTGCCGGTGATCCGCTGGATCAGCGCGGGCTGGATCTCGGTACCGCGCGTGTGCCGGTTGACGACGATGGTCGTCTCCTCCGCCTTGCGGATCTGGAGCCGGTCCCACATGCGGACGGTGCGCTTCGCGGCGCGTACGGCGACCACGTCCGGGGTGGTGAACAGCAGTGCCGTGTCGGCCATTTCGACGGCCGCCGCGCTCGCGCCGCTCATCTGGGCCCCGCAGTCGATGACGACGACCTCGTAGCGGGAGCGCAGGGCGCTGACGATCTGGCGGGCGGCCCGGTCGGTGACCTCCTCGCCGCGTTCGCCCTCGCCGGGGGCGAGCAGTAGCGCCATCCCGGTGTCGTGCCGGAACACGGCGTCGGCCAGCACGCGCGGTGAGATGTCGGTGATCGCGGCGAGGTCGACGACCGAGCGGCGGAACTGGACGTCCAGGTAGGAGGCGATGTCACCGGTCTGGAGGTCCATGTCGACGAGCGCGGTGCTACGGCCCGAGGTCTGGGCGGCGAGGGCGAGTTGGATCGCGGCGAGGGTGGCGCCGACCCCGCCCTTGGCGCCGCTGACCGTGACGACGGTGCCGCCGACTCCGGTGAACACATCGCCGCCGTGGCCCAGATGGCGCCGTACGCCCACGGACCAGGCGGCGACGGCCTGCACCCGGGTGGCCAAGTCCTCGTAGCTCAGCGGGAGGGCGATGAGGCCGCGGGCGCCGGAGTCCATGGCGGCCTGGAAGAGGCCGGGGCTGGCGTCCGTGGTGACGAGGATGACGCCCACCGCCGGGAAGCGCAGGGCGACTTCGCGGACCAGCTCCAACGCCGGTACGGGACCGATGCGTTCATGCACCACCACGACCTCGGGCAGTTCGTCGACGGACTCGGCGGCGAGCCGGGCGAGGGTGTCGATGAGCTGCGTCGAGTCGGCCACCGGGGCCACCGGGTCGGCGTCCGGGAGCTGGCTGAGCAGGGTCGTGATGGCGCGGATGGCGTCCGCGTCACCGACCGCCGGAAGAATCCTGGTGGGCATGCGGGCCTCTCACTTGTCCTTCGCGAGTTCGTACGTCCGGTCCTGCTCGGGCACGGTCGTATCGGTGCCGGGCGCCACCAGTGCCAGCCGCACCCGCTCGGCGAACGACTCGGCGTAGGTGATGCGCTGGGCGTCCAGCGTGGAGAGCGCGAAGGTGATCGGGACGGCGTTGGTGGACTGCTGCTGGTTCTTGTCGCTGTTGCTGCCCGGGTCGAGGGCGGTGATGTGGCCGACGTCGATGACCTTCGCGTTGGTCACGATGATCTTCGACTGGTCGGGGTCGCCCTCTTTCGCGCCCGCGAAGGTGGCGTACACGTTGACCGTGGAGCCCGGGTAGATCTTGCCCGCGACGCCGGTGGCCGCGTCGATCATGATGGCGACCTCCTGCTGGCCTGGCTGGAGGGCCGGCTGGTCGACGATCATGTCGGTCTGTAGCAGGGAGCCGCCGCGCAGGGTGGTCACCGCGATCTTGCCCTTGATCTGGCTCAGATCGGTCACGGCGTTGTCCGACAGCCACCGCTTGGGCATCTCGATCTTCTCGAACTGCGCGGCGGTGAGCGTCGTGTAGGGCGCCACGTCGTCCTTGACCTGGTAGGCGGCGACTTCGGGGCCGACCTTGGACTTCACGTCGCTGATGACCGAGAGGACGCCGGCGAACGCGCCGAGGGCGCAGAGGACCGACAGGAGCAGGAGTATCACGCCGCGGCGCTGACGGGAGTTCATGAACCGTACAACCTCATTGGGGATATCGGTCGAGCGGAAACGAGCGGATCGAGCGAGATCGAGCCGGGTGAAGCGAGTCAGGTGAAGCGAGTCAATCGGGTCGAGCGGGACCAGGTGCTGTAAGCGTGTCCTGTGAAGGGATGACTTATCCGCTCGACGTTTGGTTCTCATGAACCGGCGGTGTTGCCGAGCAGAAGACACAACGATCGCCGATGACGTCGATACCGCACCAATGGCACACGGACTGCCGTACGGAGGTGACCAGTTGATACAGCACCGACAGATCGGGCAGATAGGTACAGAACTCGATCAACTTGCCCGTACCCCACCAACTCACCGACTCGGCGGGCAGGGTGGCCTCGCGGAGCCCCATCGCGTTCCAGGCCGGGGCGAGGGTGGTGCCGATCCAGTCGGACTGCAACTGCCCCTTGGCGACCAGCATCCAGGTGCCGAACTCCGGCCCGGCGAGGGCGACTCCGGGGCCGACCCTGATGAGCTGCGGCTCGGGGTGGGCGATCACCGCGAACTGACTGCCGGGCACCCAGGACTTGGCGTGCGACTTGAGGCCGACGGGGACCCGGTCCAGCTTGGTGACCGAGCCGAGGACGGCGCCGGCGTGGATGTAGTGGGTGAGCAGCCGGCCCGCCGAGGCGAGCACCCCGGGACTGAGGTCGCAGGACGCGAGCTGCCTCAACTGGCGGGCCAGGACGGCGAGTCCGAGTGGGGGAAGATTCGGACGGAACAGGGCGATCCGGTCGGTCTCCAGGATGGACCGGATGGTGTGCAGCCGCCGGTCGACGCCCTCGGAGACGGCCTGCGAGGACACGACGACGACATGCCCGTGCTGGTCGATGAGGGTCTGCATCTCCGACAGCGCCTGGTCCAGCGGCCGTTGATCCAGGTCCCGCAGCACGACGGCGGGCAGGGTCCGTTCGTCCTGTGATGGCAGCGCCATGTCGGCGCTGGTCACGGCAATGGCAGTTGGCACGCGCAGCTCCCCGTCTCAAGCCTGTCGGCTTTCCGGCATTACTCCGGTACGCCGAGTCGACTTCATTGCGTGACTACCTCAGCACTGTATCCACGCCCCTGTGACCGGAGAACAGCGTTTCGGTAGCTGTCCCGCAACTGTCATTGCGCACACCATGCCAAAACGGGGCAGGTAGAGCAGCCCATCGGGGTCGGGGCCTCGAATCCGCCGCCGGGGAAGTTGGTCTGGACCTCTTGACAGCACAATTGGTCTGGACCAACTCTTGAACTCCAGCGGTGGCCACCGTCGTTCGTCACAGTCCCCTCCAACTCCCCCACCGGAGGCATCAGTGGACCGCGCACCAGGCATGCCCGTACTCAGGAACAGACGTCTGTGGGCCGGGGTCGCCATGGCCGCCCTCGCCCTCTCCTTCGCGGGCACCGGCCAGGCGTCCGCCGCCGACATCAACAACGCCAAGAACGCCGGCTTCGAGTCGGGCCTGACCAACTGGACCTGCACGGCGGGCAGCGGCACGACCGTCTCCTCCCCGGTGCACAGCGGCGCGGCGGCCCTGAAGGCCACGCCCGCCGGTCAGGACAACGCCCAGTGCAGCGAGTCGGTCGCGGTCAAGCCCAACTCGACGTACACGCTGAGCGCATGGGTCCAGGGCGGCTACTCCTACCTCGGCGTGACGGGCACCGGCACGACGGACGTCTCGACCTGGACCCCGGACACCACGTCCTGGAAGCAGCTGTCGACAACGTTCACGACCGGCGCCTCGACCACGTCCGTCTCGGTCTACACCCACGGCTGGTACGGCCAGGCCCCGTACTACGCCGACGACATCTCGGTCTACGGCCCCGACGGCGGCGGCAGCAGCGACCCGGCCCCGACGGTCCCGGCGACACCGACGGGCGTGTCCGTGTCCTCCACGACGTCCTCCTCGGTCTCCCTCGCGTGGAGCGCGGTGTCGGGAGCGACCGGCTACAACATCTACCAGAGCGGCACCAAGGTCACGGCGGTGACGGGAACGTCCGCCACGATCACGGGACTTGCGGCTTCGACCTCGTACTCCTTCCAGGTCACGGCGACCAACTCGGCCGGTGAGTCCGGGAAGTCGACGGCGGTCACGGGCACGACGACGGCCTCCGGGGGCAACGGCGGCACCGGGCTGCCCAAGCACGCGGTGACCGGTTACTGGCAGAACTTCAACAACGGCGCGACCGTCCAGAAGCTCTCGGCCGTCTCCTCCCAGTACGACATCATCGCGGTGGCCTTCGCGGACGCCACCTCGACCCCGGGCGCGGTCTCCTTCACGCTCGACTCGTCCGGCCTCGGCGGCTACACGGTCGACCAGTTCAAGGCGGACATCGCGGCCAAGCACGCGGCCGGCAAGAAGGTCGTCATCTCGATCGGCGGCCAGAACGGCACGATCTCGGTGAGCGACTCGACGTCGGCGACGAACTTCGCCAACTCGGTCTACTCCCTGATGCAGACGTACGGCTTCGACGGCGTCGACATCGACCTGGAGAACGGCCTCAACGCGACCTACATGACACAGGCGTTGAGGTCGCTGTCGTCCAAGGCGGGCTCGTCGCTGATTCTGACGATGGCCCCGCAGACGATCGACATGCAGTCGACGTCGAACTCGTACTTCCAGACCGCCCTGAACGTGAAGGACATCCTCACGGTCGTCAACATGCAGTACTACAACAGCGGCACGATGCTGGGCTGCGACGGCAAGGTCTACGGCCAGGGCACGGTCGACTTCCTGACGGCGCTGGCCTGCATCCAGCTCCAGGGCGGCCTCGCCCCGTCCCAGGTGGGCCTGGGCCTCCCGGCCTCCACCAGCGCGGCGGGCAGCGGCTATGTCTCCCCCACCATCGTGAACAACGCCCTCGACTGCCTGACGGCCGGCACCAACTGCGGCACCTTCAAGCCGTCGAAGACCTACCCCGACCTCCGGGGCGCGATGACCTGGTCGACCAACTGGGACGCCGCGGCGGGCAGTTCATGGTCGAACTCGGTGGGAGCGCATGTGCACGCGCTGCCGTAGCGGATCGTGTTGAACGGGGGAGTGCGACCGGGCTGCCCGGTCGCACTCCCCCCTTTGCCCTACCCCGCCGGCCGGTCCTTGCCGTCGGCGTCGCGCGCGCTCTCGGCGAGCCTGTCCAGCAGCCCCTGCGCCTTGTCGACCGCGCCGTCGATCTGCTCGGTGTGCTTGCCGTCCGTCTTCTCGTCGACGAGGTCACCGGCCTTCTCCAGCCCGTCGGAGATCTTGTCCCCGTGTTCCTCGGCGATCTCCTCGGCCTTGTCCTTGAGCTTCCCCAGGTCTCCCAGGTTGTCGAACACGGCAGATCCCCCTCGCTGCAACGGCCTTGCCCGGTCAGGGACATGGTCCTCACGACAGGCCGCGCAGGACAAGGTGGCCCCGGCGCAACCGCCCCGGCGGACGGAGGCTCGGGGCGGGCGTGTTCGGGGCGCGGTCGTATCGCACGGGCCCTTCGCGCGGGGCTCCGGCTCGTCCGGCACCGGCCCGGACCAGGGATGATGGGCCCATGCCGACCGTGCCCGTCGAATCCCGTCCGCTCAACGGCTCCGAGCGAGCCGTGCTGGAGTGGATCCTCTCGGCCGACTTCGCCGGTGCCGCCGCGCTGCGGGGCCAGTTGGAGCGGACGGAGGTGGTGGCCGTCTGGGGGTCCGGGTCGGTGAGCGTCGACCTGCGGGTCCGTGAACCCGTGCGGCACGCGGCGATGGCGTCCGACCTCGTCCCCGTCGACGCGCACGTCCACGGCCCGTCGGGCGAGTACGTGGGCGAGTTGCTGGTGTGGACCGACGACGGCGCCACCCTGGCGGCTCTGGAGTACGCCTGGGTCACCGACGAGATGCCGACCGCGCTGCCGGCCGCCGATGCCGTACGGCTCTCCGCGCGCTGACCCGCCCCGTCTGAAACATTCCTGTGGGTCCACCGCATCAATGAAGTGAGGGCGGTGCGGGCAACAGCCCGCGGGGGCAGGGGGAAACGGTATGAGACGACAGGGACGCGCCGACGAGTACGCGGAGTTCGCCGCCGCACGCGCCGGGCATCTCTATCGGTCCGCCTGTCTGCTGACCGCCGGGGACACGCATCTCGCCGAGGACCTGGTGCAGGAGACCCTCGGCAAGCTGTACGTCGGCTGGGGGCGGATGTCCCGGATCGGCAACCCCGCCGGGTACGCGCAGACCGTGCTCACCCGTACGTTCCTCGCCCATCAGCGGCGCCGCAGCAGCACCGAGCGCGCCACCGACGTACTGCCCGACCGGCCCGATCCCGGCGGCTCCGCCGGTGACACCCCGCTGCGGCTGACCCTGCTCCAGGCCCTGTCCCGGCTGCCCGCGAAGGACCGGGCCGTGGTCGTCCTGCGCTACTGGGAGGACCGGTCGATCGAGGAGACCGCCGACGTCATGCACGTCAGCTCGGCCGCCGTGCGCACCCGCTGCGTCCGCGCGCTGGGCCGGCTGCGGGAACTCCTCGGCGAGAGCCTCGACGAATACGCCCGCCCCTGATCACCTCCTTCATCCCTCCCGCCAACTCCCCTATGCGAAACGGTGGTTCGCCATGCCCGACGCACACCCCAGCGACAGCGCCGACCCCTTCGAGACCCGGCTCGCCGCCGGTCTCCGGGACGCGGGCGACGCCTTCGAGACCGACCGGGCCGCGCTCGTCACCGCGGGTGCCCTCAAGGGCCGACGACGGCTGCTACGACGCCGGAACGCGGCCGTGATGAGCGGCGCGGCCGGTATCGCCCTCGTCGGCGTCGGCACGGCGGTACTCCTCCCGAGCGGCTCCCCCGACACACAGGGCTCCCCGGCCGCCGACGCCACCCGTGCCTCCGCCTCCGCCGCCCCCGCTCCCGTATCCGGCCAGGCCCTGTTCCTGACGCTCGGACGCCTGATGGGCAGCGGCTGGTACGCCAAGGTCGAGGCCCGTGGCACGGACGAGGGACCGGCGCCGTACGTCCATGCCGTCTACGACGACGGGAAGGGCAAGTCGGCCATCGAGCTGAGCCTGGGCCGGGTGGAGCCGGGCAGCGACGACGCCCGGCAGGCCACCACGTGCCCGGCGAAGGTGTTCACGCACTACGACGCGTGCGACACGAACCGACTGGCGGACGGTTCGACGGTCATGGTCCTTCAGGGGTACGAGTATCCGGACCGCCGGGTGGACACCAAGTTGTGGAGCGCCGAACTCGTCACCCCGCAGGGGCAGCACGTGAGCGTGAGCGAGTGGAACGCCGCCGCCGAGAAGGACTCACCGATCACCAGGCCCCAACCGCCGCTGTCTCCGGCCCGGTTGACGAAATTCGTGGCTTCGAAGGAATGGCGGCAGGCCATCGACGCAATGCCCGAGCAGACGCCGACAGCGACCGCGGAACCGAGCGACACGGCCCTCGGCACTCCGATCGCCCCGACCCTCAAGTCCCTGCTGCCGAAGGGGTTCACGGTGTCCGAGAGCAGTGGCGACGACGCCGACTTCGGCTATCTCGTCGTCGACGACGGCAAGGGCAAGAGCCTCGTCCAGGTCAACGTCCAGGCGGACATGTCGGACGTCGAGGGTGAGCTCTTCGGCTCGGACGCCGAGGTTCTGTCCGACGGCACGAAGGTCGCCACACACCAGGGGCCCGGCGAGAAGGGCGGCTCGGGTGTCGTCATGTGGACCGTCGACACCATCCGCACCGACGGCACGCGCGTGGTCATCAGCGCCTTCAACTCCGGTGCCCAGGACACCCCTTCGACCCGCGAGACCCCGGCCCTGACGATGAAGCAGCTCCGGGCGATCGCCCTCAGCTCGAAGTGGCGGTAATCCGGCCAGCCGCTTTGCGCCCCATTGACCTGACCATGCCAATCGCTTCACCATAGGCGCCACACAGGAAAGCCACACCCGCACGTCGCACTGAAACACCCCCCAACTCCAGCAAGGAGATTTCATGCGACTCCGTATCCGCGGCTCAGGCGCCCGAAGTGGCAGACGTACCGCCGCGCTCGCCGCCCTGATGGCCCTCGCCCTCGCCGCCCCCATCTCGGCGAACGCCACCGGCGGCGGCGCGCGACAGGCCGCCGCCCCGACCGCGGACGACATCCGCCAGTACGAGATCCACGTCGACCACAACACCCCGGTCACGCGTACGGCCATCGCGGCGGCCGGCGTCACCGTGGACGAGTCCGACGAGGAGACCGTGGTCGTCTCCGGCCGCGCCGCCCAGATCAAGCAGCTACGACAACTGGGCTACGACGTCTCGCTGTTGGGCGCGGCACCCGACCGCTCCTCGGCGGCGGACGCCCCGCGGCTCCTCGACTTCCCCACGGCCGACTCGAAGTACCACAACTACGCCGAGGCGAACACGGAGATCGACCAGCGGCTCGCCGCCTACCCCGGCATCATGAGCAAGAAGGTCATCGGCAAGTCGTACCAGGGCCGGGACATCGTCGCCATCAAGGTCAGCGACAACGTGGCCACCGACGAGAGCGAGCCCGAGGTCCTCCTCACCTTCCACCAGCACGCGCGCGAACACCTCACGGTGGAGATGGCGTTGTACCTGCTGCGCGAGCTGGGCGCGGGCTACGGCACCGACTCCCGCGTCACGAACCTCGTCAACAGCCGCGAGATCTGGATCGTGCCGGATCTCAACCCGGACGGCGGCGAGTACGACATCGCGACCGGCGCGTACCGGTCGTGGCGCAAGAACCGGCAGCCCAACTCCGGTTCCAGTTACGTCGGTACGGACCTCAACCGGAACTGGAACTACAAGTGGGGCTGCTGCGGCGGCTCTTCGGGCTCGACCTCGTCCGAGACCTACCGGGGCGCGTCCGCCGAGTCGGCGCCCGAGGTGAAGGTCGTCGCGGACTTCGTGCGCGGCCGGGTCGTCGGCGGGAAGCAGCAGATCACCGCGGGCATCGACTTCCACACGTACAGCGAACTGGTGCTGTGGCCCTTCGGCTACACGTACTCCGACACGGCCACCGGGATGACCGCGGACGACGCCGCCGCGTTCAAGGCGGTCGGGCAGAAGATGGCCGCGAGCAACGGCTACACGGCCGAGCAGTCCAGCGACCTGTACATCACGGACGGTTCGATCGACGACTACCTCTGGGGCACCCAGAAGATCTTCGACTACACCTTCGAGATGTACCCGACGTCCAGTTCCGCGGGCGGTTTCTACCCGCCCGACGAGGTCATCGAGCGGGAGACCTCACGGAACCGGGACGCGGTGTTCCAACTGCTGGAGAACGCGGACTGCATGTACCGGTCCATAGGCAAGGCGACCCAGTACTGCAGCTAGCCACTCGTCCGGCCGGCTAGTCCTTGCGGACCTCGGCCTCCGCCTCGGCGAGCGCCGCTTCGTCGACCTCGGCGGACTCGTCGTCCTCGTCCTCGTCGCCGTCCTCGAAGTACGCGTCGAGGACGGCGTCGAGCTGCGTCTCCCACTCGGCGAACCGGCTCCTGGCCGCCGCCTCGATCTCGATCGGGTACCAGCGGCGGTCAGGAGTGTGCACCGTGATGGTGAACCGCTTGCCGAAGCGCGGGGTCTCGGTCTCGACGGCCCCGATCTCGTCCCAGCGGAACTCGCAGTTCTGGTCGTCCAGGCGCAGTCGTACGCCCTTCGCGTCCGCGACGATCTCGGCCCGCCGGTCGGAGGCCTCGAAGACGGGACCGTCGGACTCGTCGTCACCGTCTTCCTCGGCGTCGACGTCGTCGTCCTCGGCGACGGCCTGCCCGGCCTCCGCCTCCCCGGCATCCGTCTTCTCGACGTCCACCTTCTCGGCCGACGACTCCTCCGAATCCGCCGCCTCGGCCGTCGCGTCCTCGGGCTCCGCGTCCCGCGACTTCGTATCCTCCGGTGCGTCGGAGGACACGGCGGGTGCGGTGAGCCCGGGGACGAAGGCCGGGTCGAATCCGGCGCCCTCCAGGGGCTGGCTGCTCGAACCTATGCGCTGCTCCACAGCGCGAAGTATGGTCGACGATCCTGTGTCGGACACAGCCAGCCCCTACTTCGTTATCAGACGCCTACACGAACTTCTAGACGAAGACGCTCAATACGGCCGCCACCGCGAACCCGGCGACCGACAGCACCGACTCCAGCACCGTCCACGTCCTCAACGTGTCCCGCTCACTGATGCCGAAGTACTTCGCCACCATCCAGAAGCCCCCGTCGTTGACGTGCGAGGCGAAGATGGAGCCCGCTGAGATCGCCATGATGACGAGGGCGACGAAGGCCTGGGAGTGGTCGCCCTCGGACAGGAGCGGGGCCACAATGCCTGCCGTGGTCACGATGGCGACCGTCGCCGAGCCCTGTGCGACCCGTAGTACCAGCGAGATCAGGTACGCGAGGACCAGTACCGGCAGGCCTACGTCGTGGAAGGTGTCCGACAGGGCCTGGGCGACGCCGCTCGCCTTGAGGACGGCGCCGAAGACCCCGCCCGCGCCGACGACCAGGATGATGTTGCCGACCGGCTTGAGGGACGCGGTGGAGACGGTTTCCAGGGACTTGCGGGACCAGCCCCGCCTTAGACCCAGGAGGTAGTACGCGAGGAGGAGCGCGATGGTCAGGGCCACGAAGGGGCTGCCGAAGAACTCCACCACCGAGCGGCCCGTGGACGGGTCGAAGGCGATCGACGAGAACGTGGCCGCGAGGATCAGGACCAGGGGCGTACCGATGATCGCGAGGACCGTACCCAGCGCCACCGGCTGCTCCTGCGGTACGACACCGGACTCGCGCTGCTCGTCGATGACCGCCTGCTTCGCCTCGGCCGCCGCCTCGACCATGTCCTGCGGTACGGCGACGAAGATCCGCTTGCCGATCCAGGCCGCGTAGGCCCACGCGGCGAGCACGGCGGGGATGCCGACGACGATGCCCATGAGGATGACCCAGCCGAGCTGGACGTGCAGTAGACCGGCCGCCGCCACCGGGCCGGGGTGCGGCGGGAGGAACGCGTGGGTCATCGACAGACCCGCGAGCAGCGGCAGGCAGTAGAGCAGGATCGACTTGCCGCCGCGCTTGGCGGCCGCGTACACGATCGGCGCGAGCACGAAGATGCCGACGTCGAAGAAGACCGGGATGCCGAAGATCAGCCCGGTGAGGCCCATGGCGAGGGGGGCTCGTTTCTCGCCGAAGAGATTCAACAGCCGGGACGCCAACACCTCGGCCCCGCCGCTGACTTCGAGGATCGCGCCGAGCATCGTGCCGAGGCCGATGATGATCGCGACATGGCCGAGGATGCCGCCCATGCCGGACTCGATGGTGGAGACGGCGTCGGAGCGCTGGACCGTGCCGAAGAGTTCGGTGACGGACAGGCCGGCCAGCAGGCCGACGGTTATGGAGACGGCGAGGAGGGCCACGAAGGGCTGGAGTCTGACCTTGATGATCAGGAAGAGGAGGAGCGCGATGCCGATGGCGGCGACCGTGAGCAGGCCTGCCGTGCCGTCGAAGAGGAGGAGCAGGCCTCCGGTGTGGGGTGGTGGGGTCACGGGGGCGGTGGCGGCGAGCGGTAGGGACATGTGGGGGTCCTCGGGGTCGTAGAAGCATCGGACTTTCGGGCAGGGGGGATCGCGGCGCGGCGCCCCGAGGGGCGCCGAACCGTCGTACGGTGTGCGGGAGTTGAAGCGGTATCAGCTCGGTGTTAGCCCAGAACGGCCAGCGCGTCGATCTCGATGAGCAGGCCGGCGGGGAGACCGACGTAGACCGTCGTGCGCGCGGCGGGGACCTCGACGAGGCCCTCGAAGTAGTCGTTGTAGATCGCGTTCATCTCGGCGAAGTGGTCCACGTCCGTCAGATAGACGCGGATCATCATCACGTCCTCCCAGCTCGCGCCGCCCTCCTCCAGGATCGCCCGGACGTTGGCGAGGGTCTGGAGGGTCTGCTCGCGCAGGGTCGGACCGGCCGGTGTCGGCGGCCTGCCCTCCTCGGCGGGGAGGAAGCCGACCTGCCCGGCGACCTGGAGGATGTTCCCCTTGCGGACGCCGTGCGAGAACTTCGCGGGCGGGGCGGTGTGGGTCTTGGGCGTGAGCGCGATCTTGTCAGTCATGCGGGTCCTTTGCTGAAGGCACTGGAGTCCTGCCGGAGTACTCCCCACTGATGGCGTCCGCCGTACGACGGACCAGCGGGAGCAGGGTGAGGAGTTCGTCGGCGGTGACGACGACGTTGGGCGCGGAGACCGACATCGCGGCGACCACGCGTCCGTCGGCGCCCCGGATCGGCGCGGCGACGCAGTTGATGGACTCTTCGTGGCCACCGAGGTCGGTGGCCCAGCCCTGCTCCCGCACCTTCTCCAACTCCCGCAGGAAAGCGGGGGCGTTGGGGGTGGAGCGCGCGGTGTACATGGGGTATTCGAGCTTGTCGGCGAGGACCCGCCGCTCGGCCTCCGGGAGGTCGGCGAGGAGCAGCTTCGCCACGCCCGCGACGGTGATGGCGACGGGCTTCCCGATCCGCGAGTACATGCGCACCGGGTAGCGGCTCTCCACCTTGTCGATGTAGAGGACCTCGTTCTCCTCGTACACCGCGAGGTGGACGGTATGACCGCACTGTTCGTTGAGTCGTACGAGGTGGGGGTGGGCGATCTCGCGGATGTCGAGGTTCTCCATCGCCTCCTGGGCGAGGGCGATGAGGCGGGCGCCGAGGCGGTAGCGCTGGTCGGACTGGCGGTAGACCAGGCCGTGTTCGTGCAGGGTGCGCAGGAGGCGCAGGGCCGTCGACTTGTGGACGTCGAGGCGCTCGGCGACCTGGCCGAGGTCGGCGGGGCCCTCGGCGAGCAGCGGCAGGATGCTGAGCGCACGGTCGACGGTCTGACTCATGGCGTACGTACCTCCTCGTCGGCCCAGTCGGCGGCGTCGGTCCAGCCGGGGCCGAGTCGAAGTCTCCCCCACGCCTCGCCATCAAGGGCGACCAGGCGGTCGGCGTGGTCGCGGGCCGGGGGCGCGGCGAGGTCGCCGGGGACGGTGAGGGCGGCGGCGGCCGTGAGATGCCCGTGCCGCAGCCGGTCCCGTACGGGCAGTCCCCTCAGGGTCGCGGAGAGGAACCCGGCGGCGAAGGCGTCCCCGGCACCGACCTCGGCGACGACGTCGACGTGCGGCGCGGGCACGAAGGTGGCCTGCTTGCGATGGAAGACGGTGGCCCCGCGCCCGCCCTGCTTGACGACGAGCGTCTCGGGGTCGGGGAACGCGGCCCGTACGGCATCGGCCCCGACGAGCCCCCAGACCTCGGCGGCCTCGTCCTCGCCGACGAAGACGAGGTCGGCGCCGCGCGCCAGCTCCAGCAGCACGCCCGGCCCGTCGGCCGAACGGCCCAGCGCGGGGCGGTGGTTGACGTCGAAGGAGATCAGCGGGCGGTGCGCGCGGAGCGCGGTCAGCTCACGGACCAGGCCGAGGCAGTCGGCGGAGAGCATCGGGGTGATCCCTGACAGGTGCAGCACCCGCCCGGCCCGTACGGCAGCCAGGTCCACGTTGGTCGCGGCCATCGCGGAGGCAGCGGATCCGGCCCGGTAGTAGGCCACCTCGTGCGCTTCGGTGGCCCGGTCCCCGGCGGTGCGGAAGTAGATGCCGGTGGGGCGCGCGGGGTCACGCTCCACGGCGGACACGTCCACCCCGTACCCGCCGATGGTCTCGACGAGATGGTCGCCGAAGCCGTCGGCCCCGACCCGGCTGACCCACCGGACGCTGTGCCCGGCGGCGGCCAGTACGCAGGCGACGTTCGACTCGGCGCCGCCGATGGCGCGGTCGAAGGACGGTACGTCGGCGAGGCGGCCGGGGCGGCTGGGTAGGAAGGTGACCATGGACTCGCCCAGCGCTACGACGTCGACGACGTCACGGGCGGCGGTGGACTGTCCGTCGGCGGTCACGATGGTGATGGCTCCTCGTCGGTGCACCGGTTCGCGGCGGCTCCGTTGACCCGGTGTTGGGCGAGATGTTAGACAGCGGTAAGCGATATACGCAATGAAGGTTGCATAGATTGCAACACTCCAGCTCAGGGAGGCCTCATGGTCCGCGACACCGGTACCGAAGCGCTCGCCCGGCTCACCGGGGAACGCGTCGACCACCGTTTCAAGGGCCTCCCCCCGGACGCGGACGGTCTCACGGTCGCCGAACTGTCCGCCCAGCGCCGCAACCTCTTCACCGGCGGCTTCACCACCCCCGTCCTCGCCCTCTCCGCCGAGCGCCTGGAGCACAACCTCCGCCTGATGGAGACCTACGCGACCCGCCACGGCCTCGCCTTCGCGCCGCACGGCAAGACCTCCATGGCCCCCCAGCTCTTCCACCGCCAACTCGCCCACGGCGCCTGGGGCATCACCCTCGCGGTCCCCCACCAGGTACGCGTGGCAAGGGAGTTCGGCATCGACCGCGTCTTCCTCGCGAACGAACTGGTCGACGCGGCGGCCCTGAAGTGGATCTCGTCGGAGCTGGACGCCGACGACGCCTTCCGTTTCGTCTGCTACGTCGACTCCGTGCGCGGGGTCGAGTTGATGGACGCGGCCCTGCGCGGTGCCGCCCGCCCGCTGGACGTCGTCGTCGAACTGGCCGCCGGCGAGGGCGCCCGCACCGGCGTGCGCACGGAGGCGGAGTGCGCGGCGGTCGCGGACGCGGTGGGCGGGGCAGTGACACTGCGGCTCGTGGGCGTGGCGGGTTACGAGGGCGAGGTGCCGCAGGCGGACCCGGAGCGGGTGCACGCGTGGCTGCGCCGACTGACCGCGCTCGCCGTGGAGTTCGACAAGGGCGGGCGTTTCCAGGGAGTCGAGGAGATCGTGGTGAGCGCGGGCGGCAGCGCCTGGTTCGACGCGGTGGCCGACGTCTTCGCCGAACTGCCCGAACTCTCGCTCCCCGCGCTGAAGTTGCTGCGCTCGGGCGCCTACGTCTCACACGACGACGGCCACTACCGCGAGCTGACCCCCTTCACCCGCATCCCCGAAGAGGGCGCCCTGGAACCGGCGTTCAGGCTCTGGGCGCAGATCGTCTCCCGTCCCTCCCCCGAGCAGGCCTTCGCCAACGCGGGCAAGCGGGACGCGGCCTACGATCTCGACCTCCCCGTCGCCCAGGTCGTCCGCCGGGACGGCGCCGAGCGCCCGGCGACCGGCGTCGAGGTCACCGGCCTGTCCGACCAGCACGCGTGGCTGCGGACGACGGCCGAGGCGGACCTGGAGGTGGGCGACTGGATCGGGATGGGTCTGTCCCACCCCTGCACGTCCTTCGACAAGTGGCAGTTGATCCCGGTGGCGGAGGCGGACGGGACGGTCGTCGACTACATCCGTACGTTCTTCTAGGAGGCCCGCCATGGAAGAGCTGGTGATCCGGGACGCGGACGTCGTCGACGGCAGCGGTGGACCGTCGTACCGCGCCGATGTGGTCGTGGACGGCGGCCGGATCGTCTCGATCGTGCGGGAGGCGGCGCAGGCGGGCTGTCAACGGCCCAAGGCGCGGCGGGAGTTGGACGCGGAGGGGCTGGCCCTCTCCCCCGGCTTCATCGACATGCACGCGCACAGCGACCTCGCCCTGCTCCGCGACCCGGACCACAGCGCCAAGGCCGCGCAGGGGGTGACCCTCGAAGTCATCGGCCAGGACGGGCTGTCGTACGCCCCCGTCGACGACCGCACGCTCGCGGAGGTGCGCCGGGCGATCACCGGCTGGAACGGCTACGGCGACGACATCGACTTCGACTGGCGGTCGGTGGGCGAGTACTTGGACCGACTGGATCGTGGAATCGCGGTCAACGCGGCCTACTTGATCCCGCAGGGCACGGTCCGGATGCTCGCGGTCGGCTGGGAGGACCGGGAGGCGACGCCTCAAGAGCTGGACCGGATGCGGCAGTTGGTCGCCGAGGGCATGGAGCAGGGCGCGGTCGGCATGTCGTCCGGGCTCACCTACACCCCCGGCATGTACGCCAAGGACGCCGAACTCACCGAACTCTGCCGGGTGGTGGCGTCGTACGACGGCTACTACTGCCCGCACCACCGCTCGTACGGAGCCGGCGCGCTGGAGGCCTACGCGGAGATGGTGGACCTGGCGAGGGAGGCCGACTGCTCGCTCCATCTGGCCCACGCCACCATGAACTTCGGCGTGAACGAGGGCCGGGCACCGGAGCTGCTGACCCTCCTGGACGAGGCCCTGGCCACCGGCGCGGACATCAGCCTGGACACCTACTCCTACACCCCCGGCTGCACAACTCTCGTGGCGATGCTGCCGAGTTGGGCGAGCGAGGGCGGCCCGGAGGCGATCCTGGAGCGGCTCGCGGACGACGCCACGTCCGACCGTATCCGCCACCACCTTGAGGTGATCGGCTCGGACGGCTGCCACGGGGTGCCGATGGAGTGGGACACGATCGAGATCTCGGGGGTCACGGATCCCGCGCTGGCGGAGTACGTCGGCCGCCGCCTCGACGGCTGGGCCACGGCCCGGCACCTGCTCCTTGCCGACGGGCTGGCCCCGTCGATCCTCCAGCACGTGGGCCACGAGGAGAACGTCCGGCAGATCATGCGGCACCGCGTCCACACGGGCGGCTCGGACGGCATCCTCCAGGGCGCGAAGCCGCATCCGCGGGCGTACGGCACGTTCCCGCGGTATCTGGGCCGGTATACAAGGGAGTTGGGCGTGCTGTCCCTGGAGGAGTGCGTGGCCCATCTGACCTCCCGCCCGGCGGCCCGCCTGCGCCTGCCGGACCGGGGCCTGGTCAAGGAGGGCTACCGGGCGGACCTGGTCCTGTTCGACCCGGAGACGGTGGCGGCGGGTTCGACGTTCGAGGAGCCGCGCAAGCTGCCGCAGGGCATCCCCCACGTCCTGATCGACGGCCGCTTCGTGATCGAGGACGGCCGGCGGACGGACGTACTGGCGGGCCGGTCGATCCGTCGCAGTCCCGTGCGACGGAACGCCAACCCCCGTACCTGACTTACGGCTTGGGCAGGGTGCAACCACTCGCACTCAGCGCAAGCACGTTCGCCGACGTGAAGCACGCCGGGATGTTGTACGTCTCCTCGGCGTAGTTGATGCCCTCGCGAACAGTGACCGTGCCGTTCTCGTCGACCTCGCACGGGTTGTCGAGGGTGCAGGTCTCCCCGTCCTCGTTGCCCGTGTTGTTGACGGCGACGACCTGGCCGGTGCTGGTGTCGATGACCGGGGAGCCGGAGGTCCCGCCGATCGTGTTGCAGGCGGAGGTGTAGCGGACCGAGTCCTTCCAGGTCCAGGAGCCCTCCTTCAGCCGGTACACGAACCCGTCGATGCTGCAACTGTAGATCGTCTTCCAGTAGCCGGAGACGACCTTGATGGCGGTGCCGACGGTCGGGTGCGTGGCGCTCACGGTGAGCGGGCTGATGTTGTACGCGCTCTTGATCGCCGCGTACGTGGTGGTGGTGCGGTAGATCGTCACGTCCGTGTCGGTCATCGTCGAGTAGACGACCTGGTTGGCACGGAGTGTGGCGACCTTGGTTCCGGCCGAGTTCAGCAGCCCGAAGGTACGGCTGGAGGACTGGCCGGTGATGACCTGGCCGGCCGCCGGGAAGCCGGTCTCCAGGCAGTGGCCGTTGGTCAGCACGAGCGCCGGGGAGGTGTCGGTCGAGTTCGGGAAGCGGATGACCGAGCCGGAGCAGTTGCTGAGCGAGACGGTGCCGGCGAAGTCGACGGTCACGGCCGCCGCCTTCGGCGCCGCCTGCGGTGCGGCGACGGCGGGTGCCACGCCCGCCCCGGCGATGGCCAGGCCCGAGAGTGCGGCAAGGAGAGGCTTGTTCATGTGGGGGTCCCCTCTTACAGACGCGAGCGACCGGAGATCTTCCGGCCGCCCTCACGTCATTGTCATGGACATTCTCACGACAAGAAGGGGCCGCCGCAAGAAGCCCACGTGGTGCAAAACACGGCGCGAGAGGCGTTACCGGGCCGTAAGCTCACCGACATGCAGGTGATCCAGTCGACCAAGCTCTCCAATGTCTGTTACGAGATCCGGGGCCCGGTTCTCGAAGAGGCGATGCGTCTGGAGGCGGCCGGCCACCGCATCCTGAAGCTGAACACGGGCAACCCGGCGGCCTTCGGGTTCGAGTGCCCGCCCGAGATCCTGGAGGACATCCTCCGGAACGTGTCGTCGGCCCACGGGTACGGCGACGCGAAGGGCCTGTTGGCCGCCCGCCGCGCGGTCGTCATGCACAACCAGACCCTCGGCATCGAGACGGACGTCGAGCACGTCTTCATCGGCAACGGCGTCTCCGAGCTGATCGTCATGGCGATGCAGGGCCTCCTCGACGACGGCGACGAGGTCCTCGTGCCGTCCCCGGACTACCCGCTGTGGACCGCCGCCGTCTCGCTCTCCGGCGGGACCGCCGTCCACTACCGCTGCGACGAGCAGGCCGACTGGATGCCCGACCTCGCCGACGTGGAGCGGAAGGTCACCGACCGCACCAAGGCGATCGTCATCATCAACCCGAACAACCCGACCGGCGCCGTCTACGACGAGGAGATGCTGCGGGGCCTGACCGACATCGCCCGCCGCCACAACCTCCTCGTCTGCTCCGACGAGATCTACGACAAGATCCTCTACGACGGCGCCACGCACACCCCGACCGCGAAGGTCGCCCCGGACCTGCTGACGCTCACGTTCAACGGGATGTCGAAGGCGTACCGGGTGGCCGGTTACCGCGTCGGCTGGGTCTCGATCTCCGGGCCGCGCGCGCACGCCGAGTCGTACATCGAGGGTCTGACGATCCTGGCCAACATGCGGCTCTGCGCCAACATGCCCGGCCAGCACGGGGTCGTCGCCGCGCTCAGCGGGCGGCAGACCATCAACGACCTGGTCCTACCGGGCGGCCGCCTGAAGGAACAGCGGGACGTCGCGTACGAGTTGCTGACCCAGATCCCGGGGGTGACCTGTGTGAAGCCGAAGGGGGCGCTGTATCTGTTCCCGCGGCTCGATCCGCAGGTCTTCAAGGTCAAGGACGACCGGCAGATGGTGCTCGACCTGCTGCGCCGCGAGAAGATCATGGTCGTCCACGGCACGGGCTTCAACTGGTCCGAGCCCGACCACTTCCGGGTCGTGACGCTGCCCTCGGTCGGGGATCTGCGGGACGCGGTGACGCGGATCGGGAACTTCCTGGACGGGTACAGCCAGCCGTAAACCTCGTGGGCCGTTTTTCTTGACCTTCTTCCGGCCAATTTTTCGGCCAAGACAACTTTAGACGAGATCTAAGCTAGGATGGTTTCCTGTCTGAGCACAGGAGACCAAGCCATGTACGAACCGATCCGCACCAAGTCGGTCCACAGCACGCTGGCCCGCACGCCCTCCGACTTTCCCCACCGGTCGCGCGAGGAAGAACTGGACATTCAGCTGGCGGGGCATCTGGCTGCGCTGCTTGCGGTGACTGACGAGCTGCGGGCACTCACGCCGTCCGACGAACTGGACGCGGCTGCCGAGCGGCTTGCCGGCCAGCTCACACGGTTGCGTGGGAGTGCCTCGCCGGTTCGTGCGGTTGCGTCCACTCCTACGTCCCGTGTGGACACCCTGCACCAGCGAGCGCACGCTCTCGCGGGACGCGCACTCGTCGTCGCGGCATCCCGGGCGGACACGGCTGCGGCGATTCTGTCGGCCGAGCGGATGGACGCCCACGCGGGCACCGCGGTGGCCTGAGCCAACCCCCTGAAAAAACAGCCGTGTTGATCCGGGACCCGGACGACACCTCCCGTTCATCCCTTTCCTCGGGGAATGTTGGGTTCCGCGAGCACGCTGCCCCTCGTGAGACGTATCGCGGGAATCGTCCTCGCGGTGTTGCTGATCGGCGGAGTGGTGGCAGCCGTCGTAGCGGGCCGGGACAACGGGGACAAGGGCACGGCAACGAAGACCGTGCGTGGAGTGATCGGTTCGGAGAAGGCGGACTTCTTCGCCGATCCCGATGTGGTGAAGGCCCTCGCCGCCAAGGGCTTCACCGTGAGGACGGAGACCTCCGGCTCCTGGGCCATGGAGGGGCGCGACCTCAAGGGGTACGACTTCGCCTTCCCCTCCAGCCAGGCGCCGGCCGACGCGCTCGCCGCCAAGTACAAGGTGCAACAGCCCCTGCCGCGGCCCTTCTACTCGCCGCTCGTCGTCGTGGCCCATCGCAGCGCCGCCCAGGTCCTAGCGGCCAACGGGCTCGCCACCCTGGACAAGGGGCAGGATCGCGGCACGTTGAAAATGGCCGCCTATCTGGACGCGGCCAAGGGGGATCGGACCTGGCAGCAGCTCAAGGGGGCGGAAAAGCACGGGGAGTTGACCGGCACCCTCTACATCGCGACCACCGATCCGGAGACCTCCAACTCGGGTGCTCTCTATCTCGCCGCGGCCTCCTACGTCGCCGACGGCGGGCGCGTCGCGGCCAGTAGCGCCGATGTCGGTCGCACCGCGCCCCTGATGCGCAAGCTGATCAGCGTGCAGGGTGCCCAACAGTCCAGCTCGGACGGGCCGTTCAGGGACTTCATCAGCGGCGCGGGCAATCCGCTGGTCCTGGTGTACGAGTCGCAGGTGGCCTCGCTGCTCCTCGGCAAGCAGCCGGTCGGCGACCTCGTCGTCCTCTACCCGGACACCACGGCCAACAGCGACCACACCGTCGTACCGCTCACTCCCGAGGGCCGGGCGCTGGGTGAACTCCTCAGCTCCGACCAGACGTTGCGGAAGCTCGCCGTGCGGTACGGGTTCCGGCCGCAGGGTGACACCGCCGAGTTCGTCGCGGCCACCGCCGCCCACTCCAGCTATCTCAACCAGACGCTGACCGGTGTCCGGCAGGCGCCCGTGCCCACCTCCACGGTGCTGCACGACATGGCGCGCCGGGCGCACGGTTGACCGGGGGGAACCACATGAGCAGCAGTTTCAACACCAGCCAGAACAGCAGTGAGCACACCCAAAGCGGCGATGACGTCTTCACGCTCACTCCGCCGGAGGCCGTGAAGCCCGTGCCGAGAGAGAAGGCGGGCGGGCTCGTCCCGGTCGACGACTCCGTCCGTACGGACATGGAGCGCAAGGCCTCCGCCTACGTGGAGGGGCTCGCCGCACTCGACGCCCGGTCGCCCGAGTTCGCGGGCAAGGTCGGCGAGATCACCGCGCTCGGCGCCGGGGAGATGCGCAGCGCGACCGCGCAGTCCAACCGGATGCTGGAACGGACGGTGCGTAGTCTGCCCTCGAAGGGCGGGGACGCCCAGTCGCAGGTGGCGGGCTCGCTCGTCGAACTGCGGCGCGTGGTCGAGGACTTGGACCCGCGTGACCTGCCCGCCTCCAAGGGGCGGAAGTTCCTGTCCCGGCTGCCCGGCGGCAACAAGCTCCGTGACCATGTCGCCAAGTACGCCTCCGCGCAGGGCACGTTGAACAAGATCGTGGGCTCGCTGCGCGGCGGGCAGGACGAACTCCGGCGCGACAACGCGGCGTTGCAGACCGAGCGGGTCCGCCTCTGGGAGACCATGGGCAAGTTGCAGGAGTACGTGGTCCTCACCCAGGCCCTCGACTCGGCCGTCGAGCACCACATCACCGGCGTCGAGTCCACCGACCCCAGCCAGGCCGACACCCTCCGCGCGGACGTCCTCTTCCCGGTCCGGCAGAAGCACCAGGACCTGCTGACCCAGCTCGCGGTGTGCGCGCAGGGCTACTTGGCGATGGACGTCGTACGGCGCAACAACGACGAACTCATCAAGGGCGTGGACCGGGCAGCGACCACGACCGTCTCGGCGCTCCGGATCTCGGTCATGCTCGCCTCCGCCCTCGAAAACCAGCGCAAGGTCGTCGACCAGGTCAACGCCCTGCGCGGCACAACCGAAGACCTCATCCGGGGCAACGCGGAGATGCTCTCCACGCAGAGCGGCGAGATCCAGCGCATCGCGGCCGACCCGGCGGTGGGCGCGGAGACCCTGCGCACCGCCTTCCAGCAGATCTACCGCACCCTCGACGCCATCGACACCTACAAGGTCCAGGCGACCGAGGTGATGGCGGCGACCGTGGAGTCCCTGACCTCCGAACTCCAGAACGCCAGCACGTACTTGGAGCGCAGCCGCTCGCAGAGCGCGCTGGAGGGTGGTCTCGGATGAGACGCCTGATCGCCCTCGCGCTCGGCACGGTCGCCCTGCTGACCGCCTGCACGGCGCAGAAGGACACGAAATCCCAGGGCAACGCGCCCGAACCCGGCACCCTCCGCGTCCTCGCCTCCAGCGAACTCAGCGACATGACCCCGGTGTTCGACCAGGTCCGCAAGGACACCGGCGTCACGATCCGCCCCACCTACATGGGCACCCTGGACGCGGTGGACCTGCTGGCGAAGGGCAAGGTCGACGGGCAGTACGACGCGCTGTGGCTGTCGTCCAACGACTATCTGCGGCTACGGCCCGACGCGGCGAAGAAGGTCGTCTCGGAGACGTCGATCATGTCGAGCCCGGTCGCGATCGGGGTGAAGACGGCCACCGTCACGGCACTGGGCTGGCAGCCGGACAAGGTGACCTGGTCGGGGATCGAACAGGCCGTCCAGGACGGCAAGTTGACCTACGGCATGACGGACCCCGCTCGCTCCAACTCCGGTTTCTCCACCCTCATCTCGGTGGCCTCCGCGCTCTCCGGCGCCCAGTCGGCGCTCACCGACGCGGACGTCACCAAGGCGACTCCCCGGCTGAAGGAGTTCTTCAAGGGGCAGAAGCTGACGTCGGGTTCGTCGGGCTGGCTGGCGGAGGCGTACCAACGCCGGGGGAACGTCGACGCGTTGCTCAACTACGAGTCCGTCCTCAAGGGCATCCCGGGTCTGACCGTGATCCGCCCGAGCGACGGGGTCGTCACCGCCGACTACCCGCTGACCTCCCTCGCCTCGACGGACGCCACGACCCGCGACAACGTCCGCCGGGTGACGACGGACCTGCGCACGGCCGCCCTCCAGAAGCTGATCACCACCCGCACACACCGTCGCCCGGTCGTCACTTCGGTGCCGCCCGCGACGGGCCTCGACACGAGCCGACGGCGTGAACTCCCCTTCCCCGGGAGCCAGTCCGTCGCCGACGGGCTCCTCGACTCGTACGAGAACAAGCTGCGCCGGCCCTCGCGGACCGTGTACGTCCTGGACACCTCGGGCTCGATGGCGGGCGACCGGCTGTCGCGGCTGAAGAAGGCGCTCACCGATCTGACCGGTGACTTCCGGCAGCGGGAAGAGGTCACGCTGATGCCGTTCGGGTCGGGCGTGAAGAGTGTCAGGACGCATGTGGTGAGTCCGAGCGACCCGAAGGCCGGGCTCGACGCGATCCGCGCGGACACCAAGTCGCTCAGCGCCGAAGGGAGCACCGCGATCTACACCTCGCTGGAGAAGGCCTACGAGCATCTCGGTACCGGCGGCGACACGTTCACGTCGATCGTGTTGATGACCGACGGCGAGAACACGACCGGCGCGAAGGCGCGGGAGTTCGACGGCTTCTATCGTCAACTTCCCTCCGCCCAGCGGGAGATACCCGTCTTTCCCATTCTCTTCGGCGACTCGGACAAGGCGGAGTTGCAGCACATCGCCGACCTGACCGGCGGCCGTCTCTTCGACGCCCAGAAGGGCTCGCTGGACGGCGCCTTCGAGGAGATCCGTGGCTACCAGTAAGTTCCTCGGCTACTTGGAGTCCCGCAAGAACCTCACCGGCAGCGCCTGCGGGCTGCTCGGGCTGGTGCTGACGTTCGTGGGGGTGGCGGGGCCGTACTGGCCGGTCGTGGTCGTCGGGCTGTACGGCGCGGGTGCGCTGATCGCGCCGCCGGAACGGCCGCCGCTGCCCGACTTCCCGGATCCGTCGGCCCAACTGGCGGAACTGCGCGACGACTTCGAGAAGCTGGGCGGCTATCTCACCGCGATCGAGCTGCCGCCCGCCGCCGACGGCCGGCTCACCGAGCTGAACCAGCTCCTCGCCGGGCTGCTCGATCCGCGGGTCACCCAGGATCTCGCGCAGGATCCGGAGGGCGTGCACATCCTGTCGCGGGCGATCCGGCAGGACGTACCGGAGGCCGTCGACACGTTCGTAAGGACACGGTGGTGGACGCGGCTCGCGCCGGGCACCGAACCGCCGGAACGGCATCTGGAACGACAGTTGACGGTGCTTCAGGAGGAGGCGCAGCAGCTGGCGGCGAGTCTGCGTGAGGCGGAGGCGCGGCGGCAGGAGTCGCACACGCGGTATCTGGAGGACCGGGGGCGTTCTCAGAGCAGTTGAATCACGACGATCAGCAGGACGAGCGCGAGGAGCACGGCGCCCACGACCTTCAACGGGCCCAGCCCGGCAGCCGGTTGGACAGGGGGAGGCACCGGTACGGGTTGTCGCACCGGTGGGTTGAACACGTCGTGTCCCGTCACCGCGGCGCGGGTGCACCACGGGCAGGTCGGGAGGTGGGAGCCGTAGGTGTGCAGGGGGCGGGTCGGGCAGGCCTGGACGCGGGAGCGTTCCTGGTCGAGGGCGCGGAGCCAGACCTCCGGGGTGGGGCGGGCGGCGGGGGCGTGGACGCCCGGGCCGAAAGCCGTGTGGGCCAGGGTGAGGAGGCCGGGCGGGAGGACGGAGGGGTCGACTGTGCCGCGCGGGATGACGACCGCCTCGGGGCGGACGACGTAGGAGACGCTCGCGGCGATGTTGTCCTTGACGGTCGACTCGGAGGTGCTGTCGTGCGGGACGCCGCCGAAGGGGTGGTTGCCCGCCGTGAGGAGTTGGTAAATGAGCACCGCCAGCGCGAAGTTGTCGCTCTCCGGGGTGGCCGCGGCGCCCGACTGGCGTTCCGGCGATGAGTAGTCGGTGGTGTGCATCAGGCACGGGAAGTGCTCGCCGGTGCCCGGGTCGGTGAAGGCGATGGAGTCGCAGTCGAGGAACGTGACGAAGCCGTTGGCGTCGACGACGACGTTGCTCGACGAGAAGTCGCCGATGACGAGGTTGTCGTAGTGCATGCGGGCCGTCATGAAGGCAAGGTTCCAGGCGACGCCGAGCAGGAAGCGCCAGTCCGCGCGGTCGCCGAACAGGCGCAGGCGCTGGGCGCGGGTGAACAGGCCGACCAGCTGGACGTGTTGGGGTTCGCCGAAGCGGCGCATGGCGTAGCCGAGGAAGGTGTCGTCGGGGCCGCGGGCGATGGCGGTGGGCCAGGCGAGTTCGGGGGGCTGGTTGGCGTCGGTGGGGCGGGCCGCGAGCGGTGACATGGTCAGCATGCGGGCGAGGCGGCGCTCCAGGTCCGGTCCCGGGCGGTCGCGGTAGAGCTTGACGACGATCGTGTCGTCGCCCTCGACGGGGAAGACGGCCGCCTGGCCGCCGCCCTTGAGGGGGAGTTCGGCGAGGGTGACGGGCTTGCCGTCCAGGTGGACGGTGCGGCCGGTCACGGGGTCACCGCGCGCACGGCCCGCAGCAGGGTCTTGTCGTCGCCGTTGAGACTGGTCAGCCGGTCGGAGCGGAGCAGCGCGGCGATGTTCTCGCTCGCGCTGTCGGTCACCGGTCCCGGGGTGTCCAGGGAGCGCAACACGGCTTCCACGAAAGAGGTGTTGGGCTGCGGCGGGCCGCCGCCGGGGGTGGAGAGCGCGGCCTGGGCGAGGCCGTCGGTGGACAGCAGCACGCCGTCGACGCGCGGGTCCGCCACGCAGTCGGTGCGCAGTCGGCGGGGCGCGTCCGGTGAGGTGAGGAAGACGGTCTCGTTGCTGTACTCGCTGACGGCGAGCGGCTGCGGCAGCAGGTGGAACTGCCGTTGTCCTTCCTCGGTTCCGGCGCGTACGACGACGAAGCCGTCGCCGACGCTGAGATGGCCGAGCCAGCCGGGGGTGAGGACGACGACGGTGAGGGTGGTGGCGTAGTCGGGGGCGGCGGCGCCGTAGGTGTCCAGGAAGATCTTCGCCACGTCGTGGAAGGCGTCGGCGAGCAGGTCGTGGACCTCGGTGCCGGGCGGGCAGCCGGACGCGGCGGCGGCCCGGCGGCGGAAGTGTTCGGCCGCCAACTCGACGGCGTGCAGGGCCCCTTGGTCGGAGTGCGGGCGGCTGCCCGCGCCGTCCGCGACGGCGAGTACGGTCACCGGAGCGGACGCCACATAGGTGCACGCGTCCTGGCAGGGGGTGCCGGTGCGGCGGTGGCGGTAGCCCTCGACGCTGAGGCCGTGGATGCGCCAGGGCGACGCGGCCACCGCTCAGCTCTCCCAGGCCGGGCGCTGGGTCTTGAACTGGCTGAAGATCTTCTCGAAGACCTCGTCGCCCGCGCCCTTCTGTTCGGCGTTGGCGCTGGCCGACATCATCTGGAGCAGTTCGCGGAACGGGAAGCCCTGGATGCGGGCGTTGAACTTCGGCGCGAAGGCCTGGAGGACCTGCTCGCCTCGATCCGTGATGCCGCCGACGCCGATCGCGTACAGCCGGAAGCGGCGGGCCTGTTGCTCCTCGGCGAGGACGGGCAGCAGCCGGTGCCAGGAGTCGGTCATATGGCCGGTGCCGTCGGTGGGGAGGCCGTCGGTGACCAGGCAGATCTGCGGGCGGTAGTACTGGAGTCCGGAGGCGCGCAGCTCCGCCTTGCGGGCCGCGACGACATGCATGGCCAGTTCCAGCGCCTCGGTCATCAGGGTCACGCCGGACGCGGTGAAGCGGGGTGCCTGGAAGGCGTGCGCGGGCACGAAGGGGCTCACCGGGGCGCGCGGGTCGAGGAGTTGGGGTCCGCGCCAGGCACCGACGCCCCGGCCGCCGAAGGTGATGACGGCGACCTCGACGCTGTAGCTGAGGGAGACGTCGTCGTGGAGTTCGCGGGTCCACTCGGCGAGCGCGTCGTTGAGGGACTGGATCGGCGCCCCCGCCATGGAACTCGACGTGTCCAGGCACAGCACCAGCGGCAGCCGTTGCGCGTTGTTCTCGAACTCGATGTCGGCGTACTCCGCCGGCAGCGTGGGCGGGTATTCGCTGTGCATGGTGTCTCCTGGCGGTAGTACGGGGGTCACTGGCTGCCGCGGGCGTGATGCCGGGCGGCGGGCGGGAAGGCGTACAGGACGTCGGAGTCGGGTTCGCGGGCGTCGGTGACCTCGACCTGCGCGCCGGGCTCGGGCGGGGTGCGGTCGGGTTCGGCCCACACCGCGCGGTAGAGGACGTGGTCGAGTTCGACGTAGCCCTGCGGGTGAAGCGCCGTACGGACGACGGCTGTTCGGGACGGGCCGGTGCGGGGGCCGACCCGGCGGCCGGGGGACGGGGGCGGTGCGGGGGCGGGCGGGACGGGGCGGAGTCTGGCGGTGGTCTCGGCGGGTTCCGGGGCGGCGTCCGCCGTGGCCGTGGCGGTGGCGGTCGCTGTGGCCGGGGCGCGGGAGCGGCGGACGGCGAGGAGGAGGGCGAGGAGCAGGAGGAGGAGTACGGCCGTCAGGGTGATGAAGAGGAGGCGCAGGTAGTCCGTGGACTTGTGCGCGCCGACGGTGAAGGTGTGGGTGCCGAGGTCGGCGACGCCCACCTTCTTGTCGATCAGCTGACCGCCGGTGAGCGGGGATTTGCTGAGCTCCTGGCACACCCGGTTGCAGGCGCCGAGGTCCTTCAGCGTCTCCTTGTCCAATCGGTCGATCCTGGCGTCCCGGTCGACGAGCGCGTGGCCGGCCAGGACGAGCAGCGCGCTGCCGCCCTGGCCGGTGTGGACACCGGCCGGAACCTGCACCTGGAGGTTCCCGAGGTTCGGACGGACCTGTCGGCCGCCGTCGAGGCCCAGGGGCTCGTTCAACGTGACCGTGACCACGACCCCGTCGTCGAGCGCGCCCTTCCAGCACTCCAGCCGCGCCGGAAAATCCTTGCCGCAGGGATCATCGGCGGCAGCCGCCGACCCCGACGGAATCACCGCGATCAACAAACCGAACAGCAAGGCAGTGCACAACGTACGTCTCATGACGACCCCCCGTTGGCGCCCATAGTGGAGGAAACAGGGCCGTGGCCGAAAGGGGTTGACTGAGAATGCTCAATTCATTTCTACAGCTGGAAAACCTGATGGCAACGGGTGAACATCTGTCGCGCCCGTTCCACCCAATCACTGGCCAGAACATCGAAGTCGTCCTGCGAGATCCGGCAGGTCAGCGGGAGGTCGCAGACTCCGGCGAGGCACGGTCCGGGGCCGCGTACGTCCCACACCGACAGCATGGGATTCAGCTGTTCGGTGTTCCACGCGTTGGACGCGGCGGCGGCGATCGCCAATTGATCCTTGCGCAGAGAATGACCGTCGGTGACAAAGGCGACGAGAAGTCTTTTCGTGGTCATGAAACGTACGGTGAGCGTGCGCCCCGACTCCTCTAGATCGAATTGCAGGGAGAGGGAATCGACATCGCTCTCGACGTGGTAATTCCGGCGGGCGCCCCAGGTGTGCGTCAACTGCCGCCAGGAGGAGCCGATGTCGTAGTCCCGGCCGGGCGGGAGGGAGGAGTCAGGCGTCGCCACGCGCCACCGCCCGCGTGACCATGTCGTCGGTGAGGCCCGCGTCCAGCAGGGCCTGCGCGTGCAGCAGCAGACAGGACGGCACCGGCAGGCTCGTACCGCCGCCGCGCCGGGCCGCCAGCTCGCCGCGCCGGACCTCGATGGTGCGGGCCACGGCGGGCGGCGGCCAGACCGCGGTGCGCGGCGGTGCCAGCAACTCGCCCAGCAGGACGTCCAGTCGGGGCCGGTCCGCGGGGCGCTTGGCGAGACACCGCGCGAGCAGCGGCCGTAGCCCCGCCGGTACGTCGTCCAGGTCGGGTGCGTGGTGCACGACCCGCAGGCTCACCGCCTCGCCCGTGCCGAACGGCGGGCGGCCGGTCAGCGCGTACACCAGGACACCGCCGAGGGAGAACACGTCGGTGGGCGGGCCGAGCGGCGCGGCCGTCATCTGTTCCGGCGACATGAACGGCGGGGTGCCGACGACGATTCCGGCCCGGGTGAGGCTCGGGGCGCCCTCGACGCGGGAGATGCCGAAGTCGATGACGCGGGGGCCGTCGGAGGCGAGCAGCACGTTGGCCGGTTTGAGGTCGCGGTGGACCAGGTTGGCCGCGTGGATCGCCTGCAAGGCCTCAACGAGGAACGCGCCGAGCCTGCGGACCTGCGGTTCGGGCAGCGGTCCGTCGGCGCGGATGGCCTCGGCGAGGGAGGGGCCTGGCACGTACATCGTTGCCAGCCAAGGGAGTTCGGCCTCGGTGTCGGCGTCGACGACGGCGGCCGTGTAGGCGCCGCTGACCAGGCGGGCGGCGGCGACCTCGCGGGCGAAGCGGTCGCGGAACTCCTGCTCGGCGGCGAGTTCGGGCCGTACGACCTTCACCGCCACCTCGCGGCCGGCCGGGGAACGGCCGAGATACACCCATCCCATGCCGCCGGAGCCGAGCCGCCCGGCGATCCGGTACGGCCCCACGCTCAGCGGATCGCTGACCGGAGTGCGCACCCCGCTCACCTCACTTCGGGGTTCGGGTTCGTTGCGAGTTGTCCCGAGTGTCCCCCGAAATGCCGGTCCGGGCAGAGGTGATGGGAGAAATAGCGGCCAATGGGCAAGGGCCCGCACGCCGTTGTGCGGGCCCCTACGGTTTCGCTACGGGATGTCAGCCGAGGCGCTGCACCAGCGCCCGGTACTCGTCCCACAGTTCCTTCGGGGTGTGGTCGCCGAAGGTGTTGAGGTGGTCGGGGACCAGGGCCGCCTCCTCGCGCCACACGTCCTTGTCGACGGTGAGCAGGAAGTCGAGGTCGGCCTCGGACAGGTCGAGGCCCTTGGTGTCGAGGGCGCCCTTGGCCGGCAGCACGCCGATCGGGGTCTCGACGCCCTCGGCGCGGCCGTCGAGGCGGTCCACGATCCATTTCAGGACCCGGCTGTTCTCGCCGAAGCCGGGCCACACGAACTTGCCCGCGTCGTTCTTGCGGAACCAGTTCACGTAGTAGATCTTCGGGAGTTTGGACTGGTCCCGGCCCTTGGCCACATCGACCCAGTGGCCCATGTAGTCACCCATGTTGTAGCCGCAGAACGGCAGCATGGCGAAGGGGTCGCGGCGCAGCTCGCCGACCTTGCCCTCGGCGGCGGCGGTCTTCTCGGAGGCCACGTTGGCGCCGAGGAAGACACCGTGGTTCCAGTCGAAGGACTCCGTCACCAGCGGTACGGCCGAGGCGCGCCGGCCGCCGAACAGGATCGCCGAGATCGGCACGCCCTTGGGGTCCTCCCACTCGGGCGCGATGATCGGGCACTGCGAAGCGGGCACGGTGAAGCGGGCGTTGGGGTGCGCGGCGGGCGAAGTGGACTCCGGCGTCCAGGAGTTGCCCTTCCAGTCCGTGAGGTGGGCCGGAGTCTCCTCCGTCATGCCCTCCCACCAGATGTCGTTGTCGTCGGTCAACGCCACGTTGGTGAAGACGGAGTTGCCCCACAGCGTCTTCATCGCGTTGGCGTTGGTGTGCTCGCCGGTGCCGGGCGCGACGCCGAAGAAACCGGCCTCGGGGTTGATCGCGTAGAGGCGGCCGTCCTCGCCGAACCGCATCCAGGCGATGTCGTCACCGATGGTCTCGACGGTCCAGCCGGAGACGGTGGGCTCCAGCATGGCGAGGTTGGTCTTGCCGCAGGCGCTCGGGAAGGCGGCGGCCACGTACTTCGACTCGCCCTGCGGGGGCGTCAGTTTGAGGATCAGCATGTGCTCGGCGAGCCAGCCCTCGTCCCGCGCCATCACGGAGGCGATGCGCAGGGCGTAGCACTTCTTGCCGAGCAGCGCGTTGCCGCCGTAGCCGGAGCCGTAGGACCAGATCTCGCGGCTTTCGGGGAAGTGCGAGATGTACTTGGTGGAGTTGCACGGCCACGGCACATCCTGCTCGCCCTCGGCCAGCGGCGCTCCGAGCGTGTGCACAGCACGCACGAAGAAGCCGTCGGTACCGAGTTCGTCGAGGACGGGCTGTCCCATACGCGTCATGGTGCGCATGGAGACGGCGACGTAGGCGGAGTCGGTGATCTCTACGCCGATCGCGGAGAGGTCCGAACCGAGGGGGCCCATGCAGAACGGGACGACGTACATCGTCCGGCCCTTCATGGAGCCGCGGAAGATGCCCTGTTCTCCCGCGAAGATCTCCCGCATCTCGGCGGGGGCCTTCCAGTGGTTGGTGGGTCCCGCGTCCTGCTCCTGCTCGGAGCAGATGAACGTCCTGTCCTCGACCCGGGCGACATCGGTCGGGTCGGAGGCGGCGTAGTAGGAGTTGGGGCGCTTGATCGGGTCGAGCTTCTGGAAGGTGCCCTTTCGGACGAGCTCCTCGCTCAGCCGCTCGTACTCGGCTTCTGATCCGTCACACCAGACCACGCTGTCCGGTTGGGTCAGTTCTGCGATCTCGTTCACCCACGAGACCAGTTCCTTGTGTTCGGTGGGGATGACGGGGGGAGCCGCGATGTCGCGCGCCACGATTGCTCCTATGGTGAGGGATTTTGTCCTTGTTGCCCCGTGGGGGCCGCGACCCGGATGCTCCAGATGGTCGATCTTGGCGCTCATCCGGTGCCGACCGCACTCATTTGATCATCCGACTCGCCCGCCCATATGTCCAGAGGGCCTCACAGACGAGCGACGTGAGGATCGCCACGTATCGAGATGTTTTCCGTGCGTCACCGTCGCTTCACCCCGGGTACCCGCACGTCGGCTAGGCATGAGAGAGTGGCCACTTCTGGACCCCCATCTCGCCGCACTGACACGTAACTTACGGTTCCGTAGGTACGCTTGCGCGCATGACTGCGTCCGTCCCCGACGCGCACACGGACACGCCGATCGCCGGCCATGGTCCCTCCGCGCTCTCCCTCCCCGACCATGTGAAGCCGAAGCTGCGCGGCTGGCTGCACCTCGGCATGTTCCCGGCCGTTCTCGTCTCCGGCCTGGTGCTCACCGCTCTCGCCGACTCGGCCCGGGGCCGTATCGCCTGCGGGATCTTCGCCCTGACGGCCTGCCTGCTCTTCGGGGTCAGCGCGCTGTACCACCGGGGCAATTGGAGCCCGCGCATGGACGGCATCCTGCGCAGACTCGACCACGCCAACATCTTCCTGATCATCGCGGGCACCTACACACCGCTGACGATGCTGCTGCTCCCCGGCGCCAAGGGTCAGTGGCTGCTGTGGGGCATCTGGGGCGCGGCGCTGGCCGGCATCGCCTTCCGGGTCTTCTGGGTCGGCGCCCCGCGCTGGCTCTACACGCCCTGCTACATCGCGATGGGCTGGGCGGCCGTCTTCTTCCTGCCGGACTTCATGCGCACGGGCGGCATCGCCGTCCTGGTCCTGGTGATCGTCGGCGGACTGCTCTACAGCGCGGGTGGCGTGATCTACGGCATCAAGCGGCCGAATCCGTCACCTCGCTGGTTCGGTTTCCACGAGGTCTTCCACTCCCTGACGGTGGCGGCCTTCCTCGTGCACTACGTGGGGATCTCCCTGGTGGCCTACCAGCACGGGTAGCACCTGAGACACCTCCTGTTCATGGCCACGGCGCTCAAGCCGTGGCCATTTTTCATGCACTGAAAGTCGATACCCATTGACATCAACCACTTTTTGACAGCTACTCTCATTTCATGGCTACTGTCACTCAATCCCAAGAGGTGCGACGCGATCCGCGCCGCTGGTGGGCCCTCGGGGCCCTGGTCGCGAGCATGCTCACGCTCGGCTTCGACACGACGATCCTCAACGTCGCCCTGCCCACGATGGCCGGCGACCTCGGCGCCAGCACCGGCCAGCAGCAGTGGATGGCGGACTCCTACGTCATCGTCTTCGCGGCCCTGATGCTCCCGGCGGGACTGCTCGGCGACCGGTACGGGCGGCGGCGCATGCTCGTCGTGGGGCTCGGCGTCTTCCTCGCCGGCTCCGTGGCCGGCGCCCTGGCCGACGACGTCAACTGGGTCATCGCGGCCCGCACACTGATGGGCCTCGGCGCCGCACTGGTCATGCCGCTCGCCCTGTCCGTGCTGCCCTCGCTCTTCGGACCCGACGAGCGCACCAAGGCCGTCGGCATCATCTCCGCGGCCTCCTCGCTCGGCCTGCCGCTCGGCCCGATCATCGGCGGCTGGCTGCTCAACCACTTCTGGTGGGGCTCGGTCTTCCTGGTCAACGTCCCGATGGCCGCGATCGGCATCGCCGCCTGCGTCTTCCTGCTCCCCGAGACCCGCGACCCCGCCTCCCCCAAGGTCGACGCCCTCTCCACCGCGCTCACCGCGGCCGGCCTCGGCTCCCTCATCTACGCCATCATCGAGGCGCCCAGCCGCGGTTGGGGCGACCCACTGATCGTGGGCATGCTCATCGGCGCCGCGGTCCTCATCGCCGCCCTGGTGCTGCGCGAGCGGCGCATGGAACGCCCCATGCTCGACATGACCCTGCTCACCCACCGCGGCTTCCTCTTCAACACACTCGCCGCGACCCTCGTGATGTTCGTCCTGTCCGGCCTGCTGTTCGTGCTGCCGCAGTACCTCCAGGCGGTCCTCGGCAACGACGCGCTCGGCACCGGCGTCCGCCTGCTGCCCATGATGGGCGGCCTGATCATCGCGGCCCGGGCCGGGCAGCCGCTGGTCGCCAAGTTCGGCTCCCGGGCCGTGGTCACCGCGGGGCTGGTGGTCCTCGCCTTCGCCGCGCTGCTCGGCAGCCGTACGACGGTCGACTCCGGCTACGGCTTCACCGCGCTGTGGCTGTCCGTCACCGGCTTCGGTTTCGGCTTCTCGATCGTCCCCGCGATGGACGGCGCCCTCGGCGCGCTGCCCCGCGACCGGGCCGGCAGCGGCTCCGGGCTCCTGATGACCATGCGCCAGGTCGGCGCCGCGATCGGCATCGCCCTGCTCGGCAGCCTGCTCGCGAGCACGTTCCGGGACCGCCTGGATGTCACCGGCCTGCCCGCGAAGGCGGCCGACACCGCCGGGGAGTCGGTGGTCGCGGCCCACATCGTCGGCCAACGCACCGGCTCGGCGGACCTCATCGCCTCCGCGAACAGCGCGTACGTCCACGGCATGGGCCTGGTCCTGCTGGTGTGCGGCGCGGCGGCGCTCGTCACCGCGCTGCTGGCGGCGGCGTTCCTGCCGAACACTCCGACCACGGCCGCGGTGCGGGAGCAGGAGGAGGAAGACCCCGCCACAGCCGTGGCCGTCACCCTGGCGGATGCCGGACAATGAACACCATGACGGCCGCACCCTCCCCCTTCAGCCCCGCCGACCGCCCCCAACTGGGCCTCCGCGAGCGCAAGAAGATCAAGACCCGCGAGGCGATCCGCACCGCGACGTACGCACTGGTCAAGGAGCAGGGGTACGACGCGACCACGATCGAGCAGATCGCCGAGCGCGCCGAGGTGTCGCCGTCGACCGTCTTCCGCTACTTCCCGACCAAGGAAGACATCGTCATCACGGACGAGTTCGACCCGATCATCATGGACGAACTCCGGGCCCGCCCGGCCGACGAGCCCTGGATGGTCACCCTCCGGTACGTGATCCAGCGGGCCATCAAGTACGGCCTGAAGGAGGACGAGGAGACCTCCCGCCTCCGCACCCACCTCATGGTCCAGGTCCCGGCGGTGCGCTCCCGCATGATGGAGAGCATGTCGCTCACCGGCAACATGCTCTGCGAGGCCATCGCCACCCGCACCGGCCGCGACCCCGAGAGCCTGGAGGTCCGCGTCTACGCCATGTCCCTCGTCGGCGGCCTGATGGAAACGTCCCTGTACTGGGCGGAGAACGGCCACAAGGACGACTTCGCGGGCCTGGTGGACCGCACGATGGATGTACTGGAGCACGGGCTTTCGGAGTGAACCACGGTGAGTGTCCAGCACGTTCGTGACCTGAGCGAGCCGCCGATCGAGAAGGAGGTCGTCGACATCGAGGCCCTCCAGGGGCACAACGCCCGCTGGCGACTGCGCGTCGGAGACTTCCGCGTCGTGTACACCGTCGAGGACGGCCAACGGATCGTATGGGTGCTGGCTGCCGGCAATCGCCGCGACGTCTACCGAAACCTGTGAGCTCGGCGAGGGCGCACCCCCAACAAGGGTGCGCCCTCGCCGAGTTCGTGGCGACTACTACCCCTTCTTCCCTACGGTCTTCACGTCCCCCTTCCCGCAAGCCACCCCGTCCCTGTTCGGGTCGAGGTGGAGCGGGTCGTCCTTGCCGTTGACCTTGAGGCGGCCGTAGTCGTTCTCCCGGAGCCATGAACAGCGGGCCGCAGTAGTGGACTTGACCTCGGTCGGGAAGACCGTGGGGACGCAGACGTTGATCGTGCCGTAGTGGCGGTCGCAGCCGGAGATGGTTGGGCTGACCTTCTGCGAGGTGCGCTTCTTGCCGGGCTCGGTGACCTTGCCGGTCAGGGAGTCGGCGAAGGAGTGGACGTGGGCCGAGGCCGTGTCCGAAGCGAGGGCCGAAGGGCCTTGCAGGTGGACCCACTTGGCGACCGAGGGGACTCCGTTGGCGTCGACCGCGAAGAGCATGTACCAGCCGGGCGGCGCCAGGTTGGGGTTGCTCGTCACGTTCAGGTCGACCGTGTCGCCGTTCACCGACAGCGGCAGGTCCACGAAACGCTGGTTCGGGTCCGAGGAGTGGGTGACCGCCGCCGGGCGGATCAACTCCGCCTTGGCGATGGGCCGGTCGACGGTGATCGTCTGGGTCTCGCCGTACTCCCACTCGTTGTCGATCACCGAAGTGATCGTCGGCCGCGTCCCCTTGAGGAGATACGGCGGGGTGTAGATCGACACGTTGTGGTTCCAGGTGCCGTTGCCCGGGTTGTCGCCGGTCGACATCACCCGGCCGTCCGGCAGCAGGAACGAGGACGAGTGGTACCCGCGGGCTTCGGGGTCCGCCGCCACCGGGTCGAACGTCGTCGTCGCCGGGTCGAAGATCGAGGCCTCGTACACCGGGTTCGCCCGGTTGTGCAGCGCGCCGCCCGTCTCCAGCACCGTGCCGTCCGGGAGGATGACCGCCGACACGTACATCTTGCCCTGCGCACCGGTCTCGGCCACCGGACCGTTCCCCAAGTCGACGGTCCCCTGGGGGATTTGGGGGCCCACGGTGTACGTGGGATTCGCCGCCTTGAGGTCGATGATGTCGGTCAGCCGGTTCGCGTCCGGGTTGGAGTCGATGTTGCCGCCGCCGATGGTGAGGACCTTCTGGTCCTGCGCCGGAGGCAGCAACACGCTTGCGGACTGGTCGCGTTGGTCCTTGTTCTGGAGCCCCGGGACCGACGTGATCGTGTTCGCGGAGTAGTCGTAGATCGCGCTGCCCGTGCCCGGGATGTTGTTCCCGAAGACATGGCTGCCCGTGTAGAAGAGCCGGCCGTCCTGCATCAGGACCATCGACGGATACAGCCCCCAGTACGACCAGGTCTGGTTGACCTGCGACAACGGCAGCCACTTCTGCTGGGCGTCCGACCAGTACTCGGCCGTCACCGACCCCGTCGAGTCCTCGCGCAGCCCGCCGAAGGAGACGACGTCACCGTTGCCCAGCTCGGTCGCCGACGGGTACCAGTGGCCGTCGTTGAGGTCGTTCGTCTTGCTGTACGTCTCGGTCACCGGGTCGAAGATGTACGAGTCCTTGTACCCCTCGTACCCGTGCGAACCGTCCGCCGCCGGGAACGCCTTGTTGCCGCTCAGCACCAGCACCCGGCCGTCCTGGAGTTGGATGTGGCCCGAGCAGAACATGTCCTTCGGCGTCGGGATCACCTTGTACGTCCCCGCCACCGGGTCGTACACCGCGCTCGTGAACGTCCCCGCGTCGAACTGCTCCTGGCTGTTCCCGGAGCCCGCGATCAGCAGCACCTTGCCGTTGTTGAGCACGACGGAGTGCATCGAGCGGACCGGGTTCTGCGTCGGGAGCACGTCCCAACGCCCGTTCGCGCACTGCTCGGCCGTCGCCGTGCAGGTCGCGGGCGGGAGCGTGTCGGGGACCTGGTCCATCGTGTAGTCGTCGGTGGTCGCGGACCCGGTGCCGTAGACCGAGACACCCCAGGTGATCCGGTCGGTACCGGCCGGGACCTCGGGTGTACGGACGCTCGCCTGGGTCCAACTGCCCTGCATCTCCAGGGTCTTGAGGTCGGTCCAGTACTGCCAGCCGGCGGTGGTGTCGTGCCGGAAGAGGGTGACGTTCGCGTCCGGCGTGGTCGTCTTGTACCAGAGCCCGAGGTCGTACTGCTTGCCCGCCGTCACCACCGGCGCGCAGCTCGTGGACTCGGTGATGAGCGCCTTGCGGTCACCGTCGACGCGCCGCGTGACGGTGACCTTCATGGCCTTCGAACCCGAGTGCGCGTCCGAAGTCGTCGTGAAGTCGAAGTCGTTGTCGCCCCAGCCGGACTTCTCCCAGCAGTACGGCATCCCGTCGCCGCCCGCCGTCTCGAAGCCCGGGTTGAGGACGAGGTTCGCGGCCTCGGCGGACTGCGGCGAGGTCAGCAGCAGTCCGGCGGTCAGCGTCCCCACCCCGGCGAACGCGGTTCTTCTGCGGTACTTGTTCACGCGCCTCTCCTCGGTTCCGTACAACTCCCTTTACTGCGAGGGAGATAGACCAGTGCCTCGGTGCCGGCGAAGCGCAGGACGAAGGTCGTGACCAGCGCGAGCGCGGTCGCCGACACGGCGCTCATGCCGAACCGGTGGACGAACAGGGCGATCAGCGGGATCCGCAGCACCAGGTCGGCGTTGGCGAGCAGCGCGAACCGGCCCGCCCGGTCCCACCAGTTGCGGTGCATCCGGCGGTCGCGGAACAGGAGGTGCTCGATGAGCAGGAAGTTCCAGGCCACGCCGAGCTGGTTGGCGAGGATCTCGGCGGGGACGTAGTGCATGCCCGCCTTGGTGAGCGCCCACAGGCCGGCCAGGTTCGGCAGGAAGCCGGTGGCGCCGATCAGGCCGAAGACCAACATGCGCGCGACCGGCGAGGCGGTGCGCAGCCCGAGCAGATGGCGCAGGAAGCGAAACCCTTCCCTCGCCGTCGACTTGGACTCGCCGGCGAAGCGGTCCTGGAAGACGAACGGCACCTCGGTGACCGTGTGCGGGCGGCTGCGGACGGCGAGTTCGAGCAGGATCTTGTAGCCGAGCGGCTTGAGCGCCTCCGCCGTCACCGCGCTGCGGCGGATCGCGAAGAAGCCGCTCATCGGGTCGCTGATGCCCCGCAGTCTGCGCGGGAAGAGCCCCTTGGTCAGCCAGGTCGCCCCACGGGAAACGGCGATGCGATAGCCGCCCGCCAGTCCCTCGCGGCTGCCGCCCTTGATGTACCGGGAGGCGACGACGAGCCCGGCGTGCGCCCGCTCCCCCGTGCCCACCAACTCCGGTACCAGGGACGGCGGATGCTGAAGGTCACCGTCCATGACGACGATCCAGTCGGACGTCGCCGCCCTGATCCCCTCGACGACCGCGCCGCCGAGCCCGCCGGCCGGCTCCTCCCGGTGCAGCACGGTCACCGGGAACGGGCAGTCCCGCGCGGCCTCGGAGATCACCTCGGGGGTGTCGTCGGTGGAGTCGTCGACGAAGACGACCTCGCAGGGCAGCCGGGTCGGCACGGACTCGGTGATCCGGTGCAGCAACTCCCGTACGTTCGCGGACTCGTTGAAGGTCGGTACGACGATGGTGACGGCACCGGGCTCGGCCAACTCCGCTGCCTGTAGGGCGGGTTCACCCAACTCCCCGGGGACGGTGGACTCTTGGCTCATCGCTGGGCTCCCACGGTCTCGGACCGGACCTGCCGGATCTCGATGCGGTCGTCGCCGGTGCCGAAGGTGGCGACGGGTGTGGAGTGCTCGATCGCCGCCTTGACGTTGGGCAGGTCGACCGCGTCGCGCCGTACCGTCGGGGAGGCCACCACGTAGTCGATGTCCCGCCAGCCGTGCGGGAGCGTCTTGGTGACGGCGGGGTCGAGGTCTGCCTTGTAGAACCAGATGACGCCGAGCCCGGGCCGGTACCCGGCGTGCACCAGGTCCAGCCAGAGCGCGTCGTCGACGAGGACCCGGGTGTCCTTCGGGTCCCGCACCTCGGTGGACAGCCACTTGGAGGCTGCCCGGTAGGGGGCGTTGGCATCCGCGGTCACGGCGGTGCGGTCGCCGTCGTACCACCGCGGTACGACATAGGCGCCGGCGGCGAGGGCGAGGACCGCCGCGAGCGCGTACCGGCCCCCGGTGACGTATCGTTTCTCCCCCTCGTGCCGCCGTCTGCGCAGCACCGCGTGGGCGACCGAGGCGGTGCCTCCGGCGAGGACCAGGGCGAGGAAGGGCAGCGCCCCGATGACGTACATCGCGGGCAGATAGCCGCCCGGGCGCAGGGCTACGGCGGCGAGGATCGCCACGGTCAGCGCCGGTCCGGCGAGCGAGCGGGCGGTGACCGACCAGCGCCAGGTGACCAGGAGCAGGAGCGCCCCGGCGAGTCCGCCCAGTGGCAGGACACGGTCGTAGTAGAGCCAGGAGTGGAGGACGCCGTAGGAGCCGGTGCCCCGGTCGAGGATGAAGCCCGAACCCGGCCTGGTCATCTGGTACTTGAGGCCGTCCCAGAGGGAGACATGGCCGCTGCCGGGCAGCAACTCGCCCTTGAGCAGAGCGAACAGGGGGTACGCGCAGCCGATCAGGACGCAGGCGGTGATGGCGCCGGTGAGCGCGAACTTCCTGGTGTCGCGGTGTCCGTGCCGCCACATGGTGACCACCAGCGCGGGCAGGACGACGACCATCGTCTCCTTGGTGAGGACCGAGGCGGCGGCGGCCAGTCCGGCCCCGAAGTGGTGCCAGAGATGGCGACTCGGTGACGCGGCCAGGCAGAACGCGAGCAGCATCCACATCACGGCGATGTTGTCGAGGAAGATCTCCCGCTGGAGGATGACGGACAGCGGCGAGAGACCGAAGAGCAGCATCGCGAGTCCCGCCGCCCAGCGGGGCAGGGACAGCCGACGCGCGAGGACGTAGACGAGGGCCGCGCTGATCGCGCTGATCACCAGCATCGCGAGGCGCATGGTGCCGACGGTCATCGAGTCGGGGCTGAAGTGCGCGGGGATCCAGGTGAGCAGCGCGATCTGGATCCAGCCGAGCGGCGGATGGTCGTACCAGTAGGTGTAGTGGGCCAGCCCGGTGCCCTGTTGGACGGCCCAGGCCTGGGCGAGGTAGGTGCCCTCGTCGTCGCTGAGGGTCGGGTAGTCGGCGATGTTCCAGCCCTGCACGACGAGGATCGCGGTGAGGAGCAGACCGCAGAGGAGGAGGTCGGGGCGGGAGGAACGCAGCCTCGAAGGTGGCGTTGTCCGACCGGCCGAACCGGTTTCAGGCGCAGGCTGCCGCTGCGCGGGGACCGTGGTGGTCGCCGCGGGAAGGGTGGAGGTCACGCAGGAACGTCCTCTCGGATCACTGCGGGTTCGGTGAGGTGCGCGCCGACATGGGAGGTCAACTCCCAGTCGTTTCGGCCACGTTGCTCACGCCACACTGCGCGGATCGCGGCTCCGGCCAGGAGGACCTGGTAGAAGGGGCCGCCCACGACGAGCTTCAGATAGTGGACGGCGCGGACGCGGAGTCCGTACTGCTTGCCGAAGTCGTGCAGTCCGACGACCTCGAAGACGAAGGTGACGGCGGCGGTGACCAGCGGCAGGAAGGTGAGAAAGGCGATGCCGACCGGCACGTCAAGGAAGAGCGCGACCGCCGCGTTGAGCGGGATGATCACCCCGGAGAAGGCCTGGAGGAACGGCGTCATCAGGGTGTAGCGGGCGAGCAACCGCTGCCCGAATCCCGGGAGTTGCTTCCAGTCCTTCTTCCGGTAGACCTGAAGGAAGCCCTGGTTCCAGCGAGTTCGCTGCTTCAGCAACGACATCAGCGAGCCGGGGGTCTCCTCCCGGGTCACCATGTCGGAGTCGTAGGCGACGACGACCTTCTTGCCGACACTGGACAGCCGCACGCCCAAGTCGCAGTCCTCGGCGAGGCAGTTGGGGTCCCAGCCGTCGGCTTCCCGCAGCGTGCTGGTCCGTACGAAGACGGTGTTGCCGCCCAGCGGGATGAATCCCTTCTGCGCGTGCAGATGCAGCCGGGAGCGGAACCAGAAGAAGTACTCCAGGCAGTTGCGCAGGCTGTACCAGCTGGAGTGGAAGTTGATGAGCTGGACGCCTCCTTGGACGACGTCCGCGCCGGTGGTGCGGAACGCGTGGTCGACGTGGGCGAGCAGCTCCGGATGGACCTGGTCCTCGGCGTCGAAGACCCCGACGACATCGCCGCGGCAGTGCGGCAGCGCCGTGTTCATGGCCTTCGGTTTGTTCTTCTTCTCGTGCGTGTCGACGACGACCCGGACGCGCGAGTCGCGTTCGGCGGCACTGTGGGCCACCGCCGCGGTCTCGGGGTCGTCGTGCCCCACGATCACGATGATCTCGAAGTCGGTGTGCGTGGACTCCAGCAGGCGCTGGATGGTGTGGTCGAGCACGGCCTGTTCGTGCCGGGCCGGCAGCAACAACGAGAACGAGACGTGCTCGTCCCCGTCCGGGCTGCTGAAACGGGTGGAGGCCAGCACTTCGGGCGTACGCCACGCGTGCATCTGCCACCACAGGGTGAAGGCGGCCATCCAGAACAGGGCAAGCGAAACAGCAGCGACGAATACGGACGTCAACACAGCAGATCCCCCCAGATCCCAATCCCCCCGGCGCGACGGTGAGTTACATCCGTCGCGTCACGGGGCCGAGACTATGGGCGGTCTGTGAAGCGGACAGGTGATTTCAGTGAAGAGCGTGTTTCCTCACAATGGGGCTCACACGTGAGCATTTCCCGCACTGGTCACGTTTCGCACGGTTACGGCTCTGTCGTTTCACCTGCTCAGCGCGGTGCGCAACTGTTCGAGATCGGTCGTCGGCGCGTCACAGGTGAAGTTACGGCAGACATACGCGGCCGGTTCACCACCCACCAGTGGCCGGTTCGCGAGCAACGGCAGCTCGTCACTCTCCGCGACCCCGAAGGCGACCACCGCACCGGGCGCGGTGCTCAGAAGCGCCGTACGGTGCAGGGCCTTTGCCCCTTCGTCGGAGAGCGAAGGTCCTACGACGGCGACCTCGCGCGGCCCGTCGAGATACGCCTCGGCCACCGCGAGCCCCCACCCGATGAAGCGGGGAACGCGCGGCCCGAGCGCCTTCACGACCCCCAACGCCCGCTCGGCGGCGCTGCGATGCGGCTCGGCACCGGTCTGGGCCGCGTAGCTCAGCAGGGCGCCCGCCGCGGCGGTCCAGCCGGACGGGGTGGCGTTGTCGGTCGGATCCTGCGGCCGGCGGATGAGCCGCTCGGCGTCGGCGGCGGTGTCGTAGAGCGCCCCCGACTCGTCGACGAACCCGGCGAGCACATGGTCGAGCAGGAACCCGGCGAACTCCAGCCAGACCCCCTCCCCCGTGACCGACGCCAGCGCGAGGAAGCCCTCGGCGACATCGGCGTAGTCCTCCAACACCCCCGCGTTCGCCCCGACTTGGCCGTCCTTGCTGGTGCGGGCCAGCTTGGCGTGGTCGTCCAGATGCAGCCGTACGAGGAGGTCGGCGGCGGAGACGGCGGCCTCGATGAGGTCGGGGCGGTCGAAGTAGGCGCCGGTCTCGGCGAGCGCGGCGATCGCGAGGCCGTTCCAGGCGGCGACGACCTTGTCGTCACGGCCGGGGGCGGGACGGCGTGAACGGGCCGCGAGGAGACGGCTCTTGACCGACTCGATCCGCTCGGCGTCGAAGACCCCTTCGCTCTGCGGGAGTTGGAGGACGGACTGCCCCTCCTCGAAGGTGCCTTCGTCCGTCACTCCGAAGTACTGGGCGGCGAGTTCGGCGTCCGCCTCGCCGAGGACTTCGGTGAGCTGCTCGGGCGTCCAGACGTAGTAGGCGCCCTCGACGTGCTTGCCGGTCCCGGTCCCGTCGTCGCTGTCGGCGTCGAGCGCGGAGGCGAACCCGCCCTCGTCGGTGCGGAGTTCGCGCACCAGGAAGTCGGCGGTCTCGACGGCGACACGGCGCGCGAGCGCGGACCCGGTGCTGCGCCACAGGTGGGCGTAGACACGGCAGAGCAGGGCGTTGTCGTAGAGCATCTTCTCGAAGTGCGGCACCACCCAGTCGCGGTCGACGGAGTACCGGGCGAATCCGCCCCCGAGCTGGTCGTAGATACCGCCGCGCGCCATCCGCTCGCAGGTGTCCCGCGCCATCTCCAGGGCGCCTTCGGATCCGGTGCGGGCGTGGTGCCGTAGCAGGAACTCGATCACCATGGACGGCGGGAACTTGGGCGCGCCGCCGAATCCGCCGCGCTGCGGGTCGTACTCACGGGTGAGCCCCAGCAGTGCCTGGGACAGCTCCTCCTTGCCGGGGGCCTCGGTGCCGCCGTAGTCGATCTGCCGCTGGGACAGATCCCGCGTGATCTTCCCGGCGACCTCGGCGACCTCGTCCCGCCGGTCGGTCCAGGCACCGCGCACCCCTTCGAGGACCTGCCGGAAGGAGGGCATGCCGTGGCGCGGCGCGGGCGGGAAGTAGGTGCCGAAGTAGAAGGGTTCGGCGTCCGGGGTGAGGAACACCGTCATGGGCCAGCCGCCCTGGCCGGTGGCCGCCTGCACGGCTTCCATGTAGACGGCGTCGATGTCGGGGCGCTCTTCGCGGTCGACCTTGACGCTGACGAAGTGGGCGTTGAGGTAGTCGGCGGTGGCGTGGTCCTCGAAGGACTCGTGGGCCATGACGTGGCACCAGTGGCATGCCGCGTAGCCGACCGACAGCAGAACGGGGACGTCGCGCTGCCGCGCCTCCTCGAAGGCCTCCGGTCCCCAGGGCCACCAGTGGACCGGATTGTCCGCGTGCTGAAGCAGATAAGGCGAGGTCACACCAGCGAGCCGGTTCATGCGCCCCAGCCTCTCACGGCACCCCGGCCCCGACGGCGGAACCCGGTCAGGCGCCCGAGATGAGCATGCTCAGGTCGAGGGCCGGGGCACTGTGGGTGAGGGCGCCGATCGAGACGGCGTCGATGCCGGTCTCGGCGATGGCGCGGACGCGGTCGAGGGTGATGGTGCCAGAGGCCTCAAGGGTGATGTCCTGGCCGACGGCGAGTTCGGCGCGGAGCCGGACCACGCCGCGGATCTCGTCGTTGGTCATGTTGTCGAGCATGATCCAGGACGCCCCCGCGCGCAGCGCCTCCTCGGCCTCGGCCACCGACTGGACCTCGACGTCGATCAGCACCTCGCGCCCTTCGGCCGCGCGACCGGCCTGGACGGCGCGGACCGCCGCGGTGACACCGCCGGCCGCCGCGACGTGGTTCTCCTTGAGCAGGACCATGGCCGCCAGGTCGAGCCGGTGGTTGGTGCCGCCGCCTGCGGTGACCGCGTACTTGTCGAGTGCGCGCAGACCGGGGGCGGTCTTGCGGGTGTCGAGCACCCGGACCGGCAGGTCCTCGACGACGTCGGCGAAGCGCCTGGTCAAGGTCGCGATGCCGGACATCCGCTGGAGCAGGTTGAGCACCGTGCGCTCGCCGGTGATCAGGCTCCGGGCGGGACCGGAGAGCCTCACCAGGACGTCGTCCGGCGCGAGCCGGGCGCCGTCCTCGACCACGGTCACGACCTTCACCTCCGGGTCGACCCGGGCGAAGACCTCGGCCACGATCGGCAGGCCGGCCGCCACCCCGGGCTGCCGGGTGATGATCACGGCCTCGGTCCGCAGTTCGGCCGGGACGCTCCACCGGGTGGTGATGTCGTCCCCGGCCGCGTCCTCGGCCAGGGCCAGCTCGACGGTCCTGCGGGCGGCCCCGCTGGGGAAAGTCATGACGATTCGTCAACTCCTCGTATGCGAAGGGACTTTGACGCGAATGGACTTTGACACGAAGGGACTTTGGCATTCTCCCCCGAATCAGGTCAGACCGTGGACCCGGGCGCGCCGGCCCCAGCGGACGGCCAGTACCCGGGCCAGCCCCAGCCAGCCGAGCCCCACCGCGATCTCGGCGGCCACCGCGCCGGCGTACGGCTGCCCGGCGAGGGAGCGCCGGACGGCCTCGATGCCGTGGGTGAGCGGCAGCACCGTGCCGAGGTGCCCCAGGACGCCGAGCCGGTCGGCGGGCACGACGGCGCCGCTCAGCACCAGGACCAGGTAGGAGCAGGCGTTGCCGAGCAGGAACTCCGACCTGCCCATGATCGCCAGGACGCCGACGGCGATCCCCAGGCAGGTGCTGGTCACCGCCATCAGCACGTACAGGCCCAGGTCCGGAAGCAGGTCCGCGCTGGTGCCGCCGAGCCCCAGGACCGGCCCCGCGACCGCCAGTACGGTCAGCGAGACCAGCAGGGCCTCGGCGGTGTAGGGCAGGTACTTGAGGACGAAGAACCGGAACGGCGGCACGGCCCCGGTGAGCACCCGGTACAGCGTTCCCTCGTCGCGGTCGAGGGCGGGCGAGCCGCTCGCCGCCACGATGGACGACAGGCACATCAGGTACGCCGAGATCCCGACGAACGCCGCCCGGCCGCCGTCCTGCTCCCCGCCGGTCAGCCTGGCGAGCAGGACGTAGAAGACGGCCTGGAGCACCGCGCGCGGCACCTTGGAGAAGAGCAGGACCCGCGGTGGGTCCTCCACCAGGTAGAGCCGCCAGCCGAGGCGCAGTTGCTCGGCCGCCCGGGCCGCCGCGTCAGGAGAACTCCAGGGTGCCGAGCGTACGGGCACGGTTCACCACCTTCCGGAACAGGGCGCGCCCGGCGAGGAGGTAGACCAGCGTCAGCCCGCAGGCGGCCAGCAACGCCCGCCAGTCCTGGCTCCCGGCCGCCGCGGAGACCAGGTACTCCTTGGCCCAGCGCAGCGGGATCAGCCGGGAGATCCAGCGCAGGGCCACCGGCAGCATCCGGTCGGGGATGAGCAGCCCGCCGAGGATGAACACCGGGTACAGCAGGGCGTTCCCGATGTGCACCCCGTGTCTGGACAGTACGAACACGCAGCTCAGCAGGGAGCCGAGGGCCACCGCCGAGGCCATCGTCACCAGCACCCCGAGCAGGAACCAGCCGGGTTGGACGAGGTGCGGGCGGACCCCCCGCAGCAGCGCGGCCGCCAGACCGGAGACCAGCATGGCCCCCGAGGTGAACAGCACCGAGCCGGCGCACTTGCCGATCAGGACGACCCACGGATCCCACACGCTCACCACGTTGCGGGACATCGTGCCCTGGACGATGTCCCGCCGGATGATCCCGCCCGCCATCCAGACCAGGGACGCCCACAGGCTGGTGGCCAGGACGGAGATGAGGATCCGGGTGGCCTCCGGCCGCGAGCCGCCGGACGGCAGCGCGATCACCAGCAGCACGGCGGGCTGGACCCCGCCGAGCAGGATCACCATCGGGCCGCTGCGGACCACCACCATCTGGATGCGCGCGGACTCGTAGAACACGGCCAGGCCCGTGGCGAACCGGCCGGTCACGGCCGCTTCCCCGCGTAGAGCCGACGGAAGGAGTCCTCCAGGCGGGCCGGTGTGACGTCGAAGGACTCCACGGCCCGGCCGTCCAGCAGGGCGCCGATCTCCCGCAGCGCGTCCGCGCTCCACTCCTTGACGCTGAGCGTCAGCCGCCAGCGCCCCGCCTCCGGTTCGCCCGGGGTGGCGGAGACCGTCGGGCTGCTCACCGCGGTCGGCGGCTCTCCCCGGCCGGTGACGGTGATGGTGGCCGCGAACCCGGCGCGCCGGGCGAAGTCGGCCAGCGGCATGTCCTCGACCAGGCGCCCCTTGTCGAGCACCACCACGCGGTCCGCGAGTTCCTCCACGTCGAGCAGGTAGTGGCTGGTGAGCAGGATCGAGATGCCCCGCTCGCGCATCGCCGAGATGTCGGACCGCAGCCGGGCCGCCTCGATGGGGTCGAGGCCGACGGTCGGCTCGTCCAGCAGCATCACCCGGGGGGAGGTGGAGAACCCGACGGCGAGGTGGAGGCGCTGCCGCATGCCCTTGGAGAAGGTCTCCAGCCGCCGGTCGGCCACCTCGCCGAGACCGACGCTCTCCAGCGCGGACCGGACGGTCGCGTCCAGGCGCCTGGGGTCCGCGCCGTTGAGCATGGCGAAGAACCGGAGGTTGTCCCGGGCGCTCAGCCGGCTGTAGAAGCCCTTGTCGCCGCCGAAGACCACCGACTGCACACGGCGGACCAGTTGGGGCTCCCCGGCCACGTCGTGGCCCATCACCCGGGCGGTTCCGGAGGTGGGCAGCAGCAGGGTCGCCAGGACCTTCGTCAGGGTGGTCTTGCCGGCCCCGTTCTCGCCGAGCAGCGCGACGATCTCGCCCTCGGCCACGCTGAACCCGACGTCGGACAGGGCCGTGGTCCGCTGCCCGGACCGGTCGAACTCGCGACTCAGCCCGGAGACCTCGATGGCGGGCGTCACCGCTTCCGCCCGGTCGTGCCGGTCGTGCCGGGCCTGATAGTCGTGCTGGGCCTGCTAGTTGTGCCAGTTGCGCTAGTCGCCATGGAAACCGATGACTCCCATGTCGTGGAGAGCCGCGAGGGCGCCCTCCAGGTCCTCGACGGTCACGTCCGGGTCGATGTCCCGGACGAAGTCCGCGTGCAGCCGGGTGAGGTCGGCGCCGTTGCACCTGGACCAGAGCAGGGCCATTCCGTCGGTCAGCTCGTAGGCGCTGCTGGGGCCCGCCAGGATGAAGCCGTCGGTGAACCGGACCAGCCCGTGGAAGGGATCCCGCAGCGGCGCGCCCGGCCGGGCGGGGGAGAAGAAGTCCGGCAGGGCCGGGACGTCCGTGGTGCCGTCCCAGCCGGTGGTGGACGCGAACGCGACCAGGCCGGCGGCCAGCGAGAGCCGCTCCCGGGCGAGTTCGGCGGCCGAGGCCGCCAGTCCGTCCAGCGGCACCGGCCCGTACCGCAGCCCCCAGAGGGACTCGAACACGGGGGCCAGCAGCGGGGACCTGGCGGCGCGGCGCAGCAGGAACTTGGGGCCGATGTACAGGGCCCGTTCCGCGGCCAGCACGGCCTCGATCCCGGACTTCACGGCCTCGTCCGCCGCGGCCAGGGCGGTGTAGTGGTCGTCCACCGCCAGCGCGCCGGACACGTCCTCGGCGAACGAGGAGGCCTGCTGGGAGTGGTGGTAGACCATCACCCGGGCCACCGTGTCGAGGTCGGGGCCGGTGAGTGCGGGAGTGCGGCCGATGCCGAGCCGGGTGGCGACGGCGTACCGCACCACCCTGATCATTGCCTTGTGGTCCAGATCGGCCTGGGTCCGGTCGGTGGCCGAGACCGCGTAGGAGCTCATGAGCTCCGTGTACCGGTTCCACTCGGCCGTGGTGACGGTCAGCAGGTCGAACCGCCGCCCGTCGATCACGTGCTGCCGGGTCCGGTCCGCGCCGGCGTCGTCGCGGACCGCGACGATGTCCACGTCGGACTCCGCGTGGCCGAGCCCGACGGAGAGGCTGCCCACGATGAACGCGGCCTCGCAGTCGTCCCCCAGCGCGCCCGTCACGACCCGGACCGCCTCGGCCCGCTCGGCGGCGGAGGCGTGGCGGTCCGGAATCCTGTGTTCGAGATTGTCAGCCATCGACGAATGCTCCCGGGAGGAAGGGCGCGGCGGATGTCCGGAACTCCCATCCGGTGCCCCGGACATCCGCCGCGTCGTGCATGCGGACCTACTGGCCCTCGGTCAGGCCGGGGTCAGAGGGCCTTCGAGTTGTTCGCCTTCTCGGACTTCTTGATGTCGAACTTCATCTGGAATCACCTCCCGGAACGGGTCGGCGAGGACGGGATTTCCGCCCCCAAATCTGTGTGCCGTCACGGCAGTTGGCCGGTGAGCCGGGGCGTGAGGAGCCGGAAGGTCTCCCGGATCCCGAGCGAGGTGTCGAGCAGGACACCGGCGTTGTCCTGCGCGAGCGCGCGGAAGGCGGCCACCCGGCGCACGTACACCTCCGAGGGCAGCGCGTCGTCCGCCTCGGCCGGCCGGCTGCGCACCCGGGCCATCGCCTGATCCGCCGGCACGTCGGTGAACACCGCCAGGTCCGGCCGCGGGAAGCAGCTGACCAGTGGCTCCACCACCGAGCGCGCCTGCGGGGTGAGTTCGTGCACCAGCAGCTCGCCCAGCGGGGTGAACAGGTACCGGTCGGCCACCACCGTGTGCCCGGCCCGCAGCAGCGGCAGGATGGTCCGGCGGATCGTCAGCAGCCGGTCGCCCAGCACCATGCTGCACATCGCCACCGGGTCCACGTCCCCGCTGCGGCCGGCCCCCAGCGGGTCCGCGTTGTAACGCCCGAACCACGCGGTCCGCTTGAGCTCCCGCGAGGGCAGCTTGAACCCGCGCACCACCGCTCCACGGGAGCGCAGGAACGACCTGGTCAGCCTGGTCGTGGTGGTCTTGCCGCTGCCGTCCACCCCGTCGAAGGCGATCAGCCGCCCCGGCAGCCCGTGCGGGGTCAGCGGCAGCCGCCACTCCGGCCCGCTCACGGCCGCCGTTCCCGGTAGGCCGCCGTGCTGCGGTGCAGCAGCCGGCGCTGCCCGACCGGCACCGGGTAACCGCGGTGCAGCAGCGAGGGGTTGTCCCACACCAGGACGTCGCCGACCTGCCAGTGGTGCTCGTACTGCCACTGCGGGCGCAGGGTCCGCTCGTACAGTTCGGCGAGGAGCCGCTCGCTCTCGGCCGGCGTCAGGCCCTCGACGTGGTCCAGGCACAGTTCGTTGAGGTACAGCGCCGGGACCCCGGTCACCGGGTGCTCCCGCACCAACGGATGGCGTACGGGCGGGAATTCGGCGCGTTCCCGGACGGCCGTCTCGGCACTCACCCGGGCCGCCTTCTCGCGCAGCGCGGAGAACCGGCTGCCGAAGTCGTGCACCGCCGTGAGCTGTTGGACCCGGTCCCGCAGGGCGGCCGGCAGTCCCGCGAGCGCCGCCCGGGTGTCGGTGAACGCGGTCTGCCCGCCCCGCTCGGGCGCGGTGAGGGCGTGCAACACCGTGACGTCGGTGGGCAGTTCGAGGAACGACGCGTCGGAGTGCCAGTGCTCGGAGGGCCGTCGGTGGGCGCGCGGCGGCGACTCCCGGAAGACCTCAAGGCGCGGGTCGTCCGGGTGGGCGTGGCTGCTGGTCCAGGACTCGGCCACCCGGCCGAACAGCTCGGTGATCCGCAGCTGGTCGGCCGGTCCCGCACATCCGCCGCGGAAGACCAGCACCTGGTGCCGGTGGAGCGCGGCGCGCAGTTCGGCGGCCTGTCCGGCGACGGCGGCCGTGCCCAGGTCGACGTCCAGGACCTCGGCGCCGAAGGTGTCGGCCAACGGTTTCGTCTCGATCAAGCCACCCACTCCTTCGGTTCCGACCCGGCCGGTGACCCGGAGGAGAGGCCGGCCGCGCAGTGCCGGGCCGCCTCGGCCGCGCCGCGCCGGGCGGCGGCCACCGGGTCGAGACCCGACAGGTGGGCGGCGAGGAGGCCGGCGTGGTAGGCGTCCCCGGCGCCGACCGTGGTGACCACCCCGCCCGCCGGGACGGCCGCGGGGGTGTGCACGGGCAGTCCGCGGCCCGCCGCCGTCCAGCTCCCGCCGGCTCCGGCGGTCACCGACACCAGCCGGGCCGAGGTGGTGGCCGCCAGGGCGCGGCAGGCCTCGGCGGGGTCCGGCAGCCCGGTGCGGGTGCGGGCCCATTCGTCGGAGACGACCAGCACCTCGGCGTAGGGCACGAGGTGCTCCGCGCCCTGGGCCACGTCGCCGCGCCCGATGTTCAGCGACACCGTCCGGCCGGCGGCGCGGGCCGCCTCGCACAGGCGCGCCGCGGCCTCCGGGAAGCGCCCGTTGACGTGGACGGCGCAGGCCCCCGCGACCAGCTCGTCCACGGCGCGCCGGTCCAGGACCAGGGCGTCCTCCAGGCCTGCGGGCAGGTGCCAGAGCAGGGTGCGGGCGGGCGACCGGTCCGTGGCCATCGGTGTCTCCAGGACCATGCAGGTCGCGCTGCCGGTGGCGGCCACCGTGACGTACCGGGCGTCCACGCCGGCCGCGGCGAGCCCGTCGAGCAGGAAGCGGCCCAGCTGGTCGTCGCCCACCACACCGGCCAGCGAGGCCTCGAAACCGAGGCATCGCAGGGCGGTGAGCACGTTCGCGGTGGCCCCGCCGACCCGTAGATCCACCGAGCCGACCCGGGGGTCGGTCTCGGGGCCGGGCAGCTCGGAGCAGCGGACCAGCAGGTCGGCCATCACCAGTCCCAGACCCACGACCCGGCGGGAGGTCACTTGTCCACCTCCACGATCGGCAGGCCCCGGCGGGACAGACCGAGGGACTGCCGGTCCTCGGGGGCCTCGTAGAAGAGCTTGCCGATGTTGTTGATCCGCCGGACGCCCGCGGCGGTGAGGCGCAGCAGCGTGCCTTCGCGCCGGATCAGGTCCTGCTCCACGAGCTGCGCCAGCTCGGGGCCGAAGACGGTGTCGACGCCGACGCCGTACTGGCGGCGGAACCGCTCGGTGTCGAACGGGTCCATCCGCAGGCCGAACATCATGGTGCGGCGCATCCGGGCGGCGATGTCGAGCATGGCGCCGGCCGTGGTGGCCGCCCCGGTGGCGTTCGCCTGCTTGACGTAGTCACCGATGGAGTACGAGTTGATGGTGTGCCGGCCGTCCACATAGGTCACCGCGCTCGGCCCGAGCCCGACCCACTCGCCGTCCTCCCACTGGAGTTCGGTGTAGCGGCAGCGCGGTGTGCCGCGCCGGACGAAGTCGAAGACGTTGTAGTGGTCGAAGCCGTTCTCCTCGAAGATCTCGCACGCGGCGGCGAACATCTCCTCCTCGACGGCCTCGGACGGCAGCTCCAGTTCGCCCGCCTGTAGCCGCGACCAGAGCACGGTGGCCTCGCGGATCCACAGCGGGTAGAAGCTGACGTGGGCCGGGCCGCAGGCCAGCGCCTGCCGGACGGATTCCCGGACGTCCTCCACCGTCTGCCCCGGGAGGCGGTAGATCAGGTCGAGGTTGATGTTCTCGAAGCCCGCCTCCCGCGCCAGGCGCAGGGCCTCCCGTGCCTCGGCGGCGGTGTGGTCGCGGCCGATCTCCTTGAGGACGGCGTCGTTGAAGGACTGGACGCCGATGCTCAGCCGGTTGCCGCCGGCGGCCCGGAACATCGCCAGCTTCTCGGCGCTGAGCGAGGCCGGGCTCCACTCCATGCTGAACTCGCGGTCCGGGGTCAGCTCGAAGGATTCGTTGATCAGGTCGAGCAGGCGCTGGAGTTGACGGGGTTCCAGCAGCGACGGGGTGCCGCCGCCGATGAACACGACGTTCAGCGGCCGTTCGGCGACCAGCGGCCGCTCCCGGACGGTCTTGATCTCGCGCTCCATGGCGTCGAGGAAGTCGTCCATCTCGTCGCGCAGGTCGTCGCCGACCCGCACCTTGTACTTGCAGAAGTGGCAGCGATGGGCGCAGTACGGGATGTGCGCGTACAGCCCCATGGTCGGGCGTGACCAGGCCTGTTCGGCTCCCAGGGAGCCGATCCGGGCCGGGTACCAGCGGACGTAGTCGCGCTCGATCTCTTCCAGTTCGGTCTCGTTCATCGTGCCACGCCTGTTCCTCCAAGAGTTTCGACGGTCGCCGGTGTGCCGAACCCGGTGGTGCGGACCGACTCCAGCGGGAGTCCCGCCCGGCCCGCGGCGGTGGCGATCCGCTCCCGCAGGGTCCGGTCGTCGTGCCGGGTCCGGTCGTACAGCCCGTAGACCAGGGAGCCGGTCGAGCTCAGGCCGCCGCCGGCCGCCCCGGCGGCGGTGAGGATGTCCACCAGCCGCCGCCAGGGCCGCAGTTCGGGCCGGTCCCAGTGCCGCCGCTTCCAGCCGACGTCCTGGAGGGCGGTCAGGGCGCGTCCGAACGCGGGGAGGTCCTGCTCCACCAGCGCGGGGAGCAGCCCCATCAGCACGGTGTGGCTGACCTCGTGCACCTCGGGGAGCGGCACGGGGGTGTTCGCGGCCATGAACTCCCGCTCCGCCGCGCCCTCCAGCCCCGACAGCCCCTTCGGTACGGCCAGCACGACACCCCAGTGCTCCGGCGGCTGGCCGGCGTACAGCACCGGGGGGAGCGACGCCCCGGTGGCGGCCGTCGCCTCGGCGAACCGGCTGGGTGCGAAGGCCGCCTTGTGCCGGCGCAGGTGCCCGCCGTCGACGAGCAGGCCGCCGTGCCGGAACGCGTGCACCCCGATGCCCGAGGTGCCGCCGCGCCCGGACAGTGCCACCAGCTCGGGGTGCGTGAGCGCGCGTCCGTTCAAGCCGGCCAGGCCCTCCAGCACGGCCAGCCTCAACTGCGTGCCCGAGCCGAAGCCCTGGTGCGCCGGGATGCCGGAGAGCAGGTGCACGCGCACCGTGTCCTTCACCCCCAGCGCGGCTGCCGACCGGGTGACCTCGGCGGCCAGCGCGGCGTGCTCGGCGGCGGTGCCGCCGGTGCAGTCGAGCCGGTCGGCCCGGACGAGCCGCAGCCGCAGCCGCGGCTCGTCCAGCGCGAATCCCACGCTCCCGTCGAGGCGTTCACCGGAGCCGTTCATCTCGATCAGGGTGACGTGCACCCGGGCCGGGGCCGAGATCTCGACCGCGGCCGGATGCGCGTCCTCAGCCCAGGTCGAGGACATCCGCGTACCCCTGGAGGTCCAGGTAGCCGTGCCCGCTCAGGCAGATGGCGAAGTTCTTCGGGCGGTCGCCGGCCGGGGTGCTGCGCACCTCCTCGATCGTGGCGAGGATCGCGTGCGAACTCTCGGGAGCGGGCAGCACGCCCTCCGTCCGCAGGAAGAGCCGGCCGGCCTCGAAGACGTCCTGCTGGTCGAACGAGCGGGGCGTGACGAGTCCGTGCTTGACCAGGCTCGACAGGATCGGTGTCTTGCCGTGGTAGCGCAGGCCGCCCGAGTGGATCGGCGGCGGCACGAAGTCGCTGCCCAGGGTGTACATCGGGATGCGCGGGGTCTGGCGCTCGTAGTCGGCCCAGTCGTACCGGAACTCGCCCTTGGTGAGGGTGGGCACGGACGACGGCTCGGCGGCGATGCAGAGCGGGACGTCGTCGCCGGTGACGAACGGTGCCACGAAGCCGGTGAAGTTGCTGCCGCCGCCCACGCAGCCGACCAGCACGTCCGCGGAGACGCCCGCCTGCTCCAGCTGGGCCCGGGTCTCCAGGCCGATGACGGTCTGGTGCAGCGCCGCGTAGTACGACATGCAGCCGAGCGCCAGCCGGTGGGTGGGCTCGCCGCGGACCAGCTCGACCGCCTCGGCCATGCCGATGCCCAGGCTGCCGGGGCTGTCCGGGTCGCCGTCGAGGACGCCGCGTCCGGTGGCCGTCAGCGGGCTCGGCGAGGAGATCACCTCGGCGCCCAGCATCCGCATCAGGTTCCGCCGGTAGGGCTTCTCCTCGAAGCTCTTGCGGACCATGAAGACCTTCAGCTTGAGCCCGAAGGTGGCGCAGGCGAGGGCCAGCGCGGTGCCCCACTGTCCGGCCCCGGTGTCGGTGACCAGCGTCTCGACACCGTCCTGGGCCGCGTAATAGGCCTGCGCGAGCGCGGTGTTGAACTTGTGGCTGCCGCCCGGGTTGAGGTCCTCACGCTTGTAGAAGATCCGGTGCGGGGTGTCGAGGTACTCCTCAAGGCCCCGGGCGCGGACCAGCGGTGAGGGACGGAACCGCTCGTAGGCCGCGAGCACGGGGGCCGGTACGTCGATCCACGAGTCGGTGGCGTAGTGCCCCTTGAGGAGTTCGATCTTCAGGCACTCGGTGGGCCACAGCCAGTCGAAGTCCTCCTCCTCGGCGACCCGGTCCTCCTTCGGGTGGAGGTGCGGCTCGATGTCGTAGGGCAGATCGACGGCGAGGTTGTACCAGCGCTTCGGTAACTCCTCCTCCGAGAGGTAGAAACGGTGCTGCGACAGCTTGTTGGTGGTGGTTGTCACCGGTGTTCCCCTCAAGTTCTCCGACCGGCGCCAGTGCGCGAGGTCGACGCGAAGCTCGGATCACGGCAGGGCACGTGCGGACATCGCACCGGGTCACTGCCGGAGAGCGAGATGCTGCGGCAACGGTGCAGTCATGCGGAGCGGACGAGCCCAACGGCCCCGGCGGTCGGCGTGGTTCGAGCCCGATGGCGTGCGCCGGTCGGCCGGGGTTCTGTGACTGGGCCGCGTACTGATCTCCGCTGAGCTCATGGTCGAGGAGCCTTTCACCCGCACCGACCGGCCAACAATAGGACCTAAGTCCTACTAGAACCGGGACGGGCCGGAGGGCCTTGAGGGCGGCTTCGGCTGCCTTGCGGCCGTCGACGGGTGATCCCGTCGAGAGGTGATCGTCGCCCTCTCGCGCTCTCGCCTCCTCCGAAGGACACTCATAGGCCAGGGAGTTGCCGTCGGAGGGGGACGCGACATGCGGGACAGCCATCGGAGCGATGCCGAGCGGCTGTTGGCTCGGGCCGTGGAGGAGGAGGTGCGGCGTTCCGGCGGGCGCGTCGAGGGGCAGGTGCTGCTGGCGCGGTCCCGGGCCGCGCTGGACGCCATGGCCGAGACGGCGGCCGAGGAGTACGCGGCCTACACGGGCGCGCTCGACGAGGCGGCGGCCGGACAGCTCACCTTCGGGCAGCGGTACGCCAGGGAGGGTGGCGGAACTCCCTTGCTGGTGGCGGGTGTTGCCGCCGTCGCGGCTGTCGTGGCCGACCTGGCCCTCGGTACGGGCGCCGGTACCGCGCTCGGCGCGGGTGTGACGGTCGGTGTCGTCGGCGCGGCGGCGACCGTCGTGAAGGTGACCGCCTCCCATCTGCCGGCCGCGCATCACCGCGCGGGTGCCGCCAACCAGCCCGGCGGGCCGGAGCAGTTGAGGTTGCAGTGGCTGACCGCGCTGGAGGTGCGGGGCATCCGGCCGTTCCTGGACCAGCAGCGGGTGCTCGCCGCCTCCACCGGGCCGACGAAGAAGCCGGGGCCGCAGCTGCGCGGTACGGACAAGAGCGCGGCGGCCCGCAGGCGGAGTGTGCTGGAGCAGTCTTTCGGCCAACTCCCGGAACCGGTGGGGGCGTTCGCCGGTCGGCGGACCGAACTGGCCCGGATCCGGCAACTCGTGCAGGCGGCCCGGGCGAGCACGGAGACCCGGCCCACGGTGGTCGTCCTGCACGGCGCGCCCGGCTCGGGCCGCACCACCCTCGCGGTGCGTGCCGCGCACGATCTGCGCGACCAGTTCCGCGGTGCGTGCGTGGTGGATCTGCGCGGTGATAGCCCGGGCGAGTCCCCGCTGCCCACCCGTGACGCGCTGCTGCATCTGCTGAACCGGCTCGGCGCGCCCCGCGAGCAACTGCTCTTCCGTGAACGCTCCTCCCCCGACCAACAGGTGAAGCGGCTGGGCGAGTTGTACCACCAGCACCTGACCGGCCTCCCGGTCACGATCGTGCTGGACGACGCCTCCGACCCCGGGCAGGTGGCCACCCTGGTCCCGGAACGCTCCGACAGTCTGGTCGTCGTCACCGCCCGCAAGCCGCTCGATCTTCCGGCCGAACTGGCCGCCTGGGTGCACCAGTTGCCGGTGGACGCGCTCGACGCGGCGGGCGCGGAGGAACTGCTCGGCGCCGTGGCCCAGGACGGTTCGGGGCCGTACGACGCCGAATCCGACGAGCGGATCAGGGAGTTGTGCGGCGGGCTGCCGCTGGCGCTGCGGATCGCGGGCTCGTCCCTCGGCCCGCGCTCACCCCGCCAACTCGCCACGGACCTCGGCGCGTACGGCCCGGTCGAACCCGTCGAACGGTCGCTGTGGCTGCGCTACACCGACCAGTCCGACCCGGCCCGCACCCTTCTCCGCCGGCTGGCGCTGGCCGGCCGTGCCTCGCTCGGCGCCGCGGCGGCGGCCGCCCTGCTGGCCACGGACGAGACGGAGGCCACCCGCCACCTGGTCGCCCTCTCCCGCGCGGGCCTCATCGACCATGTCCGCGGCACCCGTTACCGCCTGCACGACCTGGTCCGCGCCTTCGCGCAGGCCCGCCTCCTCGACGAGGAGGAGTCCTCGGACCGTACGGCGGCGCAGGAACGGCTGATCGTGAACTACGCCGAACTCGCCGACTCCGTACTGCGGTTGGTCGACGGCAACATGTCGACGCGCTCGGACCGCTTCGGCCCGCACGGCTTCACCTCGCTCGACGAGGCGCTGCGCTGGCTGGACGACGAGTCGAGCTTCATCACCTCGACGCTGCGGCACGCGGAGGGCGTCGACCAGGGCGCCGTACTCAATCTCCTCGGCGCGCTGTGCGACTACTGCCTGCTGCGCGGCGACCTCTACCGGCTGGGCGAGATCAGCGAGTTGGCACAGGCCGTCGACCAGGGGCTGCTCGTCCGCTCGGTGCAGTGGCGCACGGGTATCGCGGCCCGGCAGCTCGGCGAACTCGACAAGGCGCGCACCACGCTCACCTCCGTCGTCGACCTCTACATGGAGGCCCACCACGACGCGGGCGCCGCGCGCGCCCTCTGCTCCCTCGGCATCACCCTGCACCACCAGGGCAACCTCACCGAGGCGGCGGCGAGACTCCGCGAGGCCCTCGACCTCCAGGCCGCCCCGCAACTGGCCACGGACCGCGCCTGGACCATGCACGCCCTGGCCGCCGTCGAACGCGACCGGGCCCGACTCCCCGAAGCCATGCGGCTGTTGACCGAGTCCCTGGTCCTGCACCGCGCGGGCGAGTCCGTGCACGGCGAGGCCTGGGCCCACTTCCAGCTCGGCCAACTCGGCCTGCGCATGGGCGACATCCCCCGCGCCGAGTCCGAACTGACCACCGCCCTCGGCCTCTACGGCCGTACCCGCGACGCCCGCGGCGAGGCCTGGGCGCTGACCCAGCTGGCCCGCGCCCGGCTGGTCGCAGGCGACCCGTCCCCGGCGGTCGACGGCCTGCGCACGGCGGCCTCCCGGCACCGCGACAACGAGGACGCCCGCGGCGAGGCCTGGACGGTCTACTACCTCGGCCAGGCCCTGGAGGAGACCGGGAACCTGGACCTGGCGGTACGCGAGCTGGAACGCTCCCGCACCATGTTCTCCCGCATGCGGGACGTCTATGGCCTGGCCTGCGCCCGGCACCACTCGGCGCGCGTCACCCGGGACCAGCGCGCCGCCCAGACCGGTTCGCTGCGCAACTCCGGCTTCGCCCGCCAGCTCCTCGTCGACGCCCGCGCCGACTTCCAGCGCATCGGCGTCGCCCACGGCGAGGCGTGGACCTGCCTGGAACTCGCGGTGGTCGACGCGGGCAACGCCCGTACACCCCAGGCCCTGGTCCTGTGCGACGAGGCACTCGGCCTGTTCACCTCGTACGGCGACCACCGCGGCGAGGACTGGGCCCGCTTCCTGCGCTCCACGCTCCTGCCGTACGCGGCCCCCGGCGGCGTCGACGTCGGCACCGCGGTCGCCCAGGAGGAACTGGCGCAGCTCGCCCGCACCCGCCACCCCTACCGCGACGCGAAACTCGACGACTACGTGGAGGCGTACCAGCTGCTGCTGGAGCGGGGCGTGAACCTGGAGGCGGGCTGGCAGGCGTGGCGGCTGGGCATGGTGCCGAGCCGGCACGCCCGTGAGGTGATGGGGGTGGCGGTGCCGGACCGGCCCTGAGCACCCCCGCGCGGGCCCGCCCGGTCAGCCCTGCTTGGCCTTGGTCTCCGCCGGGGCGGCCTCGGACTCCGCCTTCGGGTCCGGGGCCTCCTTGAAGTCGACCTTGTTCATCTGCTTGCTCATGGACTTCATCAGTCCCCATACGGCCAGGGCCATCACCGCGAAGACGATGAAACCGAGGACGCCGGGGGTGACCTTGTTCTCGTCGACCTCGGCGAGGGGGACCAGGTGCGTCATTGCCAGGGCTGCGCTTGAGCTCATATCAGGCATTGTCGCGGATGCCCGCAAAGAGGTCGTCCTCGGGGAGGGAGGTATCGACCAGAGACTTCGCGAGCTCGTACTCCTCGGTCGGCCAGACCTCCTTCTGGATCTCCATCGGGACCCGGAACCAGCCGCCGTCGGGGTCGATCTGCGTGGCGTGCGCGAGCAGCGCCTTGTCGCGGATCTCGAAGAACTCGGCGCACGGGATGTGCGTGGTCAGCGTGCGGTCCCGCATCTGCCCGGACTCGTCCCAGCGCTTGAGCCAGTCCCCGTACGGCGACTCCAGGCCCCGGTCGAGGAGCGCCTTGTGCAGGGCCTCGGTGCGCTGCCGGTTGAAGCCCTGGTTGTAGTACAGCTTCCGCGGCTGGTACGCCGGGCCGTACTCCGACTCCGGGTACTTCTCGGTGTCCGTCGCACCCTCGAACGCCACCATCGAGATCTTGTGGGTCATGATGTGGTCGGGGTGCGGATAGCCGCCGTTCTCGTCGTAGGTGGTGATCACCTGCGGACGGAAGGTACGGATCTGCTTCACCAGCTCGCCGGCCGCCTTGTCGACGTCCTCCAGTGCGAAGCAGCCCTCGGGCAGCGGGGGCAGCGGGTCGCCCTCGGGCAGCCCCGAGTCGACGAAGCCGAGCCACTCCTGCTTGATGCCGAGGATGTCGCGGGCCTCGTCCATCTCCTTCTTGCGTACCTCGTGGATGTGCTCCTCGATGTACTGGTCGCCCTGGAGCTTCGGGTTGAGGATGGAGCCGCGCTCCCCGCCCGTGCAGGTCACGACCAGCACGTCCACCCCCTCGGACACGTACTTCGCCATGGTGGCCGCGCCCTTGCTCGACTCGTCGTCGGGGTGCGCGTGGACGGCCATCAGTCGCAGCTGGTCAGTCAAGACTCAATCCTCAGTAGGTCGGCGCCCCGGTGTGCTGGGGTGCAATTCAACATGTGCCGTCCCGCAGGGACGTCGTTGAGGGGCGGTGGTCGGGCGGCGGGTGGGAGGCTTCTATAGTGACCGAATCCGGGGGCGAATAATTCCGGGGGCCGGTTTCGGGGGCCCTTGAGCCATTGAGCCCTTGAGCCCCTTGCCGGGAGGACGATCATGAGTACGGCGAGTACGCGACTGCCCGAGGGCCGCTACGGCAACTCGTCGGACGAGCGTGCCGACCACAAGCTCAAGATCGCCGGTGCCGTCCTCGCCGCGCTGCTGCTCGCCCTCGTCGGGTACTTCGCCTACCACTACGTCGTAGAGGCCAAGATCAGCGCCGAAGTGATCACCTTCCAGGCCTCGGACAACGAGGTCGAGGTGCATCTGGAGGTCCACAAGGACTCGGGCACCACCGGCTACTGCACCCTGCGCTCACAGGCCGCCGACCAGTCCGAGGTGGGCCGCGCCGACTTCCACTTCGGCGGCTCCGCGACCCGCATCGACAAGGTCGTCACCCTGCGTACGACGGCCCGGGGCACCACGGCCGAGCTGCTCGGCTGCCACTCCGACTGACGTCACCCTCGTTGTGTAGGCGTTGACCTGCGTTGACGTATTTCTGACGGCTTATGTCCTCCCCTTGGCGCCGTTGAATTGTTAGGCTCGTGGTTTCGCCCTTCCATGAAGGAACATTCTTCTGGGTAGGGCGATGCTTTGTATTCCCAGTACCTACGAGGAGCACCTGTGACCCAGACCAGCGAAGACGTCACCTGGCTTACGCAGGAGGCGTACACCAAGCTCAAGGAAGAGCTGGCGTACCTGTCTGGTCCCGCGCGCGAGGAAGTCACCGCGAAGATCGCGGCTGCTCGCGAGGAGGGCGACCTGCGCGAGAACGGCGGGTACCACGCGGCCAAGGAGGAGCAGGGCAAGCAGGAGCTCCGCATCCGCCAGCTGGTCCAGCTCCTGGAGAAGGCCAAGGTCGGCGAGGCTCCGGCGTCGGCGGACGGCGCGGTCGCGCCCGGCATGGTCGTCACGATCGCGTTCGACGGCGACGAGGACGACACGATGACCTTCCTGCTCGCCTCGCGCGAGTACGCGAGCGCGGACATCGAGACCTACTCGCCGCAGTCCCCGCTGGGCTCCGGCGTGCTCGGCCACAAGGTCGGCCAGGAAGCGCGGTACGAGCTGCCCAACGGCAAGAAGGCCTCGGTGACGATCCTCAAGGCCGAGCCGTACAACGGCTGACCGACCTGCGGGACCTGACCTGAGGGATTCCTGGCCTTCGCCTTAGCCTTCGACGGGCCCCCGGCCGCCTTGCGGCGCCGGGGGTTCTGTCGTCCCGGTGTCGTCTCGGTATCTCCTCGGGTCTCCCCTCAGGCAGTCGCCGAGCGGTACTTCCGCACCGCCAGCGTCCGGAATATGAGGATGATCAGGAGCGAGTAGATCAGTGAGGCCCACACCGGGTGCACCATGGGCCAGGCGTCCGAGGGCGACTGTCCCGGGTTGGCGAAGAGCACCCGGCAGGCCTGCACGGTGGCGCTGAACGGGTTCCACTCGGCGATGTGGCGCAGCCACGGGGTCATGTTGCTCGTGTCCACGAACGCGTTCGAGATGAACGTCACCGGGAAGAGCCAGATCAGTCCGCCGGAGGTGGCCGCCTCGGGTGTACGGACGCTGAGCCCGATCAGGGCGCCGATCCAGGTGAACGCGTACCCGAGCAGGAGCAGCAGCCCAAAGGCACCGAGGACCTTGCCAGCGTTGGTGCCCCCGTCCGAGCCGACCCGCCAGCCGACCAGCAGGGCGACTATCGCGAGGACCAGGAGAGTCAGCGCGGTCTGCACGAGATCGGCGAGCGTCCGCCCGGTCAGCACCGCGCCGCGCGCCATCGGCAGCGAGCGGAACCGGTCGATGAGGCCCTTGTGCATGTCGTCGGCGATGCCCGCGCCGGAACTGGCGGTGGCGAACGTGACAGTCTGCGCGAAAATGCCCGCCATCAGGAAGTTCTTGTAGTCGGTGGCGCTGGTGCTGCCACCGATCTGCATGGAACCGCCGAAGACGTAGGTGAACAGCACCACGAACATGATGGGCTGGATGAGCCCGAAGATCACCATCTCTGGCAAGCTTGTCCGCCCGTCCAGGCCAGGTTGCAACTCGGGGTGGTGCCACATGCTTCACCGACCGCGCCGCAATCGCAGACTCGTTCGGGCTCCATCGTCACCTGCGCAGCGGTGAACTTCGGATCAACGGCACCCGTGACCAGCATCCGAGGCAGCACGTACGAAGGCGGCACAGGAACCGCCGGATAGGGCTTCAGAGCCTCCAGGGCGGCTTGATACTCCCCAGAGTCGAACCAGTGATGGACGCGCCTGTACAGCGACACGTAGGCCCGTCCGCCGATTCGCTCGCACCCGCTGAACTCGTTCCACGGTTTCCCCGTGCGCAGCTTCTCCAACATCACGTCGAACGCACCACGTACGTCCTTCCACTGCCGGGTACCCGACAGGATCTTCTTGGCCTTGTCCCACATCTCGTCTGTCAGCTGCACCGGGACCGGGACGTCGTTCTCTCGGTGCCACTCCGTGATGGGGTCGACGAGACCCTTGTGTCGAGGAACCCCCTTGTCCAAGATCTGAACCTGGATGTCAAGCAGCTCCAGAAGATCCAACTTCAGGTCCAGGGTGAAGTTCTCCGGCGACATGTCGATGCTGTCGACCGCGTGGAGCAGTTCCCTGGCCCGCTCTTCCTGAGCCTCCGCATCGCCCAACCAGTCCGCCACACGTTCGCGCTCCTGAAGCAGTTCCTCTTCTTGCTGCCTGAGTTCCGACTTCAGCTCATCAATCAGGGCGGTGTCATCGGCATCGTCCTCGGCGGAAACCAGAAGCAAAGCGATCTTGCGCTTACGGCTCGACCGCTTCTTCTCAAGCTGCTCGTCCAGCTCGGCCAGTCGGCGACGATAGGAAGCAGCGCGCTCAGGAACACTTCCCAGCCACTTGGCAATCGGTGCGTGCAGCTTCGTCCTGTCTTCCAACAAACCTTCAATTTCGGCCCAGACAGCCGATTCGACATCCTCAACCGGAAGCTCCCAGCAATCCTCATGCCTCGGGGACGCTCCCCCTTCGACGCGGTTCCCCATACAGCGGTAGTAACGTCCGGTGGCAATACTGCTGCCGGTCCGGTGCGCCCCGCAGACACTGATGATGCGGTTGGACAACAGGTATCGAGAGTGCTTGCCCTTAGCGCGCTTGCCCCGGTTGATGACAACACGCAGTGACTCAATGCGTTCCTCAGGCAGTGGTTTCGGAACGTCGATTCGGAAGGTCGTGGTGATCGGGTCGCCGTCCTCGTTCTCGCCCGCGAAGACGAACTCCACGTAGCCACGAAGGCTGGCCTCAATGCGCCGGCCGAGATTTCCTCCGGCCCACGGCTTTCCGTTGCGCTGGGTGTAACCGAGAGCGTTGAGGTGCCGGGCTGCATCCTCCTGCGTCACAGGTTCAGGCGAGTCGATCATGAAGGCTGCATACGCCTCGATCTGCTTGACCTCATCGGGGTTGAGCACGGGGTTTCCGTCCGCGTCGAGCATGACGCCGAAGGGCGGCTCACCCAGTGGCCAGCCCCCAGCGGCAGCCTTCTGCATCCGACCGCCCAGAGTGCGTTCAAGAATCAGGGCGTGCTCAACCTCGGCCATGTAGGCGAGAAGAGAGAGTTGGATGCCGAACATGTCGTCGTCGGAGTCGATGCGGCCGTCACCAGTGGCGACGCGGACGCCGTAGTCAGTGACGTCGTAGACCCAACGGTGGATGTTCTTCATGGTGCGGCCGATCCTGTCGAGCTTGCCGAAGACAACCAGGTCGACCTTCCCGCCCATGATGTCGGCGGTCAGACGGTCCAGATCGTCACGCTTGGCCAGCTTTCCGGATACGCCGCCATCCACGTACACATCGACGACCACGTGCTTCTGTCCACGTAAGGCGTACGCAAGCCAGGCCCGGCATTGATCTTCCTGGACCTTCAGGCCGTAGCCTTCCAACTGTTGCGCTGTGGAAACACGCAGGTAGATAGCTACACGGATAACGCCCGCACTCCGACGCCCGCGCATGACGGTACTCTTCCCCATGTCAGTCCCTTCGCGACTGGCAGGCCGGTCCTTGACTGGCCTGGTCCCAGAGGGCGGCAACCCTCTGGGACCTACATGTGATGTCCCGTCAGGATACCGCCCTGTTTCTTACTCGGCAGGCGTTTTCCGGCAACTTCCGTTGTTCTTAGATCTGTTGGACAGCCGACCGAACAAGATCTCCGCTAAGCGCCGCTCTTCGGATTCGCCCCACTCAACAGCGCGCCAGCGAGATACGACTTCACCGGTCGGCGGTTGCGTTCTCTTCTTCGCGCAGCTCATTTCTCCACCCCCGCTCGGCCAACTCTTCGCGGACGAACTCGCGGTTTTGGGCCAAGTCCTCTGCGATTCCGGCGGCGAGTTGGGCCGCGCCAGGGGTGTGGCCGGAGCCGATATAGCGCCAGTTGGCTTCCGTGACTGTGCTCTCTCCCAAGTACGTGTCATTACCTCGGTGCGCGGCACGGTCGGCACGCAGTGCTGCGTAGGTGGTGGAGTAGGCGCGGGATTTGGTGAGGATGTGGCCTCGGTAGCCGAGGGTGTGGGTCCAGGCGCGCAGGTTGAGCGGCTCGTACTCGGTCAGGCCGCCGAGACTCCAGCAGGCACGCATGAGGCTGCGGACATGAGGGGTCACGGGTGCAGTACCGATGTCGGACCCGATGGTGACCTTGTGGTCGAGGCCGGCGCCTGTCTCGCTCGCGCCTTTGGTGACGTACTTGGCCACGTAGGCGGCCACTGCGTCATCGTCGGGTCCGTCGCCATCAGCGCGCAGCGGTCGAGCGTCGACCTGGGCGCCCCAGCGCAGGGAGAATTCGCCCACGGCCGGGCTGTAGACGGTGCGGACCAGAACCCGCCGGGCTGAGACGCGCACGGCGTCGGTGAGCAGTTCCGCAGTGCCCCAGGCCGGGGGTTCGTCGTCCGACCCGTTCGGGCCGTCGAGGCGGACAACAGCGTGAACGTGAACGGCCGCCCGTTTCTGGTACTCGGCGATGCGGGCGAAGGACAGGCGGGCATGCGCCGCGAAGCAGGACTGAACGATGCCGGCCGCGGAGGCCAAGCGCCGCCGTACGTCGATGACGAAGCGGTCCCACAGCTTGGAGGCGTGCGCGTGCCAGAGCACGTGGGCCGGGTAGTCGTAGCAGTCAGCGCACAGCGGTTGGCCGACGACTGGCGCGTCCGGGGCGTGGACGGTGGTGCAGCCGAGAAGACGCCCGTGTTCGCAGGTGCCGCCGTCGCGGCGGGGTCGGCACTGTTCGCCAGCACGGTGGACCGAGCCAAAGGACGGGGCGGTGAGGGTGACGAAGAGGCGAGGGCGGTTGCGGACGGTGGCGGGGATGTTCTTGCCGCCGAGCAGGCCCGCGCGGACCAGGTGGAAGGTGTCTCCGGCGTGCAGGTGGGAGCAGGGGGCGCAGACGGTTGCGCGTCTGTTGCGGCATCGGACGAGGAGGCGTTCGCCGGGTTCGGTGCGGGTGTCGTAGTGGTGGAGGATCTCGCCGGTCGTGCCGTCCACGGTGGTGGTCGAGCCGGAGAGATGGACGGGGTGGGTGCAGCCGCCGGTTGCGATGATCTGCTCTATCCGGCGAGGGAACTTGGGGTCTTGGGCGATGCGGATGGCGTCGCGGTCTGCTTCGGAGAGCTGACGCAGACGCGCTGCGCGGTCGAGGACAGCGCGCCTGCCAGCCGGAGTGAAGTCCGGGGTGATGGTGGTGACCTTCCGGGGTGGGCCGCCGAGGCGGCACGGTGGGTGGTTGGTGGCGCGTGGTCGGTCATGGGGATCGCTCCCTTGGCTGGTTGGGCGTGGTGCGGTGGGTTCAGCGGATGGTTCCGGTGCCCCGGCAGACGCGGCAGCGCCGCAGTCGTCCGGTCCAGGTCCTGCGGGCTCCGTCGCCCTTACAGAACGGGCACCTCACGCGAGACATGGGCATGGTGGTGGGTCCCCTCTGCTCAGGTGTGGGAGAAGCCGCCGATGAACCAGACGACGAGTCCGTGGATGGTGAAGACCACGGGGGTCTGGCCGAGGTAGACGCCGAAGAGGCCGACGCAGATCGCTTCCCAGACCCGTATGTCGCGGGAGCGGACGAGCAGGACGGTGATGATCCCGAAGATCACCGCGAACGTGAACGCCGTACCCTCGCTGATCACATCTGCACCGGTCACTTGTCCTCTCCTTCCAGCGACGTGAGGGCGCGGTCCAGGGCGGGCAGGTGCGGGGTCATGCCGGAGTACTTGCGGGCCGTCGACATGGCCTCTTGCGTCGTTGTCAGGTGGGAGCGGGCGCGGCTCCAGCCGCCGTCCGGGCCCGTGCACACGGCCACGCCCCGTTCCTCCACCGTGATCGTCTGCGCAACGGCCACAGCGTCTTTGTTGAGGTCGCCGAGGGTCATTTCGGCGGTGCCGGGGTCGTTGACGCGGTGGCAGATCCGGCCGCCGAGTTGGGCGCGCAGAGCGGTGACGCCGGGGCCGAGGTCGGAGCCGACACGTTGGCCGGCGACGACCAGGTGCAGGCCGAGCGCGGCCCCGAGTTGTCCCATCCGCAGCAGGAGCGTGGAGCACTGTTCGGCTTCCACCTTGCTCTCCCGCGTCCCGTCAGACAGGTACAGCTCTGCGATCTCGTCGACGATCACGACCACGGGTATCGGGCGGAGCTTGTCGGGCAGTTCCCAGATCGAGCGGACACCGGCCGTCCGGCAGGCGCTCATGCGGTCGTGCATGTCGACGACGAGCGCGGACAGGATGGCGACCGCTTCGCGTCGACAGGTCGCCAGCGCCGTCAACCGCTGGGCGAACAGGCCGAGTTCCATGCCGCCCTTGCAGTCGATGCCGACCAGCGCGACCGGTTGCGGGGCGAGTTGGGTGATGAGCCGGGCCAGCAGGGTGGACTTGCCGGAGCGGGTAGCCCCGGTGATCAGCCAGTGCGGCACGAGGCGCAGGTTCATCACCCAGGCGCCGCCGGATTCCAGGGCACCGATGAGCGCGGACAGTAATTCGGCCGGTGCGGTGGCTAAGCCGGGCCGTTGCAGCGGATCTGTGGCCATGGCGGTCAGCAGTACGAGGCCGCGTTCGGGCGAGGTGACCCGGACGGCGTGGACTCTCCACGCGTGGACGAGTGCTTCGGCCGCCTTCATGTAGGTCATCGGGGTCTGTCCCGCGTGCAGCCGCACGGTCACGGTCAGCCCCATGCGGGTGGCCCGGGGGAACGAGGTGCGGGGTGCCACTGGCCGTACCGGGTCGCCCTTGACGATCAGGTGTCCGACCAGGGTGCGGCCCGGGAGCTTGGACACGGAGAGGTCGTTGAGCAGGGCGACCCGGCGCCAGGTGAACAGCACCCGCCACGCGCTCACCGGATAGCCGACGAGGTACCAGTGCCAGGCCGGGCGGTGCCGGCGCACCAGGTCACCGACGACCAGCAGCCAGGCCAGCACGGCCAGGGCGAAGGCGAGCAGGATCGGTCCCATCACGCGTCACCGCCCTTGGCCTGCGCCGCCGGGGTGCCGTGGACGGGTGTGATGGCGTCTGCGCGGAAGCTGACGCCGTGCCGGTCGCCCATCGACCACATGAACGCGGTCAGCCCAGTGACCTTGACGATCTGTCCTTCCTGGATGCCTTTCGGTTCGCCGCTGATGGCGATCTCGATGACGGAGATGCGGCGTCCGTCCTGGCGGACGGTGACGGCGATGGTGTAGACGGGGTTGCCGTCCCGGTCCTTCTTGACCTCCTGTGTCTCGAAGTTGCTGATCTTCGTTTCGGGCGCGATGGCGCACCGCAGTACGCCCAGTCGCGCCGTGTCCACGGGAATGGACTGCATTGCTTGGCCTCCTTGGCCAGTCGGTACGCCTGACATATTCAGACGTCACTTGTCCTTATGAGTTACGACTATGGAGCCCTGTACGGCGAGAGTGCAAGTGCTTATGCTGACGAGTGATGTCGCGCGTGCGACGTGACTATGACCTCGACCCGGAGATGCCGCCATGTCGGAGATCCAGCGCCCCGGAGCCCTCTACCAGCAAGTCGCCGCCGTGATGCGAGAAGCGATCCTGTCCGGCGAGTTCACTCCGGATTCGATGCTGCCGTCCGAGGCCCAGCTCATGGCCCGTTACGGGGTCTCCCGCCCCACCGTCCGCAACGCGATTGCCGCCCTGCGCGCGGAAGGTCTGATCGATGTTCGGCACGGCAAGGGCAGCTTCGTGCGGACGGACGGACAGCCCGCGCTCACCCTCGAACGCCGCATCACCCACAGCAGCGAGGGCAAGTTCGTGATGCCCAACGGCGACATCTGGCAGGAGACCGAACAGCCGAGTACGTACCGGACTCACACCACCAAGGAGACCGGCCGCCTCCTCCAACTCGACCAGGAGGAAGCCCTGTTCGGCTGCGATCGGCTGCTCACCGACCCCGCCACCGGAACACGTGTCATGCACCGCACGCTGATCCCGTTCGAAGTGGCCGAAGCCGTCCCGCTGCTCGGACAGGAGCCGTGCAAGCCTCCGGCAGCGATCTACTGGGTCCTCACCCAGGCCGGCCACAAGCTGACGTGGACCGAGACCGTACGCGCCCACATGCCGCTGCCCGACGAGCGCACCGCCCTCCAACTCCCCGACGCGACCCCGGTCCTGCACGTGACCCGCACCGCGCACGGCACCGATGACCGCCGCCTGATCCTCGAAGAGCTGCGCGTCGGGGCGGACCGCGCCGAACTCGCCTACCGGATCACCGCCGACAAACAGCCCACCCGACGCACCCGCACCTGAGCAGCAACGGCGATCGGTCGAAACAGTCTTCGCTTCCTCAAGGGCGCGCCTGCGGCGCGCCGGGGCGCCCGGCCGCCCCGGCCGGGCGTGCGGCGTGGCCGCCGGTCCCGTCCGGACGGCAAGCGCCCCGCACGGCAGCACGCCAGAGGAGTTGACGCGTCGAACGGCCTTCGTGGGCAGGGGTGTTGGGGGCTGGGGATCGCCGGGTGCCGAGACTTTAGGCAGCTCCCATGGGGCGAGCCTCGAAGAACAGGGGGCCGATCGGGCTGAACGCGGGCCGGCTCCAAGAGACTGCCCGATCCGCCGGCGAGCGTAAGGCCCCCTGTTCACTCGCCCCATGGCAGCTACCGCCCAAAGTCTCGACACCCAGCGACGTGCCCACGTACCGCGCTCACCAGCGGAAAGACCGCTCACCGCGCACCGCCGTCGCCGTCCACGAGCGCCTCCAGGAGACCCGCCAGCCGGTCCACGGCACCGGGCCAGCCCGCCACCCGCACGACACCGCGCCCCTCCTCATTGGTCGAGGCGACGGCCCGTAACTCGGACAGCTCGAACCCCACACCGAGGAACACCCGGTTCACCTGATCAGCAGACTCCCGCGCTTCACGCCAACCCGCGATGTAGTCGACACCCGACACCCACAGCCCGAAGCCCGCCCCCACAACGTCGCCGAGTCCATCGCTCAGCCAGTTCTCACCCGCGCCAGACACCTTGCCCACCTCTGCCCTGATCTAGGTAACGGATCGTCAACTTCTTTTCAGCCAGGGCCAGAACGCAGCACGGCGGCCCCGGTACCATCAGGCACCGGGAACCGCCGTGTTCCCAGCCGGGCCACCCGTTCGCTTACCAGGGCAGTGGGTGGCCCGGCCTATATGGGGGATGTGAAGCGCGGCCCCTCATACGGGAGGGGAGCCTCCCGAATGTCCGGGAGACCGCGCCCCTTTGATTGGCCGGAGTGGTCAAACTCCGGCCGGTAACCGGATCGCCGCCCGCTCCCGATCGCGAGGGAGCAAACAGGGGCGGTGACCCGGCGCTTGTCAGGCCGAGTTCTCAGCCCACAGCCGGTCGAGGTCGAGGCGACACCACACGGTCTTGCCTCCCTTCACACCGGGCGACCACCACACCGCGTCAGCCAGCCGCTGAACGATCAACAGCCCGCGTCCTCGCTCCGGCAACAGCGCCTCTGAGAAGTCACCCGCCAGCTCCGGTGAGATCCACTCGCCAGCCGCCAACTCAGGCGGGTCCGAGTCCTCATCCGAGACGCCGATGACCAACACCTCAGGCACCGTCATGAGCGACACGTCGATCCTCCGCGAGGCACCGGGCGTGGCCAGGGCGTCATCCGGCACCGCGTGATGCACAACGTTGCCGACCAGCTCCGACACGATGAGCTGAGCGTCGACAACCGCGTGCTCCAACCCCCAGGTTCGGAGGTAGGAGCCCACCGTGTCGCGCGCAGCCTTGGCGCAGCCGGAGTCCTCGGCGTAGAGAGTGAGCGCCCGGAAGTGACCGTTGGACGGGTCGTGCACTGACCGGCGCGGAGCACCCTCCGCCGAGGTGTTCGCCGGGTGTTTGCCGTGTCGCACTTCCACCGCGTTCCCTCCCGCGCGCCGACGGGCCCTGTGACCCGCTGATCTGTGTCGACCAGTGAACGGCTCGGGAGGCTCAATCGGCAGTGTCCACCTGGGGGTTCATGTGAACACCGGCAAACGCAAAGGGGGTTCAGCAATGAACCCCCCAGGGCGTTACTCCTGTGACACGATGAATACTCGCCGTCATTCTCGGGTTGGCAGAGCATGAACCGAGAACCAAACGCGCAGTTGATCGCGGTCATGGACGAAGCGAAGGTCTCGAACAAAGGCCTTGCGAAGCGCATGACAGACGAGGGCGCCCAGCGCGGCATGACCCTGGGAACAACGCACGTCGCCGTGAAGCGCTGGCGAGAAGGCGCAGGCATCAGGCCGCAGACAGCGGCACTCCTGGCAGACGTTCTCTCGAACAAGCTCCGCCGCCGCATCACCCCAGGCGATCTCGGCTTCTTCGACCACACCAAGTCGACGCCCCCGGAGCCCGTTGGCTACCCGAGCACCGTTCCCGACGTCCTGTCCGTTCTCGACGGACTCACCCACGAGCACGCCGACGCTCCCGCTTCGAGCCCACTGGCCGTCGCGGACGCCGACCTCAACTCCGCCGTCCTGTCATGGATGATCGCGCGTCCCGACGGCATCCAGGCCGACAGACCCGATCACCGACGCGTCGGCATGCGCGACGTCCGCGCGATCAGAGAAGCTGCCAGCCTGTTCATGCAACTCGACTTCAAGTACGGCGGAGGCCACGGCCACAAGGCACTACGCCACTACTTCCGCGAAGACGTATTGCCGCTGCTGAACGCCAGCTACAGCGAGAAAGTCGGCACCTCGTTATTCGGCGCAGCAGCCGAGATCTCCCAGTTACTCGCGTGGACCGCGTACGACGTCGGAAACCACCGACTCGCCCACCGCTACCTGACCTCAACGCTGCGCCTGTCCCAGGTCATCGACGACCGCATGTTCGGCGCCCGCATCCTCGGCAACCTCAGCCACCAGGCCAACTACCTAGGCAACCACGCCCAAGCCATCCAGCTGGCCCGCGCCGCCGTCGAGGGTGCCAAAGGCCGAGCAACCCCGCGTGTCATGGCGCTAAGTTCGGCGATGGAGGCCCGTTCCCTCTCCAACGCAGGCGACCCCATCGCGGCAGGGCGCGCCATGAACGAGGCCGAACGCCACTTCGAGCGCGCCGACACCGCCGAAGACCCGGCATGGCTCGGCTACTTCGACGAAGCAGAGCTCATGGGCGAACTCTGCCATTGCTTCCGCGACCTCAAGATGCGCCGAGACGCCGTCGCCCAGGCCCAGCGCGCCGTGGACAGCACCGACCCCAAGTACGCCCGAACCCTGGGCTTCTGCCGCATGGTGCTCGCCCAAAGCCAGCTACTCAACGGCGAGCTGGAAGCCGCCGTCACCACCGCGAGCCTCGCAGTCGACGGCGGCGACTCCCTCCAGTCCAACCGCTTCCAGCGCTACGTGACCGACTTTCAGAACGAAGTAGGCTTGCACGCGGCGAACCCCACGGTGGCCGCCTTCAACGAGAAGGTGCGCGACGCGCTCGACCGCTTGGACGAGGACGACGAGTAGCCCCTACCAGGGCCGCCAGTCCCGAGGCCCGTCGTCATCGCGCAGACCTGCGATACGCCGGCGGTACTCGGCCGCCGTCCTCTCGTCCTCCTGCACGTTCTGCATCAGCCACGTCGTCATACCGAACTCTTGAATCCCCCGCAGGATCTTGTACCCGTCCCAGTCGTGCAGGTCCCGCCCATACGCGCTCACGAAGTCGGCGTACTGCTCGTCGGTCTGCCACCCAAGGCTGTAGTGCTCCACAGCCGTAACCATGAGATCCCACTCAGGATGGTCGTAGCAAAACATCTCGAAGTCGATCAGAAGCACGCGGCCCTGGTCGTCCACCATGAGGTTCTGCACGTGAGCGTCCCCGTGTACCGGCCCCTTCGGCGTCTCGAACCGCAACTCGGCGTACTTGTCTTGCAGTTCGCGCCAGCGCTTCCGCAAGAAGGACTTGTCGTCGTCGGGGATCACCGCCCGGTCAAGCCGCAGTGCTTGCTTGTCGAAGGGATCGTACGGCGGCAGCACGAGCCCCTCGGGCACAGTCAGCGTGTGCAGATCCCGCAGGATCCCGCCCAGTTCCCCGTACTCCGCCTTGCGGTCCCCTTCGACGATCAGGTGCCAGAAGGTCACCGGATGGCCGGCGATCAGAAGAGGCTGTTCCAGGTCCCCAACGATCCGCGCCGCCGGGAACCCTTCCTCAGCCAGCCACTGCGACACGGCCACCTCGGTACGGGCTTTGGGCAGCCACTCTTCACCCCGTGCAACGCGCACGATCACCGGCACGAAGGCCAGCCGAAACAACGCGTTCTCCCCGAGGCGGATCAGTTCTGCACCTCTGTCGTCGAGCCCTGCGGCCCGGCACGCGGCGACCATCACCCGCGTAGCCCTCGCCGACGTGAACCCCTCTTCCGTGCGAGCAGCGTCAACCGCCATGCCCGTACCAGCTCCCCTAGTCGCGCGCGATCAACCAGCGCACGCCCACGGGTGACCAACCCGACGCACGCCGGACACGACCATGACCGTACCCACCCGCGGACGACGGAAGCGACTGGGGACACAGTCCCCGAGTGCTAGCCCCAAGCATCTACAGAACGGCCAGCACTCTGCGGCCGGTCATGGGGCCTTTGGAGCATGTAAGCGCTGTGACGCTGTCAATCTTCGCCGTTGGCCGAAGACCAAGGCTGAGGTGTTTCTTCCGCTTCGGGAGAGCATCCCGACTCCGAAGCACCAACAACGACAAACTCATGACAGTACGACGTGAAGACGGCACCATGACTACATGCGATTCGATCTGAACAGGCTCGGCAACCGAGAATTCGAACATCTAACCCAATCCATCGCCGTCGCCGAGCTTGGCCCCGGGGTAGGAGTCTTTGGGTCTGGTGCCGATGGCGGGCGAGAAGCAACGTTCGACGGACCTGTACCCATCAACACGAACGGGCATCACTGGAATGGGTACGGAATAATTCAAGCGAAATACAAAGAATTCCCTACTCTTCCCAAAGATAATGCAACATGGCTCATCGAGGAAATTAATGAGGAGATGAAAGGATGGAGTAAGAGGAAAGAGGCCGGGAGGAAAATTCCTAAGTATTACATCGTTTCCACAAACGTCAGGCTCTCTCCGCGAGACGACGGCGGGATCGATAGAGTTGACGAATGCCTAAAGGGACACGCGAGGAGGGTCGGGTTCGATGGGTGGCTCATTTGGCATTGCGACACCATTTCGACCTTCTTGGTGAACAACAGAGACATTCGCATTTCCTACTCCTCTTGGGTGACGCCAGGCGATGTCCTTGCCCAGGTACTGTCAGACCAAAATGACTCCGCGAGCGAAATCCCTGAAGCCCTAAAATCATTTACTGCGAAGGAATTAATTCGGGGCCGATACGTTAACCTTGACCAAGCCGGATCTGCTGATGATCGAAGTGTAGCTCTAGCTGAAATCTTCATCGATCTGCCATATCAGCCATGGTCCGGCATCGAAGAAGCAGGATCCAAAGGATCCCTCAAAGCTCTAAGCTCGATCATCAGTGCTGCCGATGAGAGTGACGCACTGAAGGAGGAGCGCGGAACCGTGAGGGGTACCAATAACAGTCAAAGGCTGGTTCTGGTTGCAGGTCCAGGACAGGGAAAAACGACCCTCACACAGTTCGCCTGCCAAATGTATCGTGCGGCCCTCGTAACCGATACCCCAGCAGCGAAGTTCGGAAAGGTCAAAGTCGCATGTGAAAAAATCTTCGGCTTGATGAAGCAGGAAGGTTTGCCTCGACCCAAGAATCGGCGCTGGCCAGTAAATATTCAGCTAACTCGACTAGCGGATTCTGTAGCAAGGGGAGAAGCTCAATCCGTCCTGGGATACCTTGCCAATACGATCACTGAAAAGACCACCATCCCCATTAGCGCCCATCAACTCCGAAGTTGGCTAGCTACCTACCCATGGTTCGTGGCGCTCGACGGTCTGGACGAGGTGCCGGCCGCCAGCAATCGGGGTGAGATCCTCTCTCTAATTGACGACTTCCTTATCGATGCAGCGTCCGTGAGCGGTGATGTCTTCATCGTCGCCACAACTCGGCCACAAGGCTACACCGATGAATTCTCGCCTCAATACTATAAACATCTTCAGCTCACTGCCCTGAGTAAAGAAATTGCGATGAGCTATGGAAGAAAGTTAGCTATCGCCCGACATGGAATGGATAGCGACAGGACAGATCAGCTAATCGAGAGACTCGACCGGGCATCCGACGAGTCTGCCACTTCGCGCTTGATGACTACACCACTTCAAGTCACCATTCTAGCGGTCTTGCTGGAGAGGGTCGGGCAAGCCCCAAAGGACAGATATAACCTATTCGCTGACTACTATCGAGTCATCTACGAAAGGGAACTTGAAAAGCCTAGCCAAGCCAGCTCACTGCTAAGAGATCACCGTTCCGACGTTGATGCAATCCATGCTCAAGTAGGCCTTGTATTGCAAACTCGAAGCGAGAATTCTGGAGAAACTCATTCAACACTTTCAGCAGATGAACTTAGACAGATTGTGCAGGGTCGACTGAGGGCAGAAGGCCACAAAGGTGAATCGCTACTTTCTCTATGCGATCAAATAATTCAGGCCGCTACAGACAGACTAGTCTTCCTGGTTTCGAGCAGATCCGATGAAATTGGTTTCGAGATCAGATCTCTTCAAGAGTTTTGGGCAGCGCAGGGAATTATGCAACGGCCCGAGAATAGGATTCCTGACACTCTGCGACTCATCGCTTCCAGCTCGCACTGGCGGAACACAGTTCTCTTCGCTTTGGGGCATATCTTTTCCAGGCGAGAAAACCTCCGAGAAACAGTTATCTCTCTCGTGGCAGAATTGAATAGTCATTCAGTCGAGCACGAGGAAGTAAAAAAGGCGACTCTTGCAGGGTCACGCCTTGCCGTCGCGATACTCTCGGATGGAATGGTTCGCTCACCCATCTACCTACAGTCGCTAACGGATCAAGCAGCAGAGCTTTTGCAGCTTCCGCCAGATACCGATGTTCGCCGCGTACCACATTGCATTCCTGCAGATATGACAGGCGTAGTGGCCCGGCTAGCCGAGAATAGGCTGTACAGGTCAGTCAAATCTGACGATTCCAGTTTGCTATATTGCCTGAGTGTCCTAGCGTGCCGCGATGACCTAACCGATGAGACACGGAATACATTGGAAAGTTTCATCGCGCCTCTCTACTCGGCTCTGACAGAGAATTCCAAGTGCCAACTCATGGCACTTGCCTATGCGACAGAGAATTCGAGGCTTCGAATTCTGACCCAGAATTGCCTAGTGGACGCACCGTTGCCTCGTGTAGTGGAGGCCATTGCAGAAAACAGAGTCCGCAGGACCCGTTCCCTTCTGCGGGAGCGTCGTTCGCTTGGCGAGCCGGAGTGGGTAAGGGCGTTCCAGGCAGCAGTACGTAGGCGCCCCAAAAATTCGATTCCTTCATCGGCAGAGGCAGATTCCCTCGGGTTCTCTGGGCGGCTAGTTTCAATCAGAGAGCCGCAGGAACCATGGTTGCGCCTTTCTCGTTCAAATCCACCTAAAACCACACTGGTTCATGACCTCGGAAAGTTTCTTTTGGATCCCGGAGCAACTTCCCTCAGTGAGTTCCTGAGGTCAGCCGCCCATCGACCGCAAGATCTTCGGGCAATCGAGAGCACACTTCCATGGGTTGTAACTCAAGTGCTCCGCGAAGAGCCGAACATCGCAGAAGCATCTCAGGCTGCTGGAATGGGAAAGTACGGCGATCTCCAGGATTGGGAGCTCCTAGAGGATTCATGGGTTGGGCACATCGACTGGCGAATTATGCTGAACGACATGAAGGGATATTTTGAGAATGGAACGAAATTTTATCCCCTAGGGTCGGCAGTTGGCTCGTTCAGAATCCCTCATGACCAACCTGAGGTAGTTGATACACTTAGGGAAATCTTCGGTGACTACGCGAGACTCCGTCCACGGGTAACTGGCATTCAGCAATCCTTCGCGTCATGGCTTCTCATCTTGCTTTACGTCGCTGTGCATTCACAGCGAGGGCTCGTGGAGGAGATTGGCCCCAGTGCGATTCAGCTGGTGACTAAGGATGCACGCCAAGAGAGGTACGCGAATTTGGGGTGGATTGAATCGATTTCCCCCAACTTGATTCATCAATGGCGCGGATGTCTAGATGCTGCTGGCCGCCTCACAGGCGAAACCCACGTAGCCCTCTCTCGCGAAAAATCCGACTCGATTATTTCCTTGTGGCAGCAAAACCCTGAGAGTTGGGGATTGGGGCGCCTTGCTATTAAGGCAAACTCTCAGGAGGCGTCACTTACCCGGAGAACAGAGCGCTTGGATCTTCAGCAATCGAATGCATCCCTCTCCTCTGAAGCCCAACGCACCAGTACTCTTATGGCAGCCGTCTTCGGCTGCCTCAATTCTAGGGAAGACGTACGTTCTCTCAGCGATGAGGTATTGCATCTTCTGCAATCCCCTCATCGCGAGTTCGCGATAGAGGGCATCCGCAGTGTTCATCCAGATAAGTCGCATCTAAGCCGAGTGCTATGCTTGATGCTCGCCGAAGGAATCTCGGATGAGTACGATCTGCGTCAATTGCTAATCGAGCGTCTGGTGGAGTCTTTCGGTAAAGATCCGAGCAACATGAGTGAGATTGACTGAGCTCCTTCGAGTTGCTTACCCATCAGGTGACGGTTCCGAAGCGCAACCGGCGAGGCCCCGGGCTGTTGATCGAGGTGGTCGACGTCTCACCGCACTGCCCAGGGTCCCTTTAGCTCATCTATCCCAGCGTACTCAACCTGTCGTATGCGCTCGTGGCGTGTGATGGCAATTCTCGGTAGGCAAAGCCATCAACTAGCCGTCCTTCGGTACTTGCGAACCGCGAGCGTACGGAAAAGAACGATGATCAGGACCGAGTAGATCAGCGACGCCCACACCGGATGCTGCATCGGCCACGCGTCGGACGGGGACAGCCCAGGGTCGCCGAAGAGCTTCCGGCACGCCTGCACAGTCGCACTGAACGGGTTCCACTCCGCGATGTGCCGCAGCCAAGGCGTCATCTTGCTGGAGTCCACGAAGGCGTTCGAGATGAACGTCACCGGGAAGAGCCAGATCAGCCCACCGGACGTGGCCGCTTCCGGCGTGCGCACCGACAGACCGATCAGCGCGCCGATCCACGTGAACGCGTATCCCAGAAGGAGCAGCAGGCCGAAGCCGCCCAGGATCTTCCCGAAGTTGGTCGGGTCCACGGAGCCGGGGCGCCAACCTACGATCAACGCGACGATCGCGAGGACGAGTAGCGTCAAGGCCGTCTGCGCGAGATCCGCGACGGTCCGTCCAGTCAGTACCGCACCACGCGCCATGGGCAGGGAACGGAAGCGGTCGATGAGGCCCTTGTGCATGTCGTCGGCTATGCCGGCCCCGGAACTGGCGGTGGCGAACGTGACGGTCTGGGCGAAGATGCCGGCCATCAGGAAGTTCTTGTAGACGTCCAGGTTCGTGCTGTTGCCGATCTGCATCGAGCCGCCGAACACGTAGGTGAACAGCACCACGAACATGATTGGCTGGATCAGGCCAAACAGGATCATCTCGGGAATCCTGCTCATCCGAATCAAGTTCCGGCGAGCCATGACCAGGGAGTCGTTCACAGCGCTCACTTGACCTGCTCCTTCAAGGAGTTGGGCCGCCGGTCTCGGATGCTCGGCGAGGTGCAATCTGATCGATGCGCGCGAACAGGATTCGGAATCCGGGACATTCTGATCAGGTTGCGCTTGGCGACGACCAGGGAGTCGTGGACGGACTGGCCCAGCGCGCTGCTCGGTGCCGCGATCGGCACGGCGTCGGTGACGGCACTCACTTCGCGGCCTCCTTCTTGTGCTTGCGGTCCTTGGTGTCCGGGGCGGTGTCCGCGCCGTTGTCCTCGGTCTTCTCCTCGGCCAGGTGGCCGGTCAGGGAGAGGAACACGTCGTCGAGGGTGGGGCGGCGCAGGCCGATGTCGTCGATCTCGATGCCCTCGGTGTCCAGCTCGCGGATGATTTCGGCGAGTAGCTTGGCTCCGCCGGAAACGGGCGTGGTGATCTTGCGGGTGTGCTCCTCGACGGCGGTGTCGCCCTTGCCGAAGCCGCGCAGACTGTATTTGTCCAGGAGGGCGGAGGCGATCTCGATGTGGTCGCGCTCGTGCACGACGACCTCGACGCGCTCGCCGCCGGTGCGGGCCTTGAGCTGGTCGGAGGTACCGCGGGCGATGACCTTGCCGTGGTCGACGACCGCGATGTCGTGCGCGAGATGGTCGGCCTCTTCCAGGTACTGCGTGGTCAGGAGAAGGGTCGTGCCGCCGGAGACCAGCTGCTTGATGACCTCCCACAGCATCTGGCGGTTGCGCGGGTCGAGGCCGGTGGTCGGCTCGTCCATGAACATCACGGGCGGGGAGACGACCAGGGCCGCCGCGAGGTCGAGCCGACGGCGCATGCCTCCGGAGTAGGTCTTGGCCGTACGGTCGGCGGCGTCCGCGAGGTTGAACTGGTCGAGCAGTTCGTCGGCCCGGGCCTTCGCGGCCTTGGCCTTCATCTGGTAGAGCTGGCCGACCATTTGCAGGTTCTCCCTGCCGGTCAGGTACTCGTCGACCGCGGCGAACTGGCCGGAGAGGCCGATGGAACGCCGTACCTCGTTGGGCTGCTTGAGCACGTCGAGGCCGGCCACGGTCAGCTTGCCGCTGTCGGGGCGCAGCAGGGTGGTCAGACAGCGGACGGCGGTCGTCTTGCCCGCGCCGTTGGGCCCGAGCAGGCCCAGCACGGTGCCCTCGGGGACATCGAGGTCGACGCCGTCCAGAGCTTTCACATCGCCGAAGGTTTTCACCAGGCCTTCGGCATAGATGGCGCCTGGCATATCAGTCTCCACGTCGTCGGGGATTCTTCGAAAAGCCTAGGTTTGCGCAGGATGCTCCGCCTCCCGTTTTTCACAGGAACGGCACAGCGAGACACACCATAACGCGATGTATCGCGTCTCTCAATGGATTTTCTCGAACGAGTGACGGAACAGGTGACGAACAGGCCCTGACCTCGGTCAATGGGCCTCAGGCGACAGACCTCAGTCGATGACCGTGTACCCCGCGTCGCGCAGGGCCTGACCGACCTCGGCGCAGTGCACCGGCCCCTTCGTCTCCAGGTGCAGCTCGACCTCCACCTCGGTGAGCCCGAGCCGTGGGTCGGTCCGGACGTGGCTCACATCGAGGACGTTAGCGTCCGCCACTGACAACACCCCCAGAAGCGTCGCGAGGGCCCCCGGCCGGTCCGTCAGACGCAGCGTCACGGCCAGGTAGCGGCCCTGCGCGGACATGCCGTGGCGCAGGATGCGCTGGAGCAGCAGCGGGTCGACGTTCCCGCCGGACAGCAGCGCGACGACCGGTCCCTCGAAGCTCCGCGGATCGCTCAGTAGCGCCGCGACCGGGCTGGCACCGGCCGGTTCGACGACCAGCTTGGCCCGCTCAAGGCACAGCAGCAGCGCGGTGGACAGTTCGTTCTCGGTGACGGTGCGGACCTCGTCCACCAGATCGGCGACGATCGCGAACGGCACGTCGCCGGGCCTGCCGACCTTGATGCCGTCGGCCATCGTCGCCGGGTGCTGGATCGACACCGGGCGTCCGGCCGCCAGCGAGGGCGGAAACGCGGCGGCGCCCGCCGCCTGCACGCCCACGATCCGCACGTCGGGCCGCAGCGCCTTCACGGCGACCGCGACACCGGCCGCGAGTCCCCCGCCGCCGATCCCGACGACGATCGTGCGCACCTCGGGGCACTGGTCGAGGATCTCCAGGCCGACCGTGCCCTGGCCCGCGATGACGTCCGGGTGGTCGAAGGGGTGGATGAACACCGCGCCCGTCTCGTGGGCGTACTCCTGCGCGGCGGCCAGCGTCTCGTCGACCACGTGGCCGTGCAGGCGCACCTCGGCGCCGTACTCCTTGGTGGCGCTGATCTTCGGGAGGGGCGCGCCCTTGGGCATGAACACCGTGGAGCGCACGCCGAGGAGTGCGGAGGCGAGGGCGACGCCCTGGGCGTGGTTGCCGGCGCTCGCGGCGACGACTCCGGCGGCGCGCTCCTCGGGGAGCAGTCCGGCGATACGGACATAGGCGCCGCGCAGTTTGAAGGAGCCCGTGCGCTGGAGGTTCTCGCACTTGAAGTGCACCGGTGAGCCGACGAGCTGGGTGAGGTGCCTGCTGCCTTCCATCGCGGTCACCCGCGCCACGCCCGTGAGCATCTTCTGGGCGCCGCGTACATCGTCGAGGGTGACGGGTCGCAAGGAGTCAGCCGTGCTGTAGCTCATGACTCAAGCATCGCAGTTCACAGGCGCCCGCCACTGTTGTGACCAAGCTCCGAGACTGGTTTGCGCAGCGCCGGTACGGGCCGCGTTCCATCCGCGTACCCTGTCCCCCAACCCAGCACCCCCTTCATGAAGCGAGCCCCCGGCCATGCCCACAACACCTGAAATGTCGATGGACATGACGACCGTCGGTGAACCCGGTCTCCTCGACACGCTGCAGCACGAGGTGGCGGTCTTCGCGCGCCGTGCCGAACAGACCCGGCTCGGCGGAGTCGGACAGGTGCGCAACTCCATGGACCGCGCCGCGTATCTGCTGCTCAACCGCCTGGACAAGGAAGGTCCGATGGGCGTCAAGGCGCTCGCCGCGAGTATGGGGATCGACTCCTCGACGGTCACCCGGCAGGTGGCTCCGCTCGTCGACACCGGGCTCGTCAAGCGCACCTCGCACCCCGAGGACGGCCGCGCGGTGGTGTTGCAGCTGTCCCCGCGCGGGCAGTCGCGGCTGGAGGAAGTCCGGTCGTCCAGGCGTCAGTTGATGGACGAGTTGACACACGACTGGGCGCCGGAGGAGCGCGAGGCGTTCTGCACGCTCCTCACACGCTTCAACAGCGCCCTCTCCGCGCGGATGGCGATGCCGGGCAACGAGCCGTCGTCCGCTTCCTGATCCCTCGGCGCGTCGGGCACACGCGCGTGGTGCCCGCCTCCCGCCCCTTCGTACCGAACTCTTGACCTCACGACGGCCCTGGCCTCATATGAAACCGGGTCCATCAGGTGGGAGGGCATGGTGCGTGAACGGCAGGTGTCCCAAGGCGCCCGCCGGGCCCGTGAGTTCGAGGCGTTCGTCGCGGGCGCGGCAGGGCGGCTCCTGCACGCCGCCACCCTGCTCACCGCGGAGGCCGCGGACGACAACCCGCGCGCGCAACGCCTGCTGGCGCTGTCGCTGGCCCACACGTACGCGTGCTGGGACCGGCTGCGCGGCGAGGACCCGTACGACCGTGCCCGGCAGTATCTGGCCAGCCGCTTCGCGCGTGCGGCCTGGCACCAGTACGGCGGTCTCGGCCGGGGCCGCGCGCACCCCGACAGCCCGTTGGGCGCTCTGGCGCCCCAGGAGCGGCTGATCGTGGTCCTCAGGTTGTACGAGGGGGTCGCGGAGGAACAGGCCGCCGCACTGCTCGGGCTGCCCACGGAACGGGTCCGGACGATCTGCGAGCGGGCGACGGCGCGGCTGCTGCATCCGCCGCGCCCTCCGGTGCCGAAGGTGGCGAAGGCCGAGGTGGCTCCGTCATGAGGTCGCTGGACGGGGGTACGCGCGCGTGAACAGGCCCGAGCGGGAGGCGGCCGTACGGCGGATCATGGATCGGACTCCGCCGCAGGTGCCGCCTGAGCTGTACGCGGACGTGGTGCGCCGCGGCGGCCGGATGCTGCGTCGGCGGATGGCCGCCCGGCGGCTGATGTGGATGCTGATGTGCGCGGCGGTGGTGGCGTTCACCGTGTGGGCGCTGATGGCGCATCCCTGGGTGGAGCCGCCGTCGGAGACGACTCCACCGCTGACGGGCTGGTGAGAGCGGGTTCTAGCCGAGCGCCTGCCGCAGGTCCTCCAGGAGGTCCTGCACGTTCTCGATGCCCACGGAGAGGCGTACGAGGTCGCCGGGGACCTCCAGGGCCGAACCGGCGACGGACGCGTGCGTCATGCGTCCCGGGTGCTCGATCAGCGACTCGACGCCGCCCAGGGACTCGCCGAGCGTGAACACCTTGGCGCGGTTGCAGACCTCGACGGCCGCCTCCTCGCCGCCCTCGACCTGGAAGGAGATCATGCCGCCGAAGGACCGCATCTGCTTGGCCGCGACCTCGTGACCGGGGTGCTCCGGGAGGCCCGGGTAGAGAACGCGCGTCACGCGCGCGTGCCGGGTGAGCATGTCGGCGACCTTGGTGGCGTTCTCGCTGTGCCGGTCCATGCGGACCGACAGCGTCTTGGCGCCGCGCAGCACCAGCCAGGAGTCGAAGGGCCCGGCGACCGCGCCCATCGCGTTCTGGTGGTACGCCAGTTCCTCGCCGAGCGCCTCGTCGGCCGCGATCAGCGCACCGCCGACCACGTCCGAGTGGCCGCCCATGTACTTGGTCAGGGAGTGCACGACGACGTCCGCGCCGAGGGCCAGCGGCTGCTGGAGGTAGGGCGTGGCGAAGGTGTTGTCGACGACGAGCCGCGCGCCCGCGTCCCGGGCGATCTGCGCGACGACCGCGATGTCGGTGATGCCGAGCAGCGGGTTGGAGGGGGTCTCCACCCAGACGACCTTGGTCTTCGGGGTGATGGCGGCCCGTACGGAGGCCGGGTCGCTGGTGTCGGCGACCGACCATTCGACGCCCCACCGGGAGACGACCTTCGCGAACAGCCGGAACGTGCCGCCGTACGCGTCGTTCGGGATGACGACGTGGTCGCCGGGGCTGAGCAGCGTACGCAACAGGCAGTCCTCGGCCGCCAGTCCGGACGCGAACGCGAGACCTCGGCGACCGCCCTCCAGGGCGGCGAGGTTCTCTTCCAGGGCGGTCCTGGTGGGGTTGGCGCTGCGGCTGTACTCGTAGCCGCCGCGCAGACCACCGACGCCGTCCTGCTTGTAGGTCGAGACCTGGTAGATCGGGGGGACGACCGCGCCGGTGAGGGGATCGGCGGTGTTGCCCGCGTGGATCGCGAGGGTCTCGAAGTGCTGACTGATGTGCCTGTCGCTCATGGGGCCGAGCGTAATGCGCTCGCGGGGTGTACGACGATCCGGAGGTTTTCCACAGGGCGGTGGGGCGGAGCGGTGGTGGTTTTCCACAGGGCGGTGGGCCGGGTTGGCCAATTGTCGGACGCGTCTGGTTCGCTTGAGGCATGGAGATTCTCTGGGTCCTGATGGCGCTGCTCATGATGGGCTTCGTGCTGATCCCGTTCCTGCGGCGCAGGCGCGGGGCGATCGAGCAGGTCTCGCCGGGCCATCCGGACGCCGCGGACCCGGCGACCTACGGCTTCGTGCGCGAGGAGGAGCTGGACGTCCGTATGCCCGGCCCCGACCAGGACCTGCTGGACGTCCTCGACCTGGTGCAGCGCACGCAGGACTACCGCGCGGCGATGCAGTTGCTAGCCGGCACCGAGATCACGGGCGAGCTGCGCTGGCAGCGGGTGCAGGCCTTCGCGGGCGCCGCCTCGCTGGAGCTGCGGCAGCGGCCCGGCGGGGTCAGCGAGACGCCGGGCGGGCAGTGGCTGCGGGTGTGGCGGGCCGAGCATCTGAAGGACGCGGGCGGCGCGGCCGTGCACGCGGAGTTCCTGGTGCAGCAGGCGTGGCGTACGTCGACGCGGGGGACGGACGAGTTCCGGATCATCATGGAGGAGGCGAGGGACGCCTGCGGGCAGGCGGCGCTGCTCTCCCCCGGTGACCCGGTCCCGTACATCGTCGAGTTGTCGGTGGCTCGTGGACTGGCGTATCCGCAGCCGGAGTTCGAGCAGCTGTGGCTGAAGGTCCTGGACCGTGCGCCGGCCCACATGGGGGCGCATCTGGCGGCCCTGCAGTACTGGTGCGAGAAGTGGCACGGTTCGCGCGCGCTGGCGAACTCGTTCGCGGAGGCGGCCGCCGCGCGGGCCCCGCAGGGGTCGCTGCTCGCCGCGATGCCGCTCTTCGCGGTCTTCGAGCACCTCCCCGAGGTGAATCTGGTCAGCAGCTTCTACCAGAGCGAGGTCGTGGAGAAGGCGATCCACGGCGCGCTGTTCGCCGTGCACGCGGCCCGCCCCGACGACCCGATGCTGGCGCACGTCCGCCATCTGCTGGTGTTCTTCCTGGTCCGCGCGGAGCGCTGGTTCGAGGCGATGAACCAGCTCATACACATCGACGGCCATGTCGGGGCCCTTCCCTGGACGCTGTCGCCCGATCCGGCGGCGGAGTTCGCGGTCTACCGGGCGCTGGCGGTGGCGGGCTACGAGGCGAACGGCGGGAGTCCGGCGAGCCTGCCGCACTGACGGCGGTGCCGGAATTCTCGATGCGCCCCGCCCGTTGACACTTCGGCCCCGGACCCACCCCGAGGCCCGTTGGGAGAGCGCATGTTCCTGCACAGCCGTACACCTCAGCTGCCGACCCCCGAGCAGGCTCTGCGGGGCCGGCCGGAGCGGGTGTTCGCGGTCCCCGACCGCCATGTCGTCCTCGGCACCCCGCTGCTCGGCCCCTACCCCGAGCATCTGGAGATCGCGGACTTCGGGCTGGGCTGCTTCTGGGGTGCCGAGCGCAAGTTCTGGCAGCTCCCGGTGGGTGTGTGGACGACGTTGGTCGGCTATCAGGGCGGCTACACGGAGAACCCGCACTACGAGGAGGTCTGCTCTGGCCTGACCGGCCACACGGAGGCGGTCCGGGTGGTCTACGACCCGGCGCTGATCTCCTACGAGAAGCTGCTGAAGACGTTCTGGGAGTCCCACAACCCGACCCAGGGTTTCCGCCAGGCCAACGACGTGGGCACCCAGTACCGCTCCGCGATCCACCCTCACACCCCCGCGCAGTCAGCCGCGGCGGAAGCCTCCCGCAAGGCCTACCAACAGGTCCTCACCCGCTCAGGCTTCGGGACGATCACCACGGAGATACTGCCGGCGGAGGGGCGGGCGTTCTATCCGGCCGAGGGACATCACCAGCAGTACCTGGCGAAGAATCCGGCGGGGTACTGCGGGATCGGCGGGACCGGGGTGTCCTGCCCGACGGGTGTCGCTCCGACGCCGAAGGCCACGGACACGGCCACGAACACGAACACGGAGATGTAGGCCCGAGGTGCTGATGAGCCGTGGGACCGGCCGGCCGCACGGCGCCGCAGTCGGCGCTCCCCGTCACGGGGAGGTGTCGTCGTTCGTCTGCGTCCGTTGGGCGGCCGAGTGTTGATGTCGTCTCCATCATGACAGCTCGGAGGCCGTTTTCGTAGGACCGATCGCACAGGTCAGCAGCCTTGTCCGGCCCCTGCCCCGGCTCTCAGAATCGCTGTCATGGATCACGCGGAAAAGGTCGATCATGACGAAGTAATGCGGGCGCGGACGATCTTGCTCGGATCGGGACGACTGAGCGTCGGCCAACAGGTCGAGGCGTACCGAGTGCTTGCGGTGGTCAGTCCCCTGACCTATATGCCGAAGCTGGCAGAGGCACTGCTCTCGTACGGATACGAGCCGGAGGCCCGGAACCTGCCAGAGGTCTGGTTGGCTCGCCGTGCCGAGGCTGTTGCCGCGGCACGGCGCGTCGACGCCGGCGATCCGAAGAGGACCACACTGCTGGTACGTGCTCTGTCCTCGTACCGGTACGAGCTGTACGCCGTCGGACGACGGGCAGAAGGCTTGGCCGTATGCGAGGAGATGGCCGAGGCCGGGCGGTGGGGTTTCGCCCATGGGCAGGTGCCCAGTTCCGTGTACGGGCACGGGCCGCTGGCCGTCGTACTGGCCGAGGACGGGCGTCATCAGGAGGCCGCGGAGCTGTGCGGGAAGTTGGTCCACGCCGCTCGCTCGGAGGGCCCGGCGAAGGTCTCTTTCTGGACCTCGGTCGCATGGGCGGCCGAACTGGATGCCGCCGGACGTCACGACGCGGCCCTGGAGGCGTTCGCGGAGATCGTTGACGTCAGCCGTACCGAAGTCGATTACGAGCGAAGCTCCCCGCTGGCCATCCTGTCATGGCAACTGGTCCACCAGGCCGGGATGCTGGACACCGCCGGGCGCCACGGCGAGGCCCACGAGGCCCGACAGGACGCCCTGGCCTTCCTCTCCGAGCTGGACAAGACCGGGGAACGCGGGAACGGGGGCAACCTCCAGTCGTGGTGGACCACTCTGTACGCCCTGTCGGGTCGGTCGGCGGAACCCGTGGGCCGTCCGAGTGCCCCGGCGCCCCCGTTCGGCACGCCGTTCCTCGACTGGTCACCCGACATCAAGCAGACGTACCTCGACAGCCTGCCCATCCTCGAAGAACAGGTCGCCGCTCTGAGAGAGGCGGCCGGGAGCGACCCCCGCGAACACCTTCCGGCGCTGGTGGCTCAGCACCGAAGGCTGACGATCCGTTCAGCCCTGAACTGGACGAAGCGCGGCAACCCCGTCCTGAAGCCGCTCCGCCCGATCTTCGACGAAGGGGTGCTGCTCGCACGCCAGTTGGCCGACGTGGTGGGCGCGGATCAAAGCCGGGAGGCACTGGGACGGGCCTTGACCGACCGTTCCATGTTCCTGGTCGCCGCCGAACAGTACGGCGAGGCCCATGCCGACTACCTTGAGGTCGTCGACCTGCTGGGCTGACGAGTCAGGTGACCGGAGGAACAGCTCATCGCGGGGGCGAAGGTGTGTCACAGGCCAGACCTGAGAGACAGGCATCCCGGTAGGAGGACTCGTAAACGCGTTCACCTGCGGCCTTCGCCCCGGTCAGGGCCGCGCATATGGCGAGGACCACGGCAAGTTGGGTGACGGCGACCACAGGTACCCGGCGGACTCCGGCCACAACAGCTGCGATCAGGGCGGCTGCCGCCACGAACACGGCCTTCTGTAGGTAGGGACCCGGCCGGGCGCCGTAGTCCTGCGCGTCGAAGGCCGACCAGTAGGACGACATCCAGGACAACCAGATCAGGCCCAGAGCCAACAGCTCGAAAACAGCCAGGCCCACGGACACGGCCACGGCCCGACCAGTACGTTCAGGATCTGTACTCACCCGGCCAGACTCCATCCGGCAGGCACACGGAGTCATGAGTACCCGTACTCAAGGCATCCGCCTGCCCGATGACAGGCCGGCGCTCCCCGTCGCGGCGAACGGCGGGAGAAAATCGGTGGCCGCCCGAAACCGGCCGACCCCACCCTGTACGCCATGGAACAACCGCGACACACGATCCGCGCCGCCTACTCGGAAACCACAATCACCGTCTACCAGGCGTACTCCCCCGAGATCGGCCTGCCCGCCGTCCGCGACGGCCGTTTCCCCGCCGGGTGGAAGCGGGACAGGATGACATGGATCAAGCCATCGTTCCTGTGGATGATGTACCGCTGCGGCTGGGGCACGAAGGCGGGGCAGGAGACCGTCCTCGCCGTCGAGATCGGCCGGGACGGCTTCGAGTGGGCGCTGCGTCACGCCTGTCTGTCGAGCTACGTCCGCGGGGTGCACCCCGACCGAGCCGCCTGGCAGCGTCAGTTGAGGCGCGCGCCCACCCGCGTTCAGTGGGACCCCGAGCGGGACGCGCGCCTCCAGCCCCTGCCGTACCGATCCCTTCAGTTGGGTCTCTCCGGTGAGGCCATACGGCGCTACGCGGACGAGTGGACGGTCGCCATCCGTGACGTGACCCCGCTCGCCCACGAGGTCCACGCGCTCGTCAGCCGTGGCGAGTTGGACTCCGCCGCGCGGCTGTTGCCCCAGGAACTCCCTTATCCCGTCGGCGAGGAGTCGCTCGCCCACCTCCTGGAATGACGGCGACCCCTGCGCCTCACAGACTGATGCCGTAGGCCCCGGCGGCGTAGGTCACCGCGGCGGTGGTGCCGTCGGCGAGGACTCCGGTGATCCGGAAGTACGTCGTATCGCCGCGGACCAACGGGACGTAGGCCTTGTAGAGGGGGCCTTGGGAGCTAGCGACCGTCTTGACTCGTTCGTAGGCGCGGGTGGACGGGTTCCACTTGTCGAGGTGGTATTCGGTGATGCCGGCGCAGAGGGTCGCGTCGTCGCAGGTCCACTGGACGTATCCGAGGTCGCCCACCTTGGCGGGGTTGACGACGGTGAGCGGGCCGGTGTTCTCGCCGCGGGCGTCGTCGGGCCTGTTGTCGGGTTCGGTGACGGTGACCGTCGGGGCGTCGGCCCAGGCGATGTGGTTGTCCCACCGGTCGAGCGCCGCGACGAAGTAGGTCACCGTTTCGCCGTCCGGGGGTCCTTCGCACAGCAGCGCGTTCGGTACGTCCCGTTCCGGGAACGTCGTTCCGGCGTCGACGCACCCGGTGGAGTCGTAGTGGATGCTGCCGTCGGGCCGCCGGACGACGCGGGCGGCGACGTAGCGCAGGCCGCTCTCGGCGGGGGCGTCCCAGCTCAGCACGGTGCCGTCGGCACGCGAGGTCGCGGTCAGGCCGGTGAGTGCGGGCGGGGGGACGCTGTCGGGGGTCACCGTGACCGGCTCCGACATCGGGGACACGTTGCCGGCGGCGTCGGTGACCACGGCGGCGTAGGTGTAGGTGGTGCCGTCGAACGCCGGCAGTGCGTCCGTGTAGCTGTCGATCGACGGTGAGGCCGCCGTGACCGTGGCGAGGAGTCCGGGGTCGTCGCCGAGGGTGGCGCCGGTGGCGCGGTAGAGGGTGAGGGTGCCGCCGGTGCGCAGTTCGTCCAGGGTGCTTTCGCTGGGCTGGTACCAGCTGATGTCGAGGGAGGCGGCCGTCCCGGACTTGTGGGACACGGCGAGGACGGGTGCCGCCGGAATGATGGTGTCGGGCGGGGTGACCGTCAGGACGGGGGTCCGCGCGGACGCGTTCCCGCCGCGGTCGGCGGCCTGGACGGCGTACTGGCGGGGCCTGCCGTCGGATGCCACGTCCGGGTCGGTCCAGGTGGTCTTGGCGGTCGGCCCCATGGAGATCCAGCCGCCGTCCCCGATCTGCCGGTACACCTGGTAGGGATAGGCGGCGAGGTCCATCTCCTTGTTGGGCGCCCAGGTGACGGTGGCGGATCCGGCGGCCTGGTCGTACGTCACCTTCGCCCCGGTGGGCGCGAGCGGGGCGACGTTGTCCGGGCCCGGTGCGCCGGGCGCGTAGGCGAACTTGACGGCGGCGGCACCGTTCCAGTTGACGTAGTCGACGCGGAGCGTGTGTGTGCCCTGAGGGATGGTCAGGGTGACCGTCTTGGAGACGGTGGTGGTGCCGTTCTTCCAGAGGTCGATCTCGCGGGTGCCGTCGAGGTAGACACGGATGCCGTCCTGGCCTGACGCGGTGAACGTGAAGGGGCCGCCGGAGCCGAAGTCGCGGGTGATCTGCCAGCGGACGCCGAAGTTGTCCTTGCCGACGCCCGCGACCCCCGGCGAGTTCGCGCCCCAGTTCTCACTGATCGCGGCGTCGGTGTCGGTGCGCTTCGGGGTGCCGGTGAAGGCGGTGTCGGCGAAGTACTGGCGCAGGAAGGTCGGGTTGCCGGTGACCGAGACGTCGGCCGTTCCCGCGGAGGTGTTGCCCGATGTGTCGACCGCGCGGACCTCGTAGAGGTGGGTGCTCGTGCCGGCGGTGGTGTCGGTGAAGGTCGTGCCGGTGACGGTGGCGACGGGGCTGCCGAAGGTGGTCTGGTCGGGGGTTCGGCGGTAGACGCGGTAACCGGCCACGTCCATCTCCTTGTTCGCCGCCCAGCGCAGGAAGTTCCGTCCGGTCGCGGCGTCGCGCGCGATCGACAGCCCGGTGGGCGCGAGCGGGGCGACGCGGTCCACGGCGGTTCCGGTGCGCGGGGTGTAGGCGAACTTGACGGCGGCGGCACCGTTCCAGTTGACGTAGTCGACGCGGAGCGTGTGTGCGCCCTGAGGGATGGTCAGGTTGACGGTCTTGGAGACCGTGTTGGTCCCGTTCTTCCACAGGTCGATCTCGCGGGTGCCGTCGAGGTACACGCGGATGCCGTCCTGGCCTGACGCGACGAACGCGAAAGGCCCCCCGGAACCGAAGTCACGGGTCACGGTCCAGCGGACGCCGAAGTTGTCCTTGCCGACGCCCGCGACCCCCGGCGAGTTGCCGCCCCAGTTCTCACTGATCGCCGTGTCGCAGTCCGTGCGCTTCGGCGCACCCGAGAAACCGGTGTTCGCGAAGAACTGCCGGGTGTACGTGTTCGTCGCGCAGGCCGCCGCCGACGCCGGCGAGGTGACCACCGCGGCAAGACCGCCCGTCAGCACGGTCACCACCGCGGTCGCGGCGGCCAGACGGGATCTTCCGACACTGCTCACTGACGTCCCCTTTTGGACACGTGACCGCCCCCGCAGGCAGTCCTACCGGATAGGGGATTCATGAGAGCGGCCGGTGGTTGTACGGCCGAACGGTTTTCTGTCGCTTTCGACGGCGGGGCATCGCATGACCGCGGCCAGCGCCAACCGTCATTCAAGAGAACGTAATTTGACCGATCAGGATGAAAAGACGCCAAAGCCCACCACCGAGATGCCGATCACCTTACGGTCCCGATATCTCGGCATGTTTCTGCCGATAAGCGATAGAGGAGGCAGCGGTGGCACCCACTCACTCAGCGGTTCAGGTCCGGGTGAACGAAGGCGTTTTATGGGTGGCGGGCGAGGCCTACCCCTTGCGCAACATCTCCCACGTGGGACAACGCAAGCTGACCGTCGACAGAAGGGCGGCCTGGAAGCAGTTCATCGTACGCACGCTCATCTGCCTGTTCTTCGGCAGTTTCCTGGCGGCCGGCGCAGGAAGCATCGGCGTGCTGATCCTGTTCGCCCTGGAGGCCCTGCTGATCTGGCGGCTCGTCACCGCGCTCGGCAAACCGGACCTGTTCGGCCTGGTCCTCAACACCTCCGGCACTCAGCGCGACGCCGTGTGGTCCACGGACAACGGCGAGATCCACTATCTCGTGGGCGAGATCACCAAGGCGATCGGCCACCCGGACATCGCCCAGGTGATCTACAACGTGCAGCACGCCGTCCAGGGCGACCTCATCAACCAGTACGGCGCCGGGAGTATCGGCAAAGCCACCCACAGCGGCTCCGGCAACATCGCGGCCTCATGAGCGGCGACAGCTTCCACCAGTACGGCGCCGGAAGCATCGGCAAAGCCACCCACAGCGGCTCCGGCGACATCGTGACCGGCGGAAAGCACGGGCCGGGACCGGAGGCGGGGCCGTCGGCACTCGCCGAACTGCTCAAGGAGATCGAGGAGTTGAGGCGGCACCTGGATGCGAGCGATCGGGCGGAGGTCGACGCGACGGTCGAGGAGATCCGTTCGAATCCTTCCGAGGAACGATTCGGCAGGCTGCTGCGGAGGATCGCCGGCATCGCCGCCGTCATCGGGGAGGCGGGAGTCCCGGTGATCGCCACCATCAAGGCGCTGCTCGGCTCGTCGTAGCGCGGAGGGGCGATCCCCGGTGAGTGAGGAGGAGGACGGCCGTGGCACCGGCAACTCGCATGGTGCTACGGCCAGTTCACCGCTACGGCCGGCCCGCCCATGAAGCGGACCGGACGTCACACTCGGCTCCGTCCCGGCCCTCTTGTCGGCAGAACCGACTTGAAGAGGGGAGACCCCGTGAACATCGTCATCTTCGGGGCGAACGGAACAACAGGGCGGCTGGCCGCCGAGCAGGCCGGGGCCGCGGGGCACACCGTCACCGCCGTCACGCGCCGTCCCGAGAACTTTCCGGTAAGCGGTCCACGGCTGCGGGTGCTGGAGGCGGACGTGCTCGACCCCGCCGCGGTCGAACGCGCCGTGGCCGGGCAGGACGCCGTGATCTCGACGCTCGGCGTGCCCTACGGCCGAAAGCCGGTCACCGTGTACTCCGTCGGCATCCGTCACATCACCCGAGCCATGGCCAGGCACGGCGTCCGACGCGTCGTCGGCGTGACCTCGACCGTGCTCTTCGGGACGGCGGCGCCCGGCGAGGGCGTGCTGTTCCGCAAGGTGCTGGAACCGTCCGTCGTACGTTTCATGGGGCGCACGGTGTACGACGACATGCGGCGCATGGAGGAGATCCTCCGCGAGACCGATCTCGACTGGACGGTCATCCGCCCCGGCGGCCTGTTCGACAACGACGCGGTGAGCGACTACCAGGTGGGCAGGGAGCGCCTGCCCGGCCGGTACACCGCACGGGCCGACCTCGCGCACGAGTTGTTGCGGCAGGCCGTGGACGACCGGCATGTGGCTGCCTTGCGCGCCTTCATCGACGTACGCACCACGCAGAACACCCCGAGCTTCCTGGACCTCATCCGCAACGAGGCGTTCGGCGGCAAGGGCGAGAAGAGCGGGGACACGAAGGAGCGCGTCCATGGCTGACGAACGGTTCGTCCTGCTGGCGCCCGGTGCCGCCCGGCCGGGGCGGATCCCGCTGCCGCCCGCGTTCCGCGTCAAGGCGACGACCGACGACACCGGCGGACGGTTCTCGCTGCTGGAGGTGGTCCTGGACAGGGACATCCCGCGCCACACCCATCACCGTGCGGACGAGGGTGTCTACGTCCTCGACGGGGTCCTGGAGATCGAGTTCGACGACACCGTCCACCTGGCACCGAGGGGATCGTTCGTGCTGCTCCCCCACGGCGTCCCGCACGCGCTCCGCCGCGCCTCCGACCCACCGCCGAGGGTCCTACAGATCTCCTCACCCGGTGGCTGGGAGCTGTATCTGGAGGACCTGTTCGAGGCCGGGCCCACCGTGCTCACCGACGGACGGCTGGATCCCGCGAAGATCAACCCGATCGCGGCCCCCTACAACATCGCCTACGACATCTCGAACGACACCTCGTACGACATCTCGCACGAAATCGCCTACGAGGAGACACCACAGGACCACGGATAACGCGGGCACGGCCCGGCCGCGAAGCCCCGGCCGGTCGGCCGTGGCTCCCGCCGGGCCTGCTCGGCGTCAGCCCTCCGTGCGGGCCGGGAGGCGCCAGCCCGGGCGGGGGAAGTGGCAGGTGTAGCCGTCCGGGTAACGCTGGAGGTAGTCCTGGTGCTCGGGCTCGGCCTCCCAGAAGGGGCCGACCGGCTCCACCTCGGTGACGACCTTGCCGGGCCACAGGCCGGAGGCGTCCACGTCGGCGATCGTGTCCTCGGCGATCCGCTTCTGCTCGTCGTCCACGTAGTAGATCGCCGAGCGGTAGCTGAGGCCGATGTCGTTGCCCTGGCGGTTCTTGGTGCTCGGGTCGTGGATCTGGAAGAAGAACTCCAGGAGCGCCCGGTAGTCGGTCTGCTCGGGGTCGTAGCGGATCTCTATGGCCTCCGCGTGCGTGCCGTGGTTGCGGTAGGTCGCGTTCGGCACGTCACCGCCGGTGTATCCGACGCGGGTCGCCGTCACGCCCGGGAGCCGGCGGACCAGCTCCTCCATACCCCAGAAACATCCGCCCGCCAGTACGGCCCTCTGCGTCTGCGCAGCCATCGCGATCCCTCCACTTTCTGTCGGCTCGGTCACCCACAGTCCACAACGTTCGGGGACGCCCTACGATTCCGTACCCGACCGCAGGAAGTACCTCTCGATCTGCTCGGCGACCGAGAAGTCCTCCGCACAGTCCGGACAGGTCGTACGGCCGAAGAGGCGGGTCAGATGGTCGGCGGCCTCGGGCTGGCCCGCCGCGACGGCCATGCCGTGGAGGCGGGACGCGAGCGGGGGCAGCTCGGCCGGTGCCGCCGGAGTGAGCCCGGTCAGGGTCGGGCCCCTGCGGTTGACGCGGATGATCCGCCGCTCGGGGTCGCGGCGGCGCGTGCCCGAGTCGTCGCCGTACACGTCGATCTCCAGGCTCCGCGAGCAGGACGGACACTCCACGTCGTGGGAGGCGGGCAGCAGGCGGTCGCTCCACACCCGCTCCCCCTCGAAGGCGAGCAGGCACTCCAGCGGATAGAGGCAGGTGTGGTCGTCGGCCTCGAAGGCGTCGGCCGTCAGCCGGTGGAGGGTCGCCCGGTGCAGCTCGTCCAGTTCGGCGGAGTAGTGCGCCCGGACGTACCCCGGCTCGTGCAGCTGCTCCTCCTTGGCGACGATGGCGCCGGCCAGCGCGATCGCGTGCCGGTGATCACCTGGCCCGCGCCCCACGGCGATGTCCGTCAGAGCGGGCAGGGCGGCGAAGCTGGCCGGGTACACCGTGCCCTGGTGGTAGAGGCTGGACCACAGCTCCTCCCATGCCCAGTCGGCCGCCTCCGGATCGCCCACCGACTCGAAGAGTTCCGGAAGATCGGCCGCGGAACCGTAGGCGTGGGTCAGACGTGACCAGTCCATGTCCATGCGCGCCATGATTCCAGTCGGCCGCAAAAGAGTGTGACAGGGCCTCGGCGACGGGCTTTGATGCGTGCGTGAGCGAGCCGAGCAAGCCGAGCAGGCCCCCTGTCCCCAGTACGTTCCTGATCGGCGGAGGATGGGGCACCCCCGTCGTCTACGAACCCTTCCTGCGCGCAGCGGGCGGCTCCGCGCGCTCCGCGCCCCGCATCGCGTGCGTGATCGTCGACGAGGGCGAGGGCGACGGGGACCGTCAATTCGCGCGCTACGACGCCACGTTGAGGGCCGCCGCCGACTGCGCACCCGTACCGTCGCTGGTGCCGATCGGCGGGCGCTTCGACCTCGGCGCGGTCCCGGACGCCGACGGGCTGCTGGTGTGCGGCGGGCTGACCCCCGCCTATCAGGACGCCTTCGCCGACTGTCTCGACGCGCTGCCCGGCCTCCTCGCCGAACGGCGCGTCCCGTACGCCGGGTTCTCCGCCGGGGCGGCCCTCGCCGCGCGGTCGGCCGTCGTCGGGGGCTGGTGGCTCGACGGTGTCGCGGTGTGCCCGGAGGACACGGCGGAGGACCTCGAAGAGATCGCCGTACGACCGGGGTTGGGGCTCGTGCCCTTCGCCGTGGACGTGCACGCGGCGCAGTGGGGGACGCTGCCCCGGCTGATCGCCGCCGTCGCCCGTCATCGGCTCCCGCACGGCGTCGCCGTCGACGAGAACACGCTGGTCGAGGTGGCGGCGGACGGCCGTGCGCAGGTCTCCGGGCTGGGGCGCGCGCACTCGGTGCGGCCCGCCCCGGACGGCGGCGGTGTGCTCGTACGGTCGTTCGGAGCCGGCGAGTCGTTTCCCGCCCGCTGAACCCATCGACCCCGCCGAACCCCCTGTCCGACCCACCCCCGACGGCAAGCTAAGGTAAGCCTTACCTGGCCAGTTTTCAGCGGAGAGTCGGAGTGACAGTGACAGTGCGCGCGTTCAACAGGAAGGCTGTCACGGCGGTGGCCGCCGTGACCGTCGTCGGAGGGTTGCTGGCCGGGTGCTCGTCCTCCTCCGCCGACAACGATGCCGAGAAGACGAGCGAGGGCTCGCAGAACAAGGTGATCGGCGCCTCCGAGGGCCCGTCCGCCGCACCGAGCACCCTCGCGACCGGCATGGGCGCGGACACCGACACGGACGGGACCTTCCCCCGGACCGTCACCCACTTCGAGGGCAAGACGACGATCAAGGCGAAGCCCACGAAGATCGCCGTGCTGAGCACCGGGCAGCTCGACGACCTGCTCTCCCTGGGCACCGTCCCGGCGGTCACCACCCGCGCCGAGAACGCCGGGCTCGTCCCGGACTACCTCGCGAAGGCCTTCCCCTCCGACAAGTCGAAGCTCGCCGCGATGACGGACGCGGGCACGCGCACCGCGCCCAACCTGGAGACGCTGGCCGCCGCGAAGCCCGACCTGATCCTCGCCAACGACTCGCTCGGCGACCTCTACCCCAAGCTCTCGAAGATCGCGCCGACCGTCATCACGGCCGGCAACGGCATCAACTGGAAGCGCGACCTGCTGCTCGTCGGCGACGCGATCGGCAAGGGCGAGCAGGCGCAGGAGCTGCTCGACGGGATCGTCGAGGACGCGCACGAGAAGGGCGAGGCGCTGTCGAAGACCTCGGTGTCGATGCTGCGGTTCACGCCCGGCCGGACCCGGATGTTCGGCGTCTCCTCCTTCACCGGTTCCATCGCCGTCGACATGGGGCTCGACCGGCCCAAGTCGCAGCAGTTCAAGGCGATTTCGCAGGACATCGGCGCGGAGAGCATCGACTCGGCCGACGGTGACTGGATCTTCTACTCGGTGCAGGGCGACGCGGGCAAGACCGACGCGGCGAGCGTCCTTGCCGGACCGCTGTGGAAGTCGATGAGGGCGGTCGAGGCCGGGCACGCGGTGAAGGTCGACGACGACCCCTGGTACCTCAACGCGGGCCCCACCGCCGCCCGCCTCGTCGTCCTCCAACTCGCCGAGGACATCAGCAAGTAGCGAGTTCTTACACAAGGTCATGACCCTCAAACGCCTCGCCTGGCCGGCGGCCACCCTCGCGGTGGCCGCCGCCGTGCTGCTCAGCCTCGCCGTCGGCACTCGCCAGATCCCCCCGTCCGCCGTGCTCAACGCCCTTCTGCACGGCGGGAGTTCACCGGACGCGCTCGTCGTACGGTCGCTGCGGCTGCCCCGCACCGAGATCGGGCTGACGGCGGGCGCTGCGCTCGGCGTGGCGGGCGCCGCACTCCAGGCCGTCACCCGCAACCCGCTCGCCGACCCCGGCATCCTCGGCCTCAGCCAGGGCGCGGCGGCCGGTGTCGTCCTCGCCATCGCGACCGGCCTCGCGAGCGGCTTCGAGGGCTATGTCTGGTACGCCTTCGCCGGTGCCGTCCTCGCCGCCTGCCTGGTCTACGGCATCGCCGCGCGCGGCCGGGGCGGCGCGTCCCCGGTCAAACTCGCCCTGGCCGGAACGGCGTTGTCCGCGATGACGGCCGGTGGTACGACCGTCCTCCTGACCTCCAGCTCGGCCACGCTCGACCAGTTCCGGTTCTGGCAGGTCGGCTCGCTGAGCGGGCGGGACGCCGACACCGTCGTGGAGATGCTGCCGTTCCTGGTGGCGGGCGCGGTGCTGGTGCTGGCCTGTGCGCGTGGGCTGGACGCGCTGGCGCTCGGGGACGAGACGGCGCGGGCGCTGGGGCATCGGGTGGGGGTGGTGCGGGTGTGTGCGGCGCTCGGGGCGACTCTGCTGGTGGCGTCGGCGGTGGCCGCGGCCGGTCCGATCGCGTTCGTCGGCCTGGCCGTCCCGCACCTGGCCCGGCGCCTCACCTCGGGCGGACACCGCTCCCTGCTGCCCCTGTCGGCGCTGCTCGGCGCGGCGCTGCTGGTCGCGGCGGACGCGGCGGGCCGGGTGGTACGGGCACCGGCGGAGGTACCGGCCGGAGTGATGACGGCGCTGGTGGGGGTACCGGTGCTGGTGGTGCTGGTACGGCGCCGGGGAACCGCGCTATGAGCACCACCGGAGTCACCGGAGTCACGGTCCTGCGCCCCCGCCCCACCATCTCCCTGCTCCTGCACCGCCGTTCGGCATGGGTGGCCGTAACTCTCGTACTGCTGCTGGCCGTTGCGATGGGCGCGGCGGCCTGTCTCGGGCAGACCTACATCCCGCCCACCGAGGTGTGGCACACGCTGCGTACGGGTTCGGGGCAATACGACCTTGTCGTCAACGAGTTGAGGGTTCCCCGGATCGCACTCGGGGCGCTGGTCGGGGTGGCGTTGGGGCTCGCGGGGGCGCTGGTGCAGACCGTCACGCGGAATCCGCTGGCCAGCCCGGACGTGATCGGGGTCGGGCACGGTGCCGCCGCCGCGACCGTGCTCGCGCTGTCCACCGGTCTTGTCGCCTCGCCGGGTGCGATGCCCGTCGTCTCGGTGGTGGGCGGCCTCGCCGCCGCCGCGCTCGTGTACGTGCTGGCGTGGCGGCACGGCATGCAGCCAAGTCGGTTCGTTCTGACCGGAGTCGGTATCGGGGTCGCGCTGTCGGCCGTAGTGCAGCTGTATCTCGCGGACAGCGAGCTGGAGGCGGCCGAGCAGGTGAAGCTGTGGCTGACCGGTTCGCTCAACGGGCGCGGCTGGGAGCAGGCGGGGCCGCTGGCCGTCGTACTGCTGGTGTGTCTGCCCGCGCTGGTGTGGGCGAGCCGGGCGGTACGGCCGCTCGGGCTCGACGCGGATACGGCGGCGTCGCTCGGGGTGCGGGTGGACCGGACGCGGCTCGCGCTGACGGTCCTCGGGGTGGTGCTGGCCGCGACGGCGACGGGGGCGGCCGGGCCGATCGGGTTCGTCGCGCTGACCGCGCCGCAGTTGGCCCGGCGGCTCACCCGTACGCCTCAACTGCCGTTGCTGTGCTCGGCGTTGACGGGGGCGGTGATTCTTGTGACGGCGGATCTCGCTGCGCGGACGGTGTTGCCCCCACTGGAGGTTCCGGTAGGGGCACTGACGTCGCTGGTCGGGGGACCGTACCTGTTGTGGCTGTTGGGGCGAAACAGGGTGGGAAGCTGAGGTTCGTCGGCGAGTGCGGGCCGGTGGGGGCTGGTCGCGCAGTTCCCCGCGCCCCTAAAAAACACCGGTCGCCCTGCGTCTTTCAGGGGCGCGGGGAACCACAACGCACCACACCCCTAAAAACGCCTCCGCTAGTCCGACCTTCAGGGGCGCGGGGAACTGCGCGGCCAACCACAACGCACCACACCCCTCAAAGCGCCTGTGCTGATCCGACCTTTAGGGGCGCGGGGAACTGC
>NZ_JBSFCQ010000002.1:0-359666 GCF_053891435.1 Streptomyces sp. NPDC002276 | reverse complement strand
GCGCGGCCAACCACAACGCACCGCTCCCCTCAAAGCGCCTCAGCTGGTCCGACCCTTTAGGGGCGCGGGGAACTGCGCGGCCAACCACAACGCACCGCTCCCCTCAAAGCGCCTCAGCTGGTCCGACCCTTTAGGGGCGCGGGGAACTGCGCGGCCAACCACAACGCACCCGCACTCGACAACGCCCCGCGCCCCGCGCCCCGCACCCCCCCTAAAAGCGACGCAGTCAGATCGTCGCGGTGTCGATCACGAAGCGGTAGCGGACGTCGCTCGACAGGACGCGCTCGTACGCCTCGTTGATCTGGTCCGCCGAGATCAGTTCGATCTCCGCGCCGAAGCCGTGCTCCGCGCAGAAGTCCAGCATCTCCTGGGTCTCCCGGATGCCGCCGATGCCGGAACCGGCGAGGGTCTTGCGGCCGCCCATCAGGGAGAACAGGTTGAGGGAGACGGGCTCCTCGGGGGCGCCCACGTTGACCAGCGCGCCGTCGGTCCGCAGCAGCGAGAGGTACGCGCCGAGGTCGAGCGGCGCCGACACCGTGGAGATGATCAGGTCGAGGCTGCCGCGCAGGTCCGTGAAGGTCTTCGGGTCGCTCGTCGCGTAGTAGTGGTCGGCGCCGAGCTTCAGGCCGTCCTCCTTCTTGCTCAGGGTCTGCGAGAGGACGGTGACCTCCGCGCCGAGCGCGTGCGCGATCTTGACGCCCATGTGACCGAGGCCGCCCATGCCGACGATCGCGACCTTCTTGCCGGGGCCGGCGTTCCAGTGCTTCAGCGGCGAGTAGGTGGTGATGCCGGCGCAGAGCAGCGGCGCGGCCACGTCGAGGGAGACGCCCTCGGGGATGCCGAGGACGTAGTTCTCGTCGACGACGATCTTCTCGGCGTAACCGCCGTAGGTGGGCTCGCCGTTCTTGTCGAGCGCGTTGTACGTGCCGACGTTGCCGCCGGTGCAGTACTGCTCCAGGCCGGCCTTGCAGTTGTCGCACTCGCGGCAGGAGTCGACCATGCAGCCGACGCCCACCCGGTCGCCGACCTGGAACTTGGTGACACCGGGGCCGACCTCGGAGACGATGCCGGCTATCTCGTGGCCGGGCACCATCGGGAAGATGGCCTCGCCCCAGCCCTCGCGGGCCTGGTGGATGTCCGAGTGACAGATACCGGCGAACTTGATGTCGATCAGGACGTCGAACTCACGGACCGCCCGGCGCTCGATCGTGGTGCGCTCCAGGGGAGCCTTGGCGGCGGGGGCTGCGTATGCGGCGACTGTGGTGGTCATGCCGGAACACTCCTAGGGGGGATGTGCGCCCGGCTGCCTTCCGGCCGGGCACGCTGAACAGCCTGCCCGAAACACGGAAGGCTACCCAGGCCACGGTTCTGCGTATGTCCGCTGTGCCTACCACCAGCGAGGTCAGGCTCATGGACGTACGACCGGGAATACTGGAGGGCATGGACGAACAGCCCGAATCCGCCACCGAGCCCCTGGACACCGGCCGGCCCCTGGACCGGCGCGCCGAACTCAGCGAGTTCCTGCGCACCCGGCGGGCCCGGCTGAAGCCGGAGGACGTCGGGCTGCCGGACTTCGGGCGGCACCGCAGGGTGCCCGGGCTGCGGCGCGAGGAGCTGGCGCAGCTGGCCGGGGTGTCGGTGGCGTACTACACGCGCCTGGAACAGGGCAACGGGCGGAACGTGTCGGCGGAGGTCCTCGAAGCGATCGCCCGCGCGCTGCGCCTGACGGACGCCGAGTCCTCGCACCTCACCCACCTGGCGAAGCCGAAGCAGCACAAGAAGAAGTCGTCGGCCCCGGCGCAGCACGTGCGCGGGCCGCTACGGCAGCTGCTCGACTCGATCGACACGGTCCCGGCGTACATCACGGGCCGCCGCACGGACATCCTGGTGTGGAACCGGATGGCCGCGGCCGTCTTCGGCGACTGGTCGGAGCTGCCGCCGCAGGAGCGGAACTGGGCGCGGCTGGTGTTCCTGCGGCCCGAGTACCGGGACCTGTTCGTGGAGTGGGAGCAGAAGGCGGCGGACATCGTCAGCATGCTGCGGATGGACGCGGGCTACTGCCCCGACGACCCGCGGCTGTCCGCGCTGGTGGGCGAACTCTCCGTGAAGAGCGAGGAGTTCAGGCGGCTGTGGGCGACCCACGACGTCAAGGAGAAGACCTACGGTGTCAAGCGCCTGCACCATCCGCTGGTCGGTGACCTCACCCTGCACTTCGAGGGTTTCCGGCTGTCGGACGGCACCGACCAGGCCCTGATCACCTATCACGCGGAGCCCGGCTCCCCGTCCGCCGACTCCCTTCGCCTGCTGGCGAGTTGGGGCACGGACGCGACCCGCGCGGGAACGTCGTCCGACCGCCCCGGGCTCACTCCGTGACACCGAGGTCGCCCCGCATCAGCTGCCGCATCGCCGACAGCCGGGGCACGACCTCCGTCAGGTCGAGCATGGCCTGCTCAGCGCTCTCGCCGTCCCGGGCCAGCCCCCGGTCGAGCCGCTTGACGGTGGCGTCGATGTCCGCGAGGACCGCGTTCACCGCACGCGACGCGTCCAGGACGCGCTCGGGCACGACCATCTGCGCCTCGGCGTAACGGTCCCGGTATTCGCGGCGCGCCTCTTCCAACTGGTCGCGCTCCAACTCCGTGTAGACGCCGTCGCGGATGCGGTGCAAGGCGTCCTTGAGAAGCTCGTGGAACTGCCGCGAGGAACGGTTCATGGCGGTGTAGGCGTCCCGGCGCTCCTCGAACAGCCGTCTGCGCTCGGCGACTTGGGCGTCCTCGGCGCGCTGCCGGGCGGTGAGGCGCTGGCTGAGCACGGGCGCGAAGAGCGTACCGAGCACACCGACGACGGCGGTGATCATGGCGGTGACGGCGGCGGTCATGATCCCAGGGAAACACGGGCGGCCCGCCGGAAGGTGTGCTTCCGGCGGGCCGCCCCCGCTTCAACTCAGCTGAGTCCCCTCCTACTTGGCGTAGTAGGCGTTGTAGATCGAGACCGTCGACTTGTTGCCCTGCTTGTCGGCGATCTTGGCGTGGAAGGAGATGGCCTTGCCCTTGGCCGGGTTGGTGACGGTGATCTTTCCGTTGACCACGGTCAGCTTCTTCCAGGTCTGGCCGTAGTCGTACGACACCCACACGCCGAGCGACTTGAGGTTGCGGCCGGCCGCCGCGCCCTCGACGGTGACCGGGAAGGTCACCTTCTTTCCGGCCTGGACGCGGCTGTCCGGGCCGGTGACCGCGTGGAACCGGGCCGTGGAGACCGGGAGTTGGGCGAAGGAGGAACCGGACGGCTTCTTCGAGGAGAACGTCCAGCTCGCGTCGATCCGGGTGGAGGCGGCGGCGACCTTGACGCTGCGGATGACCGAAGTGGTCAGTCTGTAGGAGGCGTTGGCGGCCGGGACCTTGAACGTGGCCTCGCCGAACAGCGGGTCCTTGTTGGAGCCGACCTTGGTGCCGTTGCGGTACAGGGTGGTGTTGACCGAGGTGAACGTCGACGAGCCCGGGTTTCCCTGGGAGTCGGCGAACAGCGGCAGCAGCCCGGCGATCTCGTTGCCGCTGCGGAACACGCCGTAGTCGGCGGTGAGATGGGGGCCGAAGACCGCGGTGTTGAAGGTCCGCGAATAGGTCTGACCGGCCTTGAAGGTCTGGAGGTCGTTCAGTGAGTAGAAGGCCTCCGGGTTCGGGTCGCCGTTCGCGTGGGGCGCGCCGTCCTGCTCGAAGTCCAGCTCCCACTGCACTCCGTTGATGGTGGAGACGTGCAGGGTGCGGGTGCCGGGCAGCTTCTGCGAGAGGGCGGCGGAGGTGCTGCCGATGCCGTCGGGCAGGACGCCGAAGGCCGACACCTCGCCGGTCTTGCCGCTCGCCGGGGCACCCAAGTGGGTTTTCACCGTGGCGAGTTCACTCGCCTTGTAGTGCTTGGTGTAGCCGGTGGCGAGCTGCTTGACCTTGGCGACGGTCGTGGTGTCGTACTGCTCGCCGGTGCCCTTGGCGAAGTGCGCGTCCCACTGCTCGGTCAGCGAACCGTCGGTGATCTGCGGACCGAGGTGCGCGGTGCGGAAGTTGTCGTACGTCGGCAGGAAGCTGGCGAAGCCGGCACCGTCTCCGTCCGGCGTCGTGACCGCGAACATCGGTGCCGCGAAGACCGACGTGGCGCCGGCGTCCGGGACCGTGATGTCGACGGGCTTGGCCGTGCGGGCGTCGACGGTCACCGAGGTGTTCTTGGAGATGTCCAGCTTGGGCTGGGCGATCCAGTCGACGCCCTTGGTGAGGTCGTCCGGGTCCACGTAGGTCGAGGTGTTGAGGACGTAACCCCCCTTGGGGACACGGACCTTGACGGTGCCCGAGGCGTCGTAGGGAGTGAAGTAGCCGCCGCTGCCCAGGCCGGAGATGCCCACCACCGTGGCGTCGTAGTACGGGGCCGGGGCGCCGTCACGGCCGATGAACTTCAACGTGAGGTCGTACGACTGCACTTCGCGCACCACGGCCGCGGCCGTACGGACGCTCTGCCCGCCGCCCGTCGCCGTCACATACGCGGAGTAGGCACCGTCGAGCGCCCCGCCGAGCTTGGTGTTGACGGTCAGGCCGACCGAGGCGCTGCCGCCCGCCGGGACGGTCACCTTGGTGGCGCCCAGCTTGTAGAAGCCCGTGGGGGCCGTGCGACCCTTGGGGTCGGTGGCCGCCACCGTGAGGGCGAGGGTGACGTCCTTGGTGCCGAGGTTGCGGTAGGTGAGCTGCTTGGTGACCGGGGTGTCGTCGGTGTGCGGCCACTGCTGGATGCCGAAACTCTCCGAGACCGGGTCGGCGATCACGGTCTGCTTGATCGCCTTGTCGACGGCGATACGGCCCGAACCCTGTTGGAACGGCGTGTAGTTGCCGCCCTTCGCCGACCCGGTCAGCGCGCCCTTCAGCTCGGCGTAGCCCCAGGTGGGGTGCTCCTGCTTGAGGAGGGCGGCGGCGCCCGCGACATGCGGGGTCGCCATCGACGTACCCGAGATGGTCAGGTAGCCGGGCGGGTTCTCGCCGACCTCCTGGTCGATGAGGCTGCCGGGGGCGGCGGCCGCCGTGATGTCGACGCCGGGCGCGGTGACGTCCGGCTTGATGGCGCCGTCGCCGAGGCGCGGGCCGGTGGAGGAGAAGTCGGCGAGCTTGTCGTTGCGGTCGACCGCGCCGACCGTGATGGCCGCGTCCGCGCTGCCGGGCGAACCGATCGACTCCGGGCCGTCGTTGCCCGCCGCGATGGCGAAGAGGATGCCCTTCTCGGCGGAGAGCCTGTTGACCTCCGCCTCCAACGGGTCGATCCCCGGGGTGTCCTGACCGCCGAGGCTCAAGTTGACGATGTCGGCGCCCTGTTGGGCCGCCCACTCCATGCCGGCGAGGATGCCGGAGTCGTCGCCGGTGCCGTTGTCGTCGAGGACCTTGCCGCTGAGGATCTTCGCGCCGGGTGCGACGCCCTTGTACTTGCCGTGCGACAGCGCGCCGGTGCCCGCCGCGATGGACGCGACATGCGTGCCGTGCCCGACGCGGTCCTTGGTGTCGGCGGCGGTGGAGAAGTTCTTGGCCTCGATGACCTGGTTCTTCAGGTCCGGGTGATCGGCGTCGACTCCGGTGTCCAGTACGGCGATCTTGACGCCCTTGCCGGTGTAGCCGGCCGCCCACGCCTTGGGGGCGCCGATCTGCGCCACCGATGTGTCGACGGCGGCCCTGCGGACGCTGTCGAGCCAGATGTGCGCGATGCCGGAGGCGGCCTTGTCGCCGTTGGTGACGGCGTCCCACAGCTCGTGGGCGTCCCGCTGCGGGGTCTGGACGGCGTCGGCGTTCAGGGTCGTCAGGGACCGGCGCAGGGTGCCCGCGTCGCGGACGTCGGCCTTGGTGGCGGTGGCGGCGCCCCGGTAGCCGACGATGACCTTCAACCCCGCCTTCTGGGAGGCGCGTTCGGCGGACTTGTCGAGTTCGGTGATGTCGAAGAGCCGCTGATCGAGCTTGCCGGTCGCGACCAGGCGGCCCGCGTCGGCGGGGATGACGAGCGTGTGCCCGGCGATCCTCCGCACCTGAACCGGTATGTGCTGACGGCCCTTTGCCGGCTGGAGGCCCACGACCCGGCCCTTGGCGTCGACGGTGACGCGGTCGCCGGTGATCAGGGTGAGGTGGTGTTCGCCGGCCAGCCGGTCCCGCGCGGCACCGGCGGTGGGCAACGCGGAGCCGGTCGCGCTCCGTTCGCCCTGTTCGGGCTTCGCCGACGCCGGGCTGGTCATGCCTGCGGCGAGGGCGACGGCGGCGGCCGTGGCGACACCGGCCGCGCACGCTCTCTTCACTTGTCTGCGCAAAACTCCCCCTGGAGCTCAGGTAGCGGGCGAATTTCCCCATTCGCCCGACCCGGGGAGAGTTCGCACACCTGCGCGGACACCCCCCGGAACACGCAGTATGCCGAGGGGTGATCAGCCGCTCAAGAGATGAGAGGAGGGTGAGAAAGCACAGCCGTGGAATGTTACGAACCCGCGTGAACTCCGTTACCCAGTCGCCGGGTTACTTGGACGCCGCGTTCTCCTTCACCGTGATTTTGCCCTTGCGGATGGTGGCGAGACGCGGCGCCTTCTTCGCGATGGCGGAGTCGTGGGTGACCATGATGAAGGTCAGCCCGTGCTCCTTCCACATGCGCTCCAGTACGTCCATGATCTCGTCGCGCATCGACTCGTCGAGGTTGCCGGTCGGTTCGTCGGCGAGCAGCACCTTGGGCTGCTTGACGAGCGCGCGGGCGATGGCGACGCGCTGCTGCTGTCCTCCGGACATCTCGCCGGGGAGGTGGCCGAGGCGCTCGGCGAGTCCGACCGACTCCAGCGCGTCGGCGGCCCGTTGACGCCGCTCCTTCGTCTTCACGCCCAGCGGTACGAGGGCGGTCTCGACGTTCTCCTGCGCGGTGAGCGTCGGGATCAGGTTGAAGGACTGGAACACGAAGCCGATGTTCTCGCTGCGGACCTTGGTGAGCTTGGCCTCCGACAGCTTCGCCAAGTCGACGCCGTCCAGCACGATTTCACCTGCGGTGGGCCTGTCGAGGGCGCCGATCATCTGGAGCAGCGTCGACTTGCCGCCGCCGGTCGGGCCCTGGATGACCAGGCGGTCGCCGTCGCCGATGGTGAGGTCGATGCCGTCCAGGGCGTGGACGGTTTCCTTGCCTCGTGAGTAGAGCTTGGTGACGCCTCGTAGTTCGTACATGGTCCAACTCCTGGAGAAGTAAAGGGGGTTGGGGCCCGTCGTGGGACGGGCCCCGTTTCGCCGTAGTTCGACTGCGGCGCCGTCGTGGCTGGTCGCGCAGTTCCCCGCGCCCCTTTGGGGCGCGCTGGAGTGACCGGCGCTGACCAGGGACCGGCTACTCGACTCTGCGCAGGGCGTCTGCCGGGCGGAGTCGGGACGCTCGCCAGCCGCCGAAGGCGCCGGCGATCAGGCCGCCGGCTACGGCGAGGCCGACCGCGAGCACGATGGTGGTGGCGTTGACGGGCGCGGTGAGCGCGACGTCGAGCGTCTTCGCCGCGGCCTGCCGGCCGCCGCCGAAGCCGCCGCCACCGCCGGGGCCGCCGCCCGGACGGGCGCCGCCACCGGCCGAGTTGCCGAGGGAGGCGGACAGGGTGGGACTGATCGCGGTCACGACATACGCGCCCGCCAGGCCGAGCGCGATACCGAGGACACCACCGACCAGACCGTTGACGATGGCCTCGCCGACCACCTGCCGGGTCACCCGGCCCGACTTCCAGCCGAGCGCCTTCAGCGTGCCGAACTCACGCACCCGGCGGGAGACCGCCGAGGAGGTGAGCAGACCGGCGACCAGGAACGCGGCGATCAGGACCGCGATCGACAGCCACTTGCCGACGCTGGTGGCGAGGGAGGAGGCGGTGGACAGCGACCCGGACACGGTGTCGGCGAGGTCGGCGGAGGTGGTGACCGTCGTACCCGAGACATTGCTCGTGATGGTCTTCTTGACGGCCGAGATCTGCTTGGAGTCGGTCGCCTTGACGTAGATCGTGGTGACCTTGTTCTTGTCACCGCTCAGGGTCTGCGCCTGCGTCAGCGGGATGTACAGGTTGGCCGCCGCGTCACCGCTGGTGGCGGTGGCGATCCCGATGACCTTGTACTTGACGCTCTTGATCGTGACGGTCGAACCGACCTTGAGCTTCTTCTCCTTGGCGTACGCCGAGTCGGCGACGACGACCTTGGAGTTGGCCTCGGCTGTGGTGAACGTACGGCCGCTGGTGATCTTCGAGGAGGTCAGCGGGCCGAGCGCGGGCTTGGTGACGTCCGTGCCGTAGACGGTGTACGCGTTGATGTTGAAGTTGGCGCCACCACCGGTGACCGAGCCCTGCGGCGCGCCGGTGCCGCCGCCGCGGTTGCCGCCGCCTCCGGTGCCGCTGCCCTGGTCCTGCTTGAACTGGCCGCGGGTGAACTGGCCGTCGACCTTGACGACGTTGAGGCTGAGCCCGCCGACGGCGTCGGAAACACCCTTCTGGCCCGCGACCTTGGTGACGGTGGTGGAGGCCAGCGTCGTGAAGCCCTGGACCATGACGCGGTCACTGCTCTGCGTCTTGCTGTCGTCGTTGTTGTTGGCGTCGAACTGGAACCGCGGCTGCTGCGAGCTGCTCGCGCTGGCCGTGGCCGCCTTGGTGACGGTCATGTCCGTGCCGAGTCCGTACAGCGACTGGAGGACCTTGTCCTGCGCCTTCCCCATGCCGGAGGACACGGAGTTGACCACGATGACCAGCGCAATGCCCAGTGCGAGGCCGGAGGCGACGACGAGGGCCGCTTTTCTGCGGCGGCGCAACTCGCGCCTCAAGTAGGTGAAGAACATGGCCCGCAAGCTAGGTACAGCGCGTGATGATGCCATAAGGCCGACATAAGAGAACGATGAGAAGGCTGTCCGTGGGCAAAGAATGGCCATGTGCGAGGCTGTCAATGGGGTTGCGTTGTGGCCCGTTTCGCGCCCTTTGAACAGGACTTCACCAGGGTACGACTCCGCTGTCGTCGAACATCTGGCCAGTGGGCCCGTCGTCGGGGAGAGCCGCCAGCCGGACGGCGATCGCCGCGCCCTGTTCAGGGGTCTGCGTACCGCTGAACCCGTTGAGGTCGGTGGCCACGTAGCCGGGGCAGGCGTTGTTGATCAGGATGTTGGTTCCGCTCAGTTCCTTGGCGTACTGGATAGTGACGGCGTTGAGGAAGGTCTTCGTCGGCGCGTAGGCCCCGCTGATCCCTCCGAGGTCGACACCGGGCGTGGTCTGCAGGGCCAGCGAGCCGACATGACTGGACTGGTTGACGATCCGCGGGTGCGCCGAGCGGCGCAGCAGCGGCAGCATCGCGTTGGTGACCCGGATGACGCCGATGACGTTGGTCTCCACCAGCCGCCGCACGGTCTCCAGGTCGATGGTGGTCGGCTCCTCCGGCCAACCGCCCGCCACTCCCGCGTTGTTGACCAGGACGTCAAGGCGTCCGGCCCGCTCCTCGATCAGCCGCGCCGCGGCGGTCACGCTGTCGTCGTCGGTCACGTCCAGTGGCACGCCGAACGCGTCGGCGCCCGCCGCGCGCAGTTTCGCCACGGCGTCCGCCCCGCGCCGCTCGTCCCGAGCGCCGACGCCGACACTCCAGCCCAGCGCACCCAGCGTGGCCGCGATCTCGTATCCGATTCCCTTGTTCGCGCCGGTGACCAGCGCGATCGTCTTCTCGCTCATGACAACGAGCATGGCCGCGCTTCGGCCGTGCACCAACACCACCTCGGTCGCGCATCAATACCCGGGCGACATGGATCGACCGTCCGCCGCGGCTACTGTGCAGGCATGGAGATACGCGAGTTGCGGTACTTCGTCGCCCTCGCCGAGGAACTGCACTTCGGCAGGGCCGCCCAGCGTCTGGAGATGGCCCAGCCGCCCCTGTCCCGAGCGATCGCCCGGCTCGAACGACAGCTGGGGGCAACCCTGTTGGAGCGCACCAGCCGCAAGGTCACGCTCACCGAGGCGGGCGCCGTACTGCTGTCCGAGGGCCGTGCGATCCTCAGCGCGGTGGCCGCGGCCGAGCGGCGTACCCAGCAGGCCGCGCACAAGCGCCCCCGCCTCGTCCTCGCCGTCAAATCCGGCACCGCCGACGAGTTCCTGGCCAAACTGCTCGACGCCTACCGCGCGGAGCCCGGCGCGGCCACCGTCGATCTGCTGCTCTGCGAGGCGCACCAGCAACAGACACTGCTGCAGAACGGGCAGGCCGACGTGGCGCTGCTGCATCTGCCCTTCGATTCGGCGGCCGGACTCGACACCGAGATTCTGCGCACCGAAGGACAGGTCGCGATCCTGCCCACCTCTCACTCACTCGCCGGCCGCTCACGGATCCGGACGGCCGAGGTCACCGCATTGCCGGAACTACCGATGGCGCGCTGGCCCGGCCCTGGCGGCGGCTACCCGGAGGGACCGGGCGCAGAGGTACGGAACCTGACACAGCTCTTCCAACTGATCGCGCTCGGCCGTACCACCGCGATCATGCCCGCATCCGCCGCTACCGACCTGCGCCGGGATCTCACCGCCGTGCCGGTCCTCGACGCGCCACCCGTGACCACGGTGATCGCATGGCCGTCGCGGAGCCGACTCCGCGCGGTCGCCGACCTGATCCGCGTAGCGACACGTCTTTAAGGGCGCTCAAGGCCGCCCAGCTCGCACCACACCGTCTTGTGGTCCGCCCCCTGCTCCACGCCCCACCGCTGCGCCAGCGCGTCGAGAAGGGCCATGCCCCGGCCGTGTTCGTCCGTCGCCGTGGCGTGGAGCAGGACAGGGAGTGCGCGGGCGTCCGGGTCGGTGACCTCGACTCGCGTGTGGCCGTCGTCCGTGCCGAGGACGCGGACCGTCACCGGAGTTCCCTCCCCGACATGCTCGATGACGTTCGTCACCAACTCCGTTGCGCACAGGCGGATGTCGTAGTCGTGGTGACGGAGGCGGTGGCGAAGTTCCGGTACAGCCTTGGGAGTTGCGAGCAGACGGAGTTCGAGGGTCACCGTTCGGCCGCCTTGCGGAGGGCGGCGGCCAGTTCACGAGCCGTCACGATGTTGCAGTTCCCGAGCGCGACGAGGCCGGCGGCCAGGATGTCCACGCCGAGGGAAGGGAGCGTGATGCCGTGCAGACCGAGGGCCTCGCGGAGTTCCTCGACGCAGAGGGTCGTGTCGTAGGGGTCGGACATGAACGGGTGCCTCCTGTGCGCTCTGTGACGAACACCTCACAGACTGGCGTCCCGCTGGCTACCGTAAAAGAGGTTTCGCGTTCGCGACCGGGTCAGCGGAGGAGGGCAAGTGGTGGCACGGGGCAAGGACATCGACGGTTCGATGAGCGTTCCGACCTTCTACGGCAAGGAGTTGCGGTGGAAGAGGGAAGAGGCGGGGCTGTCGTTGGATGCGTTCTTGAAGGGCATCTTCTACGGCAAGACCTACCTCAGCGACATCGAGCGCGGGGAGCGGAGGATGCCGCTGGATCTGGCTCAGCACGCGGATCGAGTGTTGGGGACGGACGGGTTCTTCGAGCGGCATTGCGAGGATGTGCGGAAGGCGCGGAGGACGGGGCACGCCGCGTACTTCGAGAAGGTCCTGGAGGCAGAGAAGCACGCCACGAGCATCGAGGAATGGTGCCCGATGCTCTTCCCTGGGCTCCTTCAGACTCCGGCCTACGCGCGGGCCGTCATCCTGGCGGGTCTCCCGCTGTCACTCGACGCCGACGTGGAGGAGAAGGTCAACGCTCGGATGGCACGCGCCAACCTCTTCGAGAAGGCTCATCACACCCCGGAGTACTGGGTCATCCTGCATGAGTCACTGCTCACCGAACCGCTCCTGGAAGCCCAGGACATGACAGTGCAACTGGATCGCATCGCGGAGTTGGCGGACCGTCGCCGGATCACTCCGCAGATTGTTCCGCGGAAGCAGAGGGCGTACCCCCTGATGGCCGCCTCCACCTTGAGCATGACGTTTCCGGATGCCCCGCCACTGGTGTACACCGAGGCGTCCTACTGCGGCGACACCATTGATGATCCGGCCCTCGTGGATCAGTACCGCAAGGCATACGATCGGCTCAGGGCCGTCGCGCTGTCACCAGGCACGTCCCTCGCCATGATCAAGGCAGCGGCGGAGGATTACCGAAATGGCAAGCACCCGGATCGACTTGAGTGACGCTCTCTGGTTCAAGAGCAGCTACAGCAACGAGAGCGGCGGCAACTGCGTCGAGGTCGCCGCCAACCTCCCCGGCCTCGTCCCCGTCCGCGACTCCAAGACCGCCCCCGACGGCCCCGCCCTCATCCTCACCGCCTCCGCCTGGACCCCCTTCATCACCACCCTCCAAAAAGTGTGACACCACCACCCAAAACCGTCACACTCAGCGGGAGGCCCCAGGTTCGCTGACGTGAGTGCGCAACGGCGGGGTTACAGGTACGTCGGACCGGCCGAACTGAAGGCTGCCGGCGCCGCGACGAAGCGAGCATGTGGCGTGTGCCGGCGGAGAGACGGTTCTGAGCGCCGGCGAGATCAGCTTCACGCGCGCGGCGGGCCGGTGGGCCGTGAGCGAGGTCAGCAACCAGTCCACCGGGTACTGCCCGGACATCAGCTCCTGGCCGGCGGTGGCCCGCGCCCTGGACGACGTGGAACTCGCGCGGCCCTCCGGCTTCACCCACGAGGTGGTCTTCCGGCGGTGCCCCGAGTGCCAGGAACACAACATCGTGCGCGAGGACTACTTCGTCTGCGTCTTCTGCGACAGCGACCTGCCCGCGGCCTGGAACGCGGATCCCACCGGGTGACAGCCAGAGGCTTGCCGCAGGCGCCGTAGCCGGTGAAGAGGAACGAGCCCCCGCCACGGCGGGTATCCGCGACAGGGGCTCAGGCTCACTCAGGAGCCTTCGGAGGCCAATGCAGTTGCCTTTGGGATGCGAAGATCGTTGCCCCGTGTGTGACGGGGTGGGGCGCGGGCCAGCGCGTGCGGATCGGGATCCTGACGAAGGTGTTCACCACCGAGCTGGTCGACGCGGCGACAGCCAAGCACGATCGAGCAGAGCGGCGCCGTCGCCTCCTGTCGGCACGGCTGGTCGTTTACTTCGTCCTGGCCCTCTGCCTTTTGGCCCGGGAGTCGTACGAGGAGGTGCTCCGCGTACTGACCAGCAGCATCCCGGGTAGCCGGGCCCTCGCCCTGGACGGCACCCAGTTCGACCTTCCGGACTCATCGAGCAACGGCGACACGTTCGACGGTCCCTCCACCACCGGTGGCGTCCCCTTTGGGTTCCCCCAGGTCAGGGCGGTGGTCCTTGCCGAGATCGGAACCCACGGAGTTCTCGATGACCGCCTCGGCGGCTACCGCGACGGCGAACGCAGCCTTGCCTATCTGCTGGTCAGGCTCCAGTCCAACCACCTCGGCACCGTCCAGGAAGAACTTCCGGATGGCTCGTATCTGTCAATGGCGCGACCAGGCAAGGAGGTCCGGCTCCGAGCCACCCGGGGAGGCCGGACACTGCCCCAGCACGTGATCTACCGTGTCATCACCTTCGCGAAGGACGACAAGGTCGCCTACCTGGGCACGACACTGCCAGACCCCGAGCAGTACCCGGCCGACGAGTTGGTCGCGCTCTACCGGGAACGCTGGGAGATCGAGTTCGCCTTCGACGAGATCAAGAACCATCTCGGCCCCGGCGGGCCGATCAGGTCGCGCACGCCGGAGGGCGTCCGGCAGGAACTGTGGGCCCACCTCGCAGTCCACCATGCGATCCGCCAGTTCGCCCACGCGGCGGCGCTCGCCCATCCGTCCGGCAGTGGACACCGACCGTGTCTCCTACTTGAAGTGCGTCCGCATCATCCACCGCAGCATCCCGTCCCAGCTCGGAGCGACCACCGCCAGGCTCACCCGCTCCTACAGGGAGGCCGGACGGGAGGCACGCAGCCGTCTCCTTCCGGTCCGCCGCGGCCGAAACTGCCCGCGTGCGATCAAGAAGCCGAACCGATGGCCGGTGCTCAGGACCCGTGCCAGACGCAACATGGTGCAGCCCGGCCGCTGGGCCCACAACCCGACCTCGAAGCCGAAGACACCCGCCGTGCCGGACGACCGGCGCTCAAGGGAACGTAAGCCCTGCCACCGCCGCCTTCGGCCTGACTGACTCCCGTAGACGCCTCAGTTCAATTACCGCGCTTGAACCTGTTGAGGTCGCAGACGTCTGGGTCACCCCGGTACTCATAGAGGCGAGGGACCTGCCGGCTTCCGTCGACATACAGCCCTGTGCCGTAGTAGCCACCCTCCTCCGAACTGTTCCAGTAGTCACTAATCCTGTGGAACGTCAGCGAGATGGGGTAATCGTCGCTGTCAGTGCTGGTCAGTTCCCACGTCCCGTTGCCGTCTCTCAGCTCTGGTGGGCCCTCTGCACCCTCAAGATCCGTCGGCCACCCCGTCGTCGTGAACGTTCCATCACCCTTGAGGGACACGGAACGGCCTGCTGCATCTCGATAGGTGCCGACCAGATCCCGATTGGCCAGTCCGTCCGGCTGTTGGCCCTCCCCCGGGCAAGGTGAGTATCTGGCGAAGCACCCTGTCGTGGTCGAAACAGCGGCCAGAATCAGTGCCCCCACAAGGCTGCCGAGCCTTCGGTTCATGGTCCCCCCTACAGCGTCGAGAATGTCCTGAGGCTGTACCGGAGCGGCAGGTACCAGCCGCTGGACTGCAAGTTGTCCGGCACTACCCGCTCCATCATCGCCGTAGCGGCCGCCAGCACCGTGCGCGGGCCGGTTGAGGCGACTTCTCACTCTTCGACCTCAGCGGAATGGTGGTTAAGGCAACTGCATTGGCCTTCGGAGGCGGCCTTTTTTCGTACGCGGAGCCGCCTCACTTCGGGCCGGGCCCCGAGGGGACGGGACCCGGAACAAGAGAGGCGCACCCGAGGGCGCGCCATATGACGGATATTACCGTCAACTCATATATGCCGCCGACCACTTGAGCAGGGCAGCAGAAAAGGCGGTCACCCCCAGCCAAGGGGGCAACCGCCTTCAAGCAGAACGGAGTTGGCGGCTCAGACCGCCGAACCCGCCTTCCACTGGGCCCAGTCCATGTTCCAGCCGTTGAGGCCGTTGTCGGGGGCCACCGTCTTGTCGCCGGTGTTGGAGATGACGACCACGTCACCGACGATCGAGTTGTTGTAGAACCAGGCCGCCGGCATGTTCTTGTCGCCCGCGCCCTTCACGTCCTGGAGACCCACGCAGCCGTGGCTGGTGTTGACGCTGCCGAAGACCGACGGCGAGCCCCAGTAGTTGCCGTGGATGAACGTGCCGGAGCTGGTGAGGCGGATGGCGTGGGGGACGTCCTTGATGTCGTACTCGCCCTTGCCGTCGTCATCCGTGAAACCGACCGTCGCGCCGTTCATCCGGGTCTGCGTGAACTTCTCGGACATCACCATCTGCCCGTTGTACGTGGTGTGTTCGGGCGAACCGGCCGAGATCGGGATGGTCTTGACGACCTTGCCGTCCTGCTCGACCTTCATCTGCTTCGACTTCGCGTCCACGTACGAGACCTGGTTGCGGCCGATCTTGAAGGTGACCGTCTTCTGCTGCACGCCGTAGACCCCGGAGGCGCCCTCGACGCCGTCGAGCGCGAGCTTCAGCGTGACGGTGGAGTTCTCCTTCCAGTAGTCCTCGGGGCGGCAGTCCATCCGCTGGGTGTTGAACCAGTGGCAGACGACCTCCTGGCCGCTGCTGGACGTGACGGTGACGCCCTTCTGGACGGCGGCCTTGTTGGTGATCGCCTTGTTGAAGTTGATCGAGACCGGCATGCCGACGCCGACCGTGGAGCCGTCCTCGGGAGTGAAGTTCCCTATGAAGCTGTTGGCCGGGGAGACCGTGGTGAAGGAGGCGTTCTCGTGGGCCGCCAGACCCGCGGAGTCCTTGGCGGTCGCCGCGACCTTGTAGGTCGTGGACCGCTCCAGCTGGGCGGTGGGCTTCCAACTCGACTTGTCCGCGGAGATGGTGCCCGCGACGGCCGTACCGTCCGCGGTCGTCATCGTCACGGCCGTGAGCGTGCCCTTGCTGACGGTGACCGCGGCCGAGTTGTTGATGGAGGCGTTGTCCGAACCGTCCGCCGGTGTGATCTTGATCTGGGCCTCGGACGACTTCTTCGCCGCCGCCTCGTCGGCCTTCGACTGTGAGCTCTGGCTCGAATCGCTGCCGGACGACTTGTCGTCGCTGCCGGAACACGCCGTGAGCACGAGCACACCGCCGAGCAGTGCGGACGCGGCCACAAGACCCTTGCGCCGCTTACTGTCCGTCATCACACGCTTCTCCATCGTTGCCAATCGCCGAAAACCCGAGCGCCCCGTTAAACAGTTCTTCAAGCACTTCTTAAGAAACCAACGCTACGACTGGTGCATCCCGTTCCGCCTACCCACAATCTGTGGGGCACACCACGTCCACTGTGACGCCCGGAACCGTTGAGACGACGAAACCCCGGACAGCGGTTGCCGCCCGGGGTCACTCGGTCCCGTGCACGGCTCAGCCGACCACTGCCGTCCCGTCTGCTTCCTCATCGCCGTCGACATCATCCTCGTCGAGGTCCCAATCCGGCGAATCCGGGTCGTAGTCGATCTCCTCACTGCTCCATGAGGCCTGGGCCAGTTCGACCCCCGGCATCTCGCCGACCAGGTCGAACGGGTCCACGAGATAGGCGAGGGCCTCGGCGGTGTCTTCCGTCACAGCGCTCTCGGCGTGCACCCGTTCGTCACCGGGCAGTTCCGGATCGTCGGCGATCTTGGCCAGCGCGGCCTTGGTCACGGCGTCCTCGTTCTCGACTTCAAGAACGAGTTCGACACGAAGGCGTACAAAACGTGATGTCTCTGGAGTGCTCATGCCGGGAGCGTACGGCCCACAGCCACCGTGACTTTCCCACGACCCGCAGAGTTCATTAGCATCGCTCCACACGGCCAATTCGCCAGCGCCACAAGGGGATCGATATTCCGTGTCAACCGCTCGCCGAACGATGCTGACCGCCACCGCCGCGGGCACCCTGCTGGGCGCCCTGTGGTTCGTCCCCTCCGCCAACGCGACGGTGACCGACCAGGTGAGAGTGGAGACTTCGGCGACGCCAACCTCCCAGGTCACCCAGCAGGCAAGGGTGACCTCGACAGCCGTCACCACCTTCTCGGACGACACCCACCTCGCCGACACCGGAAGCCCGGACACCACGCCGTACATCGTCGGCGGCACGGTGTTCCTCGGTCTCGGCGCCGGATTCGTGGCGTATTCGGTGCGACGGGAGCGCCTCGGGTTTTAACTTGCTTGACGGTTACTTGACTCAAGCTTCATAGTCCGCTCATGAAGAGATCATCGGGCATACGGCTGTGCGTCACCGTCGCGGTGGGCGCGCTGTCGCTGGCCCTCATCACCGGCTGCTCCGACGGCGGTTCGGACACCGCGAAGAGCACCGACGCCAAGAGCGACACCGAAGGCACCACGAAGAACTCCTCGAAGGCGCTCACCGCCGCCGAGTTGAAGAAGCTGGCCATCGCGACGGGCGACGTCGCCGGCTACGAGGTCGGATCGGTCGACAAGACCTTCCCCGCGACCAAGAGCGCCGTCACCGTCGACAAGGCGCAGTGCCGCCCACTGGCCTGGGCCATGGCCGGGCAGGCGCCGGGCGACGCGGCCACGGCCACGAACAAGCTGGTCACCGAGGCGAAGAAGACCTCCGCCACCCCCTCCAAGTCCGTTGAGGACATGAGCGAGAAGGAGTTCGAGGACGCGTTCGGTTCCGCACTGGACCGCACGACCACCGTCGTCGGGCTGTCCTCGTACGACGGCGACGGCGCGGAGAAGACGTTCAAGACCATCGCCGACGCGGTCAAGACCTGCGCGGGCGGCTTCACCCTCCTCCCCGGCTCCGACGGCACCAAGTACACCGGCGTCGCGGCCGAGAAGGCCTCGGACACCGGTGACGAGTCGGTGGCGTTCGGCGCGACCGCCGTGATGGAGGACACCGGCGGCGAGACGGGCACCGTGCACACCGAGGTGGTGAGGCACGGCAGCACCCTCGTCACGTACTACACGGTCAACCTCGGCGCCCTGATGTCGCAGAAGACCTACGCCATCCCGGCCGCGGTGATCACCGCGCAATCCGCCAAGCTGAAGTGACGTACGGGGCCCGGCTGTTGCCACGCGCGGGCCCCAACTCCCCTACAGCAGCGGCCCGGTGACCTTCTCCACGGCCTCGACGACATGCCCACCACGCACGAACGCGTCCGCCGCGGCGAGGTCGGGCGACAGGAACCGGTCCGGCCCCGGCCCCTCAACTCCCGCCGCCCGTACGGCATCGATGACCGCACGGGTCGCGGGAGCCGGCGCCAGCCCCTCACGCAACTCCACGGCACGCGTGGCCGCGTACAGCTCGACGGCGATGATCCGGGTCAGATTGTCCACGGCGGTACGCAGCTTGCGCGCGGCCGACCACCCCATGGAGACATGGTCCTCCTGCATCGCGGAGGACGGAATCGAATCAACGGAAGCCGGTACGGCCAGCCGCTTCATCTCACTCACGAGCGCGGCCTGCGTGTACTGGGCGATCATCAGCCCGGAGTCGACACCGGCGTCGTCCGCGAGGAACGGCGGCAGCCCGTGCGACCGGTTCTTGTCGAGCAGCCGGTCGGTACGTCGTTCGGCGATAGAACCGAGATCGGCGGCGGCGATGGCAAGAAAGTCAAGAACGTAAGCCACGGGCGCACCATGGAAGTTGCCGTTGGACTCGACCCGACCGTCGGGCAGCACAACGGGATTGTCGACGGCCGACGCCAACTCCCGTTCCGCGACGAGCCGGGCATACGCGATGGTGTCCCGCCCGGCCCCAGCGACCTGCGGAGCACACCGCACCGAGTACGCGTCCTGAACCCTCGGCGCACCGTCCTGGTGATGCCCGGTGAGCTCCGAACCGGCAAGCACGGCAAGCATGTTGGCGGCGCTGGCACCCTGCCCCAGGTGCGGGCGAATGGCGTGCAACTCGGGCGCGAGCACTTTGTCGGTACCGAGCAGAGCTTCCAAACTCAACGCCGCGGTGACATCGGCCGACTTGTAAAGCATGTCGAGATCGGCGAGCGCCATGACCAGCATCCCGAGCATGCCATCAGTGCCGTTGAGAAGGGCGAGCCCCTCCTTCTCCCGCAACTCGACAGGCACGATCCCGGCCTCGGCCAACAACTCACCGGCGGGCCGCACAACACCGTCCGCCCCCTCCGCATCACCCTCCCCCATGAGCGTGAGCGCACAGTGGGAGAGCGGAGCGAGGTCACCGGAACACCCAAGAGAACCGTACTCATGAACAACGGGCGTGATCCCGGCGTTGAGCACATCGGCCATGGTCTGCGCGACCTCGGGCCGCACACCGGTATGCCCCGAGCACACGGTCTTGAGCCGCAGGAACATCAAAGCCCGCACAACCTCCCGCTCCACCCGAGGCCCCATCCCGGCCGCGTGCGAGCGAACGATGTTGCGCTGCAACTGAGCCCGCAGCTCCGGGCTGATGTGCCGCGACGCCAACGCCCCGAACCCGGTGCTGACGCCGTACACGGGCTCCGGCTTGGCGGCCAGCGCGTCCACGATCTCCCGCGCCGCGGCGAGCGCCGAGACGGCCTCACCCGAAAGCTCGATCCGGGCGCCCCCGCGCGCCACGGCAAGAACGTCGGACGCGGTGACCCCCGACGTCCCCACCACCACAGTGTGCATATCCATATTCAGGAGCGTACGCATTGAATGCGACAGTGTCACTACCGGGTACCCACTTAGACCCTTACAGATAGGTCACTGGGCAGAGCGGGCCGACAGCCGCGTACGGCGCGAAGGTGACGTGTCGGGGGGTGTCCGCCCGCAGCGGTTGGCGCGTCAACGCGCTGACACTCTTGAAAGACCGATTCCGCGCCGTTCCGAGGACGGACACCCCCCGGCGCGGCACCGACCCACACCAAACCGCAGGCGGTCCACCCCTCACGCCCGCCGCCCCCGAAACCGCCGCCGCTCGGCAGGCATCTCCGGCGTAGGCGAGTCGGCAAGCCGCACCACCGGATCGTCCGGACCATCGCGCCCGGCAACGACCGGCCGATCCGCGCGCAGCGCCTTCGCACGGTACTGGGCGGCGTCCGCCAGCCGGAACAGCCGGCGCCCGGACCGTACCGCCCCGATCGGATCCTCGGTGGACGCAACCCCGCACGCAACACCCTCGCCCAGCTCCAACTCGGCGGCGCGGCGGCACAGTTCAGTCGCCGCGTCGACCACTTCATCGGCGGGCGGCCCGACCGCGAGCAGACAGAACTCGTCCCCACCGAGCCGCGCGGCCAGCGCGCCCGGCAGCATCGCCCCGCACAACGACAGCACCGACCCAAACCGTTCGAGCAGCCGGTCCCCGACCGCATGCCCCCGGGTGTCATTGACGCGCTTGAGCCCATTGAGGTCGCACACCACCAGGCTGACCACGACCCCGTCCCGCCGATGCCGCTCGACCGCCTCGTCGAGCCGTACGTCCACGGCCCGCCGATTGGCGAGCCCGGTCAGCGCGTCCGTGAACGCCAGCCGCCGAGCCTCCTCCAGCCGCTCGGTCTGCGCGAGCCCGGCCGCGACCACGGAGGCCAGCACGGTGGCGAAGTCCGCGTCATCCCGCCCAAAAACCGGCGCCCCGACCGGCCGCGCCACATACAGCTCACCCCAGGCCCGCCCGTGCAGCACGATCGGGGCGACCACACAACACCCACGCCTACGACGCCGTAGCGCCGCCACCCGCTGATGGCAGTAGCCGGGGCTGCCCGCGGCCGGCCCCTCGGCGGTCTCGACCCAGGCGTTGGGCTCGCCGCCCCCGGCCCACCGCTCGTGCAGGAACTCGGTGATCTCGGGGAACTGGTGCACCGGATACGTCTCGGAGTCCGGGAACTCCTCCTCGCCCGCCGCCCGCTCCCCCACGTTCACGAGAACCCGCAGCCGCCCCAGTTCCCGCTCCCACACCGACAACGCGGCGAAACTCCCCGCCAGCGCCCGGCACGCCCCGGTCGCCGCCGCCCGCCAGGACTCGCGCGGGGTGTGCGCCGCCGCCATCCCCTGCGCCAGCTCCACCACGGCGGCCAGCCGCCTGTCCTCACCCATCACTCCAGGCTAGGGATGTTTAGGACATAGCGGGACATTGATGCGGCGAACAGGTGTCGGCGGGCTTGGGTTGTCTGCTGAGTGCGGGGCCGGTGGGGGCTGGTCGCGCCCACGCGGCGGAGCCGCAAATCGACACAGCCCCGCGCCCCTAGGGGTTGACGCCGGGCCCGTTGACAGGTGGGGCCCTACTCCCCCGGCCACTCCGGCTTCCGCTTCTCGTTGAATGCCGCCACGCCCTCCGCCCGGTCCCCCGAGAACGCCACCGACCGCCACGCCGCGTCCTCGATCTCAAGTCCGGCCCGCAGATCCAGCCCGTGCCCGAGCCGCAGCGCGCGCTTGGCCGCCCGCAGCCCGACCGGCGAGTTCGCGGCGATGCGCGCGCCCAGAGCAAGAGCCTCCGCGCGGTCCCGACCCGCCTCCACCAGGACGTCCACGAGCCCCAGTTCCGCCGCCTCGGCCGCCTCCAACCGCCGTGCGGTGAAGATGAGTTCGGCCGCCCGAGCCGCTCCCACCCGCCGGGGCAGCAACTGCGTCCCCCCGCCCCCCGGAATCACGCCCACCGACACCTCCGGCAGCCCCACCACAGCCGTACCGTCGGCCACGATCAGGTCGCAGGACAGGGCGAGTTCGAAGCCACCGCCCAGCGCGAACCCGTGCACGGCGGCGATCGTGGGCATCGGGAGTTCCAGGACACCGGTGTACGCACCCCGGGCGACCGGCCGCTGCCGTACCAGCTCCGCATCCGTGAGCGAGTTGCGCTCCTTGAGGTCCGCGCCGACACAGAAGGCCCGCTCGTGCGAGGAGGTCACCACGGTCACGCGAACGTCCCGGTCCGCCGCCAGGGCCGTACAGGCCGCGGCGATGGAGCCCGCCATCGCGGTGGAGACGGCGTTCATGGCCTTGGGCCGGTCCAGGACGAGCTCGGCGACATGCCCCTGCCGCCGCACCAGCACGAACTCCCCGAACCGTTCCTCGCTCATGACGCCCTCCTGGTTAACGTGGGTTAACTGAACTCGCCCCGATCATCGCACGGGCCTTCCCCGTTCGGGTGACATGGCGCCCAACTCCCGCCGCACCGCCCGGAGAAGCGCATAACGTGCGTCCGCCACACGACAGGGGAGGGTTCGTGACGACGACCACGAAGGCGGAGCCGGCCGAGGCCACCGCGGACGTAGCGCCACCCGTCCTCCCCCGGGGCCGCCACCGACGCCCCAGGCCCCGCAAGGTCCTCCTCGCCTTCGGCGGCCTCGCGGTCGCCGCCGGGGTGCTGAGCCTCGTACGACTGACACCCGAGTCCGGGGTCGGCGGCGTGGGCACGGCGGAGGCGGAGCCGAGCCCGGGCGCGGACGCGGAGCAGACCGCCGGACACCCGGCCAACGCCGCCGCCACGATCAACGCCGACCCGACGGCGTTCCCCTCCGGGCTCCCCACCGCGATCCCCACCGCGACCTCGGTGATGGGCGGCGCGCGCCCGACCCCGACCGCGACCAGGACCTCCGGCGTCGTACCGACCCCGTACGCGACGGCGGCGCAGACATCCGGGGACGCGATCCCGACAACCATCCCCGAGACGCCGGCGGCCGACACACCGCAGGCACCGGCCACCCGCCCGACCTCGGCTCCGACGTCCGCATCCACCCCGACCCCCGCACCGAGCCGGACCGCCAACTCCCCTGCCCCGGCGCCGAGTCGGCCGGGTCTGTGCGTGCCGATCATCGGCCTCTGCGTGGACGCGCTGAAGGGCCACCCCTGAAACCCGCTGAAGGGCCGCCCTGGAAACCCCTGATCCGGGGAATGCGCGTACAGGCCGCACACAGCCTGTTGGCAACCTGTGCATCATCTGTTCATTCACCATGGCCGATTTGGCATGGACACGAATGATCTGCTCTCCCGAGGTCCACACCACCTGGGGGAATCGTGCGCCTTGCCGTGCGGGTTCGGCTCGTCTTCGTCCTGGCGCTCGCGCTGCTCACCGGCCTGCTCGGCCCGACCGTGGAGCACGCCGGTGCGTCACCGGTGCGTTCCAAGCCGCTGCCGGCGGGCAGCGTCTCCGCGCCCGCCAAACCCGACCCGAACCGGCCGTCACAGAGCCGGGGCAGACCGGGAGACGCCTGGCACAAGAAGGTCGCACGCGTCGACGCCGCCGTAGGGGCCCAGAAGACCCGGCACGCACCGGCGCTCATCCCGGCGGCCCCGGCCGACCGCAGGGCCCGGCAGCAGGCCGCGGCACTGCGCGCGGCCCACCTGCTGCCCAAGCGGCCCCCTAAGGACCGGCGGAGCACCCCGGGCTCGACGATGCGCCGCGCCACCCTCAGCACCGCGGCGACGGACGCGTGCATCACCCCGACCGACACACCGTCGGCCCCCACCCCCTACGGCGCCACCTACACCGCCGAGACACCCTTCGCGGTGCAGCCCGCGCACGATGTCGACGGGGCGATGTGGGTCACCGTCAAGAACACCTCGACCAAGGACTGGGCGGCCAACGCCGTCACCCTCGGCTACCACCTGTACCGGTCGAACAACACCGCCTACAACTGCGGCGGTTACGGCGTCCTGATCACCAAGGCCGTGACCCGGGGCCAGTCGATCCGGGTCCTGTCGTATGTGGAGCCGCTGCCGGCGGGCTCGTTCAAGCTCGTCTGGGACGCCGAACTCAACAGCGCGTCCGGCTCCGACGCGTGGTTCTCCACACACAGCGTCCCGGTGAGCCCCACCCTGTCGTTCACCATCCCCCACTCCGCGCCGAGCGGCCACCTGGTCTACCCGCGGTGGGACGCGACCGTCGCCACGCTCACCCCGCAGCTGGAGATCGGACTCTCGGCGGACAAGACCCAGCCGGTGCAGAGCGAGTTCACGGTGTGCGAGGACCAGGCGGCCACCAAGAACTGCCACGACTCGGGCTGGCAGAGCGTCACCATGGGCGACAGCTTCGACGCTGCCTCCCTCTGGACGGTGCCGTACGGGGCACTGAGGTGGAACACCACCTATTTCTGGCGGGCCCGGGTCAAGGACTCCGTCACCAGCCCCTGGTCGACGATGAGCCCCTTCACCCCCGTGGTCTCCCCGGCCGCCTCCAACGGCGCCCACTACGGGGTGGACCCGTCGACGCTCGACCCGGCCGGGGTGAACCTCTTCGCGGGCAACTACACCCGGGACGAGACAGACCTCGACGTGCCGGTCCCGACCGGGGCGCAGCCGCTGGCCGTGGAGCGCGTCTACAACTCCGTCAACACGGCCAACAGCGCGTTCGGCACCGGCTGGTCCTCGATCCTGGACATGGCGATCGACCCCACCGCCGAGGGCTGGGTGCGGACCACCTTCAAGGACGGCAAGCAGATCCAGTTCGGCAAGAACGACGACGGCAGTTGGGCACCCTCGTACGGCGAGGGCGACTCGGTGAAGTACGAGGTGGAGCACGACACGGGCGTGATCTGGCTGCGGTTCAAGGACGGCTCGTCGGCCGAGTTCTCGCCCACCGGCGGCCACCAGCCGGTGAAACGGTTCTACGCGCCCAACGGCAGCCAGTTGTACTTCGGTGTCAGCGGCGGCCACATCACCGAGATCGACGAGTACCCCTCCCAGCGGTCGATCTTCCTGACCTGGACCGGCTCCCACGTCACCGCGGTGTCGGCGGGCCTGGCCTCCGGTGAACGCTGGAACACCTGGAACTACACCTACACCGGCAACCAGCTCACCAAGGTCTGCGACGCCGAGCCGACCCCGCGCTGCACCGCCTATGCCTACGGCGGCACCGACTCCGCGCACACCGTGCCCCGGTTGACCCAGGTCACCCGCCCCAACACCGCCGCCGTCACCAAGCTGACGTACAGCGGCGACCGCCTCTACACCATCGCCTACCCCTCGGACCTGGTGAGCGGCGGCTGGGACACCTGGTTCTACCGGCGCACCGACCCGCCCAGCGGCGACACGAACGCCTCGGACGTCGTCCACACCACCGACCCGACGGGCGTCAACGTCTACTACGAGTTCAACGCGCACGGCAGCCTGCTCGCCCGGTGGACCGGCGGGACCGCGCCCACCCACGGCAACACCCGCAGCTGGCAGTACGACGCCGTCGGACGGGTCTCCGCCCTGATCGACGAGAACGACAACGTCACCGAGTACCACTGGGACAGCATCACCGGCCGGCTACAGGACCAGAACCGCTACCGGGACACCCTCGGCACGATCGTCAACACGCACTACGAGTACGACTCGACGCCGTACGCCAACACGCTCTCCGTCGCCGACGGCAACCACCACGCCGTCACCATGACCTACAGCGGCGAACGCCTGAAGACCCGCACCACCCCGCCGACACAGGCGGCCCCCAGCGGCGCGACGACCACCTACGGCTACACCTGCGACTCCGGTACCCAGCCGCCGGTGGTCAACGACCCTGCCGCACCCACCGGCAGCGTCCAGCCCTGCGGCCTCCTGGCCACCGTCACCGACCCCGACGGGCACGTCACCCGATACGGCTACGACCGCTTCGGCGACCGCACCCTGGAGCAGCTGCCCACCGGCGGAGCGGTCAACAGCTACTACGACACCCATGGCCTGATGACCCGTCAGGTCGTCTCCGACACCCCGGGCGGCTCCGGGTACGGGACGAGCTACTGGTACGACACCCACGGGCGGGTGACGTCCACCCTCGGCGACCTGGTGTCCAACCCCCTGATCGTGGGCGGTGGTTGGGACGACCAGCTCCAGGTCTCCTACAGCTACGACGTGGACGGCAACCTCGCCTTCGCCACCCGCATGGACCACGTCCCCGACTTCGACGAGGAGCCGTACCTCCGGCGCTCCCAGAGCTACCAGTACGACGCCCGGGACCGCCTCACCAGCACCACCACCGACGACAACCACGTCCTGTCCCGCCAGTTGTACGACGGGGTGGGCCATGTCGCGGACTCCTGGGACGCCAACAACGTCCACTACCGCTACGTCTACGACACACGCGGACTGCTCAACTCCGTGGAGATCCCGGCCTATTCGGACACGCCGGGCCAGAGCGGCGCGACCACCCGCAGCGTGCGGCTGAAGGCCTACGACTACGACGACGCGGGCCGCCTCACGGACTTCTGGGACGCCAAGGGCCACGTCGTGTCGTACACGTACACGCACGACGACCTGCGGCTGACCGAGACGTACATCGCGCACGCCGACCCGGACAACCCCGGCTCCACCCGGGACGTCCCGCTCCACTCCTACAGCTACGACACGGCCGGCAACCTGCTCAAGGACGTCGAGGGCGGCGGCACCGACGCCCGCACGACGACCTACGGCTACGACGCCGCCAACGAACGCACCGCAGTCACCGTCGACCCCGCCGGCCTGAAGCGCACCACCGGCTACACCTACGACAAGGCCGGTCTGGTGACCGGCACCACGGTCTCCGACGGCACCCGCACCGAGTCCACCACCCAGTCCTACGACCCGACGACCGGGGCCATGCTGCGCTCGACGGTCCACAACGACGCCACGCCCGACCTGGTGACGTCGTACACCCGGGACGCCTTCGGGCGGGTCCTCACGGCCACCGACCCCCGGCAGAACACCACGTCGTACACGTACGACGTGCTCGGCCGCACCTCGACCGTGAGCGAACCGGAGGTGCCGGTCGAGGACGGATCGGGCGCGGCGGCGACGACGGCCAGGTCCGTCACCAGGTACGCCTACGACTCCTACGGCGAGATGACGGGGATCCGCAATCCCAAGCAGAGTGGCACGGGCTTCGACTACGACACACGTGGCAATCTGACCGCCGTCCACGACGGTCCGGGCAGGTTCGACCTCCGCACCTACGACTACGCCGGGAACATGACGTCCCGGACCACCAGCGACAACGGCCGCACCGACTACACCTACGACGCCCGCGACCGGGTGCACACCGCGACCCGCTGGAACCGGACCACGAACAAGGCCGACGGCACCGCCGCCACGTACACCTACGACGACAACTCCAACCTGCTGTCCCTCATCACACCCACGGGCGCCCAGACGCTGAGCACCTACGACGACATGGACCGCCGGCAGACCCTGGACCAGGTCGTCCGCAACGGCACCGCCACCCCCGACCAGGACATCACGCAGTACCGCTACGACGACTTCGGGGAGCAGACGCACAGCTGGCAGACGATCGGCGGCAAGGTCTTCGAACAGCGCTCCGGCTACGACGCCGCCGGCGAGCTGAAGTCCGAGACCGAGACCGGCCGGGGCACCACGACCTACGGCCACGACGTCGCGGGCCGGCTCACCAAGGTCACCGACCCGCTGCAGCGCTCCACCGAGACCGTCTACGACCTGGCCGGCCGCCGCACCGCCGTCATCGCCCGGGACCCCGGTGACAACGAACTGGCGCGCACCGACTACACCGTGGACCCGGCGGGCAACGTCACCGCCGTCAAGGACCCCAACAGGAACGTCTGGCAGGCGGGTTACGACGCCGCGAACCAGCTCGTCTCGCTGACCGACCCCGCGCCGACCGCCGCCGACGGCACCACCGCACCGGCCCCAGTCACCACCGTCGGCTACGACGTCCTCGGCGACGCCACCCGGGTCACGGACGCCGACCACCACTCCACGTACCAGACCTATGACGGCGTGGGCCGGCTGAGCAGCCGGGTGGAGCCCGCCACCACCGCCCAGCCGGCCGCCGCCGACCGCACCTGGTCCTACGCCTACGACTCCAGCCTCGGCGGCCACCTCACCAAGGTGACGGAACCCGGCGGTGTCTCCACGTCGTACGCCTACGACACCTACTACCGGAACACCGGACAGAGCGGCACCGGCGGCGAGGGCGGCGCGGCGACCCGGTCGTTCGGCTACGACCTGGACGACCGGCTGACCGCAATCGGCACACCCGGCGGCGGCACCGAGAACTTCACCTACGACGACCGCAATCTGCTCACCGGCAGCAGCGGCGCGCTGGGCACCTCGTCCTACCGCTACGACTCGCTGGGCCGCCTCACCTACCAGCAGGACCCGGCGACGACGGTGTCCTACGGCTACAGCGGCCTGGAGGACGTCGGGAGCGTGTACGACGGGCTGACCGGTGACTCGCTGAGCTACACCCGGGACACGGCCGGCCAGGTCAAGCAGATCAGCGGCAGCGCGCCGGGCGAGGGCGCCTACTACCCCACCAGGGACTTCACCTACGACGACCTCGGCCGCCTCACCTCCGAGACCAGCACCCCCGATGCCCCCTTCCAGGACCGCAAGAGCACGCTCTCCTCCACCTGGGACAAGAACGGCAACCTGAAGACCTCCACCCGCACCGGCTCCTACGTCGCGCCCGGCACCACCTCCTACGACTACGACGAGGACAACCGGCTCATCCGCTCCTCGACGGACGGCGCCACGCCGACCGGCACCGACTACACCTGGGACGCGGTGGGCAACCGCACCAAGGTCACCCCGTGGTCGGGCACCGCGCACACACCGACCGGGGGCGCGACGGCGGCACAGTACGACGAACGCGACCGCGTCACCCTCGCCTCCGTCTCCGGCGGCGACACCACGTCCTACGCCTGGACCCCGCGCGGCACCCTGGCGAAGACCACCACGACCACGGCGAGCGGCTCCGCGTCGAGCGCGGTGTCGGTCTTCGACTCCTTCGACCGCCTGGTCGGCGACGGACAGCACACCTACTCCTACGACAGCCTGGACCGCCTGCTCTCCGTCTCCGACGGCACGACGACCCGGCAACTGTCCTACGGCGGCCAGTCCGCCGAACCGGTCGCCGACGGCAGCTGGACCTACGCCCGCACCGCCGACGGCACCCTGCTCTCCGGCAAACCGGCCGGCGGCTACGCCCAGCCCCTGGTGCAGGACGCCCACGGCAACGTCGTGGCCGCACTGGACGTGACCTTCGGAGACGTCCTGTCCTCCCGGGCCTACGACGCGTTCGGGAAGGTCACCGCGCAGTCCACCCATACGGCAACCATGACCGCCGGCTTCCAGGGCAGCTGGACCGACACGTCGACCGGACGGGTGTCGGCCCAGTCCCGCTGGTACGACTCCGGGACCGGCACGTTCGCGTCGCAGGACTCCGCCGCCGTTCCGCTCACGGGGGCGGCCTCCACCAACGCGTATCTGTACGGGAACGCCAATCCGACCAGCAACTTGGACCCGGACGGGCACAACGCGGTCATGGACGTCCTCCACGGGGTGAGCAGTTGGACCCAGGCGGAGGTCGACGAGGAGTTCTGGTCGATCGCGCGGGGCATCGGCTCCGCCGTCGCCGAGGGCGCGGGCGTCGTCACGGAGGCCGCGGAGGTCGTGGGCGGCGCCGCCGCCACCGTGGGCGCGGGCGAGATCCTCCTCGTCGTCGGTGGCGTCCTGGTCGTCGCCGCCGCGTCCGCCGTCATCTACGACGCCGCCACCGGGACCGCCAGTGTCGACGCGTCGGCCGTCCGCGTGCCCGACGCCGACGTCGTACCGCCGCCGCCGACCGCCACGGACAAGCCCCAGCCGCCCCGCCCGACCAAGCCCGTCGTCATCGGCACCAAGCAGCACACCAGCACCACCAGTTGGCAGACCAGCAGCAAGTGGCTCGACGACAGCTACCTCTACACGCGCACCGACTACTACAGCTACACCACCACCCAGCAGTGGACGTACTACGACAACGGCACCACCTCCTACAACTGGTGGCGCAGCCCGACCAGCCACCGCTGGACCATCGAGCGCCAACCGCTGATCGACCTCGACACCCTGGTCAAGGTCCCCACCACCGGCCCCGCCAAGCCCACCGGCCCCACCATCACGGCCGCCGCCGACGACAACGCCACCTGCGGCACCTCGGCCTCCAGCACCAACAACTGCGTGGCGGGCATCCGCACGGACGGGCTGCCACCGGGCGCCACGGACGGCGGTGGCGGATTCTGCGCCGGCGGCCTGCTCGGCTACAACTGCTCAGCCGGCGGCAGCCTCTTCGACATGCTCACCGGCTCCGCCGCCTGCGCCCTCGGCGCCTCCGGCCCGGGTTCGGTGTGTCAGGGCACGGGCACCGCGGCGGAGGGACAGTGCAGCTTCCGTGCCGACACGCCGGTCCTGCTGGCGGACGGGAAGACGAAGCCGATCAGCGAGGTGAAGCAGGGCGACGAAGTGGAGGCCGCCGACCCCGGGACCGGCAAGCACCGCGGCACCCGCAAGGTCACCGCCCTCCACCGAAACCTCGACGACGACCTGCTCGACCTCACCGTCCACACTCCGGACAACCGCACCGAGACCGTCCACACCACATCGAGGCACCCCTTCTGGGACGAGACCGCCCACACGTGGGTACCGGCGGCCGAACTCAAGCGATCCCACGCCCTCGTCACCGCGGACAACCACAAGGCCTACGTGGTCACCGTCCACAGGACCCCGGGCATCGGCGAGAGATACAACCTCACCGTCGCCCAGCTCCATACGTACTATGTACTCGCGGGAAACACGCCGGTACTCGTGCATAACACCGGGCCAGGCTGCGACGGCGTTGCGGATGTCTGGCACGAGGGTACTTTCGCCTCTCCCGAGGACAGTTTCCAGTACCACTTCAATAAGCACGGTGCGCCAGTGAACGTCTCCCCCGAGCAGTACTTGCAGGATTCAAAGGACTGGGCGGCGCGACTGGCTCAGCCGGGAGGCAAGGCGGGCTTGAACGCAAAGAGGATGCCTTTTGACGACGGCAAATTCGGCGTGAAGTACGCAGATCCCAATGGGGGCATGGGCGGGATCATCGGGCCGGATGGAAAAGTTGTTTCCTTCTGGTATACGGATGCCCACTAGGACCAGGGGACAAATAATGCTGAGCTTTATGGACTCCTATACCCTGTGGCGCCACCTGCCGTTCCCTTCGAGCGGGTCAGACGAGGGCCTGGTTCTCGCGCACAGCGATCTGGCGGGCGTCGACGAGTACGTGACGACTGTGATTCGATATGTGGAACGCGGGATCTTCAAGCCGGCCCCGGTCGACGTCCTTGCATTGCTTCAAGAACTGCTGCATCGAATTGATCGGCTCGGTGGCGGTGCATCGGATGGCGACCAGGCGGTCGCTCGGTCGCAACACGCGTACGCGGCGCTACTGGATCTCGTTTATCGACAGTTCCTTGAGGCTGGCCGCCCGCGTGAGTAGGGATTAATGGGTCGGATTGAAATTCAAAGGGCCCGCCGGGTTTGATTCCGGCGGGCCCTCTGGGCGTCTGACGGCCGGTGAGGGCGTTGCCAAGAAGATCGACAGCGTCGTGGAAGCGCTGATCCACCGAAAGTGACCGTAGAGCGCCCCGTTTGTGTCGATTTACCGACAGCGCGAGACTGAAGACATGAGCACCTCAGAGACCACCCTCACGCAGAACAAGGACCTGGTGCACGCGTTCATCGACGCGCTGTTCACCAAGGGCGACCTCGGCGCGGTCGACGAGTACCTGGCCGAGGACTTCGTCGACCACGACCCCCCGTTCAACGGCCCCGGCGACCGCGAGGGCTTCCGTACCGCGGGCGCGCTGTTCCGGGAGGCGTGTCCCGACTGGCACAGCGAGCCGGACCTGATGATCGCCGAGGACGACCTGGTCGTAGAGCACTTCACCGCCAGTGGGACGCAACGCGGCGAACTGCTCGGAGTACCGGCCCCGGCCGGGGGCCGCCCCCTGACCCTGCACGGAACCAACATCTTCAGGATCCGCGACGGCCACATCGTCGAGCGCTGGAACCGCCCCGACGAACTCGGCATCCTGCGCCAGCTCGGCATCGCGCCGTAACAGAGGCCTACGCCGGGGCCGAGTCCCGGCGGGTCAGCAGCCAGGGCTCCACCACGCCCAGGCCGCGCACGGGCCGCTGCCACATCGGCTGGAGCGCGAAACGGTACGTCGGGGGCTCCTCGCCCTCCTTCTCCGCGGTCGCCGCGGCCTCGGCCGCCTCCGCCTCGGACGCGGGCGCCTCGCCGCTGCGGATCAGCTCCTCGGCGAAGGCGCTGTCCACGAGGACGGCGTCACGGGGGGCTATCGAGGTGAGCCGCGAGGCGAGGTTCACGGTCGTGCCGAAGACGTCGCCCATGCGGGTCGTGACCGTGCCGAAGGCGATGCCGACACGGAGTTCGGGCATGGTCTCGTCGTGGGCCATGGTCTCGATCAGGCGCAGCGCGATCTCGGCGGCGACCCCGGCGTCGTCCGCGGAGAACAGCACCTCGTCGCCCAGGGTCTTGATGAGCCGACCGCCGCGCGCGGCCACGAGGTCGGCGGCGGTGGTCTCGAACGCCTCGACCAGTTCGCCGAGTTCCTCTTCCTCCATACGACGGGTCAGCCGCGTGAAGCCCACCAGGTCGGCGAAGCCCACCGCGAGGCGCCGGTCGACCATCTCCTCGTCGTCACTGGCCTGGACGACCCGGCCGGCCGAGGCGGCGAGCTGGCGCCGCCACACATAGACGAGGAACTCCTCCAGCTCGGGCAGCAGCAGCTCGATGATCGGGTACGTCACCTCGGTGCGGGACATCCCGGGCTCGGGCGGCTCGGTCAGGCCCTCCAGGAACGAGTCCATCTGCCAGCCGGCCAGCCGCGCGGTGGTCTGCCCGGTGGAACGGGCCACCTGCACGGCCATCGCCTCGCTGAGCAGCCCCGCCTCGACGAGACCGGCCAGGCGGCGCAGCGCGAGGACGTCCGCCTCCGTGAACGCCTTGGCCTGACCGACGTCGGCGAAGCCCATGGCGCGCCAGAAACGGGTGGCCAGCTCCATGGAGACACCGGCGGTACGGGCCGCCTGGAACGGGGTGTAGCGGCGCTCCGCGCCCAGGATGAGCCCTTCGAGGCGCAGCGCGAGGGGGTCTTCGCCGGGATCGGCGGCATAGGGGTCGTCCCGGCCACCGGCGGCATCGGGGTCCACCCGGCCGTCCGCGTCCGCGCCGGAGCCCGTGTCGTCGACGGTCACGCCTGCTGCCCTTCCGATCTGCCACGGTCAGGTATCGACCGGGCCCAATGCTACGGCAGGTGTGGGCCAGCTCACTCCGTGAGTCACACGGACAAAGCCGCCACAAGAGCGGTCGGGGTCACGCGGGGCGCAGATGCACGATGTCGCCCGCCCCCACGGGCTCCTGCACGCCGTCCTCGGTCGCGAGCACCAGCCGCCCGTCCCCGTCGATGGCGACGGCCTCCCCGGTGATGGACCGGTCCCCGGGCAGTTCGGCCCGTACGGTCCGGCCGAGCGTGGCGCAGCCGGCCGCGTAGGTCTCCTGGAGGCCGCTCTCCACCGGGTCCCCGCCCGCCGCGCGCCACTTGTCGTACCAGTGCTCCAGGGACCGCAGGACCGCCCGCAGCAGGGGGTCGCGGTCCGTGGTGACGGCCCCGGCCAGGGCCAGGGAGGCCGCCTGCGGCACGGGCAGCTCGTCCTCGCGGAGGGTGACGTTGATGCCGACGCCGACGATCACGGCGTCGTCCCCGGCGCGCTCGGCGAGGATGCCGCCGGCCTTGCGTTCCTCGCCACCGACAGTCACCAGCAGGTCGTTGGGCCACTTGAGTGCCGTATCGACGCCGGCCGCCCGGGAGAGGCCCGTCGCGACGGCGACACCGGTCAGCAGCGGGAGCCAGCCCCAGCGGGAGACGGGGACGTCGCCCGGCGCCAGCAGCACGGAGAAGAAAAGTCCCGAGCGGGCCGGTGCCGTCCACTGCCGGTCGAGGCGCCCGCGCCCGGAGGTCTGCTCCTCGGCGACCAGGACGGTGCCTTCGGCCGCCTTGCCCGCGGCGGCCAGGGCGACGAGGTCGGAGTTGGTGGAACCGGTGGACTGCACGACCTCCACACCGGTCCACAGCCCGCCCGCCCGGACCAGCCCGCGCCCCAGCGCACCGGCGTTGAGGGGCGGCCGGTCCAGATCGGACCAACGGCTGCTGTTCTCGTCTGAGGCATCTCGCGGCGTCATGCAAGCCACCCTAGGTGTGTTGTACGCCGCACTGCCGATCGGTAGGCCCGCCACTACTCTACGAATGAGTAACCGTCCCCCCTTTTGAGCAGGCAGGGAGCCGTAATCCCGATGTCCGAGCCGGAAGCGCCTCAAGAGATCGACATCCACACCACCGCCGGGAAGATCGCGGATCTTCGGCGCCGCACCCAGGAGGCGACGCACGCGGGCTCGGCACGAGCGGTCGAAAAGCAGCACGCCAAGGGCAAGTTGACGGCCCGTGAGCGGATCGAGCTGCTCCTCGACGAGGACTCCTTCGTCGAGTTCGACGAGTTCACCCGGCACCGGTCCACGGACTTCGGCCTGGAGAAGAACCGCCCCTACGGCGACGGTGTCGTCTCCGGCTACGGCACGGTCGACGGCCGCCCCATCGCCGTGTTCTCCCAGGACTTCACGGTCTTCGGCGGCGCCCTGGGCGAGGTCTACGGCCAGAAGATCGTCAAGGTGATGGACTTCGCGCTGAAGACCGGCTGCCCGGTCATCGGCATCAACGACTCGGGCGGCGCCCGCATCCAGGAGGGCGTGGCCTCGCTCGGGGCGTACGGCGAGATCTTCCGCCGCAACACCCACGCGAGCGGCGTGATCCCGCAGATCTCCCTCGTCGTGGGCCCGTGCGCGGGCGGCGCGGTCTACTCCCCCGCGATCACCGACTTCACGGTGATGGTCGACCAGACCTCGCACATGTTCATCACAGGACCGGACGTCATCAAGACGGTCACCGGCGAGGACGTCGGCTTCGAGGAGCTGGGCGGCGCGCGCACCCACAACTCGGTCTCGGGCGTGGCCCATCACATGGCGGGCGACGAGAAGGACGCCATCGAGTACGTCAAGCAACTGCTGTCGTACCTCCCGTCCAACAACCTCAGTGAACCCCCCGCCTTCCCCGAGGAGGCGGACCTCGCCGTCACGGACGAGGACCGCGAACTGGACACCCTGGTCCCGGACAGCGCGAACCAGCCGTACGACATGCACACGGTGATCGAACACGTCCTGGACGACGCCGAGTTCTTCGAGACGCAGGCGCTGTTCGCACCGAACATCCTCACCGGTTTCGGCCGGGTCGAGGGCCGCCCGGTGGGCATCGTCGCCAACCAGCCGATGCAGTTCGCGGGTTGCCTGGACATCGACGCGTCCGAGAAGGCGGCGCGCTTCGTCCGCACCTGCGACGCGTTCAACGTCCCGGTCCTCACCTTCGTCGACGTCCCCGGCTTCCTCCCGGGCGTCGACCAGGAGCACTACGGCATCATCCGCAGGGGCGCGAAGCTGATCTACGCGTACGCGGAGGCCACGGTCCCGCTCATCACGGTCATCACCCGCAAGGCCTTCGGCGGCGCCTACGACGTCATGGGCTCCAAGCACCTGGGCGCCGATCTCAACCTCGCCTGGCCGACCGCCCAGATCGCCGTCATGGGCGCCCAGGGCGCGGTCAACATCCTGCACCGCCGCACGCTCGCCGAGGCGGAGGCCGCCGGCGAGGACCTGGACGCGGTGCGCGCCCGCCTCATCCAGGAGTACGAGGACACCCTCCTCAACCCCTACATCGCGGCCGAGCGCGGCTACATCGACGCGGTCGTCCTCCCCTCCGACACCCGCCGCCACGTGGTCCGGGGCCTACGCCAACTCCGCACCAAGCGCGAGTCGTTGCCCCCCAAGAAGCACGGCAACATCCCCCTGTAGAGGAGCCGCCTCCATGAACATCAAAGTCGTAAGAGGCAACCCGACCCCGGAGGAGCTGGCCGCCGCCCTGGCGGTGGTCAGGGCCCGCGCCGCGGCGGCGACGACCACGCCGTCCGGCGCCCCGAGGCAGCGGGACGCGTGGTCGGACCCGTCGAGGATCGCGGGCGCGAGGCTGCCGATCCCAGGGCCCAGCTCATGGACCCGCACTTTCTGGCCCGGCTGAGCGGTCATTTTTCAGGGGCGCGGGGAACCGCGCACAGCACCACAATCGCGGGCAAGAATTTAAGTACCCGTACTCAGGCGCCGCGCCCCTGCCAAGCCGCACGCTGGTGACATGTTGTGGTCCGACCCCGATGACGAGCCTCCCGAGGAACTGCGGGAGACGCAGGTCATGTTGCGGCGGCTCGGCATACTCATGGCACTCGCGATGGTCCTGGCGATGATCGTGATCGGACTCTCGGGCTGAGGCAAGCGGCGGGGGCGCCGCCGATACCCTGGTCGTATGACAGATCAGCCGCGCCGCCGCCTCGTGCTCGCCTCTCAGTCCCCCGCCCGGCTGGGACTCCTGCGCCAGGCGGGACTGGACCCCGAGGTGATCGTGAGCGGGGTGGACGAGGACGCGATCTCAGCCCCCACTCCCGCCGAACTGGCGCTCGCGCTCGCCGAGGCGAAGGCCTCCGTCGTGGCCGCCCGCCCGGAGGTGCAGGGCGCCCTGGTGATCGGCTGCGACTCCGTGCTCGACCTCGACGGCGAAGCCCTCGGCAAGCCCGCCGACGCCGAGGAGGCCACCGCCCGCTGGAAGGCGATGCGCGGCCGGGCGGGCACACTCCAGACCGGCCACTGCGTCTACGACACGACGAGCGGCCGGTACGTGTCGGCGACCGCGTCGACCGTCGTCCGCTTCGGCGAGCCGACCGACGCAGAGGTCGCCGCGTACGTCGCCTCGGGCGAACCCCTTTATGTGGCAGGGGCGTTCACGCTCGACGGGCGTTCGGCACCGTTCATCGAGGGCATCGACGGCGACCACGGCAACGTGATCGGCATCAGCCTGCCGCTCGTTCGGCGCCTGCTGGGTCAACTGGGCGTCGGCATCACGGAGTTGTGGGCGCCCCGGGAGAAGTAGCGATCAGGAGGGGCTCGGGGCCGGTGGCGGAGTGATCGGCGCCGGGTCCTTGTCGGGCCGCTCGGGGTCCTTGGGGCCGTCCGGGCCGCCCGGTGCCGGTGTCCGTGTCGGTGCCGCGTCCGAGGGCCTCTCCAGACGGTCGTAGGTCATCAGGAGCAGGACGACGAGGCCGAGCACCACCACCAGGAACACGAACGCGGCCTTGTCCTCCACCATGGCCCAGGCGAACGCGCCCAGCAGCCCGTGCACCACGGCCACGCTGATCAGCAGGATGCGGCCGACGCCGGCCGGGGCCCGGTCGCGGACCGCGACCAGCAGGGCGACCACGGCGCACAGCAGGAAGTAGAGGCCGAAGACGACTCCGCCGATCTTCGAGGAGACGGACATCGCGTCCGGGTCGATACCGGCCAGGGACATGTTCTGGCGGTCGGCGACGATCCCCAGGAACCAGTTCAGCGCGGCCACTCCGAAGGCCTCCACGAAGAGGACGACCGCCAAGATCCATGCCACCGGTCTGCGCACCACCGGCCCCCACCCACTTCCGTTCGAGACACCCCGAACGCTACTAACGGGTAAACCACGGGACAAGGGTTGTGTCAGGGGCAAAGAATCATTGGGCCATTCGTAGGGACTCCACAAAGAAACGGCGTGGCGCGCGGCACGCTCTCACAGAGACCTTGACCACACCGGAGGGCTAGGGTTTCTCAGAGGAGTCCTGCGTACCGAGGTGCGACAAGGGATTTCGCGGGTCGAGCGGGCCCCGTATCACGCTCCGTGTGGGCAAGCTCACCACAGGGGACGGGTCGATGCGCCGTGTCGGCAGTCCCTAAACTCGGCTTGTTTCAAGGAGGGAGCCTCAATCGTGCGCAAGGTGCTCATCGCCAATCGTGGCGAAATCGCTGTCCGCGTTGCCCGGGCCTGCCGGGATGCCGGGATCGCGAGCGTGGCCGTATACGCCGACCCGGACCGGGACGCTCTGCATGTCCGCGCCGCGGATGAGGCGTTCGCCCTGGGCGGTGACACACCGGCGAGCAGCTACCTGGACATCGACAAGGTCCTGAACGCGGCCCGCGAGTCCGGTGCCGACGCCGTCCACCCCGGCTACGGCTTCCTGTCCGAGAACGCGGAGTTCGCGCAGGCGGTGCTGGACGCCGACCTGGTCTGGATCGGTCCGCCGCCGCAGGCGATCCGGGACCTCGGTGACAAGGTCGCCGCCCGGCACATCGCGCAGCGCGCCGGTGCCCCGCTGGTGGCCGGTACGCCGGACCCGGTGTCGGGCGCGGACGAGGTCGTCGCGTTCGCCGAGCAGCACGGGCTGCCCATCGCGATCAAGGCCGCCTTCGGTGGCGGCGGTCGCGGTCTGAAGGTGGCCCGCACGCTCGAAGAGGTTCCCGAGCTGTACGACTCCGCGGTCCGCGAGGCGGTCGCCGCCTTCGGTCGCGGCGAGTGCTTCGTCGAGCGCTACCTCGACAAGCCCCGGCACGTGGAGACCCAGTGCCTCGCCGACACCCACGGCAACGTGGTCGTCGTGTCGACGCGTGACTGCTCCCTCCAGCGCCGCCACCAGAAGCTGGTCGAGGAGGCGCCCGCGCCGTTCCTGTCGGACGAGCAGGTCGCCGAGCTGTACTCCTCCTCCAAGGCGATCCTGAAGGAGGCCGGCTACGTCGGCGCCGGGACCGTCGAGTTCCTCGTCGGGCAGGACGGCACGATCTCCTTCCTTGAGGTCAACACCCGCCTCCAGGTGGAGCACCCGGTCACCGAGGAGGTCGCCGGCATCGACCTCGTGCGCGAGATGTTCCGTGTCGCGGACGGCGAGGAACTCGGTTACGGCGATCCCGAACTGCGCGGCCACTCCTTCGAGTTCCGCATCAACGGCGAGGACCCGGGCCGCGGTTTCCTGCCCGCGCCCGGTACCGTCACCACGTTCGACGCGCCGTCCGGGCCGGGTGTCCGGCTGGACGCCGGTGTCGAGTCGGGCTCGGTGATCGGCCCGGCGTGGGACTCGCTGCTGGCCAAGCTGATCGTCACCGGCGCGACGCGTGAACAGGCGTTGCAGCGGGCGGCGCGGGCGCTGGAGGAGTTCCGGGTCGAGGGCATGGCCACGGCGATCCCCTTCCACCGCGCGGTGGTGAAGGACCCGGCGTTCGCTCCCGAACTCACCGGCTCCGCCGAGCCGTTCACGGTCCACACGCGGTGGATCGAGACCGAGTTCGTCAACGAGATCAAGCCCTTCGCGGCTCCCACGGACGCCGAGGCGGACGAGGACGCGGACCGCGAGACGATCGTCGTCGAGGTCGGCGGCAAGCGCCTTGAGGTCTCCCTGCCCGTCTCGCTGGGGATGTCGCTGGCCCGCACCGGGCTCGCGGCGGGAGCCAAGCCGAAGCGCCGGGCGGCCAAGAAGTCCGGGCCCGTCGCCTCCGGCGACACCCTCGCCTCGCCCATGCAGGGCACGATCGTCAAGGTCGCGGTCGAGGAGGGCCAGGAGGTCAAGGAGGGCGACCTCATCGTCGTACTCGAAGCGATGAAGATGGAACAGCCGCTGAACGCGCACAAGTCCGGCACGATCAAGGGCCTCGGCGCGGAGGTCGGTGCGTCCATCACGTCCGGCGCCGCGATCTGCGAGATCAAGGACTGATCCGGCGGTACGTCCAGGGGTGCCCGGCCGACAGGAACAGCCTGTCCGCCGGGCACCTCTGTACTGTGACGGGACAGCGCCGTATCTCGCTGTATCGCGCCTTGTCGCGCCGAGGAGGGCAGGTGGGAACCGTGGCTGACACGGCCAGGCCGCCGGCGGGGCTGCGTGCCGACGCCCGCCGCAACTATGAGCGGCTGCTCACCGAGGCGCGCGTGTCGTTCGCCGCGCACGGCACGGACGCGTCCCTGGAGGACGTGGCCCGGCGCGCGGGCGTCGGCATCGGCACGCTGTATCGCCACTTCCCGAACCGACAGGCCCTGATGAGCGCGGTGTTCGAGGACGCGGTGGGTGAACTCCTCGCGCGTTCACGGGAGTTGCGGGACGCTCCGCAGCCGTGTGCGGCACTGGTGACCTGGCTGCGGGAGATGGTGACCCACGCGAGTGAATACCGGGGGCTTTCACGGGCGTTGATGGCGGTGGGCCAGGACGAGACGTCTGCCCTGGCCCGGTGCAGCAGCCCTATCCGGGAAGCGGGGGGTGCGTTGCTGTCCAGGGCGCAGGACGCCGGTGACGTGCGTGGTGACGTCGAGATCGGTGACCTGCTTCAGCTGACGCATGCGATTGCGCTCGCCGCGGAGGGGAATCCCGGGGATCCTGAACTGGCGGACAGGTTGCTGACGTTGACCTTGCGGGGGTTGAAGCCGTAGAGATTCGTCTGCGGGCCGGTGGGGGCTGGTCGCGCAGTTCCCCGCGCCCCTTAAAAGCGGCTCAGCTGGTCCGACCTTTTAGGGGCGCGGGGAACTGCGCGACCAGCCACGACGGCGCCGCAGCCGAAATCCGCGCCGATCAACGCCTGCGCAGATCCGCCACCCTCGCCGCGCGTTCCCGCTCCGGGGACTCACCCGTCAGTACGCCCGCCGAGCGCAGCCCCGGTACTTGACCCCGTCGCGGTGCCGGAAGGGGTACGTCCCGGCGGCGTTGTTCCCGCGTCGGGGTCTGATCACCCCCCTGGCCTCCCGCCGCGCCGGCCACGGCGATCTGCACCCCCTGGTCGGCCAGCGCCTGCAACTCCGTTGCCGCGCGGTCGTCGTGGCCCGGGGGTTCGTCGGTGACCAGGCGGGTGATCACGTCCGTGGGCACGGTCTGGAACATGGTGTCCGTACCGAGCTTGGTGTGGTCGGCCAGGACGACGACCTCGGCCGCCGCCTGGACGAGCGCGCGGTCGACGGACGCCGAGAGCATGTTGGACGTGGAGAGCCCGCGCTCGGCGGTCAGCCCGCTTCCGGAGAGGAAGGCCCGGGAGACGCGCAGCCCCTGGAGGGACTGCTCGGCCCCGCTGCCCACCAGCGCGTAGTTGGAACCGCGCAGGGTGCCCCCGGTCATCACGACCTCCACGCGGTTGGCATGGGCCAACGCCTGGGCCACCAGAAGGGAGTTGGTGACTACGGTCAGTCCGGGTACCCGGGCGAGCCGGCGGGCCAGCTCCTGTGTGGTGGTACCCGCCCCTACCACGATCGCTTCGCCCTCTTCGACGAAGCTCGCGGCGAGATCGGCGATGGCCGTCTTCTCGGCGGTCGCGAGATGCGATTTCTGCGGAAAGCCGGACTCCCGCGTGAACCCGCCCGGCAATACCGCACCGCCGTGCCGGCGGTCGAGGAGTCCTTCTGCCTCCAGTGCGCGCACGTCCCGCCGTACGGTCACTTCGGAGGTCTGGACGACGCGGGCGAGCTCACGGAGCGATACAGCCCCATTCGCTCGCACCATTTCGAGGATCAATTGGCGACGTTCTGCAGCGAACACGAAACTGACAGTAACCCCAACGACCGTCTGCTTTCAGCTGTTTGCGGTGAATAGCAGAAGTTGTTCGCACAGGGGGGCGAGAAGTGGTATAGGGGTTAGTCCTCGCGCCTATGCCGTACGAATGGGCGGCAACTCCCCGTGACCAGCGGGGAGTCGGTGCGGCCTCAGACTTCGCCCGTCGCCTTGCGGGTGTGCAACTGTCGGGCCACCTCGGCGATCGAGCCCGAAAGGGACGGGTAGACGGTGAAGGCGTTCGCGATCTGTTCGACCGTCAGGTTGTTGTCCACGGCGATCGAAATCGGGTGGATCAGTTCCGAGGCTCGGGGGGCCACGACCACACCGCCGACGATGATCCCCGTGCCCGGACGGCAGAAGATCTTGACGAAGCCGTCCCTGATGCCCTGCATCTTCGCGCGCGGGTTGCGGAGGAGGGGGAGCTTCACCACTCGGGCGTCGATCTTGCCTGCGTCGACGTCGGCCTGGGAGTAGCCGACCGTGGCGATCTCGGGGTCGGTGAAGACGTTCGAGGAGACCGTCTTCAGGTTGAGCGGGGCCACCGCGTCGCCGAGGAAGTGGTACATCGCGATACGGCCCTGCATCGCGGCCACCGAGGCCAGCGCGAAGATGCCGGTGACGTCACCGGCCGCGTAGACGCCTGGGGCGGTCGTACGGGAGACCTTGTCGGTCCAGATGTGGCCCGAGTCGCGCAGCCTGACGCCCGCCTCCTCCAGGCCCATGCCCGCGGAGTTCGGGATGGCGCCGACCGCCATGAGGCAGTGTGAGCCGGTGATGACTCGGCCGTCGGCCAGGACGACCTCCACCTTGTCGCCGACCCGCTTGGCGGACTGGGCGCGGGAGCGGGCCATCACGTTCATGCCGCGGCGCCGGAAGACGTCTTCGAGTACGGCGGCGGCGTCCGGGTCCTCGCCCGGCAGGACGCGGTCGCGGGAGGAGACGAGGGTGACCTTGGAGCCCAGGGCCTGGTAGGCGCCGGCGAACTCGGCGCCGGTGACACCGGAGCCGACCACGATCAGCTCTTCGGGGAGTTCGGTGAGGTCGTAGACCTGGGTCCAGTTCAGGATGCGCTCGCCGTCGGGGCGGGCGTCGTCCAGTTCGCGGGGGTGGCCGCCGGTCGCGATGAGGACGGCGTCCGCGACCAGGGTCTCCTCGGTGCCGTCGGCCGCCTTCACGATCACCTTGCGGGAACCGTCGATCGCCTGCATGCCGTCGAGCCGGCCACGGCCGCGCATGACACGGGCGCCCGCTCGGGTCACGGACGCGGTGATGTCGTGCGACTGGGCCAGCGCCAGGCGCTTCACACGGCGGTTCACCTTGCCGAGGTCGACGCCGACGACCCTTGCCGCCTGTTCCAGGGGTGGAGTGTCGTCGGCCACGATGATGCCGAGTTCCTCGTACGACGAGTCGAAGGTGGTCATCACCTCGGCCGTCGCGATAAGGGTCTTCGACGGCACGCAGTCGGTCAGCACCGACGCCCCGCCCAGACCGTCGCAGTCGACGACGGTCACCTCCGCGCCGAGCTGCGCTGCCACCAGCGCCGCTTCATAGCCGCCGGGTCCGCCACCGATGATCACGATCCGAGTCACGTACCCCATTGTCCCGCACGCTTCAAGATGCTTCCGCCCGGGGGCGGCGGGGGTGCGTGGTTCGCCGGTCCGTTCGGTGTGGATCGCCTGCGGTTCGTTGTGGGTCGGTGCCGTACGCGGGTGTCCTGAGTACCGCCGGTTACGGGAGTGGCGGGTGGGTTCGCTGCCGTACTCTCGGAGCATGTCGCTCTACGCCGCGTACGCCGGCAATCTCGACGCGCGGCTGATGACCCGCCGCGCCCCGCACTCGCCGTTGCGCGCCACGGGCTGGCTGAACGGATGGCGGCTGACCTTCGGCGGTGAGCACATGGGCTGGGAGGGCGCGCTCGCGACCATCGTGGAGGCGCCGCGCTCGCAGGTCTTCGTCGCGCTGTACGAGATCGCGCCGCCCGACGAGGAGTCCATGGACCGGTGGGAGGGCGTCGGCCTCGACGTCTACCGGCGCATGCGGGTCCGGGTGCACACCCTTGAGGGCGAGGAACCCGTCTGGCTGTACGTCCTCAACGGTTATGAGGGGGGACTCCCGTCCGCCCGCTACCTCGGCGAACTCGCGGACGCCGCCGAGTCGGCCGGGGCACCCCACGACTATGTGATGGAGCTGCGGAAGCGGCCCTGCTGAGGGCTTCCCACACATAACGCCCGTCGCGGGTCTCGTTGGAAACGACAAGACAACGATCGCAATCCCGTGAGCTCTGTCATCTACGCGCGTAGGCCCAGACCAGCTACCCTCAACCGCGTGAACGCATCTCTTCTTCCGGACGACATCCAGGGCGACCCCCACGCCGCCGCTGACGCCGCCGCCACGCGCCTGCGCGAACTGACGGGCGCCGAGACCCACGACGTCGCTCTCGTGATGGGCTCCGGCTGGGGGCCGGCCGTCGACGCCCTCGGCGTACCCGAGGCCGACTTTCCCGTCACCGAGCTGCCCGGATTCCCGCCGCCGGCCGTCGAGGGCCATGGCGGGCGGGTCCGCTCGTACGCCATCGGTGACAAGCGCGCGCTCGTCTTCCTCGGCCGTACCCACTACTACGAGGGGCGCGGTGTCGCCGCCGTCGCGCACGGGGTTCGTACCGCCGTCGCCGCGGGCTGCAAGACCATCGTGCTGACCAACGGCTGCGGGGGGCTGCGTGAGGGTATGCGGCCTGGGCAGCCCGTGCTGATCAGCGACCACATCAATCTCACGGCCGCCTCCCCGATCATCGGTGCGAACTTCGTCGACTTGACGGATCTGTACTCGCCGCGGCTGCGGGCGCTGTGCAAGGAGATCGACCCTGGTCTGGAGGAGGGTGTCTACGCCCAGTTCCCCGGGCCGCACTATGAGACTCCGGCGGAGATTCGGATGGCTCGGGTGATCGGGGCGGACCTGGTGGGGATGTCCACGGTGCTGGAGGCCATTGCCGCGCGTGAGGCGGGTGCGGAGGTGCTGGGTATCTCCCTGGTGACCAACCTTGCCGCGGGGATGACGGGGGAACCGCTGAACCACGAGGAGGTTCTCCAGGCCGGGCGGGACTCCGCTACGCAGATGGGCTCGCTGTTGGCCCAGGTGCTGGGTCGGCTGTAGGCACCGCCCAGGAGTTTGCCCACCCGCCGCCCGTCTCGGTCGGTCGAGAAGCTGACGCACACCACACCACGAGAGGTTGACCTGACGTGCACGACGACGATCTCATCGCGCGGGCCAAGACCTGGCTCGCCGAGGACCCCGACGCGGACACCCGCGAGGAGCTGGGGAAGCTCATCGACGCCGGGGACGTCACGGAACTCGCGGAGCGCTTCGGCGGCACTCTCCAGTTCGGCACCGCCGGCCTCCGCGGCGAACTCGGTGCCGGACCCATGCGGATGAACCGCGCCGTCGTCATCCGCGCCGCCGCCGGACTCGCCGCGTACCTCAAGCACCACGGCCACACCGACGGAGTCGTCGTCATCGGCTACGACGCCCGGCACAAGTCCGCGGACTTCGCCCGCGACACCGCCGCCGTGATGACCGGCGCGGGGCTGCGGGCCGCCGTGCTGCCCCGGCCGCTCCCCACCCCCGTACTCGCCTTCGCCATAAGGCACTTGGGCGCGATCGCGGGTGTGGAGGTCACCGCGAGCCACAACCCGCCCCGGGACAACGGCTACAAGGTCTATCTCGGCGACGGCTCCCAGATCGTGCCTCCGGCCGACGCGGAGATCGCCGCCGAGATCGACGCGGTCCGCTCACTGCACGACGTGGCCCGGCCGGAGGACGGGTGGGAGATCCTCGACGACGGCGTCCTGGACGCCTATCTCGCCCGTACCGACGCCGTCCTCTCCCCCGGCTCCCCCCGCACCGCCCGTACCGTCTACACGGCGATGCACGGCGTCGGCAAGGACGTCCTGCTGGCCGCGTTCGCCCGCGCCGGGTTCCCCGAACCCGTGCTCGTCGCCGAACAGGCCGAGCCCGACCCGGACTTCCCGACCGTCGCGTTCCCCAACCCGGAGGAGCCGGGCGCGATGGACCTCGCCTTCGCGCGGGCCCGGGCCACGGAACCCGACCTGATCATCGCCAACGACCCCGACGCCGACCGCTGCGCCGTAGCCGTGAAGGCCGAGGGGGACTGGCGCATGCTCCGCGGTGACGAGGTCGGCTCGCTGCTCGCCGCGCACCTCGTACGGCGCGGCGCCCGGGGCACCTTCGCCGAGTCGATCGTCTCCTCGTCCCTCCTCGGCCGTATCGCCGAGAAGGCGGGCCTGCCCTACGAGGAGACCCTCACCGGCTTCAAGTGGATCGCCCGGGTGGACGGGCTTCGCTACGGCTATGAGGAGGCCCTCGGCTACTGCGTGGACCCGGATGGGGTGCGGGACAAGGACGGCATCACCGCCGCCCTGCTGATCACCGAGCTGGCCTCCGAGTTGAAGGAGGAAGGCCGTGATCTGCTGGATCTCCTCGATGATCTCGCCGTCGAACACGGTCTGCACGCCACCGATCAACTGTCGGTGCGGGTCGGGGACTTGACCGTCATCGCCGATGCCATGCGGCGGTTGCGGGAGCAGCCGCCGACTCAGCTTGCGGGTCTGCGTGTTACGAAGGCCGAGGATCTGGCGGAGGGTACCGACGCGCTTCCGCCCACTGACGGCCTGCGTTACACGCTCGACGGCGCCCGTGTCATCGTCCGGCCCAGCGGCACCGAGCCCAAACTGAAGTGCTACCTGGAGGTCGTGGTTCCCGTGGCCGCGCACGCCGACCTCCCGGTGGCCCGTGCGAAGGCCGCCGAGACCCTCGCCATGATCAAGCGCGATCTGTCGGCGGCTGCCGGTATCTGAGCGGCCTGCCGCCAACTCCCTTGCCCCTGCACGGGGTTCAGTCCCGTACCAGGTAGCTGAACCCCGTGTCCGGTCCCACGCAGGACTGGAGGGTGAGGTCGCCCCAGTAGAGGCCGGCGGCGGGGACGCCACGGCCGGGGGTGACGTAGTGGGCGTAGACGGTGTAAGTCCAGGTGCCTCGTGGGGTGTCGATCGTGACCTTGGTGCCTGCGCGGAGCGTGGCGAAGCGGTCGAAGCCGCAGTAGTCGTGGCCGACGATCACCACGGTTCGTAGTTCGTAGCCGTTCTCGGTGCCGATGTTGGGGCCCGTCCACTGTACGGCGTTCCGGCAGGCGTCGACCTCCGTCTGGTCGCCCCGGACGACCGTTGAGGACCAGTCGCCGATACGGATCGTGGTGGTCGTGGGGCGTCCGGTCGTCGCCGTGTCGGTGGTCGGTGCGGTGGACCGGGTGGGGCGAGGGGTGGCGATCGGTGTCCGGCGGGACAGGTCCGGGCCGGGGACCCGGCTGTCGGAGGCGCTCGGGGAGGGGGCGGGCGGGTGCGCTATCGGTGGCCGGGGGCTCGGAGCGGTGGCGGACCGCGACGCGGACACGGAGGGCGCCGGCGGCGCGAGGGACACCGGAGCGGTCGCCGTCCTGGTCCCCGTGGCGATCGGTCCGGGCGCGGCGTGCGTGGTCCGCGCCCCGGTTCCGCAGCCGACGAGGAGCAGGGCCGCTGCGGCCACGCCCGCGAGCCGCACTGCCGTCATCCGAACCGTCCGTTCACGTAGTCCGAAGTCCGTTCGTCCTGGGGCGAGTTGAACATCGCCTGGGTGTCGCCGTGCTCGACGATCACGCCGGGGGTGTTCTGCGAGGCGAGGAAGAAGGCGCAGCTGTCCGAGACGCGGGCGGCCTGCTGCATGTTGTGGGTGACGATGACGATGGTCACCTCGGACTTCAGCTCGGCGATGGTCTCCTCGATGCGGCGGGTGGAGGTGGGGTCGAGCGCCGAGCAGGGTTCGTCCATGAGGAGGACGCGGGGGCGTACCGCCAACGACCTTGCGATGCACAGGCGTTGCTGCTGGCCGCCGGAGAGGGCGCCGCCGGGCTGGCGGAGGCGGTCCTTGACCTCCTTCCACAGGCCCGCCTTGATCAGGCACTCCTCGACCAGGTCGTCCTTGCCGTCGCGGGTGGCCCTGATGGCGTTGAGCTTGAGGCCGGCGAGGACGTTGTCGTAGATCGACATGGCGGGGAACGGGTTCGGCTTCTGGAAGACCATGCCGATCTGGCGGCGGGCGTGGGTGATGCGGCGGCCCCGGTCGTAGATGTCCTGGTCGTCGAGGAGGACCCGGCCGGCCAGTGAGGCGGAGCCGATGAGTTCGTGCATGCGGTTGAGGATGCGCAGGAAGGTCGACTTGCCGCAGCCGGAGGGGCCGATGAGGGCGGTGACCTCGCGGGCGGGCATGGTGAGGGAGACCTGGTCGAGGACCTTGTGGTCGCCGAACCAGGCGGAGACGGAGTCGGCGCGCAGGCTCGCGGGGCCCTGTCCGGTGCCGGTGAGCGGGGGCTGGCGGAGGGTGTCGGTGAGGTCGGGGTTCGCTTCCGAGGGGGCGTTCCCGGTGAGGTCGGTGGACATGGTGGTGTGGTCAACTCCCGTACGGGGCTTGGTCGTTCAGAGAAGGTTCGGCAGCAGGGAGACGATCGCGCCGGAGTCGGCGAGGCCCAGGGCCAGGAGGAGCGGGCCCGCGCAGATCCAGGTCTGCCAGCGGCCCCAGACGCGATGGGCGACCACTGCCAGCAGGGCGGCGAGCAGCAGGGCCTGGGACCAGAGGAAGACGCGGAGCCAGGCGGAGTCGTCGCCGCCGAGTGCCTGCTCGGAGGCGGCGATCCAGCCGGGGCGCAGGTCGCGCGGCGGGGCGGTCTGGGTGGGGGTGATCAGCTTGGCGTCCACCCGCAGGACGCCGCTCGGTGTGTACGGGGCTCCGGTGGCGGTGATCAGGGTGAGTCGGCCCTGTCCCTGGGCCAGGGGGGTGGGTAGTTCGTCGCCTGCCCGACGGATGTCCGTGACCTCGTAGACGGCCTTGGTCTGGCCGGTGGTCAGCTCGATGCGGGCACCGGTGGGCAGGCTGTGGAGGTCCAGGAACGGGCTGCCGTATCCCCATTGGCGGCCCATGATCACCGAGGTGCCGGGCTGGCCGGGCAGCGGGGTGTCGCGGCGGTGGCCCGGCCCCGACATGAGCACTTCGGAGGTCGTGCCCTCGGCTACGACCTCCTTGATACCGAGGGCGGGGACGCGCAGGAGGGCGACCGGTGCGCCTGGCTTCAACATCCTTCCCTCGTAGTCGCGTTGGCCTACCGGGGCGGTGCCCAGGGCGAGTTCCTTGCGGAGTTCGTCGTAGGCGGTGCGCTGGTCGCGGGCGTGCTGGAGGTGGCCGACGACGGTGAGGTTCGCGGCGAAGCCGAGGAGCACGGCGGCCAGGACGCACACGGCCGCCCCGGCGAGTGCGAGCCCGGGGCGGGCGGGGGGCCGTGGGGTCTCCTGGCGCGGCCGGACGGGCGGCGGTGGCGGGCCGTCGGCCGGCGCGGGCGCGTCGGCCGGGGGCGGGGCGAGCGTGGTCACGGGGTGCGCTCCTCGAAGCGGGACGGTTTCCTTCGTACGGCGTCTGTCGTGCGGCGCCTGTCGTGGGGCGGGGCCGGGGGCGGGGGGTGGGCGCCCCCGGAACCGCCCGGCCGGTCAGCGGTGTTGCGGGGTGTCGCCGTTGCCGAAGGTCAGCAGGCCCTTGCGGCGCATGTGGAGGACGAGCGCGGAACCCGCGGCGAGGAAGGCGAGGGAGGCCAGGCCGATCGCGCCGACCTGGGCGCCGGTGGCCGCCATGGAGCCGGAGCCGGAGGAGGAGCCGGTGCCGCTGTCTCCGCCGGTGGTGCCGCCCGTGTCCGAACCGCCGGTGCTGGAACCGTCGGTGGGTGTGGCGCCCGAGTCCGAGTCGGACGCGCTGGGCGAGGGGGACTCGCTGGAGGCGGCGCCGGTGGTGAACGCGAAGGCGACGCTGTGGCCGTCGGTCGCGTCCTCGGCGAGCGTCAGGGTGTGGTCGCCGTCGGCGATGTCGCTCGGCACGGTGAACTCGTAACTGTCCACGGTTCCGGACGAGTTGGCCTTGGCGTCCGCGAAGGTCGCGGTGCTGTCGGCGAGGGTGACCTTGACGGCGGCGCTCGCGGTGTAGCCGCGGGCGGTGATCTTCACCTTCTGGCCGGCGTCGAGCGCGGGGTTCGTGCCGAGGTCGTTGCCGTCCTCGTCGGTCACCGTGAGGTCGGGGTCGTCGGTGACGGTGGGGCTGGGGCTGGAGGTGGCGGCGTCGGTGCTGACGAAGTCGAAGGACCCGAACACGCCCGACTTCTCGGAGAACTGAAGGTTGTGGTCACCGTTGGGCAGTTGGTCGGGCACGGTGAACGCGTAGTCCGCGACGGCCCCGTCGGCGTTCACGGTCACGTCGGGGTAGGTCGCGGAGGAGCCGCTGAGGGCCACGTGTACGGCGGCCGCCGGTGTGAAGCCCTTGACGGTGACCTTCACCTTCTGGCCGATGGCCAGCGTGGGTTTGGCCGTGAGGTCCTTGCCGTCGGCGTCCTTGGCGGAGACGACGTAGTCGATGGTCGCGCTCCCCGTCGCCGAGGCGCTGGAGTAGGCGTCGGCATCGGTGGGCGTGAACACGCCGCTGAACGGCAGGGGGCCGCCGATCGCGGGTGCCTTGACGGTGAGTTCGGCCGTGCCGTTCGTGGCCGGTGCCGTGCCGAGCGAGGTGTCACCGTTCTTGAACTCCACGGAACCGGCCGCGGCCGCTGGCGACACCGTGGCGGTGAGCTTGAGGTCGCCGCCCACGGCGACGCCGGTGGGCGCGCTCACGGCGAGGGTCGTGGCCTGCTGTTCGAGCAGGGACCAGGTGTCGCCCGTGACCCGGATCTTGGCGAGGAACCGGTCGGCGGTCGTGCTGGTGGTGCACATCAGGGCCACGGTGTACGTGCCGTCGTAGGGCGCGGTGACGCCCGCGCTCGTCAGGGCCGACTGAAGGCTCGGCTTGGCCGCGGTGGCCGCGAGTGCCACCGTGAACGGGTCCGTGCCGACGCCGGCCTTCGTCACCGACTGGGCCAGCGGCAGGAGTGCGGTCGGGGTGGTCGGGTTCACCAGCCTGAGCACCGTCGTCTGCGCGGTGGTCGAGTTGCAGCCGGCGCTCGTCGTGACGGACGTGGTCATGGGAATGTCCGCGATGTTGCCGGTCGCCGGGCTGACGGTGAACTTGCCCAGTTCCGTGGCGGCATGGGCCCGGCCCGAGAAGGCGACCACCCCGGCCAGGGCGGCGAACAGCAACGCGCAGCATGTCAACAGCGCCACTGGTGATCTGAGTTGTGCGAGACGGTGAGTCATGTGGTGGTCCCCCCACGGGGTTTGGGTCGTGGATGAATAACGCCGACAGGGCCGGACACCCGTGGGTGCCCGGCCGTTGTGCGGCTATGGGGTGCTGATCAGCTCTCGCCCGTGATGCTGGTGCTGCCGCAGTCGCTGCCGAGGGTGCCGAAGCCGTACAGGGTGATGACGGAGGTGTTCGCGCAGACCTTCGAGCCGGTGCCCACGAAGGTGCTCGCGATCACCGAGTCCGACAGCTTGCTGGTCGGGACGACGTTGTAGACGTTCCGCAGGTAGGGGAAGCTCAGGTTCAGCGTCAGGTCGTCGTTGCGGGCGACGACGCCGTTCACGGAGCCGAGGACGGCCTCGCCGCGACGGTCGTCCACGACGAAGCTCTCCTGCGCGGTGTACTGGGCCACCGAGTACGGGAAGATGTCACCCGCGCTGTCGACCGCCGAGCCGTCGTTCTCCTGGATCGTGGAGTTCGAGGTGACACAGGAGCCGGGGGTCGTCACGCCGATGGAGCTGAGGAAGAAGGCGCGGGTGCCCGAGGCCGACTGCGGCAGGATCGGGGTGAGGGTGACACCGTTGAGCGTGGTCAGGGTGCACTCGTAGATCGCCTTGAGCTGGGCGGTCGTCAGGCTGTCGGGCAGCGCGCTGCCGTCCTGCTTCACCCAGGACACCGCGTCCTTGGCGTACGGGATGAAGGTCAGGTCCGCGGTGGTGGTGTTGTTCGGGCCTCGCGAGGAACGGGCGAAGTCCACACAGCCGGTGGAGCCGTCAAGGGCGGTGTTGAGGGCCGTGATGCCGGCGCCGGAGCCGTCGGGGCGGGCGATCGTGCAGTTGCCGGTCGCCTTGGTGGTGATCGTGCTGGAGCCGGTGGCGTTCCACGAGGCGATGACCTTGCCGCTGCTGTTCGTGATCGCGTCGCCGAGGGCGTTCACGACGTCCTGGGTCGTGTCGGAGCCGACACCGGCGAGCTGACGGTAGTCGGTGGCCGAGCTGGGGTCGGCGTAGGCGGGGGCGGCCAGGGCACCGAGGCCCAGGGCGACCGCACCGACACCGGCACCGATACGCAGGCGGGTCTTGACGTTCACTTGAGTTCTCCTCCGTGGAAACGGATCGAGCAAAGGACGTACAAGAAGAATCCGGATCTCTTTCGCCGCCGACCCGTCGGCCGGCCACGCAGAACAATTCCGTAGAATCGCGTCCCGAGGCCACTAATTCCAGCCGGTCATCAGGTTACGACTCCATTTCCTAAGTGACTCCAAGGGAATTCACTTGGCGGTGTGCGGATTCCCCGGGGCGTGAATGCGCCCCGGTCTTCGGAATCCGGCGGTTATGGGGTGGCGATCACGTCTCTCCCTTGAGGGTCGTGCTGCCGCAGTCGCCGCCGAGGGTGCCGAAGCCGTAGTTCGTGATGGTGGCGGCGAGCTTGCAGATCTTCGAACCGGTGCCCACGAAGGTGTCCGCGATCAACGGGACCGACAGGTTGGCGGTCGGGACGACGTTGAAGATGTTCCGCAGATACGGGAAGTCCGGGTTCGGCGTGAGGTCGTCGTTGCGCGGGTCCAGTCCGTTCACGGAGCCGAGCACGGCGTCACCGCGCAGGTCGTCCACGACGAAGGTCTCCTGGGCGGTGTACTGAGGCACCGAGTACGGGAGGATGTCGCCGGCGCTGTCGACGACCGAGCCGTCGTTCTCCCAGGTGGAGTTCTTGTACGTGACGCAGGAGCCCGGCGTCGTCACACCGATGGATGTGAGGAAGAAGGCCCGGACGTCCGAGCTGGACTCCGGCAGGATCGGGGTGAGCGGGATGCCGTTCAGCGAGGTCAGGGTGCACTCGTAGATCCTCTTGAGCTGAGCGGTCGTCAGGCTGTCGGGCAGGGCGCTGCCGTTGAGCTTCACCCAGGACACGGCGTCCTTCGCGTACGGGATGAAGGTCAGGTCCGTGGTGGTGGTGTCGTTGGGGCCGCGCGAGGAACGGGCGAAGTCCACGCAGCCGGTGGAGCCGTCAAGGGCGACGTTCAACCAGTAGACGCCGCGGTCGGAGAGGTAGGGCCGGGGGATCGTGCAGGTGCCGGTCCCCTTGGTCGTGATGGTGCTGGAACCGGTGGCGTTCCACGAGGCGACGACCTTGCCGCTGCTGTTCGTGATCGCGTCGCCGAGGGCGTTCATGACGTCCTGGCTCGCCGCGGAGCCGACACCGGCCAGCTGACGGTAGTCGGTGACCGAGCCGGGGTCCGCGTGGGCGGGAGCGGGAGCGGCCACGGCGCCCAGGACCAGTGCCAGCGCTCCGGTGCAGACGCCCGCGCGCCGAAGGGAGTTGACGTTCACTTGGCTTCCCCTCCCGCCCTGCGCGCCGAGAACCGCAGCATGACCGGGCCCGCGAGGGCGGCCGCTCCGCCGGCGACGAGGACACCGAGCAGCACCCAGCGGACCATCCCGAGCACCTCCGACGGTGTGTAGCCGCCGGACTGGGCCACGTTCTGCTTGGCCGGGTCGGTCTCCGTCGGGGCGGCGGAAGGGCGCGCGGTGTCCGAGGCGTCGGCGGTGGCGCCCGGTGTCCCTGTGGAGCCGGTGCCGGTGGCGCCGGTGATGCCGCCGTCCGTGCCGCCCGCCGCCGAGCCGCCGCTGCCGGTGCCGCTCACGTCGTCGCCCCCGCCGGACGTACCGCTGGAGGACTCGTCGGCGGCCGGCACGCCCTTCTCCAGCAGATCCGCCGCCTGCTTCGCCTGCGTGCGCAGTGCCGTGGGCAACGGGGCGTATCCGTACGGCAGTTGACCCTTCGCGGTGCCCTGGGTCTGCCCGTCGCCGGCCGCGTAGCGCATCACCTTGGCGTAGTCGAGCCGGGCGTCCTTGGCCTGGTCGAGGGAGGCCGCCGCGTAGACCACCGCGGTCAGCGGATAGGCGCCGTCCTTCATCTTGGCGGGATCGGACGTCTTGACGCCGGCCACGTCCGAGTCGGGCATCTCGGCGACCGCCTTGAGCAGGGACTCGTCGGTCGGCTTGACGTAGTCCCCGTCGGCGTTCGGCAGGGCGGCGGCGCCCAGCAGGTAACGCGTCGCGGACGCGTTGTCGACGATGCCGAACTGACGCTGCTGCGTGGGAATCGGGCGGTCCACCGCCGTCGGCCTCGGCGGGATGGCGCTGGTGTCGCAGTTGTACGCGGTTCCGATGGAGCCACGGCGTACCTTCAGCGCCGCGTCGTGCATGTCGTTCATGTAGGGGACCACGTCGAGACCGTTGTACGTGATGTCGGGATAGCCTCCACCACACGGGGTCGTCGAGGGCGTGAGGTCCGTCTTGGGGAAGAAGTCCAGGGAATCCGAGATCACCCCGTTCTCGTACGAGGGGTTCACCTTCATTCCCCAGGGATCGGCTTTCCCCGCGATGAACTCCCTCGCATCGGCGTTCGCCAGAATGTATTTCCACACCAGGTTGGCGGAGTCGGTGTTGTCCACGGTGACGGCCAGACCCAATGGGGCGTTGACCGCTGCCTGACCCGCGAGATCAGGATTGAGCCGAAGGAATTCAGGGTCCTTGACGATGGACTGCGGATTGTCGGCGAGGTAATCGGGGATCTTGTCGGCCGGCTTGACCATGCTGAAGGGATAGGACTGTGTGAGCACCTTGGCCAGCAGTCTCTGGTTGAGCTTCAGCTCGGTCAGCGGCCTGCTGCCGCCCGCCGTGTCATACATCCAGGCGAAACCGATGGTCAGCCCCGTGACCGCGACGGGCGCGTGCACCACCTGAGGCGCGCCGTCGACCGGTTCGACGGGGTCCACGGTCATGGCGAGCCCCGCCAAGGAGTCACCCGAGGTCACGGCGTCCCGAGCCTGCTGCTCCCCGGACTGGGTGAAGTTGAACCGGTAGGTTCCGGTCCTGCACAGCGCGCTCTGCCAGGACGTGACGACATCGGTGGCCAGTTCGGAACCCATGATTCCGCGCTCGGGCTTGTCCGCGTCGCAGTTGTCCGTCACCGGCGCGAAGCCGAGTCGGAACGCGATGCGCTGGTCCCAGTTCGACTGGCTGATCGACGAGGTGACCTGGTCGCCCAGGCCGTGCGTCTTCCCGCTGGGGTCGTGGGTGCCGCGCGGCACCACCACCAGCCAGCACGGCTGGATCGCGCCGGCCGAGGTGGTGCGGGCGCCACAGCCCAGGGCCGGCTGTTCCACGGACGACTTCAGCTCGAACGACACGTCGCCGCCGCCGTCCCCGTCGTTCGGCATGAACGGGATGGCGTTGGTGTCACCGTCGGTGAAGTACGTGGTGTCGGTGGCGCCCGTGGTGGGGTCCCCCTGGCCCTCGACCGGCTGGAACGGCACGTAGTGCTTGCCACTCGCCTCGACGGGAGTCGCGGAGTCGGATTCCAGCGGGTCGTGGCCCGCGGTGTCGCCCCGGTACACGTACCGGCCGTCCCCCTTCTGCCCGCCCGCCGCCAGCCCGAACTCGCACTGTGTACGGTCCGGCCCGGATGCCGCGTCCCCCCAGCACTGCATGATCGACAGGAAGTTCGTCTGATCGTTGAGGGACGGATCACCGCCCGTCCACGTCACCCGCACGCCCTGCCCGGTCAGGTCCTTCGTCTGGTGCACGGTGACCTTGAGGTTCGAGAAGTCGTCGCCGTACACCCCCTTCGCCCCGCTCTCGGTCACCGCCGAACCCTCGGCGGTCGCCGCCCGCGCCTGGTCCGCCCCGTGGGGCAGCGGCAGTACCGCCAGCACCAGGGCGGACAGCAGGCAGCCCACGCCCGCGGTCACCCGTGTCGTACGGCGTCTCATCAGAACTCCCTCTTGCGGCGCGAACGGGCCGCCAGCATCCGGGCGGTGAGCGGTGGTCCGACGACGACCGCGAGCAGCAGTACGGCCGACAGGGCCATGAGGGCGCCGCGCATCCCGAGGCCGTTGTCGGCGGCGAGGGCCACGGGGTTGGCGACCACGGACGTGTCGCCGGAGCCGCTGCCGGTGCCCGCGCCGGTCCCGTCGCCGCTGACGACCTCGCCGGTGTCGGGGTCGATGGACGCCCCGGAGGTGCCGCCGGCCGCGGCGCTCGCGGTGGAGTCGGGCGTGCCGTCGCCGTTGGTGTCCGTGCCCGCGGTGCCGCCCGTGGCGGAGGAACCGCCCGAAGTCGAGCCGCCGGTCGAGGAGTTGGAGCCGCCCGAGGTGCTACCGCCGTTTGCGGACGGCTTCACCGGGGTGTCGGTGCCCGCCGCGCCCGCCGTGCCGGTGGTGCACTGCGTCGTCCCCTTCTTGTCGCAGGACTTGGGGTAAGGGGCGTTCTTGATCAGGGTGTTGACGCCGCCGGAGAAGGTGGGGTTGCGGCAGTCGTTGATGTTGATCGAGCCCGTGGGGGCGCCCGGCACCCGGCGGATCTGGTCGAAGCCCGCCTCGACGAGGTTCTTCGGCAGCGGCGAGTAGCCCAGGTCGTCCGCCTGCTGCTGGCCGTCGCACAGGAAGTAACGGGCGAACGTGCCGAGGGAGTTGCCCTTGGCGGTGGTGAAGCCCGCCTCCACCTTCGTCGGCAGGATCATGTAGCTGTAGCTGGAGAGCGGATAGGTGCGGGCGTCCGCGTTGGTGTAGACGTTGTCGAGGATCTGGGTGAGGTAGTTCGAGGACTGCTGGTTCTCGTTGATCTCGGCCTTCGTCAGGGCCACCGCCACGCTCGCCGCGGTCGGCTCGACGTAGTAGTTGTCCTTGTTGAGGATCTTGGCCACCGGGAAGCCGGTGTTCTTGGCGTAGGAGTACTCGACGTAGGTGATCGCGCCCTCGCCGGAGGGCTGGCGGACATGGCCGGAGACGCCGAGCGAGCCGGACTTGGAGACCATCGTGGAGCCGCTGAGCAGCGGGTAGAACGAGGTCATCCCGCAGTTGCCGCTGCCGCGCCCGGTGCGGGAGCAGTAGTCGCTCCAGAGGGCGGGGTACTCCTTGGACATCCAGGTTGTGAACTGCGCGCTGGTGCCCGAGCCGTCGGAGCGGACGACCGGGACGATCGCGCGGGCCGGCATGGTCAGGCCGGGGTTGTCGGCGGCGATCGCGGGGTCGTTCCAGCGGGTGATCTTCCCGGTGAAGATCTTGGTGACGACGTCGCCGGACAGGCGCAGGTTGGTGACCATCTTGCCGTTGATCTTGAGGTTGTACATGAACGCCGTACCGCCGGCCACGATCGGCATATAGGCGTAACCCCGGCTCGGCGGGACCTCGGTGACGCCCTGTTCCTTGAGGCCGTAGGGGATCTCGGAGACCGCGAAGTCGACGGTGTTGTTCTTGAACTGCTGGCGGCCCTGGGAGGAGCCGTTGGCCGAGAAGTTCACCGTCATGCCGTAGTTGGCCTTGACGTTGCGGACCCACTGCTGGACCGCGTTGGAACTCCAGGTCGAACCCGAGCCGGTGATCTTCGCGTAGGAGGCGGCCGCGGCGGACGGTGGTTGGGCGGCGAGCAGGGCGCACAGCAGTGACAGCACGGTGGCCGCCAGACGGAAACGAGTGGCGGGTTTCACGACGAACTCCCGTTTTCGGTAAGGGCGTTGGGGCTCGGGGTGGCGGCGATGGCGGCCGGGCGGGCGGTGAAGCGACGCGCGTCACGCTGCGACGCGAGGACGCGCCGGTGTTCCTGACGGCGCGTCAACTGACCCGGGCCACGGCCGCCGACGATGCGTGCCGCGACGAACAGCAGCAGCACCAGCGTCATCAGCAGGGCCGCCGTACCGAAACCGCGCGAAATCATGTTCGGCTCGGGCGACTTGACGAACTCGAAGGTGACCAGCGGCAGCGAAACCATCGGGTCGTGCAGCGGATTGAGGTTGAGGTCGTTGGTGTAGCCCGCGGTCAGCAGCACCGGTGAGGTCTCGCCGATACCGCGCGCGGTGCCGAGGATCACGGCGGTGGTCAGGCCGGAGCGGCAGGTCGGCAGGACGACGTGCCACACCGTGCGCCAACGGCTGGTCCCCATCGCGTAACTGGCCTCGCGCAGGGTGCCGGGCACCAGCCGGATGACGACGTCGGCGGCCCGGATGATGATCGGCAGCATCATCACCGAGAGCGCGAGACCGGCGGCGAGACCGGACTGGCCCAGACCGAGGCCCAGGATCACGGTCGCGTAGATGAACAGGCCCGCGACGATCGACGGCAGCGCGGTCATCGCCTCGACGATGGTGCGCACGAACCGGGCGTAGCCGCCCGGGACTTCGGTGAGGAACACCGCGCAGATCAGCCCGGCCGGGACGGTGATCAGCAGCGCGATGGTGATCATGATCAGGGTGCCGGCCGCCGCGTGCAGCGCCCCGCCCACGCTGAGCGGCTCCAGCGGTCCCGCCAGATGCATGTCCTGGGTGAAGAAGTTCAGGTGCACGAGCGCCTTGCGGCCCTCGACCAGCGCGTACACGACGACGAACGCGAGGATCACGACCAGCAGCACGCCCATCGACCGTACGACCGCCGCCGCGATGCGGTCGACGACGGCGGGTCCGTCCTCGTCGAAGGAGACCAGCAGGGCGTAGATCAGCAGGAAGAGGCCGTAGGCCAGGACGGCGAAGCCGACCGCGCCGTTGAAGGGGAGCAGCCAGACGAACAGCAGCCAGGTCAGCGACAGCGCGGAGGCGGCGGCGCCGACGACGGCGTACAGGTCGGTGGCGCGCATCCGGGTCAGGGCGCGGCGGCGCTCCCCGCCCGGCCCGGTGCCGCGCGCGGAGCCCGGCAGCGTGGTGCGCGGGCGGCCGGTCGCCTGACGCGCGCCGGGCGCTTCAGGGGCAACGGTCATGGTCGCTCATTCCTGTGTGGCGTAACGGGCTGCGGGCGCCTGGGAGTTGGCATGGGAAGGAGGCCGTCGTCAGGCGTCGCTCGTCGCGCCCGAGCGCGAGCGGGCGACGATCGAGGAGGCCGCGAAGTTGACGATCAGCGTCATGAGGAACAGCGCGAATCCGGCGGCCATCAGCGCGGACATGCCGAACTCGCTGGCCTCGCCGTAGTGCAGGGCGATCAGCGAGGCGATCGAGCTGGTCCCGGACTGGAGGACGTGCCACTGGATGTCGAAGGTCACCGAGATGATCATGAAGATGGCTATGGTCTCGCCGAGCGCCCGGCCGAGCCCGAGCATGGTGCCGCCGATCATCCCGCCGCGCCCGAAGGGCAGTACGACGCTGCGGATCATGCCCCAGCGGGTCGCGCCGAGCGCGTAGGCGCCCTCGCGCTCACCGGCGGGGGCCTGGGAGAAGACCTCGCGCATGATCGAGCAGACGATCGGCGCGATCATCATGCCGACGACCAGGCCCGCGATGAACGTCGAGGACGTGTACAGGCTTTCGGGCGCCAGCGGGTCGGCCGGATCGGCGCCCCGCACGTCGAAGACCGGGATCCACCCGAAGTAGGTGGAGATCCAGCGGGCGACCGGCAGCACCTTGTCCTGGAGGAAGAACACCCCCCACAACCCGTAGACCACCGACGGTACGGCGGCCATCAGGTCGACGGTGCTGATCAGGGTCCGGCGCAGCCGGGCGGGCGCGTACTCCGAGATGTACAGGGCCGCGCCGGTCGCCAGCGGTACGGCGACCAGCACGGCGACGACCGCGATCAGCACGGTGCCGACGAGCACCGCCGCGATGCCGAAGTTCCCCTGGTCCGGGGCCCATTGAGCGGTCGTCAGAAACGACCAGCCGGCCTTGTCCAGCGCCAGCCACGCCCGGTAGAGCAGGAAGCCGCCCACGAGCAGCATGACGCCCAGCACGAAGGTGCCGCCGGAGCGCAGCACCACGCGGAAGATCCGGTCGGGCAGCCCCGGGTCGGGGTACAGGCGTCTCGGCACGTCGTCGTCGGGCCCGGCCGCGAGGGCCGTCCCAGGCTGCGGCTGTCTGATGTGTATCGGCGGAGGCACGGTCCCGACGCTCCGGGCCCGCGATTGACATGCTCACCCCGAGGTGTGAACAAGAGGTGCCCTGGGGGCAACAACCGTTGCGCTCGGCACATCCGCACCATGGACAACTCACCTATGGACATGATGAGTTGACGGTCGGAGTCAGCTGTTGCCGAACAACTCCGGCCCCACGCCCACCAGTTCGGGCAGCAGCGCGCGGAAACGGTCGTAGGCGGCACGACAGGTGGCATGCCGTTCGTAGGTCCGCGCCGCCCCGGCCAGATGTCGGCCGGACGTCTCCCAGACCACCCACACCCAGCCGCCGCCCTCGGCGCTGTGCTGGATGCCGCCACCCATCTCGGCATGCCGGGAGCACAGCCGCACGAACGCCGTACGACATCGTTCATGGCTGTCGTGCGAGGTCAACGACACCGCCACCGACCGGCCGTTGGGGGCCACCAGCCGCCAGCCGTATCCGCCTCGGCCGTCGATGTCGATCTGACATCTCATGCCCATCACCGCGACGGCAGGTCTTGCCGTCTCGCCGGACCGCTCCATGTCCCCACCCCTGCCGCCCATTGATGAGTAAAACCCGCAGGTACGGCGCTATGGACGGCACCAGCAATCTACTGAGCCGGAGATGAACGGGGAGAGGCAAACGTGACGGCCCGGCACACGCTTCATGTCGAAGTATCCCCTAGGTAACCCCTAGGACAGCCACAGGGAAAGCGCTCACTCCCCGGTCCGGACAACGTTGCCAATAAGGGGACGGAAGCGCTTCCATGGGGGCACCGCCCCGCACAGCGGTCAGTACAGCCACCGCGTGACGAGCAGCGCGATCCAGGCGATACCGAGGACCGCGGCGAACGGCCACAGCGGGCGCCCGCGCTCGTCCTCCCCGCTCTCACCGCTCGGCCGCAGCGCGGGATCGGCGATCATCGCGGAGAGTTCGGCGGCGAGGGCGTCGTAAGGATGGATCAGGCCGCGTCTGCGTTGCAGCCGGGCCGAGTGCGGGGCGGCGACCACCCACGTGTCGCCGCCGCGCCACCGGAGCTTCAGGTCGAACCCCTCGCGGCGGGCCGAGCGGAGGTCGTCCCAGCGGATGTGCCGCGGCCGGCGCAGACCGTTCAGCCAGATGCCGGTGCGGTCGGCGGTGATGCGCCAGGACAGCTTCACGGGGATCCGGGTGGCTCCCCTCGTGCCCACGACAATCAGCAGGAAGTGATGCCAGAGGCTCTCGGCGGTCGCGACCCAGTACAGCCAGACGCCGCACTGCGCCATCAGGAAGGTCGCCAGCCAGTCCACCGGGCCCGCCCGCCAGCGCCGTACCGGCACGATGTCGATGCTCTGCGCCCGCACGGCCGCGACCAGTTCCGCGTGCCGCGCGTCGCTCCGGGCCGCCCGGACCGCCGCCCGCTTCGCCCGCACGAGCCGCCGCCGCACCTCGGCCTCCGACAGCGGCCTCACGGGTCCGGTCGACCACTGCGCTCGCGGCGCCCCGCCCGGCTTCGAGGCGGCGCTGACGAGGAGGATCTCGGCGCCGTCGTAAGGAGTGCCGTAGAGGACGGCTTCGCGGAGGGGGCCGGAACGCTCGACGGGGAGACGGCCGCCGCCGAGGACGTCGTCCAGGACGTCGTCGACGATGTCGTCGAGGGGGGTGGGGAGGGCGGTGCCATCCTCCGAGTTCTCCGGGTCCTCCGCATCCTTGTCGGCGTGGTCGGTACGGTCGGCGGTGTGGATACCGGCGGGCGTCTTTTCCGGATCCGAGACGGCGATCCGGAACAGGGGTCGCAGCGCGGCCGGGTCGTCGGCGGCGAGGACCTCCATGTCGGCGTGCGCGGTGTCCCGGACCAGCACACGCAGGACGGGTGCCGGAGCCTGCCGCAGCGCGCGGGCCCGCCGTCGCCCCACCACGCCGGACAGCAGGACCGTGAAGCCGAGTCCCATCACGGAGCAGCCGGTCATCGCGGCGCCCCGCTGGTCCTCGGCGTGGGGGAAGAGCGGCGCCAGGGCGGTCAGTACGGCACCGGGTACGAGCAGGAACGTTCCGGCACCGATGAGGAACCGGCCGCGCCGGACCGGCTCGCCCGCATCGGGGAGAAGTGCGGTGACGCCGTCGGACGCGGCCAGGGCGGCCTCCCGTTGCCGCCGAGCCGCGCGGATGCGGATCTCGGCGAGCGCGACCGAGCCCGCCAGCAGCGGAACGGCGAGGGCGAGCACCCACCAGGTCACCGGCGCGAACAGCTCCTGCGCGGCCAGGGCAGCAAACAGGGCCGCCGCCGTGTACCACATGACCTCGGGCCGCCACAGCAGCCAGACCGCCTGGAGCGGGAGCAGAGCCGCGAGGTACGGGGAGAGGTGGTGGGCGAAGTACAACAGCCCGTACCCGGCGAGCCAGGCGCACAGCACCACGAGCTTGATGTACCGCAGCCGCAGCCGTATCGATGTCCGGCGCGGCGGCAGCGCCTCCGTCCACCGGCGCACCTGTTCGCCGCGCCAGCGGAGGGAGCCGTCGGGTATCGCGGAGGAGGGCAGCCGCAGCGGCTCCCGGACGTTCGTGTCCATGACTTCCCAGAGACTCGGACCACGGGCGTGGTCGGCGTGGCTCGGCTTCGCCTCCGGGTGGGGGGACCGCCGTCGCGGCCGAGTTCGGGTCGAATGTCGAATGATGACCCGGAAAACTGTGAACGGGGGTACGGGGGTACGGGCGCCGATTCGGTCCGGTCAACCAGTCACCCGGTCACGGGCCGGAGCACGGTTCCGGTCAGCCCGTCGCCAGCAGGATCGCCAGGACCACGGCGCCGGCGAGCGCCGGGGCGATCACCTCGTACGCCCAGCGCACCGTGACCTCGCCCTGCGCCGACTCCGCCTGCTCCCGGTTCTCCAGCAGTTCCCGCAGGTCGCTCATGATCTGGTCGGACTCCGCCCGCGTGGGCTCACCGGCCGCGGAACCGCCGCCCAGGCCACCGCCCAAGCCCCCGCCGAGGCCTCCGAAGCCGCCGCCGAAGCCGCCGAGGCCCCCGGCCCGGCCGCCCCGGCCGGTCCGCCCGCCGCCCGCCGCCTCCGCCGCGGCCCGCGCCTCGCGCCGCGCCGCCCGCTTCCGGCCGCGCAGCGAGACCGGGATCGCCCACAGCTGGAACTTGGTGCCGGACTTGGCGACGACCTCGTTCGAGAGCCCGGACCGCAGCGCGGCCATCTCGCCCCACGGCACCACGATCAGCCGGAAGGGGTTGCGCACGCGCAGCCGGTCCTCGTTGGCGTACACCGCCGGGCGGAACGTGAACGCCACCACCAGCGGCACCACGAGGATCAGCCCCGCGAGCGCCAGCCACGGGGTGCGGCCGTGCCCGCGCGCGAGGGCGTCGATGCCGAGCCACAGCCCGATGCCGAGCAGCAGTACGCCGCCGACGATGCCCATGGGGGACCGGTAGATACGGTCCCTGGACATGGGTAGCGGGGGCTGCGGTGCGGAGGGCTCGTGGTGCGGGGTCGTCATGGTGCGATTGTGCCTCAGGGGTGCGCCTTCTCGTCGATGGGGACCTGTGCGTGCGCGACTGCGGGTGCGTCGTGGTTGCTCGCGCAGTTCCCCGCGCCCCTTAGGTGGGACCAAGCATCCGGGGTGTACAGCCGCTACGCGCGTAGATATGCTCGTCTGGTGACCATGCCCACCACTGCACCCACAGCACACGCTCTCGGTGACGTCACCGCGTCCGACAGCACGCTGCGCCGTTTCCTTCACGGGCTGCCCGGCGTCGACGCGGTCGGCCTGGAGGCGCGCGCCGCCTCGCTCGGGACCCGTTCCATCAAGACCACCGCGAAGGCGTACGCCATCGACCTCGCCATTTCGATGGTCGACCTGACGACGCTGGAAGGCGCGGACACCCCCGGCAAGGTCCGGGCGCTCGGCGCCAAGGCGGTCCGCCCCGACCCGACGGACCGGACGAGCCCCTCGACCGCGGCCGTCTGTGTCTATCCCGACATGGTGGCCACCGCGAAGGAGGCCGTCGCCGGTTCCTCCGTGAAGGTCGCCTCCGTCGCCACCGCGTTCCCGGCCGGCCGTGCCGCGCTCGCCGTGAAGCTGGCCGACGTGCGCGACGCGGTCGCCGCGGGCGCCGACGAGATCGACATGGTCATCGACCGCGGGGCGTTCCTCGCGGGCCACTACATGAAGGTCTACGACGAGATCGTCGCCGTGAAGGAGGCGTCCGGGGCGGCCCGTCTCAAGGTCATCTTCGAGACCGGCGAGCTGTCGACGTACGACAACATCCGGCGCGCGAGCTGGCTCGGCATGCTGGCCGGCGCGGACTTCATCAAGACGTCGACGGGCAAGGTCGCCGTCAACGCCACGCCCGCGAACACCCTGTTGATGCTGGAGGCGGTCCGCGATTTCCGCGCCCAGACCGGCATCCAGGTCGGGGTGAAGCCCGCGGGCGGTATCCGTACCTCCAAGGACGCGGTCAAGTTCCTGGTCATCGTCAACGAGACGGCGGGCGAGGACTGGCTGGACAACCACTGGTTCCGCTTCGGCGCGTCCTCGCTCCTGAACGACCTGCTGATGCAGCGTCAGAAGCTGGCCACCGGCCGCTACTCCGGCCCCGACTACGTGACGGTGGACTGACCCATGACCGTTTTCGAATACGCACCGGCGCCCGAGTCCCGCTCCGTCGTCGACATCGCGCCCTCCTACGGCCTGTTCATCGACGGCGAGTTCACCGAGGCGGCCGACGGCAAGGTCTTCAAGACCGTGTCCCCGTCCACCGAAGAGGTCCTGTCCGAGATCGCCCAGGCGGGCGAGGCGGACGTCGACCGCGCGGTGAGGGCCGCCCGCAAGGCCTTCGAGAAGTGGTCGGCTCTGCCCGGCTCCGAGCGCGCCAAGTACCTGTTCCGTATCGCCCGGATCATCCAGGAGCGCAGCCGCGAACTGGCCGTCCTGGAAACCCTGGACAACGGCAAGCCCATCAAGGAGACGAGGGACGCGGACCTGCCGTTGGTCGCCGCGCACTTCTTCTACTACGCGGGCTGGGCCGACAAGTTGGACCACGCCGGCTTCGGCGCGAACCCCCAACCCCTCGGCGTCGCGGGCCAGGTCATCCCCTGGAACTTCCCCCTCCTGATGCTGGCCTGGAAGATCGCCCCGGCACTCGCCACCGGCAACACGGTCGTCCTGAAGCCCGCCGAGACGACCCCGCTGTCCGCGCTCTTCTTCGCGGACATCTGCCGCCAGGCCGGCCTCCCCAAGGGTGTCGTCAACATCCTTCCGGGCTACGGCGATTCGGGCGCCGCGCTCGTCGCGCACCCGGACGTGAACAAGGTCGCGTTCACCGGTTCCACGGCCGTAGGAAAGGCGATCGCGCGCCAGATCGCGGGCACGACCAAGAAGGTCACCCTCGAACTGGGCGGCAAGGGCGCGAACATCGTCTTCGACGACGCCCCCATCGACCAGGCGGTGGAGGGGATCGTCACCGGCATCTTCTTCAACCAGGGCCAAGTGTGCTGCGCGGGCAGCCGACTTCTCGTACAGGAGTCGATCCAGGACGAGTTGATGGACTCGCTGAAGCGCAGGCTGTCGACCCTGCGCCTCGGCGACCCGCTCGACAAGAACACGGACATCGGCGCGATCAACTCCGCCGAGCAACTCGCGCGGATCACCACCCTCGTGGAACAGGGCGAGGCGGAAGGCGCCGAGCGCTGGTCCCCGTCCTGCGAACTCCCGTCCTCCGGCTACTGGTTCGCCCCGACGCTCTTCACGAACGTCACCCAGGCGCACACCATCGCCCGCGACGAGATCTTCGGCCCGGTGCTGTCCGTGCTGACCTTCCGTACGCCCGAGGAGGCGGTCGCGAAGGCCAACAACAGCCAGTACGGCCTGTCGGCGGGCATCTGGACCGAGAAGGGCTCCCGCATCCTCGCGGTCGCGAGCAAGCTGCGCGCGGGTGTCATCTGGTCCAACACGTTCAACAAGTTCGACCCGACCTCGCCGTTCGGCGGCTACAAGGAGTCGGGCTTCGGCCGCGAGGGCGGTCGCCATGGCCTGGAGGCATACCTCGATGTCTGATCGCCTGTCTGTCTTCAAGACCTACAAGCTGTACGTCGGGGGCAAGTTCCCGCGTTCCGAGAGCGGCCGGGTGTACGAGGTGACCGACGCAAAGGGCAAGTGGCTGGCCAACGCCCCGCAGGGGAGCCGTAAGGACGCCCGGGACGCGGTCGTGGCGGCCCGCAAGGCGTTCGGCGGCTGGTCCGGCGCGACGGCCTACAACCGCGGCCAGATCCTCTACCGCATCGCCGAGATGCTGGAGGGCCGCAAGGACCAGTTCGTGCGCGAAGTGGCGGACGCGGAGGGCCTGTCGAAGGCGAAGGCTTCCGTGGTCGTGGACGCGGCGATCGACCGCTGGGTCTGGTACGCGGGCTGGACGGACAAGATCGCCCAGGTGGTCGGAGGCGCGAACCCGGTCGCGGGCCCGTACTTCAACCTCTCCTCGCCCGAGCCGACGGGTGTCGTCACCGTCCTCGCACCCCAGGAGTCCTCGTTCCTCGGGCTGATCTCGGTCGTAGCCCCCGTGATCGCGACCGGCAACACGGCCGTCGTCATCGCGAGCGAGAAGTCCCCGCTCCCCGCGCTGTCGTTGGGCGAGGTCCTGGCGACCTCGGACCTCCCCGGCGGAGTCGTCAACATCCTCTCCGGAAAGACGGCGGAGATCGCGGCCCCCCTCGCCGCCCACCAGGACGTCAACGCGATCGACCTCGCGGGCGCGGACGACGTACTGGCGAAGGAGTTGGAGATCGCGGCGGCCGACAACCTCAAGCGAGTCCTCCGTCCACAGCCTGTGGATTACGCGGAGACTCCGGGCACCGACCGCCTGACAGCCTTCTTGGAAACGAAGACGGTCTGGCACCCGACGGGCTCACTGGGGGCAGGTGGCTCGTCCTACTGAGCAGGCCGCAGGCCGCTCAGCAGGGGCGCGGGGAACTGCGCGACCAGCCACAACCGGACGCGCACCCGGCAACGAGACCGCAGCTCCCCGCCCCTCCCCCACAATCGCTCAACCCCCAAGAACTCCCAACGCCTGCCCCACCACAGGAATCCTGCTGATCGACTCCGCCTGAGCGACAGGCGCCGTCAACATCTGCGAAGCAACCGGCTGAAAGTCGGCGAGCTGCGTGGCAACGCCGTTGTCGAGGGGGTCAACTCCCGTACCCGCAAGCGGGTTGGGCTTGAGCCCGGCGATCGGCCCGGTGACGTAGCCGACGGTGCCGGCAACGGCGCCGAGCCCCGCCGCGGGGTCGATCTTGCCCAGCGAGGTGGGCCGCGTCCGCATCACGTCGACGACGGGCGCGGTGTCCGCGGCGGCCGTCGCCGCGCCCGCGCCCAGGGCGACTCCGGCGGTCGCGAGGGCGACCAGGGCGCGCTGGGCGGTCGGGTGCTGGGAGGACGTGTGTCGTGCCATTGCTGGTGCCACCTTCTGGTGCGCAGGGTAATCAGGTCAGCACGAAGGGTAGTTGACGTGTGATGCGCGTTCCAATGGCGACCCGCGGGGTCGGCAGGACGTACGGAATACGTCAAACTGGTGTCCCGTGAGCATCCTTTCCCCGTCACCGGCCCGTGTCGTGCTGCTGTGCGGCCCCTCGGGTTCCGGCAAGTCCCTCGTCTCGGCCCGCTCTGGTCTCCCCGTGCTGCGGCTCGACGACTTCTACAAGGAGGGCGACGACCCGACGCTGCCACTCGTGGCGGGGAGTTCGGACATCGACTGGGACCACCCCGGCTCCTGGGACGCGGAGGTCGCGGTCACCGCGATCGTCGAACTGTGCCGCACGGGTCGTACGGATGTGCCGGTCTACGACATCTCGCTGAGCGCCCGTACCGGCACGGAGGCGGTCGATGTGGGCCGGACGCCGTTGTTCATAGCGGAGGGCATCTTCGCCGCCGAGGTCATCACCCGGTGCCGGGAGCTGGGTGTCCTCGCGGACGCGCTGTGCCTGAGCCGCGGACCTGTGCGCACCTTCCGCCGCCGCTTCCTGCGGGATCTGCGGGAGGGCCGTAAGTCCGTGCCGTTCCTGTTGCGGCGCGGCTGGCGGCTGATGCGGCTGGAGCGGTCGATCGTGGCGCGGCAGACGACGCTCGGCGCGTACGCGTGCGACAAGGACGAGGCGCTGGGCAGGCTCGCGGCAGCGGCGGTGGGCAGGCGCCCGGCGGCGGCTCCCGCACCCACACCCACACCGACCAGCTGACGGCACAAGAAAAAGCGGGACTGGACGGACCCCCCGGCCCTCCAGTCCCGCTCTTCCTTTTCCCCCGTGGTACTTCCCCCGTGCTCCCCCCGATATTTCCCCCCAGGACCCCGTCGGCGCCCCCCAGCGCCGATCCCCCGTGGTCCTCTTTCCCCTTTGGTGCTCCCCCGTTCCCTACTTCCCCCCGACCCTCAGGCGACCAGCTCCCCGAAGGCGTCCTCCTCGTCACGGCCGAAGCTGAGGACCTCGTCCTCGCGCATGCGGCGGAGCGACCGCCAGATACTGGACTTCACCGTGCCGACACTGATGTCGAGGATCTCCGCGATCTCCGGGTCCGTGCGGCCCTCGTAGTAGCGGAGGACCAGCATGGTGCGCTGGAGTTCCGGCAGCCGGGAGAGTGCCTGCCACAGGACCGCGCGCAGTTCGGTGCCGCGCATCGCGTCCGTGTCGCCGGGCGTCTCCGGCAGTTCCTCGGTCGGGTACTCGTTCAGCTTGCGGCGGCGCCACGCGCTGATGTGCAGGTTCGTCATGGTGCGGCGGAGGTAGCCCCCGACCGCGGCCTTGTCGCTGATCCGGTCCCACGCCTTGTACGTCGAGAACAGCGCGCTCTGGAGCAGGTCCTCGGCCTCGAAGCGGTCGCCGGTCAGGTGGTAGGCGGTCGCGTACAGGGAGGCGCGGCGCTCCTGGACGTAGGCGGTGAACTCCGCCTCCGACAGCGAGCTACGCTCCCCCGTGTCCTCCCTGTACCCGCTTCCCCCGTGCGCTTCCCCCGTGTGCGCGTCGACCACCGTCATGTAACCGGTGTGCTGACGCCCGGCACCGCGAACGCACCCCCGCCCGCTCACGGCACCGGACTTCTCGGAACCCCGGGTCACGTCGTGCAGACGCGTGATGACTGCGTTGTTGCTGGTGCTGTGCAGCGTGTTCATCTCGCGCCCCCCGTAGTGGACTTGCCCGGTGTTCGGATCTTCCGGCTCGGTTCCTCGTGGTTCCTTGCCTGTGACGAAAATCCTGCCGGGGTCACTTCATGGACGTGTCCGCCGACTGTCACAGACCTGTCACAGGGGTGGGTCTCTGCGGCCGTCCTCAGAAAACGGACAGTCCGGTCACAGATCGGAGCGCTACGGGCGCGTACCCGTGCAGGTGTCGAAACACCGCCCCCACATGGGCCAGAATGAGCCCCGTGCCTTCCCTGTTGCTGATCGAGGACGACGACGCCATCCGGACGGCCCTGGAGCTCTCGCTGACGCGCCAGGGACACCGGGTAGCCACCGCTGCCAGCGGCGAGGACGGTCTGAAGCTGTTGCGCGAGCAGCGGCCGGACCTGATCGTGCTGGATGTGATGCTGCCCGGCATCGACGGTTTCGAGGTGTGCCGGCGCATCCGGCGCACGGACCAGCTGCCGATCATTCTGCTCACCGCGCGCAGCGACGACATCGACATCGTCGTCGGCCTGGAGTCCGGTGCCGACGACTACGTGGTCAAACCCGTGCAGGGGCGCGTGCTGGACGCCCGCATCCGGGCCGTGCTGCGGCGCGGCGAGCGGGAGGCCAACGACGCGGCCTCGTTCGGTTCGCTGGTCATCGACCGGGCCGCGATGACCGTCACGAAGAACGGCGAGGACCTCCAACTCACGCCCACCGAGCTGCGGTTGCTCCTCGAACTGAGCCGACGGCCCGGACAGGCCCTGTCCCGGCAGCAGTTGCTGCGGCTGGTGTGGGAGCACGACTACCTCGGTGACTCGCGCCTGGTGGACGCGTGTGTCCAGCGGCTGCGCGCCAAGGTCGAGGACGTGCCCTCGTCCCCGACGCTCATCCGTACCGTGCGCGGCGTCGGTTACCGCCTGGACTCGCCTCAGTGACCGACGCACCAAGGGGGATCCGCGGCTGGCGCCCGGGTCGTAAGGGAGTCCTGTGGCGGCTGCGGTTCACCAGCCTGCGGCTGCGGCTGGTGGTCGTGTTCGGCCTGGTCGCGCTGACGGCCGCCGTGTCCGCGTCCGGCATCGCCTACTGGCTCAACCGCGAGGCCGTCCTCACCCGCGCCCAGGACGCGGTACTGCGCGACTTCCGCCAGGAGATGCAGAACCACGCGGGCTCGCTGCCCGTGCACCCCACGCAGGACGAACTCATGCGCACGGCGGGCCAGATGGCCAACAGCAGCCAGCGCTTCAGCGTCCTGCTCGTAGCCGAGGACACCGACTCCAAGACGGTCTACGGCAACTCCGGCGGCCTGAACGGGTTTTCGCTGGAGGACGTGCCCAAGTCCCTGCGCACGGCGGTGAACAAGCAGCAGTCGGTGACCGACGGCAACAAGGAGCCGTACCACCTGTACTGGCAGCGGGTCACCGAGCACGGCACGCCGTTCCTGGTGGCCGGTACGCGGATGATCGGCGGCGGCCCAACCGGCTACATGCTCAAGTCACTTGAGCCGGAGGCGAAGGATCTCAACTCCCTCGCCTGGTCGCTCGGTATCGCCACCGGACTCGCGCTGATCGGTTCCGCGCTGCTCGCGCAGGCCGCCGCGACGACCGTCCTCAAGCCCGTGCACCGGCTCGGCATCGCCGCGCGCCGACTGGGCGAGGGCAAGCTCGACACGCGCCTGCGGGTCTCCGGCACGGACGAACTCGCCGAACTGTCACGGACGTTCAACCAGACCGCCGAGGCGCTGGAGAAACGGGTCGCCGACATGGCCGCCCGCGACGACGCCTCGCGCCGTTTCGTGGCCGACATGTCCCACGAGCTGCGGACTCCACTCACCGCGATCACGGCCGTGGTCGAGGTCCTGGAGGAGGAACTCGACGCCGAGACCGGCAGCGTGGACCCGATGATCGAGCCCGCCGTACGGCTCGTCGTCAGCGAGACCAAGCGGCTCGGCGACCTCGTCGAGAACCTGATGGAGGTCACCCGCTTCGACGCGGGCACCGCCCGGCTCGTCCTCGACGACGTCGACCTCGCCGACCAGATCACCGCCTGCATCGACGCCCGCGCCTGGCTCGACGCCGTGGACCTCGACGCCGAGCGCGGCATCCACTCCCGGCTCGACCCGCGCCGCCTCGACGTCATCCTCGCCAACCTCATCGGCAACGCCCTCAAGCACGGCGGCTCACCGGTCCGGGTGTCCGTCCGCCTGGAGGACGACGACCTCGTCATCGCGGTCCGCGACCACGGTCCCGGCATCCCCGAGGACGTCCTCCCGCACGTCTTCGACCGCTTCTACAAGGCGAGCGCCTCCCGCCCCCGCTCCGAGGGCAGCGGCCTCGGCCTCTCCATCGCCCTGGAGAACGCCCACATCCACGGCGGTGACATCACCGCCGCCAACTCCCCCGACGGCGGCGCGGTGTTCACCCTGCGGCTGCCGAGGGATGCCTCCGCGCTCATGGAGGAGACCGACAAGGGCGAGGCCGAAGGGGACAGCTCGAAGGGGAACCCCTCATGAAGGCACGCCGATTGACGGCTCTCCCTCTGCTCGGCCTGCTGCTCGCGGGATGTGGCATCAGGGCCACCGAGGTGCCGACCGACTTCGGGGCCGCGCCCTCACGGGTGCCGTGCACCCTGACCGAGCCGGACGTGACGGCGCAGGCCGCGCGAGGAGTACCGGTGCAGGTGTTCCTGCTGTGCGGGTCGTCGCTGGTGGCCGTCGACCGGGCCGTACAGGTGCCGGACGGCACGGCGGACGTACAGCGGCGCGTGATCGTGGCCCAGGGGCTGCTGGACCAGCTCGCCGAGTCGCCGTCGTCGGGCGAGCGGGACGCCGGGTACACGACCGACGTCCGCGGCGGCATGTCCGTGAGCGGACCGCGCCCCAAGGACCCCAAGGACACGCTGCGACTGTCCAATTCACCGGCCGACCTGACGTCGTACGCGCTCGCCCAGATCGTCTGCACGTTCTCCGACTCGGCCGCGGCCGAGGGCGACGGCTCCGTCATCCTCGGCGGCCCGGACGACGCCCCGCTGCGCCGCTACGAGTGCACGGACGACGTCCGCTCCGCGCCGGGGACGAAGGCTCCGCCGTCCAGCGAGGTGACGGGGGGCTGAATGCGCCCCGTAGGTGAACGAGCCCAGAAGCACGGGTGTGGCGGAAGCCTCAGCTTGGTGCTTGGGCCCTACCCGGAACCGATCGTGCCGGAGGGGGCGTCTAGTGGGGCGTGCAGCGTCAAGGCTCCATCGGCGGCAGTGCCGCGATTCGCGTCCGTGTGACAGGAGGTGTCCTCCTCGTCGCACATCTCGTGCTCGTCGCCTGGGTCACGCTGCGCCCGCGGGACGTCCCCTGGGTGATGCCGCCGAACCTGCACCCGCTGGCCAGCATCCGGGCCGATCTGGCGCTGGGCTGGCCGGAGGCGACGAAGCGGATCGGTGAGGGCCTCGCGCTGCTGGCCCCGCTGGGTGTCCTGCTCCCCATGGTGAGTGGCCGGCTGCATGTCTCGCCGCTCGCGTCCCTGATCCGTACGGTCGCCGCGGGCGCCCTGATCTCCCTGGGCATCGAACTGTTGCAGACCGGCGTGCCGGGCCAGGTCGTGGACGTCGACTCGCTGCTCATGAACACGGTGGGCGTGGCCCTCGCGCACGTCGCGATCGTCCCCGCGGCCCGCGCCTGGCTCCGCCGCAGGACCGAGAGCCCCTACCCCGCGCCCCTCCTCCAGGAGGAAGCGACTCAGGGACGGACCCCGACGATTCCCAGGGTCGGCATCGCACCGTAGAGCGACGCCGGGCGGGCTTCCGGTTCGTAGCGTTGATGTCAGATGAGGCAGCCGCAGGGGAGGCCTCGGAAAGACGCTCGCGAAGGAGCCCATGATGACCGCCATTGCCCGCCCCACCCACGGCCGCATGATCGGCGGAGTGTGCGCAGCGCTGGCGCGGCGCTTCGGTACCTCCGCGACCACGATGCGGGTGATCTTCCTGCTCTCGTGTCTGCTGCCCGGGCCGCAGTTCGTGCTCTACATCGCGCTGTGGATCCTGTTCCCGTCCGAGGACAAGGTGCGCACCGAGGCCTGGTAAGCCACCGAAACCCGCCAAGACCCCGGCGCGCGTACGCCGATGGGGCGCACCCCTCGTCCAGGGGGCGCCCCATCGGCGCGTTTCAGGGGTTTCAGGGGCGGGCTCGGCCCAACGGACCTCAGCCCAGCGGGATGCCGTTCAGCGGCAGGCCGTGCGTGGGCAGGCCCGTCTGGGACAGCGGGAGGCCGCCCAGCAGGCCGGCTACGGGCGCGGTCGGGCCGTCGGAGAGGACCTTCTCGGCGGCCGGCTGCACGGCGGACAGACCACCGGCGAGCGCGGGCTGCGCCTGGCTCAGCGCCTCGCCGGCACCCGGCAGCGCCTTGGTGACGTTCTCCGCAGGCAGCGTGTGGGTCACGGCGCCCAGGACCTGGGTGGTGTCCGGGACCGCCGGAGCCGCGCTCGCGGCACCCGCGCCTACGGCGGCGAAGGCGGCACCGAGGGCGGCGACACCGAGGGTCTTGGCAGCAGACTGCTTCATGGTGAATGCGTCCTTGAATGGGATGACGGGGATGTGAGCGGTCCAAGACCGTAAACACGCGAAGGCATCCGCCGCAAACATCGAAATGCGGACGGATTGTGAACGTCCGTCCGCATCTCCCGTTTCCCGAACGGCCCCTGTCAGCCCTCTTCGGGTACAGAACCGCTGGTGGAAGCCGTCTGCCGGAACAGCCATTCGGATTTGAGTTCCGCATATCCGGGCTTGATGACGTCATTGATCATCGCGAGTCGTTCATCGAAAGGAATGAATGCTGACTTCATAGCATTGACGGAGAACCATTGCATGTCGTCGAGCGAATAACCGAACGCCTCGACAAGGTGCTCGAATTCACTGCTCATGCTGGTGTGGGACATCAGCCGGTTGTCGGTGTTGACCGTAGCCCGGAAGTGGAGTCGGCGCAGCAGCCCGATGGGGTGCTCGGCGTAGGAGTCGGCGGCGCCGGTCTGGAGGTTGGAGCTGGGGCACAGTTCCAGCGGGATGCGCTTGTCCCGGACGTAGGAGGCGAGGCGGCCGAGCTTGACCGTGCCGTCGTCCTGGACCTGGATGTCGTCGATGATGCGCACGCCGTGCCCGAGCCGGTCGGCGCCGCACCACTGGAGCGCCTGCCAGATGGACGGCAGTCCGAAGGCCTCGCCGGCGTGGATGGTGAAGTGGTTGTTCTCGCGCTTGAGGTACTCGAAGGCGTCGAGGTGGCGGGTGGGCGGGAACCCGGCCTCCGCGCCCGCGATGTCGAAGCCGACGACGCCCAGGTCGCGGTAGCGGTTGGCGAGTTCGGCGATCTCCAGGGCGCGGGCCGCGTGCCGCATGGCGGTGAGCAGCGCCCCGACGCGGATCCGTCGCCCGCCCTCCCTCGCCAGCAACTCCCCTTGCCGGAAGCCCTCGTTGACTGCCTCGACGACCTCTTCGAGGCTGAGCCCGCCGTCGAGGTGCTGCTCGGGCGCGTACCGCACCTCGGCGTATACGACCCCGTCCTCGGCGAGGTCCTCCGCGCACTCGCGGGCGACCCGGATCAGCGCGTCCCGGGTCTGCATCACGGCGACGGTGTGCGAGAAGGTCTCCAAGTACCGTTCCAGCGAACCGGAGTCGGCGGCCTCGGCGAACCACACGCCGAGTTTGTCCGGGTCGGTCTCGGGGAGTCCGGTGTACCCGGCGTCCCGCGCGAGTTCGACGATCGTCCCCGGGCGGAGACCGCCGTCGAGGTGGTCGTGCAGCAGAACCTTCGGCGCCCGGCGGATCTGGTCCGGCGTCGGGGTGTTCGGGGTGCTCTGGCTCGTCATTTCCGCACTCTAACTCCTACGCGCGTAGATCACCCGTTGTACGAATCCGTCGATACGTAACGGTGACCGCGCGGAAGGATGGCGTACACGCTCACTTCTGACACTGTTCTGTCATGGCACAGCAAGCGACGCCGGTTCGGACGGCCCGGCTGGGTAGAGCGCTCGGTCCAGAACCGACCTCGGTGAGCGGCGTGGTGCTGCTGCTCCCCGGCGGCGAGGAGGTCTCCGCGCGTAGGCCGTCTCCCCTGATGGCAACAGCCTCGGTACGAACGCTGGGGCGCCGCCTGTCCAGGGCAGGCGCGGTGGAGGGTCTGGCCGCGCATGTCGTCCACTACCGCTGCCGCGGCTGGAACGGCAACGAGGCGTATCTCGCGCACGACGCCACGTGGGCGGTGGACGAGGTCGTACGACGCTACGGTGACGTCCCCGTGTGCCTCGTCGGGATCGACATGGGCGGCCGGGCCGCGCTGCGCTCCGCCGGACACGAGGCGGTCAACTCCGTGGTGGCGCTGGCCCCTTGGCTTCCCGAGCAGGACGTGGCCGCACCACCCGAACCGGTGAAGCAACTGGTGGGCCGCCGGGTTCTGATCGTGCACGGCACGAACGACGAACGAACCGACCCCGAACTGTCGTTCCGCCTGGCCGCCCGGGCGAAGAAGGCCAACCGTGACGTGTGCCGCTTCGAAGTCCACTCCGACGGCCATGCGTTGCACCAGCACCGCCAGGAAGTACACGCCCTGACCGAGGACTTCGTCCTGGGCGCGCTGTTCGGTAGGGCGTTCGCCCGCCCGGTGGAGGACTCACTACAGGCTCCGCCTCCCCTGGGCCTGCGGATGCCGCTGGCGGCTGGCTTCGGGCGCTCCTTGCGGAAGTGAGCGGGGCACGGCACGGCGGCCGACCGGCGAAAACCCCGGCAGACGGGTAGGCGATGCGGGCGCGCCGCCACCGCGGGCGGAACGGCCAAATGACCGACGCTCGGGGCGAGTCGGGCCTGCGGTGGCGGAAGGCTTGGGACGTTCCTTGCGCAGCTGAAGCGGGCACGAGCGCACAACGCGGCGGCCAAACGCCGCCGGGGCCCGGGACCAGCCGGGACATGCGCTCGCGCCGCCATCGCGTGGCGCCTCGGCCAACTCGCCGGTATCCCGGGCGAGTCGGAAATCGCACCGGCGGCGGGCTACGGACGCTCCACGCTCAAGCGCCCCGGACACGACCGAACGGCAGCGGCCAACCGGCCAGCGCGCCCAGGGGCCAAGGGCCAGCCGGGAAATGCGGCCACGTGGCGCAGCGCCCGACCAGCGAGGGCTCAGGGCTCAGGGCTCAGAGCCAGCCGAACATGCGACCGCGCCGCCCCGCTGGCTCAGCCGCCAACTGGCCGGCGTCCGCGGCGAGTCGGGAACACCCCGACAGCAGACATCAGGCACTCCCCCCACAAGCGAACCGCACACAACCACCCGACACGACGACCAACCGGCCAGCACCCAGAGCCAATCGGACACACCCTCGCGCCACCATTCCCGGGCGCGGCAGCCAACTGACCCGTCCCCAGGCCGAGTCGGGAATGAAGCCCCGGCACCCCGAGGTTGACGCCCGCCGACCGACTCTCCCCCTCGTCCGGGAAGAAGGCAGGCCCATGACGATGTCCTCGCCGACCACCATGCGTGCCGTACGGCTCTCTGCTCCTGGCCCCGTGCGAAACCTGCGGCTGACCACCCTCCCCCTCCCGCCCGAGCGGGACGGCTGGGTGCGGATTCGGGTGGAGGCGTTCGGGGTCAACCGGTCGGAGTTGAAGCTGCGGTTGGGGGTGAGCGAGGGGGTCACTTTTCCGCGGGTGCCGGGCATTGAGGCCGTCGGTACCGTCGACTCGGCGCCGGCGGGCAGTGGGCTCACGCCCGGGCAGAAAGTCGTCGCGATGATGGGGGACATGGGGCGTACCTACGACGGCGGCTACGCCGAGTACACGTCCGTGCCGCTGGCCCAGGTCATTCCCGTCGACACCGAGTTGCCCTGGGAAGTGCTGGGTGCGCTGCCGGAGATGGTGCAGACCGCCTACGGTTCGCTCACCGTCGGACTGGACCTGCGGCCCGGTCAGACCGTGCTGATCCGTGGTGGTACCTCCTCGGTGGGGCTGGCCGCCGCCGCGCTCGCCCGCTGGCGCGGAGCCACCGTGCTGTCCACCACCCGGCGCCCCGACCGGCTCGCCTCCCTCAAGGAGCGCGGCGTCGACCACCCGCTGCTCGACACCGGTGAAGTCGCCACCGCCGTACGCGAGTTGTACCCGGACGGTGTCGACGCCGCCCTCGACCTGGTCGGCACACCGACCCTCCCCGACACGCTGCGCGCCGTACGCGTCCACGGCACGGGCTGCTTCGGCGGCAGCCTCTCCAACCAGTGGACCGTCCGCGACTTCTCCCCCAACGAGTACCTGCCCAGGGGCGTACGCCTCGCGGGCTACTTCGGCGACGCCTCCGATCTCCCCCCGACGGTCTTCCAGGAAATCCTCGACGCGGTCACCACCGGCCAACTGGCCTTCCCCGTAGACCGCGTGTACGACGGCCTTGAGCAAGTGCCGCAGGCCCACGACGACATGGAGCACAACCGCGCCACGGGGAAACTCGTCGTCCGGGTGCGGCACGACAACTGACCTACTCCGGCAGCAAGTTGCCCCTTCTCGACAACAGGAACTTCTTGAACGCGGCCACCGGAGGTGTGTCCGGGCGGCCGTCCAGCCAGGCCACGCCGATCTCGCGTACCGCCTTCGGGGCCGTGACCGTCAACTCGGCAACTCCCGGGCGGGGTACGGCCGGTGGGGGGAGCAGGGCCACTCCAAGACCCGCCGCCACCAAGCCCCGTAGCGTCTCCGCCTCCTCCCCCTCGAAGGCGATCTTCGGGCGGAAACCGGCCTCCGCGCAGACCGCGTCGGTGATGCTCCGGAGGCCGTAGCCCGGTTCCAGGGTCACGAAGGTCTCCTCGGCCGCCTCCGCGAGACGGATCCGTTTGCGGGACGCGAGGCGGTGGTCGGCCGGGACGACGAGGCGGAGTTTCTGCACATCGAGGCGGTGGGCCACGACGTCGGGGGCGTCCAGGGTCGGCGCGGTCAGCAGGCACAGGTCCAGTTCGCCCGCGCGCAGCCGCTCCAGCATGGCCTCGCCGTAGTTCTGGACGAGGCTGAAGCGGACGCGCGGGTGGTCGGCGCGGAAGGCGCGGATGAGTTCGGGGACGGTCTCCGAGCCGAGGGTGTGGAGGAAGCCGAAGGCGACCTTGCCGGTGGTGGGGTCGGCGTCGGCGCGGACCTCGTCGGCGGCCTTCCCGATCTCGGCGAGGGCACGCTCGACGGAGGTGAGGAAGGTGCGACCGGCGGGCGTGAGCGAGACCGTTCGGCCTCTGCGGGCGAACAGGTCCACGCCCAGGTCCTGTTCGAGGCGAACCATCGCCCGCGACAGGGTGGACTGCGGGACCTGCATCTCCTGCGCGGCCCGCGTGACGTGTTCGGTGCGGGCGACTCCGGCGAAGTACGCGAGGCGGGGCGCGAGCAGCGCGACGATGTCTTCTGTGTCACCGGACGGTGACAGGCGATCCCGTGAGCTGTACTGATGCACCATGGGAACGATTATGGCGTTTCCGTGCATTGGACGGATGAGTAGGAGCGTACGTAGCTTCGAAGCATGTCTCCCGCCGATACCGGGGCGTCCACCGTCGTGGCCGCCACGACCCCCGTCCTCTCCCCCTCCCCCTCCCCTTCCCCCTCCCCCGACTCACGGCTGACGCCCGGTGGTCCCGGCTATCGCCGGATGAGCTTCGCGCTCTTCCTCGCGGGTGTGGCGACCTTCGCGCTGCTGTACTCCACGCAGGCCCTGCTGCCGCTGATCTCCGGCGAGTTCGGGGTGGCGGCGAGCGCGGCGAGCTGGACGGTGGCGGCGGCGACCGGCGGACTGGCGCTGTTCGTGCTGCCGATGAGCGCGCTGTCGGAGCGTTTCGGCCGCCGTACGGTCATGACCGCGTCGCTGGTGGTCGCGGTGGGCATCGGGGTCCTGGTGCCGTTCGCGCCGTCGCTGGGCGCGCTCGTGGTGCTGCGGTTCCTCCAGGGGGCCGCGCTGGCCGGGCTGCCCGCGTCGGCGACGGCGTATCTGGCGGAGGAGGTCCGGCCGAAGGCGCTGGTCACGGCGATCGGCCTGTTCGTGGCGGGCAACAGCGTCGGCGGGATGAGCGGCCGGGTCATCACCGGCTGGGTCGCGCAGGAGTGGGGCTGGCGGGTCGCCGTGGGGGTGATCGGTCTGATCGCCGTGGGCTGCGCGGTCGCCTTCCGGCTCCTGCTCCCCGCCCCGAAGCATTTCACGCCGGGCTCGCTGCGCCCCCGCGTGCTCGCCCGCACGGTCCGCGCCCACCTCGCGAACCCGCTGCTGTGCCGGCTGTACGCGATCGGCGCCCTGTTCATGACGGTCTTCGGCGGCGTCTACACGGTGATCGGCTACCGCCTCACCGAGGCCCCCTTCTCCCTCCCCCAGGGCATCGTCGGTTCGATCTTCCTGGTGTATCTGGTGGGGACGGTGTCCGCGTCCACGGCGGGGCGCTTGGTGGGTCGGCTCGGGCGGCGCGGGGCCCTGTATCTGGCGGGCGGCACGACGGCCACCGGTCTCCTGGTCTCCCTCGCCGACTCGCTCCCCCTGGTGCTGCTCGGTCTGGTGCTGATCACGGCGGGCTTCTTCGCGGGGCACGCGGTCGCGTCCTCGGCGGTCAGCAAGACGGCGACCACCGGGCGCGCCCAGGCCTCCGCCCTCTACCAGTCCGCGTACTACATCGGGTCCAGCACCGGCAGTACGGTCGGCGCGCTGGCGTTCCACGCGGGCGGCTGGGCGGGCACGGTCGGCGTGGGCGTCCTCGCGGTGCTCGGTGTCGTGACGATCACGGTGCTCGGGTCGCGGGCGGCGCGGGTGGAGCGGGCCCTCGCCCCGGCCTGAGCACGCCCCAGCCGCCCCGACCCTGTAAAGAAACCCCTTCCGACCTGCACGTTCATTCACTCCTCGCGCCATTGTCAGTGGGCTGCGCTACGTTGCGGGGTAAGGGAAGAACGGCCACAGGGGTGGGTGGGCGAGACCATGAGCGACGGCACCGCGACGACGACAGACCTCGACGTCAGGCTGGAGAAACACCGCGTCGAGCTGACCGGGTACTGCTACCGCATGCTCGGCTCCTCCTTCGAGGCCGAGGACGCGGTACAGGACACGATGGTCCGCGCCTGGCGGAGTTACGACAAGTTCGAGGGGCGGTCCAGTCTGCGGTCCTGGCTGTACCGGATCGCGACCAACGTCTGCCTGGACATGCTGTCCGCGGGCAACAAGCGGGCGCGGCCCGTCGACCTCAGCGACTCCACCCCGCTCGCCCAGGCCGCGCTGTCGCCCCGCCCGGACAACACCTGGCTGGAGCCGATGCCGGACGCGCGGGTGCTGCCGAGCGTCCTCGACCCGGCGGAGGCGGCGGTCGCCAAGGAGTCGGTGCGGCTCGCGTTCATGGCCGCGCTGCAACAACTGCCGCCCAAACAAAGGGCGGTGCTGATCCTGCGCGAGGTGCTGGCCTGGCGGGCGAACGAGGTCGCCGAGCTGCTGGGCACTTCGGTCGCGTCGGTCAACAGCGCGTTGCAGCGGGCCCGCGCCACCCTCGCCGAGCGGGACGAGAAGGCGGCCGACGCGGCCGTCTCCGATCCGCTGGACGAGGAGCAGAAGAAGCTGCTGGAGCGGTATGTCGCGGCCTTCGAGGGCTACGACATGGCGGCCCTGACGGCGTTGCTGCACGAGGACGCCATCATGACGATGCCGCCGTTCGACCTGTGGCTGACCGGCCACGACGACATCACGGGCTTCATGACGACGATCGGCGCCGCCTGCGAGGGCTCCCGCCTGATCCCGGTGGAGGTGAACGGCCTGCCGGGCTTCGCCCAGTACAAGCCGGACCCGGAGGCGGGCGGCTTCAGTCCCTGGTCGGTGCAGGTCCTGGAGATCTCAGACGGCAGGCTCACCGGGTTCCACTTCTTCCTGGACACCAAGCGCTGGTTCCCGCTGTTCGACCTGCCCCTCCATCTGCCCCTCCCTCTCGAAGCGGAGTCCGACCAGATCGAGGAGGGCGCGTAGTCCGGGGCTGGGTCCGCGCAGCCTGATCCGGCCACCGGCCCGCCGGGCGGTCAGTTCGAGGCGGGCCAGGAGATCGACGGTGCCGAGTCCCGGCGGCCCGGGTCCCACGGTCTCGACCGCGACGAGGACGACCCCGGCGCCGGGCGTCTCCAGCAGCCGCCGTACCTCGTCGCAGAGCCGCGCCATCTCGTCACGGGTGACGGGGCGGTTCGGCACGAGTACAGCGGGTGTCATGGCGTCCACGATCGGTAGACCGGGTGGGCGGTCGTAACTCATCGGGAGCGACCGCCTAGGTTTGCTGTATGCCCCACGGATCAGGCCCGCCCTGGATACCCGACGCCCTCCCGCGCGCCGCAGCCGCAGTCGCAGCCGCGACCGCCGAGGAGGCGCCGTGCAGGGGGTGTTGACCGGGTTCGCGGTCATCGGTGTCGTCATCGCCGTCGGCTATCTGCTCGGCCTGCGCGGCTCCCTCGGCGAGAACGGCCGGGACGTACTGACCAGGCTGGCCTTCAACGTGGCGTCCCCGGCCCTGCTGTTCACCACCCTCGCGCGGGCCGACCTCTCGGTGGTCTTCTCCAGCTGGCTGCTCGTGACGGTGCTGAGCACGGCGGCGGTGGCGGGCGTGTTCGTGGCGGTGGGGGTGGCCCGCGGCTGGGGGGTGGGCCGTACGACGATCGGCGCGCTCTGTTCCAGCTACGTCAACTCCGGCAACCTCGGCATCCCGATCTCGGTGTACGTCCTGGGCAACGCCTCGCTGGTGGCACCGGTGATGCTGTTCCAGCTCGTCGTGGTCAGCCCCCTCGCCCTCACGATCCTCGACCTCGCGGACCGGGGCGACAAGGATCCCTGGTGGCTGCGGCTGCTCACCCCTGTGCGCAATCCGGTCGCGGTCGGCTCCCTCGCCGGGGTCGCGGTGGCCGCGTCCGGAGTGCACCTCCCGGGCCCGGTGATGGATCCGCTCACCCTGATCGGCAACATGGCGGTACCGGCCGTACTCCTCGGCTTCGGTATCTCGCTGCGCGGAAGTGCCGTACCGGCACGCGGAGTCGAGCGGTGGCCGGTGCTGCTGTCGGTCGCCCTGAAGTCGGTGGGGCAGCCGGCGATCGCCTGGGTGCTGGCGGTGGGGGTGTTCGGCCTGCACGGGTCGGCGCTGCTCGATGTGGTGGTGACGTCGGCGTTGCCGGGTGCGCAGAACCTGTACACGTACGCGAGCCGTTACCGCGTGGGCGAGGGGCTGGCCCGGGACTCGATCCTGCTGTCGACGATCCTGTCGGTGCCGGTGCTGGTGGTGATCGCGGCGCTGCTGGGGTGAGCCGCCGCGAACCAAAAAAACCCGTTGGCTGCGGACTACGGCCGCTGCTACCTTTCCCCTGGCCGTGCGAGAGAACGAGGAGGTGGTACCCGTGAACACATCAACGACATGGGTGCTCTCCTCCGGGGTCACGGTCGGGCGATAGGTCGTCCGGGAGCGCCGTTCTGAGCTCTCCCGAAAGGCACGACCATGGACACGACCCCGCGGTTCACTTCCGAGCAGCGCCTCGACGACGGCGTCCTCGAACGCGAATTCACCCTCGGCGAGATCCCCGGCACCCTGTGGACGCCCGACTCCACCGCACCGGCCCCGCTGATCCTCATCGCCCACAACAACGGCCTGCCCAAGTCGCAGCCCCGGCTGATCGCCCGGGCCCGGGCCACCGCGGCGGCCGGCTACGCGGCGGTCACCATCGACGCCGCGGGCTGCGGCGACCGTCCCCGTTCCGCCGCCGACCTACAGCTCCGCGCCGACCTCGGCCGGGCGATGCGGGCCGGTGAGCCGACCGACGAGATCTTCGAGTCGCTGGTCGGCCCGCTGGTCGAGAACGCGGCCCCGGAATGGCTGACCACACTCGACGCCGTCCTCGCACTGCCCGAGGTCGGCGGCCCGGTCGGCTACTCGGGGTGGACCGCCCTCGGCATCCGCCTCGCGGTGACCGAGCCGCGCATCACGGCGGCGGGCTTCTTCGCCGGGGGCTACGTCCCCCACGCCCAGCGCGAGGAGGCCAAGCAGGTCACCGTCCCGCTGCTGCTCCTGCTCCAGTGGGACGACGAGGGCAACCCCCGGCAGCGGGCCCTGGACCTGTTCGACTCCTTCGGCACCCAGGAGAAGACCCTGCACGCCAACATGGGCGGCCACACCGGCACCCCGGCGTTCGAGTCGGAGGACGCTTTCCGGTTCTACGCCCGGCACCTGAGGAAGTAGGTCCGCGCCCGGTGGGGGTTGTCCTCCCCCGGGCACGGAGCTAGCCTGACCTCTCGTTGACCGACCGGCCGGTCAACGAGAGGGAGGGACGCGCGATGCCTTACGCACAGACCAGAGCGGGCCAGATGTTCTACGACGAGCAGGGCAGCGGCCCGCCCGTCGTGCTGCTCCACGCCACCCTGCACGACCACACCGACTACGACACCGTGGCCGGGCCACTGGCAGCCGCAGGCCATCGCGTACTGGCCGTCGACTGGCCGAGCCACGGCCGGTCCGGAACACCGGGCGAGCCGCTGACCGCAGCACTGCTGGCCGACGTACTAGCCGATCTCGTAGCCCAACTCGACCTGGAACCAGCCGTGTTCATCGGCAACTCGGTCGGCGGGTACGCAGCCGCCAGGCTCGCGCTGGACCATCCGGAACGGGCCGCCGCGCTCGTCCTGGTCAACACCGGCGGGTTCCTCAAGGTCCCCTTCGCGGCCCGCCTCCTCGGCATCCCGGCCGTCAGCCGGGCCGTGTTCCCCCGGCTCGTCCCCCGGTACATGAAACCGGACAGCGACCACCTCCACGCCCTCACCCGCCGGGTCCAGGACCGGGCCCGCAGCAGGACCGGCGCCGCGGTCTCGGCCGCGCTGTGGCGCAGCTTCACCGACCCGTCCTACGACCTGCGGGCCGACGCGTCCCGCCTCGGCGTACCCGTGCTGCTGGCCTGGGGAGCGCGGGACATCGTCCTCCCGCTGTCCGCCGCGCGCCGCACGCAGGCCGCGATCCCCGGCTCGGAGCTACGACTCCTGGAGACCGGGCATGTGGCCTTCGCCTCCGATCCGGAGGGCTTCCTGGACCTGGTCCTGCCCTTCCTCGAATCCGTCACGACCGCCGGGAGCACGTCATGAGCACGGGCGTACGGCAGCAGCGCGCGGCGGCCACCCGCAAGCAGCTCATCGCCACGGGCCTGGCCCTGGCCGAGCGGACGGGCCTCGCCGACATGAGCGTCAACCTCGTCGTCGCCGAGGCGGGCGTGGCCAAGGGCACCTTCTTCCACCACTTCGGCGACCGCTCGGAATTCCTGCTGGCGCTGCACACCGAGTTCCACGACCGGGTGTTCGCGGAGATCGAACGCACCATCGCCGGAATGACACCGGGCCGGGATAGACTCCTCGCCGTCGCCAACGCCTACCTCGACGAATGCCTGCGCCATCGCGGCGTACGGGCCCTGCTGCTGGAGGCCCGCGTCGACCCCGCGATCATCGGAGCGATCACGGCCCGGAACAAACTGGTCATCGAGCGGATCAGCCCCGATTTCACCGCCATGGGCTGGTCCCACGTGGAACCCAGCGCGGCCATGTGGAACAGCGCCGTGGTCGAGGCCGCCATCCTTGAGCTGGACGGGGGCGGCCACCGGGCGGAGGTCAGGGCGGCGCTGGAGCAGTTCCTCCAGAGGTCCAAGTAGGCGGAAGGGGCCGGGACTTGAGAGCCCGGCCCCTTCCTCACTCTCAGATCAGGCGATGCGCTCCAGCACCACCGGCGAAGCCGTGAACGTGGTGCCCTCGGCGCCGATGTCGTACGAGCCCTCGACCGCCTCCAGCGCGTACGCGAAGCGCTCCGGAGTGTCGGTGTGCAGGGTCAGCAGGGGCTGGCCCGCCGTCACCGTGTCGCCCGGCTTGGCGTGCATCTCCACTCCCGCGCCCGCCTGCACCGGGTCCTCCTTGCGCGCACGCCCCGCGCCGAGGCGCCACGCCGCGATGCCGATGTCGTAGGCGTCGAGGCGGGTGAGGACACCGGACGTCGGGGCCGTCACCACCTGGCGCTCGCGGGCCACCGGCAACTCGGCGTCCGGGTCGCCGCCCTGGGCCGCGATCATCCGGCGCCAGACGTCCATCGCGGAACCGTCGGCCAGGGCCTTCGCCGGGTCGGCGTCCTTGATGCCGGCCGCGTCGAGCATCTCGCGGGCCAGCGCGATGGTGAGTTCGACGACGTCGGAGGGGCCGCCGCCCGCCAACACCTCGACGGATTCCCGGACTTCGAGGGCGTTGCCGGCGGTGAGGCCGAGGGGGGTCGACATGTCCGTCAGGAGTGCGACCGTCTTCACTCCGTGGTCGGTGCCCAACCCGACCATCGTGGACGCCAGTTCACGCGCGTCCTCGATCGTCTTCATGAACGCGCCCGTGCCGACCTTCACGTCCAGGACGAGCGAACCCGTACCCTCCGCGATCTTCTTCGACATGATGGAGGAGGCGATCAGGGGGATTGCCTCCACCGTGCCCGTCACGTCGCGCAGGGCGTACAGCTTCTTGTCCGCCGGGGCCAGGCCGTCGCCCGCCGCGCAGATCACCGCGCCCGTGCCCTCCAGGACGGACAGCATCTCCTCGTTGGAGAGCAGCGCGCGCCAGCCGGGGATCGACTCCAGCTTGTCGAGGGTGCCGCCGGTGTGGCCGAGGCCGCGGCCGGAGAGCTGCGGGACGGCCGCGCCGCAGGCTGCCACGAGGGGGGCCAGGGGGAGGGTGATCTTGTCGCCCACGCCGCCCGTGGAGTGCTTGTCGGCGGTCGGGCGGGAGAGGGACGAGAAGTCCATGCGCTCGCCGGAGGCGATCATCGCGGCGGTCCAGGTGGCGATCTCGCGGCGGTTCATGCCGTTGAGGAGGATCGCCATGTTGAGGGCGGCCATCTGGTAGTCGGCCACCTCACCGCGGGTGTACGCGTCGATGACCCAGTCGATCTGCTCGTCGCTCAGTTCACCGCGGTCCCGCTTGGTGCGGATGACGGAGATGGCGTCCATCGAGACTTGCGCCATGGCTTGGCTTTCCTTCCGAACGTTCTGAAAATGTGCGGCCCCGCTGAGCGCGATGAGCCAACTCAGCGGGGCCGTACGGGAGTTACCTGGTGAGATGGTCCGGCCCGAAGGCCTGCGGGAGCATCTCCGAGAGCGCGAGGATCCCGGCCGGTGTGTCCAGCAGCAGACCCGGGCCCCCGAACTCGTACAGCAGTTGGCGGCAGCGGCCGCACGGGACGAGGGTGTCGCCCTTGCCGTCGACGCAGGTGAAGTGCGTCAACCGGCCGCCGCCCGTGCGCTGGAGGTCGGACACGAGCCCGCACTCCGCGCACAGGCCGAGGCCGTACGACGCGTTCTCCACGTTGCAGCCGGAGACCGTGCGGCCGTCGTCGACCCTGGCGGCGACCCCGACGGGGTAGCCCGAGTACGGCGCGTAGGCGTGGGACATCGCCTCCCGCGCCTCGGCGCGCAGTTCGTCCCAGTCGACGGCCAACTCGGCGGCGGGCGAGGTCACTTGCCCTGTCCCTTCCGGTACGGCAGGCCGTCCGCCTTCGGCATCCGCAGATGCTGTGCGGAGAGCGAGAGGACCAGCAGGGTGACGATGTACGGGCTGGCTCCGACCAGTTGGGTCGGGACCTGGTCGGTGGTGGCGTACCAGACGAACATCAGGGCCGCGACGGCGGCGGTGATGCCGGCCGGGACGTATCGCTTCTTCCACACGAGGTAGCCGACGCCTGCGACCAGCAGGAAGCCGAGGAGCAGGATCAGCGCGTGGACGTTGGTGGCGCCGCCGCGCAGGTTGAGGCTGTCGGTGTAGCCGAACAGGCCCGCGCCGAGGGCGAGTCCGCCCGGCATCCAGTTGCCGAAGATCATCGAGGCGAGGCCGATGTAGCCCCGGCCGCCGGTCTGGCCGTCGAGGTAGACGTTCGAGGCGACGATCGACAGGAAGGCGCCGCCGAGGCCGGCGAAGCCACCGGAGATGATCACGGCGAGGTACTTGTACTTGTAGACGTTGACGCCGAGGGACTCGGCGGCCACCGGGTTCTCGCCGCAGGAGCGGAGCCGGAGACCGAAGGCCGTGCGCCACAGGACCCACCAGGTGGCGGGGACGAGGGCGACCGCGATGACGGTGAGCGGCGACAGGTTGGTGACCAGACCGCCGACGAGACCGGCGATGTCGGAGATCAGGAACCAGTGTTTCCCGTTGAGGGTGTCCAGCCAGCTGGAGAGGCCGGGGATGTCGAAGTTGCCGAGCGAGTCGATGGGTGGGGACTGCTTGGCGGAGCCCTCGGAGGTGTCGGCGAAGGTGAACTTCGACAGATAGCGGGTGACGCCGAGCGCCAGGATGTTGATGGCGACACCGGAGACGATGTGGTTGACGTTGAACGTCACGGTGGCGACGGCGTGCAGGACGGCGCCGAGGCAGCCGCCGAGGATGCCGAAGACGACACCGGTCCACGGGCCCCACTGGTATCCGGCCCAGGCGCCGAACCAGGTGCCGAGGATCATCATGCCTTCGAGGCCGATGTTGACGACGCCCGCGCGCTCGGCCCACAGACCGCCGAGACCGGCGAGCCCGATCGGTACGGCCGCCCTGAGGGCCGTGGACATCTGGCCGGTAGAGGTGATGCCGTCCGCGCCGGTGATGAGGCGGACGATCGAGGTGAGGATCAGCGCGCCCGCGATGATCAGCAGGAGCACGGGGAGGGAGAATCGGCGTCCGCCCTTGCCGGGCTGCTTCGCCTGCGGCTTGGCGATGGTCGCGGTACTCATCGGGCCGCCACCTCCTTCTTCTCGGAGTTGTTCCGGGCGGCGGCGGCGAGTTCGGCGCCAACACGGCTCTGCTGGCGGCGCAGGCCCCAGGTGCGGACGACCTCGTAGGAGATGACGACCGCGAACACGATCAGGCCCTGCATGATCGTCGCGATCTCCTTCTCGTACGCCACCGGGGTCGCGTAGTCGAGGGCGGGCGACGCCTTGTCGAGGAAGGCCCACAGGAGGGCGGCGAGCGCGATGCCGCCGGGGTTGTTGCGGCCCAGGAGGGCGATGCCGATGGCGGTGAAGCCGAGGCCCTCGGGGAAGGTGAGGCTGTAGGTGTGGCTGTCGCCGAGCAGCAGCGGCAGACCGGCGAGGCCGGCGACACCGCCGGAGATCAGCATCGCGGTGAGCGTCATGCGCTTGGCGTCGACACCGGAGGCGGCGGCTGCGGTCTCGGACTCGCCGGTGGCGCGCAGGTCGAAGCCGAAGCGGGTGCGGTTGAGGACGAGCCAGTACAGGACGCCCATGATCACGGCGAGGAAGACCAGGCCGTAGATCTCGCCGGTGTCCGCGCCCATGTCGATGCCGGGGATCCAGCCGGACTTCTTCATGATGCCGGTGGTCATGTTGTTGCCGACCTGGACGCCCCACGTGTTGGTCTGCGTGAGGTAGAGGATCAGGCTGGTCGCGATGGCGTTCAGCATGATCGTGGCGACGACCTCGCTGACCCCTCGGGTGACCTTGAGGAGGCCCGCGATTCCGGCCCAGAAGGCGCCGGTGAGGATCGCGACCAGGAGCAGCAGCGGCACCTGGAGGACGGCCGGCAGGCCGACGTGCGCGCCGACGACCGCGGTCATCACGGCGCCGAGCCGGTACTGGCCGTCGACGCCGATGTTGAACAGGTTCATCCGGAAGCCGAGGGCGACCGCCAGGGCGGCGATGTAGTACATCGACGCCTGGTTGATGATCAGCACCTGGACGTCGGAGTACCCGATCTGCTGGAGCATCAGGTGGTACGGCTCGATCGGGTTCTTGCCCGAGGCGAGCAGCACGACCGAGGTCAGCAGGATCGCGGCGACCAGCGCCATGACCGGGCCGGCCACGGCGAGGAGCAGTCGCTCCTTGTCGAACTTCTTCATCGGGCCTCGTCCTCCGGGGCGGCGGTGTCGTCCGTGTTCTCTACGGTGCTGTCCGCGCCGTTCTCTACGGTGCTCTCCGCGCCGTCTGCTTCTTCCTCGACGTGTTCGAGGTGACCGGACGCGGCGCCGGTCATGGCCGAGCCGAGTTCCTCGGGGGTGACGGTGGCCGGGTCGGCGTCGGCGACCAGCCTGCCGTCGTAGATCACGCGCAGGGTGTCCGACAGGCCGATCAGCTCGTCGAGGTCGGCGGAGATCAGCAGGACGGCGAGGCCCTCGCGGCGGGCGGCGCGGATCTGGTCCCAGATCGCGGCCTGCGCGCCGACGTCCACACCGCGCGTGGGGTGGGCGGCGATGAGGAACTTCGGCTTGTGGCTCATCTCGCGGCCGACGATCAGCTTCTGCTGGTTGCCACCGGAGAGGGAGGCGGCGGTGACGTCGATGCCGGGGGTGCGGACGTCGTACTCCTCGACGATCCGGCGCGTGTCCTCCTGGGCGCCCTTGATGTCGAGCCAAAGGCCCCTACGGCCAAAGGAGTTGGGCTTCTCGGTGACGTGGCCGAGGATGCGGTTCTCCCAGAGCGGGGCTTCCAGGAGGAGGCCGTGGCGGTGGCGGTCCTCGGGGATGTAGCCGATGCCGTGTTCGCGGCGGCGGCGGGTGGCCCAGGGGGTGATGTCGTCGCCGAGGAAGCCGATGGTGCCGGAGTCGGCGTTCTTCAGGCCGATCAGCGCGTCGATCAGCTCGGTCTGGCCGTTGCCCTCGACGCCGGCGATGCCCATGACCTCACCGGCATGGATGGTGAAGGTGACGTCGTCCAGAACGCGCTTCGCGGCGCCTTCCGCGGGGGCGAGGTCGCCGAGGAGTCCGCCGCCCGTGGGTTCGGACTCGGCGCCGAGGGAGGCGCCGCCGCCCGCGTAGACGGTGAGGTTCCGGACCGCGATGACGGGCTGGTCGGTGACGGTCGACTCGGCGGTCTCGGGGGTGGGGAGTTCGCTGCCGACCATCATCTCGGCGAGCTGGCGGGAGGTCGTCTCGGCGGGGACGGCCGTACCGACCGTCGTACCGCGCCGGATGACGGTGATCTCGTCGGCGACCGACAGCACCTCGCCCAGCTTGTGCGAGATGAAGATGACGGCGAGGCCCTCGGACTTCAGCTCGCGCAGGTTGCTGAAGAGGGCGTCGACCTCCTGCGGGACCAGGACGGCGGTGGGCTCGTCCAGGATCAGGGTGCGGGCGCCGCGGTAGAGGACCTTGAGGATCTCCACGCGCTGGCGCTCGGCGACACCGAGGCTCTCGACCAGGATGTCCGGGCGGACGCTCAGGCCGTAGCGGTCGGAGATCTCCTTGATCTTCTTGCGGGCGCCGCCGCCGATGCCGTAGAGCTTCTCGCTGCCCAGGACGACGTTCTCCAGGACGGTGAGGTTGTCGGCGAGCATGAAGTGCTGGTGGACCATGCCGATGCCGCGGGCGATGGCGTCGGCGGGCGACGAGAAGGTGACCTGCTCGCCGTCGACGGCGATGGTGCCCTCGTCCGGCTTCTGCATGCCGTAGAGGATCTTCATCAGGGTCGACTTGCCGGCGCCGTTCTCGCCGACGAGGGCGTGCACGGTGCCTTTTCGGACAGTGAGGTGGATGTCGTGGTTGGCCACGACGCCGGGGAAACGCTTGGTGATCCCGGCCAGCTCGACCGCGGTCGACTGTGCGGTGAGCGGAGGGCTGCTGGACGCGTCGATGGCGAACTCTCCTCGTGGAAAGGGGCCTCTCTACGCGCGTAGCGCCCCTGCTTTAAATAGTGCCCGGACCTGACCGGCTCTGTTTGCCATCCGATCAGTTCCGAGCATTCTGCCGCGCGAACGGGGCGTGGCGAGCCATCCTCCCCACACCCCGTTCCGTGGCCGTAACGCTGCCATTACAGCGCTCTTTTGGCCATGGTCGTGACTGGCCTACGACCGCTGGTTCAGGAGGTCTTGACCGTGATCGAGCCGTCCTTGATGCCGGCCTCGGCCTTCTTGAGGGCGGCCTGGAGGGTGGCGTTGTTCTTGAAGGTCGGGTTGGAGTCGGCCAGGCCGACGCCGCCGTTGCTCAGCGAGCCGCGGATCTCGCCGCTGAGCGGCTTCTTGTCCTTGATGACGGACTTGGCGAGGTCGTAGACCGCACCCTGCACGTTCTTCAGCGCCGAGGTGAGGATGTACGGCTTGTAGGCGGCGAGCGCCTTCTGGTTGTACTGGTCGGAGTCGACGCCGATCGCCCACACCTTGTGCGCGGCGGCGGCCTTGATGACGCCCTGGCCGGAGAGGCCCGCGGCGGCGTAGACGACGTCCGCGCCGGCCTCGATCTGGCCCTCGGCCGCGCTCTCGCCCTTGTCGGGGCTGGAGAAGCCGCCCTCCTCGGCGGTCTGGGTCAGGTACTGCGACTTGACCTTGACGCCCTTCTTGGTGTCCGCGACACCCTGCGCGAAGCCCGCTTCGAACTTGTGGATCAGCGGGACGTCGACGCCGCCGATGAAGCCGACGGTGTTGGTCTTCGTGGTGAGCGCGGCGGTGACGCCGGCCAGGTAGGAGGACTGCTCCTCGTGGAAGACCATGTCGGCGACGTTGTCGGCCTTGATGGTGTTGTCGTCGATGATGCCGAAGCTGATCTTGGGGAACTTCGCGGCGGCTTCCTTGACGGCGGGCGCGTAGGCGAAGCCGACGCCGATCACCGGGTTGTAGCCGGAGCGGGCCAGCGTCTCCAGGCGCTGCACCTTGTCCGCGTCGGACTCGCCGTCCTGCGGCTCCACGTCCCGGCCGCCGACGCCGAAGTCCTTCTCGGCCTTGGTGAAGCCCGCGTACGCGGCGTCGTTGAAGGACTGGTCGCCCTTACCGCCGACGTCGTAGGCGAGGCCAATACCCTTGGAGGAGCCGCTGCTGCTACTGCTGGTGGTGGACGAGCTGGACGAGCTGCCACAGGCGGAGACGGTGACGGCAAGTGCTGCGGTTGCAACGCCTGCAACGGCGATACGGGACACCCGGCGCATGGAACGAGACTCCTTCGTGCAAGCGCCCCAACCAGGCGCTGGTTCCGTCGCAGAGTAACGCGCGTAGACATGGTGGAGAACCCCAACTTGCCAGAGCGTTATCCGACCGTTTTGAACCTTTGCCAAACGCCAAGCACCCGGACGGCGGACACGGAGAATCGGAGACGGGGAACAGGGAGAACACGGGGAGCCCCGGGACCGTTTCGGTCCCGGGGCTCCCCGGTGTCGGCGTCAGAAGGGCGGTGTCACCCTCACTTGGTCGTGGTGGCGACCGTGACCTTGCCGTCGATGATGTCCTGCTTGGCCTTGTCCACCGCGGCGACGGCGGCGGTCATGGCCTTGTACTTCGGGTTGGTGTCGGAGAAGCCGACGCCGTCGTTGTCGAGGCCGTAGCGGATCACGCCGGTCTTGGGCTTGCCCTCGTACACGGACTTCACCAGGTCGTAGACCGCGCCGCCGACGTTCTTCAGCGCCGAGCCGAGGATGGAGTCCTTGTACTTGGCGAGCGCCGCCTGCTCGTACTGGTCGGAGTCCACTCCGATGGCCCACACACCCTTGGCGGAGGCCTCGGAGATGACGCCCTGACCGGAGAGACCGGCGGCGGCGTAGATGACGTCCGCGCCCGCCTCGATCTGGCCGCTGGCCGCGTCCTTGCCCTTGTCGGGGCTGGAGAAGCCGCCCTCGGCAGCGGTCTGCGTCAGGTACTGCGACTCGATCTTGATGCTCGGGTTGACCGACTTGGCACCCTGGTCGAAGCCGGCCTCGAACTTGTGGATCAGCGGCACGTCGACGCCGCCGATGAAGCCGATGTGGTTCTTCTTGGTCGCCTTGGCCGCGGCGACGCCCGCCAGGTACGAGGACTGCTCCTCGTGGAAGACGAGGTCGGCCACGTTGGCGGCCTTGTCCTGCTCGTCGTCGATGATGCCGAACGTGATGTTCGGGAACTTCGCGGCGGCCTCCTTGACGGCGGGCGCGTAGGCGAAGCCGACGCCGATCACCGGGTTGTAGCCGGCCGTGGCGAGGCTCTCCAGGCGCTGCACCTTGTCCGCGTCGGACTCGCCGTCCTGCGGCTCGATGTCGCGGCCGGTGAGGTTGAACTCCTTCTCGGCCTTCTGGAAACCGGCGTAGGCCGCGTCGTTGAAGGACTGGTCGCCCTTGCCGCCGACGTCGTAGGCGAGGCCGATGCCCTTGCCGGTGTACTTGCCGGACGAGGACGACGAACTGTCGCTGGCCTTGTTGGCATCCTTGCTGGAGCCGCCGCAGGCGGTGGCGGCGAGGGCGATGACCGTGACGGCCACCGCGGCTTGGGAGAACTTCGTCCTCCGAGATGTATGACGCACAGCAAGCACTCCTTCGTCCTCACGGCACCGTCACCGGACCGCTTCCCCAACACCCCGCCTCTGTGGCGATTTCCGCGCACAGTAACGCGCGTAGACGAGGAGGGGAACGGGGTTTCTCCTTGCCGTTACCGGATCGTGCCGCCGCCGCGTTACGTTCACGCGCCGGTGGTTACACCCGGGTGACACAAGGGGACGTAGGGGTACCGAACGGGCACCTCTACGTCCCCCGGCGCGCTCAGAGAGCCGCGTCGATCAGCGCGGCGGCGGTGAACAGCTCCACGCCGGCCGTGATCGCGGACTCGTCGGCGTCGAAGTCGCCCTGGTGGAGGTCCCGTACGGTCCGCTCCCCCGGGGTGCGCACGCCCAGCCGGGCCATGGCGCCGGGCACGTGCTCCAGATACCAGGAGAAGTCCTCGCCGCCCAGGCTCTGCTCGGTGTCCTCGACGGAGAGGGGACCGCGCCGGGCGACCATGGCATCCCGCAGCAACTCGGTCACGACCGCGTCATTGACCACGGGCGGCACCCCGCGCACGTACTCGATCACGCTCTTGGCCCGGTGCAGCCCGGCGACCTCGTCGATCGCCGCGTGCACGATGTCGGGCGCCTGCCGCCAGGCGTCGAGATCGAGACACCGTACGGTGCCGGACAGCTCGGCGTGCTGCGGAATGACGTTGGGGGCGTGGCCGGACTCGATCCGCCCCCAGGTCACGGACACGCCACTCCGCGCGTCCATCCGACGGGCGACGAGCGCGGGCACGTCGATGGCGACCCGGGCGGCGGCGGTGACGAGGTCGGTGGTGAGGTGCGGCCGGGCGGTGTGCCCACCGGGCCCGTCGAGGGAGACCTCCAGCCGATCGCATGCGGAGGTGATGGGCCCCACCCGCAACCCGATCTTCCCGCTGTCCACCTTGGGGTCGCAGTGCACGGCGATGATCCGCCCGACCCCCTCCAGCACCCCGCACTCGATGGCGTCGGCGGCACCGCCGGGGAGGACCTCCTCGGCGGGCTGGAAGAGCAGCCGCACCGGCCGGGGCAGCAGCCCCTGCTCGTGCAGCCGGGCAAGGACCAGACCGGCACCGAGCACCACGGTCGTGTGCACGTCGTGGCCGCACGCGTGGGCGCGGTCGGGCACGGTGGAGCGGTACGCGCAGTCACGCTTCGTGTCCGGGATGGGCAGGGCGTCGATGTCGGCGCGCAGCGCGAGCATGGGTACGCCGGTGTCGCGCGGCCCGATGTCACAGACGAGGCCGGTCCCGGTGGCGAGCACACGCGGTGCGAGACCGGCCCGCTCCAGCCGGGCCTTGATCGCGGCGGTGGTCCGGAACTCCTGATTGCCCAGCTCGGGATGCATGTGCAAGTCCCGGCGGAACGCGACGAGTTCGGCCCGCAGGGCCTCCGGCAGGGTGCCCGGAAGCACATTCCCGACGGATTCGGCCTCGGACCCTGCCTCGGATTCCTCGGACTCTGGTGACATCAATTGCTTCACCCTCTGAAGGGTAGGGCGCCCGGGTGGTCAACTGACCCTCGATCAACAAAAGTTCAACCCGTTAGTCGAAGAAAAACTGACCGTCGGCCGCATAGCCGCTCGCGGAGATGGGTATGCTCCCGCTCCTTCTGGGATACCACGCTTCACCACAGCACAGCTTGAACCGTCCGTATCGCGGAATCCTCACGGCCACGCGACGCTACGGCTACACGGTGTGACCTTGGTAGGGTCCGCCGACGTGACCGACTCGCACGCGGACGCACCCGCGGACTTCATAGAGGCCACCCGTTCCTCCTACGACGCGATCGCCCCCGCGTACAGCGCGGAACACCCCGACGGTCTGGGCGACGGCCCGATCGAGACCGGCCTGCTGACCGCCTTCGCCGAGTTGGTCCGGACGGCGACGGGCGAGGCGCCGGTGGCCGACGTCGGCAGCGGCCCCGGCTATGTGACAGCCCGCCTGAACGCCCTCGGCGTCCCGGCCTTCGGCATCGACATCTCCCCGCACATGGTGGCACTGGCCCGCGAGGCCCATCCCCGACTCCGGTTCGAGGTCGGCTCGATGACGTCCCTGGACGTACCCGACGCGACACTGGGCGGCATCATCGCCCTCTACTCCACGATCCACATCCCGGACCCCCAACTCCCCGGCGTCTTCAAGGAGTTCCACCGCGCCCTACGCCCCGGCGGCCACGTACTCCTCGCCTTCCAGGCCTCGGAGGGCGAACACATCCACATGACGGAGCGCTACGGCCTGGACATCTCCCTCGACTACTACTTCCGCACGCCGACGGAGGTCGCTGGCTTCCTCACCGGGGCGGGCCTGACGCTGGACGCGCAGGTGCGGGTGGAGCCGCGGGGGGCGCAGAGGTTGGGGCGGGCTTTCGCGGTGGCTCACCGAGCGGAGTAGACGGCGGGCCGACCGACTTCCGCTACGGCGGCGTGAACGTTTCCGCGCAACTCGAAAGGGTGAACGCATCCCGATCGCCCGGACACCGCGCCTCTTGATCAACCTAGGTTGCCCACATGGTCACATCAACCCACGAGGGCATGCACCGGATCTTCCAGGAGCGGCCCGAGATCCTGGCGCCGGTGTTCAAGGTTCTGGAGGTTCCGTTATCCGCCAAGGCGACCGTGGACGCCGTCACCACGGACGTGACGGAGACCCGGCCGCTGGAACGGCGCGTGGACACAGTCCTGCGCATCGGCCAGTCCGACGGTGAGGACTTCCTGCTCGCCATCGAGGCGCAGTCGGACAAGAAGGAGGCGAAAGCGGCGAGTTGGGCGTACTACATCGCCTACCTCCAGGCCAAGTACCGCCTGCCCGTGCTGCTTCTCGTGGTCTGCCAGGACCGGGCCACGGCCAAGTGGGCGGTCGGTCCCTTCGATTGTGGCACGAGCGAATGGACGGCTCTGCGGATCTATCCGCTCGTCGCCGGGCCGGACAACCTCCCGGTGTTCAGCGACGCCAGGACCGTGTCGAACAAGCTCGCGCTGGCCGTGCTCACCGCCGTTGCCCACGCCCGCAATCCGGAGTGCGCCGCCATACTGGAAGCGATCGCCTCCGTCCTCCAGGAACTCCAGGAGACAGACCCGGAGACGGCCGGGTACTTCGCCGAGTTCCTGGAACTCAACCTGGGTAACACTCCAGCCGGAAAGAAATGGAAGGAAATCATGCCGGTCGTCATCTACTTCCCCGGTCGGGGAACCGTCCGAGAGACCATCTACCTGGAAGGCAAGGCCGAGGGCGAAGCCGCAGGCAGGGCAGAGGGCAGGGCTGCCGGCGAGGCCAAGGGCATTCTGTCCGTGCTGGAGGTCCGCGACATCCCCGTACCGGACAGCGTGCGCGAGCGCATCACCTCCTGCACGGACCTCGACCGCATGGACACCTGGTTGGAGCGTTCCCGCACGGTCGAGCGGGCGGAGGACCTGTTCGCGGAGGACACGGAGACTCAGGGGACCGGGCCCGAGGCGGCCTGATCCCCTCCCCCTCCCCCTCCCCTACGGCACTACGCCGCCGTAACCGCCGACAGCCGATGCACGTCCTTCGCCGTCCCCGTGACCCCCGACAGGAACCCCTGTGCCCGAGGCGAGGCGTTCTCCGTCAGCCAGGCCGGGTCGATGTCGCAGACCGCGACGCGGACCTCCGTGCCCACCAGGGCCAAGGGAAGCGTGTGGACGACCGTCGAGGGGAAGCTCAGGATCGTACGGCCGATCGGCCCCCTCCGAGCGATCAACTCCAGTGGAAGATCCGGGCGGACGATCTCCAGGCCCGTTTCGACCGCCAACCGGTGGAGTTTTTCCGTGGATTCGCGGCGATGGGCGAAGTACCGCGTCGCGCCGTGGGTCTTGGCGAGGGCGGTGACCGCCTCGACGTAGCGGTCGGCGTCGACCACGCCCGTTTCGACGAGGGACGTGCCGACCATGTCGGCGCCCTTCGTGATGCGGGGTGGGCCGAAGGTGGCGCGGGTCCAGGCGAATTCGTTCGCCGTGATCGTGACGCCCTCCGGGGTCTCCTCGATCGGCATCGAGGAGAAGATCTCCACCTTGCGGCGGGGGCTGGGGGTCAGGCGGCGGCGGGCCGAGGAGGAGACCGGCGCGAAGATCAGGTCGCGCGGGCCCGGTCGGCCGCCCTTGCGGTGCCAGCGGACCAGGCGTTCGCCGCTGGCGAGTTGGGCCACGAACTCCATCGTGGCCGTGCCGTCGTCGACCACCACCAGGTCGCGTGCCCTGGTGATGGTGAGCAGGAGTTGTACGTAGCGCGAGAACGGGTCGCCCATGACGATCCGGTCCGCCTTGCGGAGGAGCCGGGCCAGGCCGCCGATGGTCTGGAAGGGGGCCGCGGGTCCGCCCCGGGCCTCCTCCCAGCGCACGGTGTGGCCCTCGTCGCGGGCGAGGTCCGCCATGCGGCGCAGCTGGCCGCGGGTCATCGGGTCGGTCGGTGACAGCACCACGAGGGTGAGCCCCCCGCCGGGCACGCCGGACGCCTCCTCGGTTCGGGGCGCACGCAAGTGCGCCCACTCCAGCACGTTCAGCAGCTGTACCGGACTCTCCACGAACGCGAGAGTGTGGGGGGTGAGGCCGGCTTTGCCGGCGTGGGGGCTCATTGTCGTACGACCGTCCCGTGACCGTAAGTGACGCTGGCGCTGGCTCTTAATGGCTCAGACTCAGACCGAGACCGGCTCGCCCGCGGCCGCGGCGATCTCCGCCTCGGCGACCACGCCGGTGACGCGGCGCAGCTTCTTCATCGGGCCCAGCTCCGACTCGTAGACCTTCTTGACGCCGTCGCCGAGGGAGGCCTCGATGGTGCGGATGTCGCGGACGAGGCGGGTCAGGCCCTGCGGCTCGACGGAAGCGGCCTGGTCCGAGCCCCACATGGCGCGGTCGAGGGTGATGTGACGCTCGACGAAGGTGGCGCCGAGCGCGACCGCGGCGAGGGTGGTCTGGAGGCCCGTCTCGTGGCCGGAGTAGCCGATCGGCACGTTCGGGTACTCGGCCTGGAGGGTGTTGATGACGCGGAGGTTGAGCTCCTCGGCCTGCGCGGGGTAGGTCGAAGTGGCGTGGCACATCAGGATGTTGTCCGAGCCGAGGACCTCGACCGCGTGGCGGATCTGCTTCGGCGTCGACATGCCGGTGGAGAGGATGACCGTACGGCCGGTCGCGCGGAGCGAGCGCAGCAGCTCGTCGTCCGTGAGGGACGCGGAGGCGACCTTGTGGGCCGGGACGTCGAACTTCTCCAGGAAGGCGACGGCCTCGGTGTCCCACGGGGAGGCGAACCAGTCGATGTTCTTCGACTTGGCGTACTCGTCGATCTGGCGGTACTCGTCCTCACCGAACTCCACGCGGTGGCGGTAGTCGATGTAGGTCATGCGGCCCCAGGGGGTGTCGCGCTCGATGTCCCACTGGTCGCGCGGGGTGCAGATCTCCGGGGTGCGCTTCTGGAACTTGACGGCGTCGCAGCCGGCTTCGGCGGCGGCGTCGATCAGCTTGAACGCGTTCTCCAGCTCGCCGTTGTGGTTGATGCCGATCTCGCCGACCACGTAGACGGGGTGGCCGGGGCCTGCGGTCTTCGAACCGAACTGGCGCAGACGGGAGTTGTTGCTCATGACAGCGGGTTTCCTTACTTGGTGAGGGAATCGAGAGAGGGGCCGAGGATCCAGCTGGCGATCTCTCGGACAGCGCCGTCGCCACCGGGCACGGTGGTGACCGCGCGTGCGGCGCCGCGTACGACGTCGTGGGCGCTCGCGACCGCCACGGGCCAGCCCACGAGGGCGAAGCACGGGAGGTCGTTGACGTCGTTGCCGACGTAGAGCACGCGCTCCGGCGCGATGCCCTGCTCCTCGCACCACTGCTTCAGTGCGAGGTCCTTCCGGTCGATGCCGTGCAGGACCGGGAGCTGGAGCTTCCGGGCCCGCGCGGCGACGACCGGGTTCTGCTCCGAGGACAGGATGAGCATCTTCAGGCCGCTCTTGCGGAGGGCCGCGATGCCGAGGCCGTCGCCGCGGTGCACGGAGACGAACTCCCGTCCGTCGGAATCGATCAGCACCCTGTCGTCGGTCTGGGTGCCGTCGAAGTCGAGTACGACCGCGTCGATGTCGTCGGCGGTCGGGAGCGAACCGGGGCGGTCCGCGTCGAACAGCGGGGCCAACGCCCTTGCCCGCGCCAGCTCGTGGGGGTCGTCGATCTCCAACACCCGGGCGGGGTCGGTCCGGACGAGTTCGGTGCGGCCGAAGAAGCGGTGGCCGACCTTGCGGAAGCCGGCCGCGTCCATGCCGTAGACCGCGCCGGTCTCCAGGAAGTCCTGGGGGCGGTCCTGGCGGCGCGGGCGGAAGGACTTGTCGTGGTTGACGCCGTAACCGCCGCTGGTGACAGGGGGGTTGGTGACCTTGGTGGCGCCGCCGACCTGGCCGGTGGCGGTCGGCTCGACGACCGTCGTGGCCTCGTCGTCGGCGTCGCGCCACACGAAGCCGTGGAAGGGGGCGACGGTGTGCGCGGTGTCGGCGCCGTTCGCGACGATCGCGTTGACGATGCCGTCGACGTCCTCGCGGACGATGAAGGGGCTGGTGCACTGCACGAGCAGGACCACGTCGACGGCCGCGCCGTGCAGGGCCTCGTGGGCGTCCATGGCGTGCAGGACGGCGGCCTCGGAGGTCGCGGTGTCGCCGGCGATGGCGGCGGGGCGCAGCACGACCTCGGCGCCGGCCTGGCGGGCGGCGGCGGCGATGGCCTGGTCGTCCGTGGAGACCACGACGTCCGTGACCAGTCGGCTGGCGCGGCACTCACGCACCGCGCGGGCCACCAGCGGGACTCCGCCGACGGGCGCGAGGTTCTTGGCGGGGACGCCCTTGGAGCCGCCGCGTGCGGGGATCACCGCGAGCACCCGGCGCACCGAAGCGCCTTGGCCTGCCTGCGAGTTGGACATGGGCTCTACTCCTTGAGCGGAAGTCTTGGTGTGCGCGGCTGTGGCGTTCGCGGCTCGGACGTTCACAGCTCCCCCATCCGGCGGATGACGGGCGCCACGCGCTGCACGCCGTGGCGGTAGGCGCCGCGCGCGGCCCGGCGGACGATCTGCCGGACGGGCCCGGGCGTCTTGTCGGCGGCCGGGGCGCCGGGCAGCGGGGTGCCGTCGGGGCCGAGGTGGTGGCGGGCGAGGATGCCGGGCAGATAGCCGGGGGCTGTCTCGGGTGTGTAGTAGGGCTTCAGGGCGGGCATGTCGCCGCCCGCCAGCAGCTTGGCGATGCGCTCCCGGGCCGCGTCGAAGGCCGTGTCGTACGATCCGTCGGCCAGGACGCCCTGCCGGGCCACCCACTCCGCGTCCGGCACCGGCTTGTACCCGGCGTCGAGCTGCTCCCAGGAGGCGAGGCATCCGGAGCCGACGAAGTGGTGGTTGCCGAGGCCCTCGCGGATGCCGAGGTCGGTCAGCACGACGGTGGGGATACGGCGGTGCAGGGACTCCAGGGCGGCCGTCGAGCTGATGGTCACCAGGAGGTCGGTGCGGTCGAGCACCTCGCCCATGTGCCCGTACACGAGGCTGAAGTTGGCGGGCAGGTCCTTGCCCTGGACCAGCTTCTGGTAGGGCAACTCCTCGATGTGCGTGGTGTGTTCGCCGGGCTTGGAGCGCAGCTTGAGGAGGACCTCGCGGTTCGGGTGGAAACGGGCGTGCTGGATGGCCCGGTTGAGCAGGTAGTCGCGGTCCCGGCGGTTGTCGGGCACCGAGGGCTGCACCGCGAACACGACGGTGTAGGGGTCGTGTTCGCCGGTGTAGGTGTCTCCGCCGAGGAACGGCAGGGCCACTTCGGTGACCGCGGAGGAGTCGGCGCCGACCCCGTCGTAGACCTCGCGGAAACGGTCCGCGTCCTGGCGGGAGTTGGCGAGGACGAGGTCCGCGCCGTGCCGCAGCAGCAGGCCGTCCGCGAGCTTCTCGTAGACGACTCCGACATAGCCGGTGACGACGACGGGCCGCTCGGCGCGTCCGTGCCAGGCCCGTGCCAGACCGTGCAGCATCGCCTGGACCCCGCCGCCCACGAGGGAGAGGACGAGGATGTCGTAGGACTCCTGCTCCATGGCGCGCAGGAACTCGACGGCGGTCACTTCGCGGAGGGAGTCCGCGGTGACGCCGACTTCCTTCAGCTGGCGGGCTGTTGGGGTGGCACGACCCCGCAGGAGGTACCCGTCCAAAGAGATGTCCGAATTCGGTGGAGCGATGCGGTTCGCGGTGAGCGAACCCCATTTCCACCGGGTGTCGGAATCCGCGAGGACGGCGACTCGCAGGGTCTGCGTTGCACTTGCTGGCACACCGAAGACGCTAGGAAGCCATTCCGTTGCTCGGCCCAACCTGAGGGCAACAAACGGTTAACAGCACAACGCCGAATAGCGAACCGGCACAGGAACGGGCCTCAAAAAAACCCGGTACACAGGTTCGCCACGTGTCGTTCACCCAAAATCAAGGTGACAGTAAAGACGGATGCCGGGCCGCCGCCTAACGTCACTCCCGTGGTCAAGCTCTCCGTCATCGTGCCGTTCTACAACGTGCAGCAATACGCGCCCGACACCCTCAGGAGCCTGCGGGCGAACGCGCGCGCGGACTTCGAATTCATTCTCGTCGACGACTGCTCCCGCGACGGGACACCCGACATTCTCGCGCGCGCGGAGCGCGAGTTGCCAGGCGCGGTGCATGTCAGACACGAGAAGAACGGAGGACTGGCGACCGCGCGCAACACCGGGATCGACAAGGCCCGGGGGGAGTATCTGACGTTCCTCGACGGCGACGACTGGCTCGCCCCCGGATACTTCCCCCAACTGGTGGACGCCATCGAGGAGTTGGGCTGCGACTTCGTGCGCACGGACCATGTCCAGTGCACCGCGCGGGCCCGCACCATCCAGCGGATGCCGCACGGCAGACGCGGGGTCGTGATGAATCCGCGCGAGGCGATCCTGCCCGCCGACCGGTCCACCTCCGTCGACTACGCCTACGCCTGGGCGGGCATCTACCACCGCCGGCTGGTCGACCGCGGACTGCTCCACTTCACCGACGGGCTGCGCACGGCCGAGGACCGGCCGTGGATCTGGAAGCTGCACCGGGAGGCGGAGTCGTTCGCCGCGGTGAGCCTGCTCGGCGTCTTCTACCGGCGCGGGGTCGCCTCCTCCCTGACCCAGATCGGGGATGTCCGTCAGCTCGATTTCATTCGCGCGTTCGACCAGGTCATCGAGGAAACCGCACAGGACCGGGACGCGGACAAACTGCTCCCCAAGGCCGTCCGTACATATTGCGCAATCATTTCCCATCATCTGGGATCCATCGAAAGGTTCGAGCCGGCGGTGGCGAGAAAACTCAAGTCGATGAGCGCCGTCGCCCTGCGACGCATGCCACAGGACGTGGTGGACGAGGCGCTCGACTCCATGGACATCCAGCGCGCGACGAGGCTGCGCCGACTGCGCCGCCGTCCCGCCGCCGCGGGGGCCGCCGCGTGAGGACCCAGATCTTCCTGGCATCGACCCTGTACGGCAACGCCACCCTGGCCGCCGCCCTCGACTCCGACTGCTTCCGCCCCGCCGACCGGCGCATCCTCCTGGTCTGCAACAACGCGGCGACCCCCGAGACCACCCCCGGCTTCGACGAGGCCCCCGGTTTCGAGCAGCTGCGCGAGCGCTTCGACGACGTGCTGTCGTGGAACGAGACCATCTCCCCCTTCCACCCCGGCGGTTGGGCCCCCCGGCTCGACGACGTCCCGCTGTGGGAGCGGCATCTGCGGCTCCTGTGGAACCTCGGCGACGACGAGGTGGAACTGGTCGTCGAGTCGATCCAGGTCAACCCGGCGCTCGGGGTCTGCCAGATCTTCACCGGCGCCCCCGTCACCGTCTACGCCGACGGCCTGATGAGCTACGGCCCGACCCGCAACAAGATCGACCCGCTGGTCGGCACCCGGGTGGACCGGCTGCTCCACCTGGACCTGGTCCCGGGCCTCACCCCGCTGCTGCTCACCGAGTTCGGCGTCGAGCCGGAGATCGTCCCGACCGACGCCTTCGTCAAGGTGCTGGCCGAACTCGGCGACACCGCCGACGAGTTGCCGCCGCTCCCGGACGAACCCGCCCTGCTGCTCGGCCAGTACCTCTCCGCGCTCGACATCCTCACCGCCGAAGAAGAAGAGGACCTGCACGTCCGGATGCTCAAGGGCGTGGTCCAACTCGGCCACACGCGTGTGGTGTTCAAGCCGCACCCCTCGGCACCGGCCCGCTGGTCGCGCGCGCTGGAGCAGGAGGCGGAGAAGCTCGGCGCCGACCTCACGGTCCTCGACACCCCGGTCCTCGCCGAGGTCCTCTACCAGCGGCTGCGACCGGCCCTGGTCGTCGGCTGCTTCTCCACCGCGCTGCTCACCGCGAGCGCGCTCTACGGCCTGCCGGTCGCCCGCATCGGCACGTCGACGCTGCTGGACCGGCTGACGCCGTACGAGAACAGCAACCGGGTGCCGGTGACGATCGTCGACGCGCTGGTGCCCGAGCTGACCGACCGGGCGGCGGTCACCGAGCAGCGCGAGGGCATGGCCGTGGCGGTGCTCAACGAGCTGGTGCGGGCCGTCGGTTACGCGATGCAGCCGAAGATCTACCCGAACCTGCGTCCGGCCGCCGAGGCCTATCTGACCCGGCGGCTCAACGCGCACAGCTGGCGCTACTTCAAGCGCAAGCGCCTCACCTCGCTGGCACTGCCCGGCGCGGTACCGGCGCAGCTCGCGTTCATCCCGCGCAACGCGACCGTGCGCCGGGTGGCCCGGCGGGCCCGGCTGCTGAAGCGGGGCGTGAGCCGCTGACGCGGGGCGTACGACACACCGGCGGGCCGGCTCCCCAGGGGGCCGGCCCGCCGTGTTGTCCAGCGCCTTACACACCAGTTGTGGCGGGGACGCGACAAGGTTGGGTACGCGGAGGCGAAACCTGGGTGAACGGCCGCGGACGGGGTGACGAAGGGTCGCGGCCGGAGCGCAAACCCGCCCGGATGTCGGACTAGTGTGCTGTGATCCAGCAGAGACAGATCTAGGGGAACCTTGTGATCGACACGCCCGCGGACACGCGGGAAAACCCGACGGGCACCGCGGTCGGCGCGGTCCTGCCGCCGGCCGTCGAAGAGCTGCCGCCGGCCGAGCCGCCGCAGCCGCCCAAGCGCCGGGAGTCCCGCCTCCGCGCCCTCGACGGGCTGCGCCTGGTCGCCGCGCTCATGGTCGCGGCCTACCACTACGGCGGCCGTGACGGCGAGGTCGTCCAGGCGTGGGGCACCTCGCCCAGACACCAGTTCCCCACCCTGCACACGCTGTTCTCGTACGGCTGCCTCGGTGTGCAGGTGTTCTTCGTGATCAGCGGCTTCGTCATCTGCATGAGCGGCTGGGGCCGCCCGCTGCGCTCCTTCTTCGCCTCCCGCGCCTCCCGGCTGCTGCCCGCGTACTGGGCGGCGATCCTCATCATCACCGGCGTCTTCGCGCTGCCGATGGTGGCGTACAAGGCCGCCGCGCCGAGCGACCTCCTGGTCAACCTGACCATGTTGCAGATGCCGTTGGGCGTCGACCGGGTGCTCGGGGTGTGCTGGACGCTGTGGGCGGAGATCCGCTTCTACGCCCTGTTCGCCCTGTGCGTCGTGCTGCCCGGCGCCAACCGGCGGCGCGTGATCATGTTCTGCGCGGGCTGGACGCTGGCCGCGGCGATCACCCAGGGCGCCAAGTCGCCGCTGCTGGACATCATCCTGATGCCCGAGTACGCGCCGTACTTCATCGGCGGTGTCGGCCTCTACCTCGTGCACCGCGACCGCAAGGACGCCTACGCGTGGGGCATCGTCGCCGTCAGCTGGCTGATCGGCCAGCACTACGCGGTGGCCCGGCTGTGGCACACGCCCAACGACACGGCGTTCTCCAACCGCTCGGCCTGGGGCATCATCCTGGTCGTCACCTTCGGCTATGTCGCGGTCGCCGCGATCGCCCTGGGCTGGCTGCGCTGGGCGAACTGGCGCTGGCTGACGGTCGCCGGCGCGCTGACGTACCCGTTCTATCTCGTCCACGAACACCTGGGCTGGGTCGTCATCAAGGCCTATCACCGGGAACTGGGCATCCCGTCGTACGCGACCATCGTGCTCACCGTCTTCACCATGCTGCTGCTGGCCTACGTGCTGAACCGCGTCGTCGAGAACCGGCTGACGCCCAAGCTGCGCTCACTGCTGTCGACACCACGCGGCTGACCGCACACAGCTGACAAAACGCAGAAAACTCCGCGCCCGCCGCGGCCGACATTTATTTGTCGGCCGCGGCGGGCTTTTTCCATAATGCAGTACATTCACCCGGAATTTGACATTCCGAATTTCGCATTCCGATTTCCAGTCGAACTCGCCTGATCAAAAAGTCCCTTGACCGATCATCAGGTGGATCATAGCCTTTCGCCCGTCCAACGAATTTCCACTGCTTAGCGCCACCTCAATTCGTACATTTCCATGCCCGAATTCAGCAAGTGGAGGAAATAAACAATGCACCGAAGAACCGCCGCGGTCGCCGCACTCCTGTCGCTGGGCCTCGGCGCCCTCGCGACGGCCCCCGCCCAGGCGGACGTACCGACCACGACCCGGCAACTCGACTACCAGGGACATCGGTTCACCGTGCCGAACTCCTGGCAGGTGGTCGACCTCGCGAAGAACCCGACCGCCTGTGTGCGGTTCGACCGGCACACGGTGTATCTCGGTCACCCCGGCGCCGACCAGAACTGCCCCAGCCACCTGGTGGGCCGCACCGAGTCCCTGCTCCTCGAACCGGCCGCCAACGCGGTGGACCGGCGGGGCACGGTGGCCGATCCCGTAGAGCGCGAATACCGCGCCAAGGCGGACCGGGTGAGCGTCACGGCGACGTACGACACGGACCCGGCGCTCGTCCGGAACATTCTCTCCGGCGCCGGAATTCCGGCGACCGCACCCAGCGTCCAGGATTCCACGACGGCCGCTTCCCGCGTCCAGGACGCCACGGGATCCGCGCCGCTCACCGCCGCGAGCGCCGCCGCTCTCCCGGCGACCGCCACCAACTACACCGGCAAGGGCTTCGACACCTGTGCCGCGCCCTCGTCCGCCGCGATGAGCGCCTGGCAGTCGAGTTCGCCGTACAGCGCGGTCGGCATCTACATCGGCGGCTCGCAGCGCGCCTGTAGCCAGCCCAACCTCACGGCGAGCTGGGTGCAGCAACAGGCCGACGCCGGCTGGCGTTTCGTGCCCGTCTACGTCGGCCCGCAGGCGTCCGCCGTGACCTCGCCCGCGAGCCAGGGCATCAGCGCCGCGAACGACGCCGTCACCAACGCCGCCGCCCTGGGCTTCGGCGCCGGTTCGACGCTGTACTACGACATGGAGTCGTACTCCTCGTCGTACAGCGCGAACGTGCTGGCCTTCGAGTCCGCGTGGACCGAGCAGCTGCACGCCCGGGGCTACCACTCCGGCGTCTACAGCAGCTCAAGCTCCGGCATCAACGATCTGGCGGACAACTTCGGCTCGTACACCATGCCGGACGTCATCTTCTCCGCGCTGTGGAACGGCGCGGCGGACACCGACGATCCGGTGGTGCCCAGCACCCGGTGGAGCAACCACCAGCGCATCCACCAGTACTCGGGCGGGCACGGCGAGACCTGGGGCGGCACGACGATCAACATCGACCAGGACTACCTGGACGTCCAGATCACGACGGACACCGCCACCCCGCACGGGCGGGTCTGGGACCGGGCCCGGCCGGACGGCGGACCCTGGGACCCGACCGCGAACCTGATCGACGCCGGAGGCGCCGTCAACGCGGTCGCCGCCGCGGGCCTGCCCAACGGCACGGTCCACGTCGAGACCCTCGTCAACGGCGAGATCTGGGACCGCACCATGAGCGCCACCGGCACCTGGGGCAACGCCTCGCAGATCGACGCGCAGGGCGCGATCACCGACGTGGCCGTGGCCGCGCTCCCCGACGGCACCCTGCATGTCCAGGCCGTGGTCAACGGCGAGATCTGGGACCGCACCCGCTCCGCCACCGGCACCTGGAGCAACAGCACGGAGATCGACGCGGGCGGTGCCGTCACCGACGTGGCCTCCACGGCGCTCGCGGACGGCACCCTGCACGTCCAGGCGCTGGTCAACGGCGAGATCTGGGACCGGACGCGCTCCGCCACCGGCGTCTGGGGCACCAGCACGAAGATCGACGGCCAGGGCGCCATCAAGGACGTCGCGTCCAGCGCGGGACCCGACGGCACCCTGCACGTCCAGGCCCTCGTCAACGGCGAGATCTGGGACCGCACCCGGGCCGCGGACGGCACCTGGGGCATCAGCACGGAGATAGACGCGGGCGGCGCCGTCACGCAGATCTCCTCCGCGGGACTGCCCAACGGCGACATCCACGTAGAGGCGGTCGTCAACGGCGAGGTCTGGGACCGCGTCCGCAAGGGCACCACCGGCAACTGGAGCGTCAGCTCCGAGATCGACGGCAACGGCGCCATCTTCGGCACCTACGCCACCGGCACCCCGAACGGCACCCTGCACGTCGGCACCAACGCCTGACGCCGCGCCAGCCCGTTTCGCGTCATCACCTGCCTTCACCGACTCCTTTAGGAGAACTGTGTCCTTCGCCATGCTCAAAACCCGCGGGAGACTGGCCTCGGTCGGTCTGGCCGTCGCCGTGGCAAGCCTGCTCGGCGCCGCCCAGACCGCCGGCGCGGCCCCCGCGGCGAACCCCGCCACCACCGCCGCCTCGGACCACGGCGGCAACGGACAAGGCCCCGTCACACAAGTGCCGGGCAGCGGAGCCGGCAGTCTGTCGGCGGCCGTCGCCTCCCCGGCCATCACCCGCACCGAGGTGATCAACCGGGCCAAGACCTGGGTCGGGGTAGGTATCCCCTACAGCCAGACCGACTACTACGACGGCTGGCGCACCGACTGCTCCGGCTACGTCTCGATGGCGTGGAACCTGGGCGCGTCCCTCACCACCGACACCTTCATCCCGGACGGTGTGGCCGAGTGGAGCACCAAGGACAGCCTGCTGGCGGGCGACGTCCTGCTCAACGACTCCACCGGCAGCTCCGGCCACGTGGCCCTCTTCTCGTCGTGGACGGACTCCACGCACACGGCGTACATGGGGTACGAGTTCACGGGCTCCGGCGTGCACTACCGGCAGATCCCGTACCCGTACTTCTCGGGCTACGGCACCTTCAAGCCCGCGCGCCTGAAGAGCATCGTGGGTGACACCAGCCGTCCGCACGGGCGGGTGTGGGACCGGGCCCGGCCGGACGGCGGACCCTGGGACCCGACCGCGAACCTCATCGACGCCGGAGGCGCCGTCAACGCGGTCGCCGCCGCGGGCCTGCCCAACGGCACGGTCCATGTCGAGTCCCTCGTCAACGGCGAGGTGTGGGACCGCACGATGAGCGCGGCCGGCACGTGGGGTGCCTCCTCGCAGATCGACGGCAACGGCAACATCACCGACGTGGCGGCCTCCGCCCTGCCCGACGGCACCCTGCACGTCCAGGTGCTCGTCAACGGCGAGATCTGGGACCGTACGCGCTCCGCCACCGGCGTCTGGGGCACCAGCCTCAAGATCGACGCGGGCGGCGCGATCACCGACATCTCCTCCACCGCGCTGGACGACGGCACCCTGCACGTCCAGGCCCTGGTCAACGGCGAGATCTGGGACCGCACCCGCTCCGCCACCGGCACCTGGGGCGCCAGCACGGAGATCGACGGCCAGGGCGCCATCACCGATGTCGCGTCCGCCGAGGGACCCGACGGCACCCTGCACGTCCAGGCCCTCGTCAACGGCGAGATCTGGGACCGCACCCGGGCCGCGAGCGGTACGTGGAGCAACAGCACGGAGATCGACGCGGGCGGCGCCGTCACGCAGATCTCCTCGGCGGGACTGCCCAACGGTGACATCCACGTAGAGGCGGTCGTCAACGGCGAGGTCTGGGACCGCGTCCGCAAGGGCACCACCGGCAACTGGAGCGTCAGCTCCGAGGTGGACGGCAACGGCGCCATCTTCGGCACCTACGCCACCGGCACCCCGAACGGCACCCTGCACGTCGGCACCAACGCCTGACACTCCGTCAACTCCCCTTCCAGGAAAGGCGCGTGAACCATCACCCCGGTGCCCGGCACCGTCCGGGCACCGGGGTTTCCCATGCCGCATCCCGGCTCCCCACCCCACGGAGGCCTCCATCCATGTCCAGCCGCAGACTCACCGCCGCCCTCCTCGTGTCCGCAGCGGCCCTCGCCCTGACCACCGCGCTGCCGAGCCCCGCACAGGCCGCCTCGGTCGCCACCTGGGACAAGGTCGCCGCGTGCGAGAGCGGCGGCGACTGGAGCATCAACACCGGCAACGGCTTCTACGGCGGGCTCCAGTTCAGCCTGTCCACGTGGAACGCGTACGGCGGCCAGAGCTACGCGTCGTACCCGAACCTGGCGACGAAGAAGGAGCAGATCCTGATCGGTGAGAAGGTGCTCGCCGGGCAGGGTGAGGGTGCCTGGCCGGTGTGCGGCCCGCAGGCGGGGCTCGGCAGCGACAACGCCGACCCGTATCCGCCGTCCGCACCGCACGGGCGGGTGTGGGACCGGGCCCGGCCGGACGGCGGCCCCTGGGACCCGACCGCGAACCTGATCGACGCCGGAGGCGCCGTCAACGCGGTCGCCGCCGCGGGCCTGCCCAACGGCACGGTCCACGTCGAGACCCTCGTCAACGGGCAGATCTGGGACCGCACGATGAGCGCGAGCGGCACCTGGGGCGCCGCCTCGCAGATCGACGCGCAGGGCGCGATCACCGACGTGGCCGCCGCCGCGCTGCCGGACGGCACCCTGCATGTCCAGGCCCTGGTCAACGGCGAGATCTGGGACCGCACGCGGTCCGCCACCGGCACCTGGGGCACCAGCCTCAAGATCGACGGGGGTGGTGCCGTCACCGACATCTCCTCCACCGCGCTGGACGACGGCACTCTCCACGTCCAGGCACTCGTCAACGGCGAGATCTGGGACCGCACCCGCTCCGCCACCGGCACCTGGGGCACCAGCACGAGAATCGACGCGGGCGGCGCCATCACCGACCTCGCGTCCGCCGAGGGGCCGGACAACACGCTGCACGTCGAGGCCCTGGTGAACGGCGAGATCTGGGACCGCACCCGCTCGGCCGCCGGTGCCTGGGGCGCCAGCTCGCAGATCGACGCGGGCGGCGCGGTCACCCAGCTCTCCGCAGCCGGACTGCCCAACGGTGACATCCACGTCGAGGCAGTCGTCAACGGCGAGGTCTGGGACCGCGTCCGCAAGGGCACCACCGGCAACTGGAGCGTCAGCAGCAAGGTCGACGGCAACGGCGCCATCTTCGGCACCTACGCCACCGGCACACCCAACGGCACCCTGCACGTCGGCACCAACGCCTGACACCTGACGAATTTCTTTTCCGTCATCCGCGGAAGAGAATGCGGAAAAGAATACAGAAAGGAATTAGGGGCGCCCGGGAATTACCCGGGCGCCCCACTCCGCACCCGTGCGATCCGCAATGGCCTCAGCCGGTCCTGAACCGGGTCTCGATGCCCGCGAGCACCAGGTCGAGCCCTTCCTCGAAGTGCCGGCCGTAGTCCTGGAAGATCTCCGCGCCCGCCGCGGCCGACAGGGGGAAGTCGGCCATCACGCGGGCGCGTTCGTCCATGTCGTAGCCCTCGCGGCGCTCGTCCGGCAGTGGCTGGACGCCCTGTTCCTCGCTGACGAAACCGATCGTGTAGAGGTACGACGTCGAGGTCGCGCGGACCGCCTGGGCGAGCGTGAAGCCGGCCTCCGTGAACAGCCGCAGGGTGTCCTCCATCTGCACCGCGTGCAGGGTGCCGGTGAAGCGTGAACCGCTGAAGACCTTGGCGCCGTCGCGGTAGCCGAGCAGTGCGGAGCGCAGACCCCGGTTGGATTTCAGCAGCCGCTCCCGCCAGGTGTCCTCGCGCACGAGCGGGACGTCGGCGACCATCCGCCGGTACATCTCCGTGGCCATCTCGTCGAGCAGCGCCTGTTTGTCCTTGAAGTGCCAGTACAGGGCGGGCGCCTTGACGTCCAGTTCCTTGGCGATGGCGCGCAGGGACAGCCCGTCGAGGCCGACCTCGTTCAGCACCTTCAGGGCGGTGTCGGCGACCCGTTTGCGGTCGAGGGGGATGCGTCGTTCCGTACTCACGCTCGACAGCTTGACAGCTTAACGGCGTTAAGGGCACCCTGATGTCCGAAGCAACTTAACAGCGTTAAGGAGAGATGGGGATCATGACGGAACACGCGGACGCACTGGTGGACGTACTGATCGTCGGCGCCGGCCCGACCGGCCTCGCCCTCGGCATCGACCTGGCCCGGCGCGGAGTGGACGCGCTGGTCGTGGAGAAGGCGGACGCGCTGTTCCCCGGCTCGCGAGGCAAGGGGATCCAGCCGCGCACGATGGAGGTCTTCGACGACCTCGGCGTGATCGACACGACCCTCGCGAAGGGCGGCGCCTACCCGGTCGGCGCGGTCTGGAAGGACGGGCGGAAGGTCGGCGAGCACCAGATGTTCGAGCCGTCGGAGTCGGACCCCGACAGCCCCTACGGCACCCCGTGGATGGTGCCGCAGTGGCGCACCCAGGAGATCCTTTTCGCCCGGCTGACCGAGCTGGACGGGACGGTGGCCTTCGGACGGGAGGTCACCGGCCTCACCCAGGACGGGACGGGTGTGACGGTCGGGTTCGCCTCCGGTACGGCGGTCCGCGCGAAGTACCTCGTGGCCGCCGACGGCGGTCGCTCGCTCGTCCGCCGGACCCTGGGCATCGGCATGACCGGCGAGACCGTCGACCCCCACCCGATGCTGGTCGCGGACGTCCGGATCACCGGCCTCGACCGCGACAACGTGCACGTCTTCCCGCCGCACGGCGACGTCGGCTTCCTCGCGGTCTTCCCGCTGGCCGGCACCGAGGACTTCCAGGTCGTCGCCCAGTTCCCGGAGGGCACCGACATCGACCTCTCGCTCGACGGCGTCCGCGGGACCGTGGCCGCCCGCACCCACCTCGCCCCCGAGGACGTGACGGAACTCCGCTGGGCCTCCAACTTCCAGCCGCGCGCCGCACTCGCCGACCGCTTCCGCGCCGGGCGGGTCTTCCTCGCCGGGGACGCGGCCCACGTCCACTCACCGGCCGGCGGCCAGGGCCTCAACACCAGCGTCCAGGACGCCTACAACCTCGGCTGGAAGCTCGGCGCGGTACTGCGCGACGGCGCCCCCGAGTCCCTGCTCGACACCTACGAGGAGGAACGGCTGCCCAACGCCGCCGACATGCTCGGCATCTCCACCCGGGTCCACCGCGGGGAGTTGGAACGCGGCAGGGCCACCCAGCAGCTCGGCCTCGGCTACCGGGACCGCTCACTCACGGTGGACACCCGCACCGACCTGCCCGAGGACGCGCTGCGGGCGGGCGACCGCGCCCCCGACCGCACGATCGACGGCGCCCGTCTCTTCGACGCCTTCCGCGGCCCGCACTGGACCCTGCTGGCCCTGGACACCAAGCCCCCGACGGCGGTCCCCGCCTCGGTCCCGGTCGTACAGGGCCCGGCCGTAGAGACGTACGGCACGGGCCTCTTCCTGGTCCGCCCCGACGGCTACGTCGGCTGGGCGGGCGCCACGGAGGACGGCCTCGCGGAGTACGCGGAGCGTCTCGGTATCCGCGTCGGCTAGACCGAGCCGGCCAGCGACAGCTTCACCGCGAACCCCAGGAACAGCGCGCCCGCCGCCGAGGTCGCCCCGGCCGCGAGCCGCCTGCGCCGCCGGAAGGCCGCCGACAGCCGGGTGCCACCGAAGATCAGCGCACTGAGGTAGAGGAAACTCGCCAGCTGCGCGAAGACACCGAGCACGACGAACGACAGCGCGGGATAGGCGTACCCCGGGTCGACGAACTGCACGAAGAAGGCGACGAAGAACAGAATCGCCTTCGGGTTGAAGAGACTGACGACGAAGGCACGCCGGTACGGCCGCTCGTCGGCGGCCTCCGCGGCGGGAGCCGACTCCATGGCCGCCCGCTCCTTCCGGGTCCGCCACATCACCCACGCGGCCCGCAGCATCCCGAACGCGAGCCAGGTCAGATACCCGGCCCCCGCGTACTTCACGATCCCGAACAGCACGGCATTGCCCTGCAACAGCGAGGCGACCCCGGCCGCGGAGAGCGTCATCAGCACGGTGTCCCCGCACCACACACCGGCGGCGGCGGTGTACCCGGCCCGGGTCCCGCGCCGGGCGGCGACGGAGACGACGTACAGCGAGTTGGGGCCGGGCAGCAGAACGATCAGGACCAGGCCGGCGAGGTAGGTGGGGAGGTCTATGACACCGAACATGAGCACGAGTGTGCCATGGGGCTACGACAGTCAGCCCTCGCCGTCGAGGAGGACATCCACGGAGAGATCGAGGGCGATTCCTACGGACTCCGGAACCGGGACGCTCTGGCCTCGCTCGAAGCGCTGCGGGTCGGGATACTTGCCCGGCTCGCCCAGCCGCTCGGCCGGGTCCCAGTCGGCGAGTGCCCCGGGGCCGTAGACGGGTTCGACGGGCAGGCCCGACTCCGATTCGCGCACCATGGTGTGCACCTCCGGTCACCACGATGCCGCGCCGTTCGCGGCCCGTCATCCGGGGGTACGTGTCCGGGTGACACCGGTGAGACGGCGGGGGTCCGCGATGCGTAGTACGGGTATTACGGGTATTACGGGTATGGGGAGAGCGGTCGTCGCCACTGCGGTCCTGTCGGCGCTGGTTGCGGTGTGCGGCTGCACGGTGCAGGGCACGGACTCGGACGGCAAGCACCATCTGCCGGTGCGCATCGAGCTGCCGGGCGCCAAGGCGGCCAGTCCCTCGGCCACGCCCAGCCCCACGCCCGCCGCGAACGTCCTGTGGTCGCGCGGCGACAGCGGTGCCGGGGTGCGCGAACTCCAGGCGCGGCTGCGGCAGGTCGACTGGCTCTTCGACGGGCCGACCGGGACCTACGACGATCTCACCGAGCAGGCCGTCGCCGGTTTCCAGGGCAAGCGCGGGCTGCCGAAGACGGGCGAGACCGACAAGGTCACCTGGCAGCGGCTGGTGCGGATGACGCACGAGCCGGGGAAGTGGGACCTGTATCTGATGGGCGGCCAGCCGGCCGGCGCGCCCGATCCGCGCTGTCTGACCGGCCGGGTGCTGTGCATCGACAAGACGACCCGCACCTTGCGCTGGATGATCGACGGGCGGACGGTGTCGACGATGTCGGTCCGGTTCGGCGCGCAGTACACCCCGACCCGGGACGGTGTGTTCCACGTCTACTGGAAGGCGCGGGACTGGGTGTCGACGCTCTACAACTCCCCGATGCCGTATGCCATGTTCTTCAGCGGCGGCCAGGCGGTCCACTACTCCTACGACTTCTCGGCCCGGGGTTACGCGGGCGGTTCGCACGGCTGCGTCAACGTACGGGACGAGGCGGCGATCGCGAGTCTGTTCGCGCAGGTGCGGACCGGCGACAAGGTCGTCGTCCACCGGTGAGACGCGAGGGGAGATGTGCGGGGAGATGTGCGGGGCGCGGGCGGGACCGGGGGAACGTGTCCCGCCCGCGCCGAGTGCACGAGCCGTAGGTACGGGGGGAACCCCGGCTCTGTGCGACGGCCGATGACCAGTCGGCTCACTCAGTACTGCGCCATGGGGCCCGAAAACGTCACACCCCGCGCGAAAAAAGTTCCGCGGATCACAAAGCAGCAGGTCAGAGGGTGCTGTACGTCGGGCTCGGCGCCGGTGTCCGCGAGGCGTCCGTGGTGTGCGACGGGGCCGGGGCGGACGGTGTCCACCGGGCGAGCGGGGCGAAGGCGGAGGGGAGCGGGGTGGCGACCACGCCGTTGCCCTTGTGACCGCCGGCACTCCCGCCGCCGCCACTGCCGCTTCCGCTGCCTGCGGTGCCGCCGCCCGGGGCGACCGGGGCCATGTTCCCGTTGCCCTCGTCGGCACCGCCCTGGCCGCCGCTCTGGTCGCCCTGGCCGCCGCCGGGACCGCTCTGGTCGCCGCCCTGGGAGCCGCCGTTCTTGCCGTTGCCGCCGTCTTGATCGGCCGAGCCGCCGGTCGTCTTGAGCAGGCCCTTGCAGTACGTACCCACGTGGGAGGTGCCGCCCGCCGCGCCCTCCAGGGTGCGCTTGCGGCCGGGTGCCAGGGACTTGCCGTCGCGCACGGCACGGCAGGACGAGGCGACGGCTTTCCACCAGCCGCGCGAGTGGGCGGCCTCGTCGTCTCCGGTGCCGGGGGCGGGGGTGCGGTCCGTGCCGCTGCCGACCGCGTCGCCGGAGGAGTCGTCGGAGCCGGCCGTGGCGCCGCCCGCCGAGGGGGTGTCCGAGCCGAAGGTGCCGCTGGGCGAGGGCGAGATCAGCGGGCGGTCCGGGGTCGCGGCGGCGGAGATGGAGGCGGCGGGCGCCGGGTCGTCGAACGGCGACGGCAGGACTCCGGTACCGGCCGCGACCGCGACCCCGCCGACCAGTCCGACGGCGACCGCGGCGGTCAGCGCGAACCGCGCGGGTCTGCCGAGGCGCGGTCCCCGTACGGTCTCCACCGGCCGCCCGAGCCGGACGAGCCCGGCGTCGGAGGAGTGCGCGCGGCCGGGTCGGCCGAGGGCGGACCGTTCGACCTCGCTGCCCGTGCGCGCGGCCCGGAAAGCGGCCAACGCGGCTTCCTCGCCCGGGAGTTCGACCTTGTCCGAGGTGGGTTCCACGGCCAGTGCGCCCAGGGTCCTGGCGAGCCGTTCGGCCTGGTCGCGGGCGGCCGGGTCGACGGCTTCGAGGGATTCGCCGCGCAGCAGCAGCTCGGCGGTTTCGCGGTCCAGCCATCGGCCGGGGGTCCGGGGGGCGTCCCCCGGCACAGCAGAGCGCTCGTCGGCCATCACATGTCCTTCTGCGTCCGCGCACGCGTATGCGTCACAGTGGCGGACGTCACCGCGTGGTCGCGCGGCTCTCGCTGGGGTGGCAGGGCGTCGAGGGCCGCGGCCGATTCCGGGTCGCCGCCGAGCAGTTCCGCGAGCCGTTTCAGACCGCGGTGCGCGGCCGTGCGGACGGCGCCGGGCCGCTTGCCGAGGGTCTCCGCGGCGGTCTTGGCGTCGAGGCCCATCACCACGCGCAGGACGACGGCCTCGGCCTGGTCCTGGGGCAGCTGGGCGATGAGGGAGAGGGTGCGGTTGGTGGCGAGCGCCTCGATGGCCTCCACGGCCGTGTCGGACTCGGCGGCGCGGCCGGTCAGCTCGGTCTCGTCGCCGCCGGTCGCGGGGCGGCGGCCACGCATCCGTATGTGGTCCAGGGCGCGGTTGCGGGCGATCCGGGCCGCCCAGCCGCGGAAGCGGTCCGCGTCCCCGCTGAAGCGGTCCAGGTCACGGGCGATCTGTAGCCAGGCCTCGGACGCGACGTCCTCGGCGTCCGGTTCGCCGACCAGCGTCCGTACGTATCCGAGCAACCGTGGGTGCACCGTGCGGTACACAGTCCGGAACGCGGTCTCGTCCCCGTCCTGTGCCGCAAGCACCGCGGCGGTCAGCTCCGCGTCGTCCCCCAGCACGTGGTCCCTCGAATTTGTCGGTCGCGGCCGCCCTCCGGCGCGAAAGGCACGTTACGACCTGAAACTGTCCCTCGTCCATGTCCGTACAACGCGCAACTACTTGCTTCGGGGGTGCGGTGTGACAGAAAACGCACTCCTGACGCTGTAGAGAGTACGGGCCGCCGCGCGGCCCGTGCCGCGCGACGGCCGGGGCCTCTCCTGTGGGGGGTGGCGGCCCCGGCCGTTGCCGCGACGGCAGGCCCGTGCTCACTTCTCCGGGTCGGGCCATGTCGCCGCCAGTGCTCGCAGATCCGGGAAGCGGGGGCCTGGCACCGACTCCCGGACGGGTTCTCCGTTGAGCCGGTACACCTGCTCGGGGCCGCCGTCGCCGGTGTCGAACAGGCAGCAGACTCCGCCGCTGTCGGCGGTGAGGTCGGTGAACGCCTTCCGCACCTGGGCCGACTCCGCGAACAGGCGGCTCATCGCCGATGTCGCCGCCCAGCACTCGACCGACGTGTAGCCGGGGTGCGGCAGGGACTCGAACCGGATCGTGACATAGACGTACCCGATCCTGACGCGCCCGTCCGCCTCGGGTTCGTGGCCGTGCGTCCGCGCGTACTCGCGCAGGGCGTCGTCGGCGTCGAACACGAGGGACGTGTCGAGTTCGAGCGTGCCGCCCGTCGAGCAGTCGACCGGTTCGCTCCCGAATCGGGACGTGAATGGGAGGGTGAGCCGGTCACCGCCGGGCAGGATGACCTCAAGTGGCGGTACGGAACGGGCCGTTGGCGCCAGCCCGGCCAGACCGGCCAGCACCCTGGCCGTGTTCCGAGGGCTCACATAGATGTCGTAGCCGTGGCTCAGTCCCACGTCTTCCCCCTGCTTCCTGATCGAACGGTGCCTTCCGTGGTGCACCGCGGCAATGCCCGAGTGCCCAATGGTGCACGGCGGCAACGACGGGAGCGGCCTGGTGCACCGCGGCAACGGGGAGCCGTCGAAATGGTGCACTCGTGGCCTGGCGGGGCCCGTGTGACGGCTCATATGTTCCCAGGGCCGGGCGGCCATACAGGGGTTGGCCGCCCGTCATGGACCCGATCCCGGCCGCTCACCAACGTGAAGGAACAGCATGCTTCCTGGTTTCAGCGTCACCTCGGCGCACGACCTGCCCGCGACCGCCCTGACCGCGTTCATCACCGTCAAGACGATCAAGGAAGCCGCCCCGGAGGATCCCTCCGTGATCCAGGAGTACGTCATGGCCCCGGGCGCCGACGCCGGGGAGGACCTGCATCACCGGTGGGAGCATCTGGTCATCCTGGACGGCGAGTTCCACGACGGTCACACCACCTGGCCGAAGGGCTCGGTCATCTCGGGCAGGCCCGGGAGCGTGCACTACCCGAGTTCGGTGGCGGGCTGCCGGTTCCTCGCGTTCTTCCCGCACGGCGTGGGAGAGGCCGCCCGGCCCGCGCACCACAGCTCCTGAGGACGGCCAATTCCTGTGACCGGTTTGATCGAAGCGGCGGTGGGCGCGTCCAGTGCGACGGTGGCGGCGGTGGCGACATGGGCGGCGCTGCTTCCGGGCCGCAGACGACTCGCGCAGCGCCTGAGGACCGCCCGGGCCCGGCTGCGCGAGGCGGAAGCCGGGCGGCGGGCGGCGGAGTCGCGCCAGGGCGCCGAGTCCGCGGAGATGGACGAGATCTGCGCCCAGTGGGAGCGGCAGCTCGGACAGGCCCGCGACGAGGCCTTCGGCAGCTGGCAGTACGCGCAGCTGGTGATCGGGGAGGTCGAGCACTTCGTGGAGCGGCGGCTGCCCGCCGTGGTCCAGGAGATCCGCGGGGTCCCGGTGCTGCACCGGCCGGGGCTGCGCCACGACTCCCTTGAGGGCTCGGAGATCGCCGGCTATCTCAGCGCACTCGACGCACTGCTGCGGAAGACCGCGGCGGACGTGCGGCGGCAGGCCGAGGAGTCGGCCGGTGCCGGTGTGCGGGTGGCCGCGGAGGAGATCCAGGCCGGTCTGACGCGGGCGCAGCGGGACATCGACGCGGCCCTCGACGCCGACGAGGACTGGGGCGCGAGCGCGGGCGGCGCCGCCTCCCGGGCGCTGGCAAGGATCGACCACGCGGTCACGCTGGCCGGTCACACCGTGCAGCGGCTGCGCATCCTCGCCGATTCCTGGCCCGGTGTGCAGCGGGCCAACTGCTCGGTCCTGGAGATCATCGAGAGTGCCCGCGGGCACATCCACCACTTCGACGCGGTCGAGTACGCCTTCCAGGCCGAGACCGCCGACGTCCTGGTCGAGGGTCTGATCGTCGAGCCGGTGATCGTGGCGCTGACGGAGCTGCTCGACAACGCCACGGCCTACTCGGGGGAGAAGGCCTCCACGTATGTGCAGCGGGTGCGGGCCGGTATCCGTATCACCGTGGAGGACAGCGGCCTGGGCATGAGTCCGCTGCAACTGGAGCGGGCGGAGCGGGCGTTGGCCTCGGGCGGTGCGGATGTGACCGCGCTGGCCGAGCCGTTCGCGCTCGGGTTCCTGGTCATCGGCCGGCTGATCCACCACTACGACCTGCGGGTGTCGTTGTCGCCGTCCGCCTCGGGCGGTGTCCGCGCGGATCTGCTGATCCCGGCGGAGCGGCTGGCCACGGAGGAGGACGCGGACCGTCCCGTCGTGCGCGTGGGGTCGGAGGAGGGGGCTGCCCTGTTGCGGCCGGTGCCCCGGCCGGTGGCCTCGGCGACCGACACGGAGACGGTCCCGGTTCCGCCGTGGTTCGGCTGGCACGAGCAGCCAGTTCCAGTTCCGGTGTCGGCGTCCGCCGCTCCGGCCGTACTGCCCGTGCGGAACGCTCCGGTCGTAGCGCCCTCGCGGGACCCGGCGGGCCCGGGGCCCGCGCACGCCCACGCACTGCCGAAGCGGCAGCCGCGGCGGGCCCGGCCCCGCGACACGGCGCCTCGACAGCACGCGCTCAGCGACCCCGAGGCGGCGGCACTCGCCAAGGGGTTCGAACAGATCAGCAACATCCTGGCCGAGGGATTCGGCGCTGAGAACACTGAGAACACTGAGAACACTGAGAACACCGTGGAAGGGTGACTCCCGGAATGACTGGGTACCAGCACGCGACGGCCGACACGGCCGACTTAAGCCCCCAACTCAACGCGCTGCTGGGGGATGGCGTGGTCTCCGCGGTGCTCTTCTCGTCCGACGGGATGCCCCTGGCGTCCGCCGAGGGCCTCGGCCGGGAGGCGATGGAGCGGTCCTGTGCCGTGGTCGCGGGCCTGTACTCCCTCCAGCGGAACTTCGCGGAGTTCTGCCACACGGCCCCGGGGACCCTTCCCGCGCCCCGGGTGCAGACGATCGACTTCGGCACGCACTCCGTTCTGGTGCTGACGGCTGGCCGGAACAGCGGGCTCGCCCTCGCCGTCAAGGGCGGTGTGATCCACCCGAACACACAGCTCGCGCTGTCGAAGGCGCTGAAGCTGACCAAGGCGCTGGAGCCGTTCCTGGCGTCCCGGGATCGCACCACGCACGGGGCGTGAGCCCGGGCTCCGCCGGAGGCCACTCGCGCCGCGGCGTCATCCGCTCCCACACCGTCATCGGTCCGGACGCCGCACCGTCGGCCGTCCACCTGGATCTGGCCACTCTCCTGTCGGTCGATCCCCTGATGGAGTGCCGCGGGTTGCGCGCCCAGGCCCAGCGGGTCATGGCGCTGTGCGCGCCGGGTGTGCTCTCCGTCGCGGACGTCGCGGCCCACCTGCACATGCCGGGAGGTGTCGTCCGCGCCCTGGTCGCCGAGCTGGTGACGAGCGGCCATCTGCTGGCCGTCGATCCCTTCGTTCCCGTGGCGCAGCGTCACGAGGCCGAATTCCTCGAAAGAGTGCTGCATGGTCTCGAACGCCTCTAGCCGTCCTTACCTCCCGGCCGGAACCCGGTCCGTGAAGATCGTCGTTCTCGGGGCGTTCGGCGTCGGGAAAACCAGCTATATCGGCGCGATTTCGGAAATTGCGCCGCTGCGCACGGAGGAACGTCTGACCCGGGCCGGGCAAATGGTCGACCAATTGAATGTCGAAACAAAATCGACGACGACCGTCGCCCTGGACTTCGGCAGGCGCACGCTCGGCGGAGGAATCGTCGTCTATCTGTTCGGCGCGCCCGGTCAGCCGAGATTCGCCGACATGATCCGCTCGCTCCTCGACGGAGCCCTGGGTGGTCTCGTCCTCGTCGACACCCGCCGGATCGAGGAGTCCTTCGAGTCGATCGGACTTCTCGAAGAGGCCGACGTCCCCTACGTCATCGCCGTCAACACGTTCTCCGGCGCCCCTTCCTACGACGAGGCCGTGCTGCGCGACGCGCTGTCCCTGCCGCCGGACCGGCCCGTGGTCCATCTCGACGCGCGGTATCTCGAATCCGCCAAGACCGGCCTGATCACGCTGGTCGCGGACATCCTCCGGCCGCTGAGGAGCGCGACGTGAGCACCGATCACCCCGCGCCGCGACTGTTCGGCGACGAGTTCCGCGAGCGGCCGCACGAGGCCTACGCCCGGTTGCGCGCCGCGGGCCCGGTGGCCTGGGCCGAGATCGCCGAGGGGGTGCACGCCCTGGTCGTCACGGGCTGGACCGCGGCCCGCGCGCTGCTCGCCGACCCCGACTTCAGCAGGGACCCGGCGCACTGGAGCGCGGTCGCGGAGAACCGCGTCCCGGCCGAACTCGCGTTCATGGTCGTGCCGGGCGTCCAGCACACCGAGGGCCGCGCCCACGACAGGCTGCGGCGGGCGCTGGAGGACTGCCTCGCCGGCATCGACGTGCACGAGACACGGGCCCGGGTGCGGCGGGACTCCCGCATGCTCATCCACCGTTTCGCCGCCCGCGGGCACGCGGATCTGATGCGGGAGTACGCGGAGCCGGTGGTCGCCCTCGCTTTCACCGAACTGCTCGGCCGCCCGCCGGAGACGGCGGACCCGCTGCACGGCGCGGTGCACGCCCTCATCTCGGCGGGACCCGACGCCACGCCGGCCTGGGCCGACCTGGCGGGCATCCTCCGGGACACGGTCGCGGCCAAGCGGGAGTCACCGGGTACGGATCTGACGTCGTTCCTGCTGGCCCACCCCGCCGCCCTCACCGACGGGGAGGCCGTCGGCCTGCTGGCGTCGCTGATCGTGCTGGGCCTCCCGCCCACCGCCGCCTGGATCGGATCGGCTCTCCACACGCTGCTGACCGAGCCCGCCTACGCGAGCGAGCTGGTCGGCGGCGCGGTCACGCTCCGCACGGCCATGAACGAGACCCTCTCCACGCGCTGCCCGGTGGCGAACTCCTCGGCGCACTACGCGCGCGGGCCCAAGACCGTGTACGGGGTGGAGGTTCCCCCGGGGGTGCCGGTCCTGATCAGTCACGCGGCCACCGGACTGGATCCCGGCCGGCCGGGACGGGGCGACGCGCTGGACCGCAGCCATCTCGCGTGGTCGGCCGGAGTTCACCGCTGCCCGGCCCCGGGTCTGGCCACCTCGATCGCCGAGGCCGCGATCGAGAACGCGGTCGACGCGCTGTGGGACCTCAGCGCCCCGATTTCCACCGTCGCCGCCAAGCCCGGCCCATTCCTGCATTGTCCCGCTCATGTCGGCGTGTTCTTCTCCCCGCTACAGGACCGCGAGCGGAATACGCCCGACAAGCTGGTATAGATAAAGGATGGTGTTTACCTCATGATCGGCCTTCAGCAGCTTGTGAACATACCGGAGCTGGGGCTCGGCACGAGTTCCGGCGGCATCGCCGACCGAGAGGTCCGGTCCGTACGGCTTTTATCCGATACGGACTGGATAGGGGAGAATATCGAAAGGGTATTGATAGTCTCCGACATCAGCTTTCTGAGCGACAGTGACCGCCTGTTCGCCACCCTCGCGAGCGGTCGCGCGGCAGGTGTGGTCGTCACCGGCGCGCACTCCGAGGACGCCCTGAGCGCCGTCCGGGCCGCTGCCGCGCACTACGGGGTGCCGCTGCTGGCCTCCAACCGGACGCTGCACCAGTGGAAGACCGGCCTGGCCGGCCGGGTCACCGAGATGAGCGCCGTCGCCCTGCAACGGCACACCGCCCGGCTCAGCGCACTCTTCGACCAACTCCGCGCGCCCACCGCCGACATGGTCCGGAACATCGCCGCCCTGCTGTCGCGGGAACTCGCGGCGGAGGTCGTCATCAGTTCACGCGGGGAGATACTCGCGGCGGACCCGGCCACCGCGCCCATCGCCCTGGCCTCGGTGCTGACGAACCCGGAGCGCCGCCAACTCACCACTCCCGCCGGTCTGTTCGCCCGGGTCGAACTCCTCGGCAACAAGGACCAGTTCCTCGCGGTCGCCCTCAAGGACCCCTGCGGAAGCGGCGAACGAGCACTCATCGCGCATGCGGCGAACGCGCTCACCCTGGCGTTGTCGCCGTCGGGGCGGCTGGACGAGCCGGACTTCCGGCAGGCGCTCAGCGAGATCCGCCTGTCGGTGTTCCAGTTGCTGATGACCGGTCATGTCACCGACGCCCAGCGGGTCATGGCCGGGGTGTCGCCCGGTCTCCTCGACAGCGAGGAGGCGCGGATCTTCATCATCAACTGCGGCTCCGCCCACCGCGATCTGGTCCTCGCGGAGATGGAGAAGGACCTCGGCGACTCCACGCTCCCGGTCCGCTGTCCCGCCTACCCCGAGCACATCATCAACGTCGTTCCCGTGCACACCGAACACGATCCCGAGCAGGAGATCGGCCGGCTCCTCACCACCTTCGACGGGGCCCGGGTCAGCGTCGGCGGCAGCAGCCCGTACCCGATGGCGAACGTGGGAGCCGCCTACACGGAGGCACTCGAAGCGCTCGGCCGCACCGAGTACCGGGCCGAGAAGATGATCGTGAACAAGGCGAAGGCCCTCGGTCTCGCCGACATCCTCCCGGCCGATCTCGCACGGGCCTGGGCGAGCAGCGTGCTGCACCCCGTCCTGACTGCGGCCGGCGGTATGCAGATCCTCAGCTCCGTGGCCCTGGCGCTGGAGTTCAAGACCACCAAGGCCTCACGCATCATCCACATCCACCGCAACACGCTCCAGCGCCGCGTCGCGAAGGTCTTCGCCGCGCTCGGCCTCGTCCCCGAACGCACCCTCGACCGCGTCGTGGTCTCGCTGGCCATCCAGATCGTCGCCACCCACGGCGCCGACCCGTCGCCGTACCGCGGGGTCTCGCTCGACGACGTCCTCGGCGTGGCCCCCGTCCGGGCCTGGGCGGAGAAGCTGCTGCGCCCGCTGGCGACGGACAGCCGTGACCTGCTGCGGACCGTACGGGCCTGGGTGCTCGACGAGTTCGACTCCGAGGCGGCCGGAGAGCGGCTGCAACTGAGCGACCGTACGATCCGCTGGCGGGTGCGGACGGCGGAGACGCTCATGGAGCGGGACCTGATAACGATCTGGCCGCCGACCGACGAGGACCCGGGAGAACAGCGTCTCGGCGGGATCCGGCCCCTTACCGTGGCCCTCTACGTGACCACTCCGCCCGGCGGAGCCCGTCCGCCGCTGACCGATCCGGCGGCGCCGGGGGCGTCAGTGTCCCGTTAGGGTCAACACCCCTTACGCAGTAGGCGTGTTAACTCCGTGAAACCCGATGGAGTGACCTCCGATACCCACGGTTGACGGTGATAGCATTCCGCCGTCTGCGACCTTGATCCACATTTGGTCAGGCCTTGAGTCTGAACGCGGTCATCCCTCCGCGTCGATCAGTCATGCAGTCCCCTGGACGGGTTGCGGATCCTTGCAAGGCGTACCCGATGACGCCTGCGTGCCACGCGCCGGGAAAGGTTTCCATGACTCAAGACGTGCTTCTTTGGTGCCTGGTTGCGATAGCGGTGACAGCCGTAGCCGCAGTCGTGGCGCTCGTGCTCCGCAGCAGAGCCCTGGGGCGGAGGAAGAGGGAGTCCGAGGCCGCGCTGGAGGCGCGACTGCGGTACGCCCAGGGTGAACTCGACCGCGCCCAGGCCGCCTTGACCACCCTGCGGGACGAACAGGACGAGGTCATCCGCGAGGCGGGGCAGGCCGCCGAGGAGAACACCAAGTCGGTCCTCAAGGGCGCCGCCCGCTTCCTCCAGAGCCTCGCGGCCGAGCAGACCACGCTGCTGGACGGGGTCCAGCGCGAGTACGGCGGCCACGCGGTCCTCTCCGACCTGATGGACATCACCCACGCCAACGCCCAGATGGCCCGCAAGGCACAGGGCATCGCCGTGATGTGCGGCGCGCCGCTGGGCCGCCGCAGCCAGCCCGCCAGCGTCTACGACGTCGTCCGCAGCGCGCAGAGCCAGATCCGCAACTTCCAGCGGGTCGAGATCATGCAGCCCAGCGGCATCGCGCTGAAGGCCTCGGCCGTCGCGCCGGTCGCCCTGGCCGTGGCCGAACTCCTCGACAACGCGGCCAGCTTCTCCCAGGCGGACGCCCCGATCGAGGTCACGTTCCGGCAGGCGCAGAAGAACCTGTGCATCGTCATCGACGACGCCGGCGTCGGCATGGGCGACGAGGACCGGCAGCGGGCCAGCGCGCTGCTGTCCGGCGAGGGCCTGCCCCGGCTGTCCCAGCTGGGCACCCAGCCGAAGTTCGGTTTCCCCGTCATCGGTCTGATCGCCCGTCAGCACGGCTTCACGGTGGATGTCACCGGTGTCTCCCGGTACGGCGGCGTACGGGCCGTCGTACTCCTGCCCGAGGAGCTGTGGACCATGGAGGAGGCCCTGCCGCCGGCCACCGAGTCGCCCGTGAGCAGCATCCGGCCGATGGAGACGGGCCGCTCGGCGCGTACGGCGGGCGGCCTGCCGAAGCGTGGCTCCCGGATGTCGCCCACCGGTGTCGGCACCGGTGGCGAGCAGGCGCCCCGGCGCAGTGCCCGGCGCGGCACCGGCAGCCTGGCGGCCCTCCAGCGCGGTACGCAGTCCGCGCGCGACACGGCCTCCTTCGACATTCCGACACCCGGAGGGTCCGAAAACGCATGAGTACAGCAGACCTGTCCTGGATGGTCCAGGACATCGTGGACAACGTGCCGAGAGCACGGCACGCCGTGGTGCTGTCCGCGGACGGTGTACCGCGCGGGTCCACGGACGACCTGACCGGCCAGGACGTGCGGACCATCTCCGCGGCCATGGCGGGGATGCAGTCGCTCAGCCGGGCCACCGCCCACTTCGCCGGACTGGCGCAGAACCGGAACTGGATCCAGACGGTCATCGAGTTCCAGCACGGCTGGGTGTTCCTGATCGGGGCCGGGCAGGGTGCCTATCTGGCCGCCGCCGCGGAGCCCGACGTGGACATGGAGCAGCTGTCGTTCCGGATGAACCGGCTGGTCTCCCGGCTGGGCAACAACCTCACGGTCCCGGCGCGGGTGGCCGGAAGCGAGCCGGCCCATCCCGGGGACGGTCCCGGGGCACAGCTGGACGGCGGGGGCGGCGGGGTCTTCCTGCTCGCGGAGCTGGACAAGGCGGTGGCGTCGGTGCCGGGCGCGTTGCACGCGCTGCTGCTGGGCGCGGACGGTCTGCCGCGCGGGGCGAGTTCGGGGATCGGCAGGAACCTCGCGGACACGATCTCGGCGGCCATGACCGGCATCCACGCCTACAGCCGGGCGACCGCGCCGTTCGCGGGCGGTCAGCAGGACGACGAGTGGATGCAGACGGTCATCGAGTTCGAGCACGGCTGGGTGTTCCTGATCGCGGCCGGCGAGGGCGCCTTCCTCGCGGCTGCGGCCGAACACGGCTGTGACATCGAGGAGTTCACCGTACGACTGGGCGACACGATGCCGGCGCTGGCCGCCGGGTCGGCGGCCCGGGGAGGAAGGACGGGCGATGAGTGACGAACTGGACAGCGAGCTGGAGCTGACGGCTCCATTAGTCCCCCTCTTCGTCATCGCGCAGGGTCGCGCGCTGCCACGGGAGAGCGAGTACGAGCACACCACGATCATCACGGCCCAGGACGGTGCGGTGGCGGCGGCGCGAACGCTCGCCCCCGAGGCCCGTACGGTCCTGGATCTGATCGCGGACGGGTTCCTCTCGGTCGCCGAGGTCGCCGCCCACACCCGGCTGCCCCTGGGCATCGTCCGCATCCTGTTGGCGCAGATGGCCGAGGACGGCCTGATCCATGTGCGCAATCCGGTGCCCCATGCCGAACGCCATGATCCCGTCCTGCTGACCGCCGTGCTCGACGGCCTGATGCGAATTCGAACCGGAGCGTAGTCCCGTGTATCTGGATCCCGACGTCTCCCGCTCCGTGAAGATCCTGGTCGTGGGCCACTTCGCGGTCGGGAAGACCACGTACATCGGAAGTGTCTCCGAGATAGAACCGCTCCAGACCGAGGAGGAGATCACCGAAGCCAGCGAGGGGCTCGACGACCTCTCCGAGACCCCGGACAAGACGACCACGACCGTGGCGATGGACTTCGGGCGCCTCACCCTCGGCGAGGACCTGGTCCTCTACATCTTCGGAACCCCCGGGCAGGAGCGGTTCAAGCAGATGTGGGAGGGGCTGTCCCGGGGAGCGCTGGGGGCGCTGGTCCTGGCGGATCCCGAGCGGCTGGAGGAGACGTTCCCCGTCCTCGACCTGGTCGAGGCGTTCGGTCTGCCGTATGTCATCGGCGTCAACACGTTCGAGGGGAAGCAGCAGTTCCCGCTCGACGAAGTGTGCGAGGCACTCAACATCTCCGAGGACACCCCGGTCATCCACTGTGACGTCCGGGACCAGGACTCCTCGATGCAGGCACTCATCACGCTCGTGAAGCACCTTTTGTCCTCACTCGGCTAGGAGCCAGCATGCAACAGCCCTTCGAGCCGTCCGGGGCACCGGCCGGCTGCCCCGCGCACGGCAACCTCCCGCTGTACGGGTCCGACTTCGGCTCCGACCCCGAGAGCACGTACGCCAAGCTGCGCACGATGGGGCCCAGCGCCCCGGTCGACATCGCGCCGGACGTCGAGGTCGAGCTGGTCACCAGTTACGACGCCAGTCTCTACATCCTCCAGAACCCGACCCTGTTCGTGCGGGACTCGCGCCGCTGGAACGCCCTGAACGAGGGCAAGGTGCCCGCGGACAGCCCGGCCGTGCCCATGATGGGGTACCGCCCCAACGCCATGTTCAGCGACGGCGCGGCGCACGCCCGGCTGCGGCAGGCGGTCACGGACAGTCTCGCGACCGTCGACCAGAGCCGGATCGTCCGGCTGACCCAGCAGTCGGCCGACTACCTGATCAGCCAGTTCAGCTCCGAGGTCCTGGGCCAGGCGGAGTTGATGTCCGCCTACGCCCAGCCGCTGCCGCTGCTGGTCTTCGGTGAGCTGTTCGGCTGCCCGCCCGAGCTGGGCGACCGGGTGATCGCCGGCCTCACCGGCATCTTCCAGGGCGTCCCGGGTTCCGACGAGATACTGGGCGGCGCGATCGCCGAACTGATCGCCCTCAAGCGCCGGCAGCCCGGCGAGGACCTCACCACCCGGCTGATGGTGCACTCCTCCCGGCTGACCGACGAGGAGGTGCTGCACCAGCTCGTGATATTGCTGGGCGGCGGAACCACGCCCCTGGCGGCCTCGATCGGCACCAGCGCGGCGCTGTACCTCAGCGACGACTGGCCGACCGGTCTGCCGGTCGAGGACGCGGTCGTGAAGACGTTGTGGAACTACGCGCCGATCGCCAACTACGCGGGCCACTACCCCACGCAGGACGTCGAGTTGGGCGACCGGATCCTCCGGGCGGGCGACCCGGTCATGATCTCCTTCGCGGCGGCCAACACCGACCCCAAGCTGACCGCGCACCGCGAACAGCTCAGTTCCAAAGCCCATCTGGCGTTCGGCGCCGGCCCGCACGGGTGCCCGGCGAAGGACCCGGCGTTCATGATCACGGCCACGGCCGTCGAGTCCCTGCTCAACCGGCTGCCCGACGTCGAGATGCGCGTCCCCTTCAAGGAACTCTCGTGGGTGCCGGCGCCGTGGAGCCGCGAGTTGGTGACCCTGCCCATCCGGTACACCCCCCGCGCCGTGCCGTCCGCGACCAAGGCCCGGCCGGTCCGGCCGTCGTCCGCTCAGGTCGCGCCGTCGCCCGCCGCCATGCCGCAGACGGCGACGGCCGGCCGGCCGTCGCACGCCGCTCCGCGCCCCAAGGGCGGGATGTTCAGCCGCTTCCGGGCCTGGGTGAATGGCGAGTGACGCAAGTAACCTTACGAAAGCACTGTGTTACTGGATGATTCAAACATCCCACGGGTACGGATGGCGGCCGGCTCCCTGTTCTCCCGTCTTCGGACGGCTGAGGGACAGGCCGATCCCTTCCCCATCTACGCGGAACTCAGGGCGCGCGGCACGGTCAGCCCCGCGCCCTGGGGCGGTCACTTCGTGACCAGTTGCACCATCTGCGACCAAGTACTGCGCAACGGCTTCTGGCTCGAACCGGACACCCACTGGCGAACACAACAGGACGCGCGCAGCCGCTGGAACGCCCCCTCCTCCCGTGAGATCAGCCGAACTCCGCTCGCGCTCAACCCTCCGGAGCACACCCGCGTACGCCGGTCGTTCGGCACCTTCGACCGCGCCAGCGTCGAGGACATCGGCCGCCCGGTGGGCCACATCGTCGACCGTCCCCTCGACACCCTGCACGAGCGCCTGGGCTCGGGGGAGGCCGACTTCGCGGCACTGGTCAGCGAGGAACTCCCGGTCGCCACCATCGGCGGCCGGCTCGGGCTCCCCAGCGCCGACTGGCCCCGTCTGCGCACACTGACCCACGAACAGGTCTTCTCCCAGGAGCTGCTCCCGAACCCCAGCCAGCCGGCCCGTTACGACGCGGCCACGGCGGAACTGCGCACCTACTTCACGGAGTTGGTGCGCGAGCGGCGCGCACGACCCGGGGACAAGGCCGACGAGGCCGTCTACTTCCTGGCCCTGTTCGTCGTACTGGCCGCCATGGAGACGACCGCGACGATGCTGTCGACCATGGTCTTCCTGCTGGTCGAGGACCCCGGCCGCCGGCGGCTGCTCGCCGAACAGCCGGACCTCGTACCGGAGTTCGTGGAAGAGGCCCTTCGCTACGACCCTCCCCTCCACCTCATCGGCCGGGTCGCCTCCGAGGACTGCCTCCTGGAGGACGCCGAGATCCGGGCCGGGGAGATGATCTACCTCATGATGGGCGCCGCCCACCGCGACCCCGCCCGGTTCACCGACCCGGACTCCTTCGACCCGCGGCGCGGGACGCCCCATCTGGCCTTCGGCGGAGGCATCCACTACTGCCTGGGCGCGCCCCTGGCCCGGATGGAGGCACAGACCCTGCTCCGCCGCATGATCGCCCGTCTGCCGGCCCTCACCCTGGTCCGCCGCCCCGCGCGGGCACCCCGGGTGGCGTTCAGGCGACTTCTGAACCTGGACGTTTCTCTGACATGAACCCGCCAATCATTTCCAGCCCGGCCGTGCCCACCCCCGCTCCGGGGCCCGTGACCGACACGGAGACCGCACCGTCCGGCGCCCTCGGCCTGGCCCGGACCGGATCCGTCCTCCATGTACGGCTCAATCCGTCCGCCCAGGACGACGACGTCCTGGACTCCGCCGTCCTGGACGCGCTCATCGCCGTCCTCGACGGCCTCCACGAACAGCCCGACATCCAGATCCTGGTGCTCTCCTCCCTGGGCGAGAACTTCTGCCTGGGAGCGGACCGCCGGGAGTTCCGGGAGGCGCTGGACGGCGATCCGACCGGGACCGCGCTGCGGCTCATCGCGGACAAGGCCCACCGGCTGTGCCAGGCGCTGGAGAACACCCACGCCGTCACCATCGCCCGGCTGCACGGCAGGGTCATCGGGGCCGGGCTCGCGCTCGCCGTCCACTGCGATCTGCGCGCGGGGGCGGACACCTGCCGCTTCCGTATGCCGGAGATCGGCCTCGGGCTCGCACCCGCCTGGGGCGGCGCCATGGGACGTCTGATCACGGAGGCCGGTACCTCCCGGATCCGCGAACTCATGCTCACCTGCGACGAGTTCGACGCCCCCACCGCCCACCACCTCGGGCTCCTGCACAAGGTCGCACCTCTCGACCGGCTCGACGACGCCGTCACAGCCTGGACCAAGCCTCTCGCCCGGCGCTCCCCACACGCACTCGTCCTGACCAAACGCATGCTCGCCGGCTACGCGAAGGCCGCCCGCACCAGCGACACCGCCCTGCTCGACTCCCACCTCCTCGCCGCCCAACTCGCCCAGCCCCGCTGAGCGGTACGCCCGTGCCGTCCGGGGGGGGACCCGCCCCGGACGGCACGGGCCCAGGACCTCTGTCCCGGCCAACGGACCACCGCGCGTGCCCGGTGCGGTCGGTGCGCGATACACGTGGGTCATGCCTGACAACAGTGAACCTCGCTCGTCGGCCCCTGTCGTGTTCACCGGTGTCCGTCTGGTCGACGGGACCGGAGCCCCGCCCGTCGAGTCGGCGGCGGTGGTCGTGGAGGACGGCAGGTTCACCTACGCCGGGCCGGAGCACGCGAGACCCGCGCCGGACGGGGCGACGGTCGTCGACTGCCGCGGACGCACCCTGCTGCCCGGGTTCTTCGACTGCCATCTGCACTTCCTCATGGACAGCAACGCCGACTTCACCGGCAGGCTGCTGACCAACCGGCCCACGGTCACCGTCTTCGAACGGGCCCGCCGCATGCGCGAGACCCTGCACGCCGGCATCACGACGGCCCGCGACCTCGGCGGCATCGACGCCGGCTACCGCGACGCCGTGGCGCTCGGCCTGATCGAGGGCCCCCGGCTCCAGGTCGCGCTGCGGCTGATGAGCCACACCGGCGGCCACGCCGACTTCAGCATGCCCAGCGGCTACGACCCCTCGGCCCTCCTCGACCCGTTCAGCGAGCTGGCCGACGATCCCGCCCAAGTCCGGCTGGCGACACGGCGGTTGCTGCGCGACGGCGCGGACGTCATCAAGATCTGCGCGACCGGCGGCGTCAACAGCCCGAGCGACCAGCCCGAGGACGAGGGCCTGACCGTGGAGGAGATCGCCACGGTCGTGGACGAGACCCGCCGGCACCGCGGCCGTCCCGTCGCCGCGCACGCACAGGGCACGGTGGGCATCAAGAACGCCCTGCGCGGCGGGGTCACCAGCGTCGAGCACGGCTACCTCATCGACGACGAGGGCATCGATCTGATGCTGGAGAAGGGCGCGTTCCTGGTCCCGACGCTGTCGACCTTCCATGTCGAGCGGACCCGCTTCACGCCCGCCGCCTACGAGAAGAAGGCCCGGCTGGCGGAGGCGGCGACGACCCGGCTGAGCGAGGCGGTACGGCGCGGAGTGAAGGTCGCCCTCGGCACGGACGCGGGCGCCGTTCCCCACGGACGGAACCTCCAGGAGCTGGGCCACATGGTGGGGTTGGGCCTGTCACCGCTGGACGCGATCCGCGCGGGAACGCAGACCGCCGCCCAACTCCTGGGCCTGGACGACTCGTTGGGCACGGTCGAGGTCGGCAAGATCGCCGACGTCGTGGTCTGCGAGGGCGATCCCCTCGCCGACATCGGCCTGCTCGGGGATCCGTCGAACGTGGTGCTGGTCATGCAGGAGGGCCGGATCGTCAAGCGGGTCAGGGCAGTTGACGAAGCGGCCTGACCACGGTGTCCAGGTCCGCGTGGGCCGGGGGGCTCACGCGGACCCGGGACGCCAGTCGTCCTCACGCCGGGGACCGGTCGCGTCGCCGGTCGCCTGCACACAGGAGGGCCGGATCACCAAGCGAGGCAGGCCGGTTGGCGCAGCGGCGCAGCCACGGTGTCCAGGTCCGCGTGCGCCGGGGGGCTCACACGGACTCGGGACGCCAGTCGTCCTCACGCCGGGGACCGGTCGCGTCGCCGGTCGCGTGTGTGCCGGAGTCCCTGGCCAGCCGGAACGCGGCCACCGCGCGCCGCTCCGCCTCGTCGTCCACGACGACATCGCGCAACGCGGCGCCCAGCAGGGCCGGGAAGCCGTCGCCGTTCCGCTGCTCAGTCATGTCCGTGCCCATCCGTCGGCGAACCGTCGTCCGACTCCCCCAGCGTCCAGGTGCCGGCATCCGTCACACCGTCCCCGGCGAGTTCGCGCGCCAGCCGCTTCAACCCCCGGTAGGCCGCCGTGCGTACCGCGCCCGGGCGTTTGCCCAGGACCCGGGCGGCGGCGGGGCCGTCGAGACCCACGACGACCCGGAGCAGGACCGCCTCCGCCTGGTCGCGGGGCAGGCCGCGGACCAGGTCGAGGGCGTGTTCGGTGGAGAGGGACTCCAGGGCCTGGTCATGGGTGCTGTGCGGACCGGGGAGTTCGAACACGTCCTGTTCCAGCGCGGCCGACCGGGGCCGTACCCGCTGTCTGCGGAGGTGGTCCAGGGCCCGGTGCCGGGCGATGGTCGCCGTCCAGCCGCGGAAGCCCGCCCCGTCGCCCCGGAACCGGCCGAGATCGCGGGCGATCTCCAGCCAGGCGTCGGCCGCCACGTCCTCGGCCTCGTCGCCGACCAGCCCGCGCAGATACCCGAGCAGCCCGGGCTGGACGATCCGGTACGCGACCGCGAAGGCGCTGTCGTCGCCCTCCTGGGCGCGCGCGACAGCGGCACCCAGTTCCCCGTCGTGCGCGTGCCCGCGGCGGGGCTCGCCTGTCTGGCCCAAGGACTGTCCTCGTCCGTACGTCCCACGTGACGTACCGAGTTCGCGAAGAATCCGTACCGGGCGCGGCGGTCCCCCGCACCCCCCATCGCCATCAGCGCCGGACCTCACAGAAGTGTCACAGCGTCAGCGGCGCGATCGCCGATCGCCGATCGCCGGGCACCGCAAGGCCGTTGACGCCCCCGGCCCCGGCACGGGCCGACGGACACTCGCCAACTCCCCGCGTACAGCGGCCTCTTGACGTACGGCGGCCTTCCGCACCGGCGCGCACCCGGCAAACCGAGCGCGCCACCCGCGCGAGGTGCCCCCCTCTCGATCCCGAACCCGTCGCCCTAAAGCGTTGTCTCCACCGGCTGTTGGGGTGTCTCCGCCGCCACCGCGCCCGGAACGGGCACCCGGTCCGCGTTCACCAGGACGCCCGCGATGAGCGCGGCCAGCAGGATCGAGCCCATCGCCCACCAGGTGGCGACGTTGAAGCCGTGCACCGCGGCCTTCGCCTCAAGGAGCCGCTGGTTGACACCGGGGCCCGCGTGGGCAGTGGCGTAGCGCGCGGTGACCGTGGCGGCGATCGTGTTGAGGAGGGCCGTACCGATCGAACCGCCCACCTGCTGGGCGGTGTTGAAGGTGGCGGAGGCGGCGCCGGAGTCGCGCGGGGCGACTCCTCCGGTGGCCAGGGACACCGAGGTCATCATCGCCGTACCCATGCCGAGGCCGAGCATCAGCATGCCGGGCAGGATGTACGTGGCGTAAGCGGGCTCCACCCCGACCTGGGCGATCAGCGCGAGCGCGCCCGCCGCGACCAGCAGGCCCGGGACCATCAGGGTGCGCGGCGGGACCTTGTACAGCAGCCGGGCCGCGACCTGCGTGGAACCGGTGATCATGCCGACGGTGATGGGGAGATAGGCGACGCCCGTCTTGACCGGCGAATAGCCGAGGACGCGCTGCATGTAGTAGGTGAGGAAGAGGAACACGCCGAACATGCCGATGGTGACGAACAGGATGGTGAGGAACGCCCCGACCCGCTGACGGTCCTTCACCACCGACATCGGCAGCAGCGGAACCCGGGCCCGGGTCTGCCAGAACCCGAACGCGCCGAGCAGGACGACACCGGCGGCGAGCAGGCCCAGGACGAGCCCGTCGCCCCAACTCCTCGACTCCGCCTCGGAGAAGCCGTAGACGAGGGTGAGCATGCCGAGGGAGCCGAGGAGCGCGCCGGGGATGTCGAGGTGGGCCTCCGGGTGCCGGGAGCTGTCGCTGAGCAGCACCCAGGCGCCGGCGAACGCGACCAGCGCGATGGGCACGTTGACGTAGAGGCACCAGCGCCAGTCCAGGTACTGGGTGAGGAAGCCGCCCGCGAGGAGCCCAACTGCCGCTCCCGCGCCGACGATCGCGCCGAACACTCCGAAGGCCTTGCCGCGGTCCTTCGGATCGGTGAACGTCGTGGTCAGCAGGGACAGCGCGGAGGGGGCGAGGAGAGCGGCGAAGACGCCTTGCAGCGCGCGGGCGCCGAACAGCATGCCCTGGTTGGCGGCGGCACCGCCGAGCGCGGACGCGGCGGCGAAGCCGATCAGCCCGATCATGAAGGTGTTCTTGCGCCCGGCGAGGTCCGCGATCCGGCCGCCGAGCAGCAGCAGTCCGCCGAAGGCGAGGGTGTAGGCGGTGATGACCCACTGCCGGTTCCCGTCCGACATCCCCAGATCGGTCTGGGCGGACGGCAGTGCGATGTTGACGATGGTCATGTCGAGGACGACCATCAGCTGCGCGAGCGCGATGACGACCAGCGCCCACCAACGACGATTGTCGGCCATATACCCTCCCCGTTCCGGCAGTTGCCCTCATCGTCCTCCCGGACCTCCGCCTTGGGGAACGCAGGCGTCTCTAATTACGCCGATTTTGCCGAGCACGGCACCCCGGGGCGCCCGCCGAACTCCCTTACCTCTGTACGCCGTTCACCGCGTCCCGGCACAGCAGCCGCAGCGACCCGTGCCCGCCGAAACACCGCCGCGCCTCGTCAACGGGGTCCCACAGCCGCCCGTCCGGAGTGCGCAGCCAGTGCTCACCGCCGGTCGCCCACCACTCGGCGCCGGTCTGCCGCGCGATCACCTCGCCGGCGTAGGCGCCGAATCCGCGCAACTCGCTCTCCACGGCGGCGAACGGCGCGCCCTCCCGCCGTATCTCCTCGATCATCCGGTCGACGCGCCACAGGCTCCGCGCCGAGTAGTCCAGGCGCACCCGGGCCCCCTCGCGCATCATCGCCACCGCGTCCGCGGCCCACCGCACGGGCTGCGTGGCGGCCCTGGGCCGCGACCGCTCTCTCATCCGCTCTGTCACACACCAGGAGAAGCACGGCCGGGCACTCTTCCCGCACCACGATCCGGACATTCCCCCGGACCGGCGCAGGACCGCCCCACACTCACCGCACGACGCTCACAGACCGCGCGGAAACGGGATTCTCCTCAACCCCGTCCGCGAGCCCGCCGCGACACCACCGCGCGCAGCACCCGGCGCCCCTCCGTCGACACGGCCAGGACCTGGCGGAGTCCGCCCGGGGCCGGGCCGGAGAGGAGTTCGAGGACGGTGATCTGGCGGCGCAGCTCGGCGGCGACGAGCGGCGAGACCCCGTCCGTACGGCCCGCCCGGCGGGCGTCGACCGGGGAGCCGTCGTCGGCGGGGTCGAGGAGCTGGTGGATGCGCAGCGAGGCGACGGAGCAGAGGTCGGCCCACTCCCGTACCGCGGGGTCGGCCGGTACGTCCGGGGCGGTGTCGAGCATCCGCCGGGCGAGCGGCGCGGCCAGGTCCTCACCGGGTTCCTCGAAGAGGGCGGGCAGTTCACCGCGCGCCTTCTCCAGCCGTTCGCCCCACTCCTCCCCCACCGCGCCGTCAGCGAGGCCGGCCCACAACGGCCGCAGCACCTCGTCGCCACCGCCCAGCAGCGGCACACACCGATCCAAACAAGCCAGCCCACTGACGGCCAGCGCACGTTCGTCGGCCCGAGCGATCAGTTCCACCAGACTCATCCGAACCTCCCTCTGCGGGGCCCCTCCCCTTTGGTGCCCGCGTCTCCCCAGACTGCGTGCTCCACCCCGGGAGTGTCACACGGGAGCACCCCGTGCAGGTCGAGAAAGCGGAAGAAGAGATTTTCGGCCAACCGGCGGTCAGACCGCGAGCGGCACGCCCGGCCCCGCCAGGACCTTCGCCCGCTGCATGCGGGTCAGTCGCAGCACGACGAGGATCGCGAGGACGGCGGCCTCGATCTCGACGGTGTGGGCGAGCAGCGACAACAGGAGGACGGCGCGGTTGTCGGCGGGCGTGAAGTCGCTCTCGTAGTGCAGGTCGCCGAGCCAGTCGGCGACGACCGACAGGATGCACAGCGTCCACCAGAGGTTGACCAGCAGATGCGACCTGCGGGCGCCCGCAGGCGGCCTGCTGGCGTCCCAGATCTCCAGGGTGATCCGGCGCGGGTACCAGAGGTTCAGCCCCGGGACGAACCAGCCGACGACCGCCCACCAGGCCCGCATGCTCTGCTCACCCGGATCGAACACCCCGGCGTTGGCCCGCACCCGCACGAACCAGCACAGGTACCCGATCACACACACGACCAGCGCGCCCGTGTGAAGACGACCGGCCAGCAAGTCGAGCGAATGCGCCGCGACCACCCGCCGGAACACCGCATCGCCGCCCGCGCCACCCATGACGTCATCTATCACGCCGTACAACCTGAAGTCGGCGTAGACGGCGAACAGATCGACGGCGATCACCAGCCCGAGCAGCGCGACGGCGATCCGCCCGAGGCCGACCGGCGAACGCGGCCGGCACCCGGATATGGATAGGGATGGAGATAGGGATGGGGATGGGGATGGAGATGGGGATGGAGATGGGGATGGAGATGGGGATGGGGATGTAGACATGTCGGCCTCCACCTCAACCCACCTTGTCCGCAAGGGACTTGAACTGGGTCCACGTGAGCGCCGGTGTCCCCGGGTCCCACAGTTTCTGGACGGTGGCCCGCAGCGGCATCCGGATGCCGGCCGCGACCTGGGCCTGTGTCTGGGAGTTGGCCAGGTCGCACCAGACCGCGAAGGAGCCGCCGAGGATCTGGCCGTCGTACTTCGCCGGAACCGCCTGCGTGCCGCGCAGCACACGCGGGTTCCACTGCTCGTAGATCCGTCGTCCCGTCGGATAGACGAAGGTCTGCGGCTCACCGAGGACGTAGTAGAGGTACTCGTCGTTGTAGTTGAGGACCTTGCGGCCCGCGCTCAGATAGGCGACGGGCTGCCGGGCGCCGATCTCCTTGCCCGTCCAGTACGCCACTTGGAGATCCTTGGCGGCCCGCACGGACGTCCCCGCGAAGAAGCCGTCGTTCCACACCCGCATCGTGCGGTCGTGGTTGCGGACCGTGTCCGCGCGGTCGTTGAGCCAGCCGGTGGTGAGGTCCGCGACGGTACCGCCGGATCCGTAGGCCTTCGTCGCCGCGGCGGCCAACTGCGGGAAGGACGCCTGGGGGTTGACGACGGTCAGCGCCTGGTACTCGTCGCCGCCGAGGTGCCACTGGTCGCCGGTGAACAACTCGGCGTACTCGTCGAGGAGTTCGTCGACGATCGCGGCGGACGCGTCCTTGGAGATGTCGATCGCACCGCGCGTGGCGACACCGGACGCGTTGCGCAGTTGGAGATCGGGGTGGGCGGCGATGACCGCGCCCAGATGCCCCGGCGAGTCGATCTCGGGCACGACGGTGATGTGACGAGCGGCGGCGAGATCGACGATCGCCTTCACCTGAGCCTTGGTGAGGTGGTTCTTCGACACGACCTCGGGATGGGTGGTGGACTCGATCCGGAACCCCTGGTCGTCGGAGAAGTGCAGCCCGAGTTCGTTGAACTTGAGGTCGCCCAACTCCCGTACCCGGTCCTCGATCCAGGACGCGGTGAACGGCTTGCGCGCGATGTCCAGCATGAACCCCCGCCGCGGCTTGGCCGGTTGGTCGCGCACGACACCCTCCGGCGCCGAACCACCGCCGTGCACCTCCTGCTTGAGCGTCCGGGTGCCGTAGAACACCCCCGCGTCCGAGGGCCCGCTGATGGTGATCCGCCCGCCGCGCACGGTCATCGCGTACGACTCCGGGTTCGCGCCCTCGTCGTCGTTGAGCGCCAGCCGTACGTCCCCGGAACGCACGTCACTCGCCTCGCCCGCGTACGTCAGCCCCAACTCCCCGGCGATCAGCCGCCCTTCGTCGACGAGATCGGCGTCGTCGACAACGACCCGCTCCCCCTTCGCCGGACGCCAGCCGGGACCGCGCGCGGGGGTGTGCGAGCGCACGGCGGGAATCGTGCGGGGCGTCTGGGACAGCGGATAGACGCGGGTCGGGCTGGGGGTCGGAGTGGGCGTGGGGGTGCGGGAGTTCGCGGCCCGCGATGAGGTGGAGGTGGAGTCGGAGGGGCTCAGCGCGGCGCCGACCGGGCTCCCGTCGTCCCCGCCCGACGCCCACACCCCGAGGCCGACCCCGCCCGCGACCACCGCCGTGGCCGCGGCGACGGCGATCAGCCCCCGCCGCTGCTTCAACGGCTTCGACGGCTTCAACGGCTTCGCCGACGCGCGGCGCCTGTGCTGGCTCACGGCGCCAACCTACGGCCCCGGGCGGACCGCGAGTGTCCACCACACGTTCCGAAACTCTCCCGTCCGGGTGAAATTCGGGCATCCAACGGACACGTCATGACCACTCCCGATAACGTGGTGACGCACCTCTCACACCACCTTTCACAGCACTTCTCACCGCACCTTCACCGCACCTTTCACCGCATCCCCTGCCGCACCATCCGTGACGCGAGGATCCACACTGCCTTCGCACCGCCTTCCCCACCTCCCCGGCCGACTGGCCATACCGGCGCTGCCCGAGCAGTCCCGCACCTCGCCGTCCCCGCATTCGCTGGCGACCTTCAACACGGCACCGCCCGAGGCCGCCCGCCACACCCTCCTCACCTGCCTCCACAGCCACCGCTGGTCCCACCGCCTCACCGACCACCGCCCCTACCCCGACCTCGACGCGCTGCTCGCCGCGTCCGACGAGGCGGCGTACGACCTGACGGCGGGTGACCTGGCGGAGGCGTTGGCGGGCGAGTCCCTCCCGGTCCTGCCGGACGACACGTACGAGGCCGCCCACATGGCATTGGACGCGGCCCACGCGGCGTACGAGGCCCGCTTCGGCCACGTGTTCGTCATCTGCGCGGACGACGTACCTCCGGACGAGGTCCTGGACCACGTACTGGCAGGCATCCGGTCACGCTTGACGAACGATCCGGAGGAGGAACGGGTAGTGGTGGCGGAGGAACTCCGGCGCCTTGCAAGGGGACGGCTCGCCGACTGCTTTTAGGGGCGCGGGGCTGTGACATTTGCGGCTCCGCCGCGGGGCGCGCCCAGCCACAACGGCCCCGCACCCGGCAAACAACCCGAACCCCCCACCCCCTCAGCCGCCCGAAACTAGCCCATACGCGCACCTTTGCGTGCCAGTTTGATCACACAAGCAGGCCCGCCGTAAAGCTCGCGTCAGCACCTGGTTACGATGCTGAGGGCCGGAGGACCGTACCCGGCCGGGCCCGACCGACAGAGAAGCCGGCGCGGCCCTACATCCCCGCTCCCGGAGGGCTTCCGTGCCGGCTGGAACGCTGTACCGCGGCCGGGAAGGAATGTGGTCCTGGGTGGCTCATCGAGTCACCGGCGTCCTCATCTTCTTCTTCCTGTTCGTACACGTGCTGGACACCGCTCTTGTGCGTGTCTCCCCCGAGGACTACGACAAGGTCGTAGCCACCTACAAGACGCCGATCGTCGCACTGCTGGAGTACGGCCTCGTCGCCGCGATCCTCTTCCACGCCCTCAACGGCCTGCGCGTCATCGCCGTCGACTTCTGGTCGAAGGGCCCGCGCTACCAGAAGCAGATGCTCTGGTCCGTCGTAGGCCTGTGGCTCGTGCTCATGCTCGGGGCGATCTACCCCGTGCTCGGCCACGCCGCTCGTGTTGTCTTCGGGAGCTGACGCCTCACATGTCCACGACTGAAACCGCCGCGTCGGGCATCGGCCCCGTCGAGAGCGCGTCCGTCTACACCGTAGACAACCCCGCGCCCCTCATCGAGGCTCCCCGCAAGCGCACCAAGAAGACCCCGAAGTCGACCCGGGGCAATTTCGAGATGTACGGCTGGCTCTTCATGCGCCTGTCGGGCGTCGTGCTGGTCGTCCTGGTCCTCGGCCACCTGCTGATCCAGCTCGTCCTCGACGGCGGTGTCTCCAAGATCGGCTTCGCCTTCGTGGCGGGCCGCTGGGCCTCACCGTTCTGGCAGGTCTGGGACCTGCTGATGCTCTGGCTGGCGATGCTGCACGGCGCCAACGGCCTGCGCACGGTCATCAACGACTACGCGGAGCGCGCGAACACCCGGCTGTGGCTCAAGGGCCTGCTCTACACCGCCACGGTGTTCACCATCCTGCTGGGCACGCTGGTGATCTTCACCTTCGACCCGAACATCCGCTAGGCCATCGGGCTGAGGGACTGAGGAATTCTGATGAAGATCCACAAATACGACACCGTCATCGTCGGCGCGGGCGGCGCCGGTATGCGCGCCGCGATCGAGTCGACGAAGCGCAGCCGCACCGCGGTCCTGACGAAGCTGTACCCCACCCGCTCCCACACGGGCGCCGCGCAGGGCGGTATGGCCGCCGCGCTCGCCAACGTGGAGGAGGACAACTGGGAGTGGCACACCTTCGACACGATCAAGGGCGGTGACTACCTGGTCGACCAGGACGCCGCCGAGATCCTGGCGAAGGAGGCCATCGACTCGGTCCTCGACCTGGAGAAGATGGGCCTGCCGTTCAACCGCACGCCGAACGGCACGATCGACCAGCGGCGATTCGGTGGCCACTCCCGTAATCACGGTGAAGCACCCGTCCGCCGCTCCTGCTACGCGGCCGACCGCACCGGCCACATGATCCTCCAGACGCTGTACCAGAACTGCGTGAAGGAGGGCGTGGAGTTCTTCAACGAGTTCTACGTCCTCGACCAGCTGATCGCCGACGTCGACGGCGTCAAGACGTCGGTGGGCGTGGTCGCGTACGAGCTGGCGACCGGCGAGATCCACGTCTTCCAGGCGAAGGCCGTGATCTACGCGTCCGGCGGCTGCGGCAAGTTCTTCAAGGTGACGTCGAACGCGCACACCCTGACCGGTGACGGCCAGGCCGCCGTGTACCGCCGGGGGCTGCCGCTGGAGGACATGGAGTTCTTCCAGTTCCACCCGACCGGCATCTGGCGCATGGGCATCCTGCTGACGGAGGGCGCCCGCGGTGAGGGCGGCATCCTCCGCAACAAGGACGGCGAGCGCTTCATGGAGAAGTACGCGCCGGTGATGAAGGACCTGGCGAGCCGGGACGTGGTCTCTCGCTCGATCTACACGGAGATCCGTGAGGGCCGCGGCTGCGGTCCCGAGGGCGACCACGTCTACCTCGACCTCACGCACCTCCCGCCGGAGCAGCTCGACGCGAAGCTCCCGGACATCACGGAGTTCGCGCGCACCTACCTCGGTATCGAGCCGTACACGGACCCGATCCCGATCCAGCCCACCGCGCACTACGCGATGGGCGGCATCCCGACGAACGTCCAGGGTGAGGTCCTCACGGACAACACCACGGTCGTCCCGGGCCTGTACGCGGCCGGCGAGGTCGCCTGCGTGTCCGTCCACGGCGCCAACCGCCTCGGCACCAACTCGCTCCTGGACATCAACGTGTTCGGGCGCCGGGCGGGCATCGCGGCGGCGGAGTACAGCCAGAAGGCGTCCTACGTCGAGCTGCCGGAGGACCCGGCGCAGCAGGTGATCGACCAGGTCGAGCACCTTCGCGCCTCCACCGGCACCGAGCGCGTGGCGGTCCTGCGGCGCGAGCTCCAGGAGTGCATGGACGCGAACGTCATGGTGTTCCGCACCGAGCAGACGATCAAGACGGCGGTCGAGAAGATCGCGGAGCTGCGCGAGCGCTACCGGAACGTGTCGATCCAGGACAAGGGCCGCCGCTTCAACACGGACCTCCTTGAGGCCATCGAGCTGGGCAACCTGCTCGACCTCGCCGAGGTCATGGCGGTCTCCGCTCTCGCCCGCAAGGAGTCGCGCGGCGGTCACTACCGCGAGGACTACCCGAACCGCGACGACGTCAACTTCATGCGCCACACCATGGCGTACCGCGAGGTCGGCGACGACGGCACCGAGTCCATCCGTCTCGACTACAAGCCGGTCGTCCAGACCCGCTACCAGCCGATGGAGCGTAAGTACTGATGGCTACCCCTGTTCTGGACAAGGCGGAAGCGGCCGGCGCGCCCGAGCCCGGCTTCGCCGACTCCCCCTACATCACGGTCACCTTCCGGATCCGCCGCTTCAACTCCGAGGTCTCGGCGGAAGCGGTCTGGGAGGACTTCCAGCTGGAGATCGACCCCAAGGAGCGCGTCCTCGACGGCCTCCACAAGATCAAGTGGGAACTGGACGGCACCCTCACCTTCCGCCGTTCCTGCGCCCACGGCATCTGCGGCTCGGACGCGATGCGGATCAACGGCAAGAACCGTCTCGCCTGCAAGACCCTGATCAAGGACCTCAACCCCGAGAAGCCGATCACGGTAGAGCCGATCAAGGGTCTGACGGTCCTGAAGGACCTGGTCGTCGACATGGACCCGTTCTTCCAGGCGTACCGCGATGTGATGCCGTTCCTGATCACCAAGGACACGAACGAGCCGACCCGGGAACGCCTCCAGTCGGCGGAGGACCGCGAGCGCTTCGACGACACCACGAAGTGCATCCTGTGCGCGGCCTGCACGTCGTCCTGCCCGGTCTTCTGGAACGACGGCCAGTACTTCGGCCCGGCCGCCATCGTCAACGCCCACCGCTTCATCTTCGACAGCCGCGACGAGGCGGGCGAGCAGCGCCTGGAGATCCTCAACGACCGTGACGGCGTGTGGCGTTGCCGCACCACCTTCAACTGCACGGACGCCTGCCCCCGAGGCATCGAGGTCACGAAGGCGATCCAGGAAGTGAAGCGAGCACTGATCACGCGCCGCTTCTGAGGTTGTTTTCCGTACGGCTGCGAGGGCCCCGTTCCTGTACTGGAACGGGGCCCTCTGGCGTGCAGCAACCCGTTTGGGTGAACGTGATCGTCAAGGACATACCGGCGTTGTCCGGCCTACGATGATGCTCTCGACACCAGCCCACAGGAGGCACCTGATGTCCGCAGCAGCTGTCGAGCGGCCGCATGAGGACCGTCCGTTGATCGCGGAGGCGAACCGAATCATGGATCGCCTACCGGGCTACCGCGTCGAGATCATCGGAGGCCAGATCATCGTGTCCCCGCCGCCGGACGGCCCGCACGCCGAGGCCTTGACCGATCTCATGCTGCCCTTCATGGCCTCCGGTCTCCACGGCACGGAGTCGAAGGTGCTCCAAGGCCTTGGCCTTTGGCTACCGACCGGGACCGAGGACTACGCGATCCCCGACCTTTTGGTGGTCGACGCCGACTACCGGGATCACTACGTCGAGAACAACTGCTACGACCCCGTCTGCTTCCGCCTGGTCCTGGAGGTCACCTCCAGCAACTATCGGACCGACCTGCGAGACAAGGTGAAGGCGTACGCCGCCGCCAAGATTCCGGTTTACGTGATCATCGACCGCAAGCATCAGCGCCTTCACGTCCTGACCAACCCCACAGGGGACGACTACGAGAGCCACCGCCCGCACTCCCCCGGCGAAGTGGTCACCCTACCCAAGTCCATCGGCGCCGAAGTCACCCTCGACGTCGCGGAGATCCTCAAGGCAGGCCAACCGAAGGCCGATTGAGGCTCACGGCACCGCCAACTCGCACCACCACGCCGTCGCCCTGCGCGTGGCCCAGGTCATCAACATCCCCGGCCTGCTCCAGACCCCGGAGCACGCCCGGACCCTCTTTCGCCCACCGTCGGCCATGGCCTGGACTACGCCCACGGGCCGGTACCCGCCCTCGACACCGCGCAGCTCGACGCGGCGCACGGCAGCGAACTCATCGACGCTGCCGCACAGTTGACGAAGTACCGACTGATCCTGGACCGCATGGAGGAGGCCTCCTCCTGCGTCTACCTCGCCACCACCCCCACCGGAACGATCCTCCTCCGCGAAAGCGACGACCCGGCCAAGACCATCCTCACCACCGGCACCCACCAACTCGGTGCCCTGATATCAGCCCTCGGACGCCAGTGAGGTCGTCCGAGCCATGACCAGTTGATAGAAGATCGGCTCCCCCGTCGTCGTCACCCGGTGCCGGAACCGTGTCCGCTCCAGCACCGTGAGTTTCCCGCCCGCCACCAGCCGCTCGACGGCCGCGCCGAACCCTTCCGGGTCGGACTCGTCCATCCACCGCTCGTCGAGCGTGAAGGCCACGGGCGCGCCGGGGGGCAGCAGGGTGAGGGCGTTCTCCAGGGCCCTCGGTGTGGCGTGTGTGCCGCCGAACGCTCCGGCCGAGACCAGGCCCCCGATCGCGTGCGGGCGCAGCGCCTCGCGGAGTGTGTCGTCGTCGCGCTGGAAGTCGCCGATCACGTAGTCGGCGTAGACGCCCGGCCGGTCGCGCAGGGCGGCCTCGCGGGCCGCCGGCAGCGCGTCGACCCCGACGACCCGGGCGACGCCACCGCGGCGCACCAACTCGCCGACCAGTCCCGTGCCGGAGCCGACGTCGAGGACCGTCAGCGCGCCCGGCTCCAGGCCGAGGCGCTCGGCCGCGCGCAGGAAGCCCGCTGCGGCGACCTCCGGTGACGTGCACCGCAGCAGGTCCTGGACGACGTGTTCGTAGAGGCCGGGGACGGCGTAGATCCGCGTGTAGTCGTGCAGATGGACCGTCTCGTCGTCGCTCAGCGCGATGTACTCGCCGTCGGCCTCGGGCGGGCCCAGCAGTCGGACTCCCGCGAACACATCCACATCTGCCATGCGCGCGACATTATGCGAACGCGCCTGTGGCCAACAATCCCCGCCCTTTGCCGATCATCGCCCTAACCTGACGGCATGTCAGATGAAGAGTCGTACGAACTGCTCGGCTTCGACAACGTCCTCCTCCCCGTAGGGGATCTCGCCGAGGCGGTCCCCTTCTACGAACGTGCCGGGTTCACCGTGGGGTTCCGGCTCGACGAGGCCGGTATCGCGATCCTGAAGGTCGGTGGCGAGACGCCGGGGGTGCTTCTGCGGCTGGAGGACGGGCTCGGGCACCGGCCGCCGCCCTGGCCCTCGCCCCGCCTGTGGCTGGAGGTCCCGGACGCGCGGAAGGCCGCGCAGCGCCTCACCGCCGCCGGTGTCGCGCTGCTCGACGCGCCCTTTTCCGTGGCCACCGGGTGGACCGTCGAGATCGCCGACCCCTGGGGCAACGTCATCGGCTTCACGGACTACACGAAGCGGCCGGAGCTGGCGCGGCGGGTGTGACGCAGCTCCCAGTGCAGCCGAGTTGAACGTGTTCAAAAGTGCGTCTACATTCTCCTTGTCGGCGTTTTTGAACGCGTTCAAGAAGGGGGAGGCGCATGGACCGCACGGTCGTCGCCTACGTCATCTATCTGGTCGTCAGCATCGGACTCACCGTCTGGGTGGCCCGCACGCTCAGCCGCAACGGGCGGATCTTCCTCGCCGACGTCCTACGGGGGAACGAAAAACTCGCGGAGGCCGTGAATCACCTTCTAGTAGTGGGCTTCTACCTCGTGAACCTCGGGTTCGTCGCCCTGTACCTCAGCGGCGACGGCACCATCGACGACACCCGGGGCATCTTCGAGGCCCTGTCGAAGAAGGTGGGGGTGGTGCTGCTGGTGCTCGGGGTGATGCACCTGGGGAACGTGTTCGTGCTGAACAAGATCCGGCGGCGGGGGGTCATGGAGCGGGAGCAGGTGCCGCCCATCGCGCCGCAGGGGTGGGTTCCGCCGACGGCCGGGGCGTGACGGGGGTGGCCCCGGCCCTCGGCGGGACCCAGGACCGGGACGCCTCGCGCGTCCCGGTCCACGGGCTCACCGTCCTCTACGACGCCGACTGCTCCCTGTGCGCCTTCGTCCGCGACTGGCTCGTACGGCAGTCGCAGCTGGTGCCCCTGGAGCTGGTACCGGCCTCCTCCGAAGAGGCACGACGGCGCTTCCCCGGGCTCGACCACCGCGCCACCCTCGACGAGGTCACTGTCGTCGGCGACTCCGGGCAGGTCTACCAGGGCGCCGCCGCCTGGATCGTCACCCTGTGGGCCCTGCGCGAACAGCGGCCCCTGGCACACCGGTTGAACACCCCGGCCGGGGCCCGCCTCGCCAGGGGCGCCGTCCTCGCCGCCGCGAAGTGGCGCGGGGCGCAGTGGGGCCCCGGGCGGTGGGGCGGCGGGGTGTACCGGCAGGGGGACAGGTGGACGTACGACCCGCACCGGGGGTGGACCTACACCGCGCCGGGCTGCGCCGACGGCTCCTGCGCCACTGGATAGGCTCTCTTTCCGTGCCCGCGAAGAACGACAGCCCCGAAGAGGACGGCGGTACGCCCGCCAAGTCCGCGAAGTCCGAGCAGACCCGCGCGCTGATCCTGGAGACCGCCATGCGGCTGTTCCAGGAGCACGGCTACGACAAGACGACGATGCGCGCGATCGCCAAGGAGGCGGGCGTCTCGGTCGGCAACGCCTACTACTACTTCGCCGGCAAGGAGCACCTGGTCCAGGGCTTCTACGACCGTCTCGCCGAGGAGCACCGGCTCGCGGTCCGCGAGGTGCTGGACCGGGAGACCGATCTGGAGGCGCGGCTCGCGGGCGTGCTGCGGGTGTGGCTGGACATCGCGAAGCCGTACCACGAGTTCGCGGTGCAGTTCTTCAAGAACGCCGCCGACCCGGACAGCCCGCTCAGCCCGTTCTCCGCGGAGAGCGAGCACGCGCGCGTGCAGGCCATCAGCGTCCACAGGGAGGTGCTTTCGGGGGCGAAGACCAAGGTGGCGCCCGAACTGCGGGATGTCCTGCCCGAGTTGATGTGGCTCTCCCAGATGGGGCTCGTCCTGTACTGGGTGTTCGACCGGACCGAGGGGCGCGAGCGGAGCTACCGGCTCGCCGAGCGCGGCGCCCGCCTCACCGCGCGCGGTGTGTCGCTGGCCCGCTTCCGGGTGCTGCGCCCGCTCGTCCTTGAGGTGCACGAGCTGTTCACGGACTTCCTGCCGGGCATGACCCACGCGCTGCCCGACCCGGCGAAGAAGAGGGAGCGGCAGAAGGACAAGCGCGGGGCGTCCGCCGCCGGAAACGCCGACGACGAACGCCCCTGAGCGATCAGGTCAGTTGACGGCGTCGACCTCGCCCTCGGCCAGCTCGACGTCGTAGATGAGCGGGCCGTCCGCCACGGTGACCTGCCGGGCGATCGGGCCGTACGAGGGTGCGGTCGTCGCCAGGAGGTAGGTGCCCGGGGCCGGCACCGAGACGATGTACGAGCCGTCCGCCAGGGACTCGACGCGGTCCAGTTCGCGTCCGCCGGTCGTCCGCAGCGTGACGGACGCGCCCTCCACGGGCTCGCCCTCGGCCGTACGGACGAAACCGTGGACGGCCGACGCCGGGCCCTCCAAGACGGCCTGTACGGGCTCCTCGGCGGGTTCCACCGCGAGGTGCGGCAGGCTCTTGTCGAGCCAGGCCGGGAGCCACCAGTTGGAGTTGCCCAGGAGGTGCATCGCGGCCGGGACCAGGGCCGTACGCAGGATGAAGGCGTCGAGGGCGACCGCGGCGGCCAGGCCGACGCCCGCCGTCGCCGCGCCCGTGTTGCCGCTCAGGACGAAGGCCAGGAAGACGCAGACCATGATGAGGGCGGCGGAGTTGATGACGCGGCTGGTCTCCGCGAGGCCGACGCGGACCGCGCGGGCGTTGTCCTTGGTGTGGACCCACTCCTCGTGCATGCGGCTCACCAGGAACACCTGGTAGTCCATGGAGAGGCCGAAGAGCAGGGACAGCATGATGACCGGCAGGAAGGCGTTGATCGGGCCCTCCTTGCCGAGGCCCAGCAGGCTCAGGCCCCAGCCCCACTGGAAGATCGCCACCAGGACACCGAAGGAGGCCGCCGCCGCGATGAGGTTCATCAGGGCGGCCGTCAACGGGACCACGAGCGAGCGGAACGCGAGCAGGAGCAGCAGGAAGCTCAGGCCGATGATCGTCGCGACGAACAGCGGGAGGCGGTCGCCGGTGACGGACGCGAAGTCCTTGGAGATGGCCGTCACCCCGCCGACGTGACCGGTCGCGCCGGCCTCGGGTATCACCTTGTCGCGCAGGGTGTCGATCAGGTCGTCGGTCTCCACGGACTGCGGTGAGGTCTTCGGGACGACCTGGATCACCGTCACCCCGCCCGTGGGCGGCAGCGCGGCGACCCGGGCCACGTCCTTGGTCGACTCGATGCCCTTGACCAGGGTGGCCGTGTCACCGCTCGAAGTGACCACCTGGAGCGGGCCGTTGAAGCCGGGGCCGAACCCGTCGGCCAGGAGGTCGTACGCCTTCCTGGTGGTCGTCGAGGCGTTGTCGTTGCCCTGGTCGGTGGCGCCGAGGCGCAGCGACAGCACCGGGAAGGCGAGTACGGCCATGACGACGAGGGCGAAGGCGGCGATCCGGCGCGGGCGCTTCTGCACGGCGGCCGACCAGCGGACCGCGAGATTGTCCGTGCGCTCCGGCTCGGGACCGGTCGCGGCCAGCTTGCGGCGCTGCTTGCGGCTGAGGACGCGCGGGCCCAGGAAGCCGAGCAGCGCGGGCAGCAGGGTCGTCGCCGCGAGGACGCTCAGGACGACCGTCAGCGAGGTGCCGATGACCACGCCGTCCAGGAAGCGCAGCTGCGTCACCAGCATGCCGGCGAGCGCGATGCACACCGTGCCGCCCGCGAACAGCACCGCGCGGCCCGAGGTGTTGAGGGCGACGACCGCCGACTCCTCGGGATCCATGCCCCGTTGGAGGCCGCGGCGGTGCCGGGTGACGATGAACAGGGCGTAGTCGATGCCGACGCCGAGGCCGATCAGGGTGGCCAGCAGGGGCGCCAGGTCGGGGATGTCGGTGGCGTGGCTGAGCAGCTGGGTGGAGAACAGGCCGGTGCCGACGCCGAAGATCGCGATGCCGATCGGCAGCAGGGCGGCGAAGAACGAGCCGAAGGCCAGGAACAGCACGACGGCCGCCGCGAGGATGCCGACGCCCTCCGCGATGCCGCCCGGCGGCTCCTCGACCCGCTGGACGGCCTGGCCGCCCAGTTCGACGTGCAGGCCGCCCTGTCGGGCCTCCTGCGCGGTGTCGACGACCTTCTGGACGAGGTCCTTGGGGACGGCGTTGGCCTGCTCGGCGAAGGTGATCTGCGCGTAGGCGATCGTCCCGTCGGAGCTGATCTGGGCCGCGCCCCGGGCGCCGGAGTAGGGGCCGGTGACCTCGCCGACGCCCTTCATGCCCGCGATCCTGTCCAGGACGGGCTGGATGCGGGTCTGTACGGACTGGTCCTTGACCGAGCCCGAGTCGACCTTCCACACCACCGTGTCGGTGTCGCCCGAGCTGTTCGGGAACGCCTTCTGCATCAGGTCGTACGCGCTCTTGGAGTCCGTGTCCGGGAGGGAGAAGACGTTCGCGTAGTCCGTCCCCGCCGTCGTCGCCGAGAAGCCGAGGCCGAACAGTGCCCCCACCCACAGCAACAGGACCACCAGCCGGTGCCGATAGCACCACCGTGCCAATGCCGCCACGCTCAACACTCCTTATTCGAAACCGAGTTGACTCGGTCGATCGGTCGGACGGTCCCCCAGGTCCTGGGCTACACAATTGGCGGTGGCACGCGCGCGTGGACATGTCCTGGCCATGACTCTCAAGGAACTCCAAAGACCGGACGGGCCCGATGTCAGTGGTGCCGCCGATACTGGGGGCATGACGGCTCCAGGAACCGTGCTGGTGGTGGAGGACGAACCGAGCATCGCGGACGTCCTCGCCATCGCGCTGCGCTACCACCGCTTCGAGGTCATGACCGCGGGCACCGTCCGCGAGGCGCTCGCGCTGGCCGAGCGCACCCGCCCGGACTGCGCGCTGCTCGACGTGATGCTCCCGGACGGCGACGGCCGCGCGCTCGGACAGGAACTGCGCGCCCGCAGGCCCGACCTGGCGCTCGTCTTCCTCACCGCGCGGGACGCGCCGGCCGAGATCGTCGGCGCCCTCGGCTTCGGCGACGACTACATCACCAAGCCCTTCGACATCGACGTGGTCGTCGCCCGCATCACCGCCGTCCTGCGCCGCACCCGCCCCGCCGACGTCCTCCCCCAGCGCCCGCCGCTGCGCTACGGCGACCTGGAGCTGGACGAGACGACGTACTCGGTGCACCGCGCGGACCGCTCGGTCGAGCTGACCCCCACCGAGTACGCCCTGCTGCGCTTCCTGGTGCGCAACAGCGGCCGGATCGTGCCCAAGGAGCAACTGCTGCGCCATGTCTGGCAGTACGAGCACACCCCGCCGGAGTCGACCGTCGTCGAGACCTACATCAGCTATCTGCGGCGCAAGCTGGACACCCTGGGAGCGCCGGTGATCACCACCCGGCGGGGCGTCGGATACGGGCTCGCATGAGGGTCCGGCTGCCGAACTGCGAGCGCGGCGCCCACTCGCTGCGCGCCAAGCTGACCCTGGCCAACCTCGCGCTGCTCTCCCTCGGCATCGTCATGGCCACCGCCGTCAGCCTGATGGGCATGCGGCACTACCTGGTCGCCCAGGTCGACGCGGAGCTGACCAAGTCCCGTGACTCGCTGAGCAGTTCGCAGCTCACCATGCGGCAGATCAACGTACTCAGCTCACTGGCCGGCATCGGCGACCGGCTGGTGCCCCAGCAGCAGCCCGGCTCCCCGAAACCCGACACGGTGTTCGCGGCGGTCGACCGCCAGGGCAAGGTGCTCACCATCGCCGGATACGCCCCGACCGCCGCCCAGCGGGCCCTCGCCGACGCCTTCCACGACCCGGCGAAGCTCACCAAGGACCGCACACCGCGCGACATCTCACTGCGCGGCGACTCCTACCGGGCCACCGGGACCCAACTCACCGACGGCACCTACATCCTGATCGCCGCCTCCACCGGCGGCCTGCACCACGGCATGGCCAAGGCCCTCAAGCTGGACCTCACCTTCGGCACACTCCTGCTGGTGCTGCTCGCCACGCTCACCATGGTCAGCGTGCGGCGGCGGCTGCGGCCCCTGGAGGACATGGTGGAGACCTCCACGGCCATCGCCGAGGGCGACCTGACCCGGCGCGTGCCCTCCAGCCACCACCCGACCCAGGAGGTCGAGCAGCTGCGGCTCGCCCTCAACTCCATGCTCCACCAGGTGGAGTCGGCGTACCGCACGCGCGAGCGCACGGCGGCCCAGCTCCGCCGCTTCGTCGCCGACGCCTCGCACGAACTGCGTACCCCCCTGTCGGCGATACGCGGCTATCTCCAGCTCTACGACAAGGGCATGCTGACCGAGCCCGACGAGCGCAGACGCGCCTGGGACCGGATGAACGCGGAGGCCGACCGCATGGGCCGCCTCGTCGACGAACTCCTCACCCTGGCCCGCCTGGACCAGCGGCCCGAACTGCGCTTCAAGAACGTCGACCTGAGCCGCCTGGTGCGCGACGCCGCCGAGGACCTGCGGGTGCAGCAGCCGGACCGGCCGGTCACGGTCGGCGCCGACGGCTCCCTGCTGGTGCGCGCCGACGAGTCGGGCCTGCGCCAGATACTCGGCAACCTGGTGACCAACGTCCGCACCCACACCCCCGCCGACGTGCCCGTGCGGCTCGGTCTGGAGCGCGAGGACGGGGTCGTACGGCTGTGTGTCGCGGACGAGGGCCCGGGTCTTGAACAGGACGACGCGGCCCGGATGTTCGACCGCTTCTTCCGGGCGGGCGGCGGTGCGGGCAGCGGACTGGGGCTGGCGATCGTGCAGGGCGTCGTCCAGGCGCACGGCGGGGACGTGGCAGTGCGGACGGCGCCGGGCGAGGGGCTCGCGGTGACGGTGACCCTGCCGACGCGGGCGCCGGTGCCGTCGTAGGACACGGCCCTCGTCACGGGATGTCGGCCTGGACGAGGGCCCATACCGTCTTGCCGTGGGCGCCGCGGCTCCACACGCCCCAGGCCGCCGCGACGCCCTCCACGAGGTGCAGGCCACGGCCTGCCTCCGCCGCGTCCGTCACGACCCGCAGCCGGGGCTCGACGCGGCCCTCGTCCGACACCTCGATGAGGCAGGAGCCGTCCGCGAGGGCGGTCACCGCGACCTCGAACTCCCGCTCAAGGAGCGGCCCATGGCGTACGACGTTGGTGGCCAGCTCGGACACCAGGAGCACCGCGTCCAGGAGCGCCGGATCGTCGCTCGCGTGCCCCCAGTCGGCGAGATGGTCCCGGACCCGGCGCCGGGCGAGCCCCACCGAGGCCGGGTGCCGGGGCAGCCGGAAGGAGTTGCGTCTGACCACGTCGGCTCCTCACCCCGCGCACGCCTCCGTCACATGGTGCTGCGTGCGAGGGGCGCCCGGTGTCACTCGGGCGAGGTCCGGCCGGGCGGGTGCGCTCAGATCCAGTCGAGCGCCCAGAGCCGGAACACGCCGGTGCCGTCCGTGAGGTAGGAGATGCCGCCGACGTCCTCGCTGCTCACGACGTAGTCCTTGCGCTGCCACAGCGGGATCAGCGGCACGTCCTCGGCGACGTCCGTCTGGACGTCGCGGAAGTCGTCGTCGACGCGGCTGCGGTCGGCGAACTTCTGGCTGTTGAGGATGAGTTGGTCGACCAGCTTGTTGCTGTAGCCGGTGTTCATGGTGGAGCCGGTGCCGACGAGCGCGGAGCCGAAGGTGTCCGGGTCGGGGTAGTCCGCGGCCCAGCCGACCGCCCACGCGTCCAGCTTCCCGGTGGCCCAGCGCTTCTGGAAGTCGGTCCACTCGTAGCCCTTGACGTCCACCTTGAACAGGCCGCTCGCCTCCAGCTGCTTCTTCAGCTCGGCGGCCTCCTCGGCGCCGGAACCGTGCCCGATGCCGTAGCCGTAGGTGAAGCGCACCGGGACGGAGACACCCGCCTCTTCGAGGAGTGCCTTCGCCTTGCTGACGCTCTCCGAGGGGTACGCGTCGAAGAAGGACGTCGTGTGGCCGACGAGGCCGGCCGGGATCAGCGAGTACAGCGGGTCGACCGTGCCGTCGTACACCGTGGCGGCCAGCTCGTCGCGGTTGATCAGCCAGGCCATGGCCCGCCGCACGAGGACGTCGTGCAGGGGCGTGCCCTTACGGGTGTTGAGGTACAGATTGCGGGTCTCGGAGCTGTCGGCCTCCGACACCCGCTGGTTCGGGTCGCTGGCGGAGAGCCCGGAGAGCATCTTCGGCGGCAGCTGCCGGGTGGCGACCTGGACCTGCTTCGCCTTGTACGCCTTCTGCAACGCGTCCGAGTCGGCGTAGTACCGCAGCTCGATCGGGCTCCCGGTGCTCTTGACCGCGCCCTTGTAGTGGCTGTTGGGCTTCAGGACGGCCTTCTTGTCCTTCGTATACGTCGACAGGGTGTACGGCCCGGTGCCGTCGGCCTGGAAACCGTTGCGCGGGGCGTCCTTCGGGTACTTGGTGCTGTCGACGATCGCACCGGCACCGGTGGCCACCTTGAACGGGAACGTGGCGTCCGGCGACGACAGATGGAAGGTGACGGTCATGCCGGAGGCGTCGACCGAGCCGAGCGTGGAGAGCAGCGGTGCCGGACCCACATCCGAGTTGATCTTCTTGACCCGGTCGAAGGAGTACTTCACGTCCGCGGCGGTCATCGTGCGCCCGCTCGGGAAGGTGAGCCCGTCACGCACCACACAGCGGTACGTCGTCAGCCCGCCGCCCACGAAACCGCAGCTCTTGGCCGCGTCCGGGACGGGCGACGTACCGCCCGAGTCGAACGTCATCAGCGACTGGTAGACGTTGTTGTACAACGCCCAGGAACCCGCGTCGTACGCTGCGGCCGGGTCGAGCGAGGTGACGGCGTCCGTCGTCCCCACCGTGATCGTCTTGTTCTTGTTCCCGTCCGACGGCAGCAACTGCCAGCCGCCGACTCCCACGGCCGCCAGAACAAGCAGCGTCGCGAGAATCCGTATGCGAACCGACCGCATCGGTGTGCCCTCCCCAGGACCCTCCCGGGTCCGTGCGCATATGCCACTCCCCTAGTGGCGCGGATCACCTAACCACAGGAGTTTCATCCGGGGGAAGAGAGTTCTGCCGAGATGAGAAAGAACTTACCGACGGGTGTTAATCGCCCGTTTCACAGACACCTCCCAGCCGGCCGCCGAGACCCCCTCACCGACAACTGAGCCTGCTTCGAAGCCAGTTCGACGATTCCTTCCATACCGGGCACGCCGACGCGGCAGCCCGAGCCGCCTGCTACGCCAAGATCGAACTGCACACCGATGAGTTTCCCGTGCCGTCCCGGTCTGTACGCGTGAGACCGATTCACGGAAGGCTTGTGCCATGCGGAAACTGATCTACGGCATGAACGTCACCCTGGACGGCTACATCGCCGCGCCCCGCGACGACATCGGCTGGAGCGTGCCGAGCGACGAGCTGTTCCAGTTCTGGTCCGACCAGCTGCGGGCGACCGGTCGTTCTACGGGCGCAAGCTGTGGCAGACGATGAGCTCCCACTGGCCCACCGCCGACCAGCTGCCGGGCGCCACCCCGGCGGAGATCGAGTTCGCGCGGAGCTGGCGGGACATGGCGAAGGTGGTGTTCTCCTCGACGGTCGACAAGGTCGACTGGAACACCCGCCTGGTCACCGGCGACGCGGTCGCCGAGATCACCCGCCTCAAGGCCGAGGACGGCGGCCCGATGGACATCGGCGGCGCGACACTCGCCGGGGCGGCCATGCGGGCCGGGCTGATCGACGAGTACGTACTGGCCACCGCGCCGGTCCTGGCGGGCGGCGGCACACCGTTCTTCACCGCGCTGGACAACTGGGTGAACCTGAACCTGGTGGAGACGCGGACACTTCCCGGCGGCGTGATCCTGACCAGGTACGAGACGAGGCGCTGAGCGCCCGCCCGGGAGCCATGGGCACACGACGACCAGGCCGGATCAGTGGGCTACCCTCACGGTTCCTGTACTTTGCACTTCCTTGGGGGGAAGCATGCGCAGCTTTGCCATGCCCGTACTTGCCGCTGTCGCCGTCTTCGCGCTCGCGGGCTGCGGGGGCGGCGACGACAAGGCGGACAGCGAGTCGTCCACAGCGCCCAGCTCCGCGCCGTCGATATCCGCCACGCCGTCGACACCTGCCGCGCCGTCCGTCCCGTCGCCCGACGACGTTCAGGCTCAGGCGCTGACGGCCGTGCTGGACGCGCTGAAGCCCGGACTTGGCAGCGACGACAAGGACTTGAGCGACGCCCGGAACGTGTGCCTCGACATCAAGCAGGGCAAGGACGACGCGACGGCGGCGAAGAACGCCGCTGCCCGCTACGGCACGGATGAAGTGATAGCCGCCGGGATCGTGGCCGCCGTGAAGGCTTCCTTCTGTTCATAGCCGACTCCGCAGCCCTGCCCCGCCATCAACTAGGCCTGTTTCGAAGCCAGTTCGACGACCGTGATGTCCGACGGCGCCCCCACCCGGGTCGGCGGTCCCCACGCGCCCGCTCCCCTGCTGACGTACAACTCGGTGTCCCCGTAACGCTCCAGCCCCGCGACCGTCGGATTGGCCGCCGCCGCGATGAAGTTGCCGGGCCAGAGCTGGCCGCCGTGCGTGTGGCCGGAGAGCTGGAGATCGACGCCGTGCTTCACGGCCTCGTGGATCTGCACGGGCTGGTGCGCGAGCAGCACGCACGCGCGCGTGGTGTCACGATCTCCGAGCGCCTTGCCGAAGTCGGGGCCCTGGCCCTCGCTCTCGCCCTGGATGTCGTTGACCCCGGCGAGGTCGAAGCCGGGGAGTTCGGTGCGGGCGTTCTCCAGGGTGTGGATGCCGAGCCTGCGGACCTCTTCCAGCCACTGTTCGGCGCCGGAGAAGTACTCGTGGTTCCCCGTGACGAAGAACGACCCGTGCCGCGCCCGCAGTTGGGCCAGCGGGGCCGCCGCGGGGCCCAGGTTCTTGACGCTGCCGTCCACCAGGTCGCCCACGACCGCGATCAGATCGGGCTGCGTCGAGTTGATCGTGTCGACGACCTTCTGCGCGAACCCCCGCCCCAGGACCGGCCCCAGGTGGATGTCACTGACGACCGCGATCCGGAACCCGTGCGCGGACCGCGGCAGCTTGGCCAACGGCACGGTCACCCGCTTCACGCCCGGCCCGCGCAACACACCGTAGGTGCCGTATCCGACGGTCCCCACGGCGGCGGCAGCGGCGGCGCCCCCGACGACCCTGGAGACGAAGACCCGACGGGAGGGGGCGGCGAGGGACGACGAGGAGGGCTCCTCAGGGGAGGACTCCTCCGGTGAGAGCACCTCCGGTGAGCGCTCCTCTTCTACGGCCGTCTCGGCCCGCCCCCGCCGTTCGAGGAACCGGCGCAGCAGTGGCCGTAGGACCTCTCCCGCGAGGACGGCCAGCAGCAGGTAGATCGCCAGGGCCATCCACAGGAAGCCGGGCCAGCCCAGGGTGCGCTGGAGCCAGAAGGGGGCGCCGCCGCGTTCGGCGGCCAGGGCCGCGATCATCAGGACCGGACCGGCGATCAGTACGGCCGTGCCGGTGACGCGGGCCGGGCCCCACGCGCGCGTGGTGTCGCGGACCAGGCGACGCCAGACGTACCAGTGCGCGCCACCCAGGACGGCGACCGCGAGCAGGGCGACGAGAGCGATGACGACGATGGCCACTTCTCTATGACGTCTCGCGCAGTGCGCGCAGTCCACGCAACCCGAGGCCCCCGATGACCGTCCCCAATACGAAGGACACGACGGCCAGGGTCAGATGGATCCAGAAGTACGCCGTCGGGCGGCCGTCGTCGAAGGCCAGTCCGCTGCCGTCCGCGACGAGATTCTTGACGAAAGTGATCCAGATGATCCAGCTCCACACCCCGAAGGCGAGCAGGAACCAGGAGACGGGGCGGCTGAGCTTCATGAGCCCAGTATCGCCGTCGTCCTCCGGGGCCGGTGGCCGGGGTGGGGCCGGTGACGGGACTTCGGGTCCCTGGGCATGTACGTTCTCGTGCGTGCCCGCTCCACTGAAGACCGTCAGGCGACCCCTGCTGGTCCTTTCCGCCGCCCTGTCGTCCCTCGCGCTCACCGCGCCGCTCGCCCTCGCGGCCCCGAGTCCGACCCCGACACCGAAGCCGACGCCGACGCCGAGTAGCACCACGAGTGCCACGGCCAGTCCTACGGCCACTCCCCCGGCGAACATGTCGTCCGTGGGCGGTGCCCGGCTCGCGCAGGCGGGGACGCAGGTCAATCTGACGTCCGGTGTGCCGGTCGTACCGAAAGACCTGACCGCGCGGTCGTGGATCGTGTCCGACGCCGAGTCGGGCGCGGTGCTCGCCGCGCACAACGCGCACTGGCGGCTGCCTCCGGCGAGCACCCTGAAGATGCTGTTCGCGGACACCGTGCTGCCGAAGTTCCCGAAGACGACCGAGCACAAGGTGGTCGCGGCCGACCTGGCCGGCATGGGCGCCGGTTCCAGCGTGGTGCCGATAAAGGAGGGCGAGAGCTACACGGTCCGCGACCTGTGGCTCGGGGTCTTCCTGCGCTCCGGCAACGACGCCGTGCACGTCCTGTCCCACATGAACGGCGGCGTGGACCAGACCGTCGCCGACATGAACGCGCACGCCCAGGACCTCCAGGCGCTGGACACGCACGTGGTGACGCCGGACGGCTACGACGAGCCGGGGCAGGTCTCGTCGGCGTACGACCTGACGCTGTTCGCGCGGTCCGGGCTCCAGAAGAAGGACTTCCGCGAGTACTGCTCGACGGTGAGCGTGAAGTTCCCGGGCGAGACCACCAAGGAGAAGGGCAAGTCGGTCCGCGGGACCTTCGAGATCCGCAACACCAACCGGCTGCTGAGCGGCGACTCGGACGTCTCGGTGTACCCGGGCATCGCCGGGGTCAAGAACGGCAACACCACGAACGCGGGCGCCACCTTCACCGGGGTGGCCGAGCGCGGCGGCAAGGTGCTGCTGGTGACCGTCATGAACCCGGAGAAGGACGAGCACAACGAGGTCTACAAGGAGGCCGCGAAGATCCTCGACTGGGGCTTCCAGGCGGCCGGCAAGGTGCAGCCGGTGGGTGAGCTGGTCGCGCCGAGGAACGCGGCGCAGGCGAGCGCCCAGCCGGGTGCCACGGCCACCGGGGAGGCGGGCGGGGACACGTCGTCCACGAAGCCGGTCGCGAACTCCGCCGCTTCCGCCGCCGAGGAGGACGGTTCGAGCGGGGTGGGGATCGCGCTCGCGATCGTCGGCGGGCTGCTGGTGCTGCTGGCCGGCGGGGTCTTCCTGGTCAACCGGCGCTGGCCGCTGCCGGATCTGGTCCGTCGTCGCCCGCGTCCCTGACCTTGGGGTCCTCGGCCTCGTCGGCCGGAACGTAGTCGTCGTCCTCGTCCGCGCTGCTCGGGGTCGCCGTCCAGGCCGCGCAGAACAGGACGAGTTTCGACGTGAAGTTCATCCAAAGCAGGAGCGCCACGGGGACGCCGAACGCGCCGTACATGCTCTTCGCGGCCACGCCCTGGATGTAGCCGCTGAGCAGCAGCTTCAGCAGTTCGAAGCCGATCGCGCCGATCAGCGCGGCCACGGTGAGGCGGCGGCGCGGGGGTTCGACGCCGGGCAGCAGGGTCAGGACGTAGAGCAGGAGCAGGAAGTCGGCGAGTACGGCGACGGCGAACGCGGCGATGCGCAGGAGAATCCCGCCCCAGCCGCCCTGGGCGATGCCCAGCTCGCCGTTGATCCAGTCGACCAGCGCGGAGGCGACGGTGGAGACGGCGATCGTCGCGAGGACGGCGCCGCCCAGGCCGATCAGCACCCCGGTGTCGATGAGTTTGCGCAGCAGGGGGTTCTCGTCGCGGTCGGGCAGTTCCCACACCGCGCGCAGGCACTCCCGCATCGAGCCGACCCAGCCGATGCCGGTGAACAGCAGGACGGCACCGGCGATGAGGCCGACGGTGCCCGCGTTGTCCACCAGGGAACCGATGTTGAGCTGGTCGGAGATGCCGGGGACCTGCTCGGCGATCTTGTCCTGGAGTTCGTGCTGCTGGTCGGTGCTGAGGGTGGCGGCGGCGATCGCGGCGGCCACGGTCAGCAGCGGGAACAGCGCGATGAAGCTGATGAACGTCATGGCGGCGGAGAGCTGCGACCACTTCACCCGGTCGAGGCGCTCGTACGACCGCCACGCGTGCGTGCGCATCAGGCGCGCCACGAGCGGCCCGATGAAGGGGAGCTTCTTCAGCCAGTCCATGATCCGATTCTGCCCCCGACCACTGACACCGATGTGCGGGTACCTCACGAACACGCGCGCGTGGCGCCCTGTCGAACGCCCATAAGCGGGCGATACGGTCACGGGCATGCGTCCTCCACAGTCCCTCCTCGTCCTCGGCGGTACGTCCCGGATCGCACTGGCCACCGCCCGCAGACTCATCGCCCGCCGCACCCGCACGGTGTGGCTCGCGGGCCGCCCCTCGCCCGCCCTGGAGAGTGCCGCCGCGGAACTGCGCTCCCTGGGGGCCGACGTCCACACCGTCGCCTTCGACGCGCTCGACCCCGACTCCCACGAGACCGTGCTCGGCAAGGTCTTCGCGGAGGGCGACATCGACATGGTGCTGCTCGCCTTCGGCACCCTCGGCGACCAGGCCCGCGACGAGCGCGATCCGGCCGCCGCGGTGCGGGTCGCGCTCACCAACTACACCGGCGCCGTCTCGTCCGGCCTGATCAGCGCCCGGGCCCTCCAGTCCCAGGGCCATGGCTCCCTGGTGGTGCTCTCCTCCGTGGCCGGCGAACGGGCCCGCCGCACGAACTTCATCTACGGCTCCAGCAAGGCCGGCCTCGACACGTTCACGCAGGGGCTGGGCGACGCGCTGCACGGCACGGGCGTGCACGTGATGGTCGTACGCCCCGGTCTCGTCCGCTCACGGACGATGGCCGACCCGAGGGCGGCCTCGCTCACGACCACCCCCGAAGCGGTCGCCACAGCCATCGAACTGGGCCTGCGCAGAGGCTCGGAGACGGTGTGGGTGCCGGGGACCCTGCGCGTGGTGACGTCGGTGCTACGGCACCTGCCGCGAGGGCTGTTCAGGCGGCTGGCGGTCTGACGGCCGTGCTCAGTGGCTGGGGATCGTTCCACGATCCGTGCGGGTCGCCTGAGGTGGTACGACGGCGCCGCCGAAGGTGAACTCGCGGAGTTTGCGCCAGACGTCGTCGGCGCCCTGCTCGTAGAGCGCGAAGCCGGTGCAGGGCCACTCCGCGCGGTAGTCGGCGAGCGCTTCGTAGGCGCGGTCCATCGACGCGTCGTCGATGCCATGCGCCACGGTGACGTGCGGGTGGTACGGGAAGTGCAGCTCGCGCGCCATCGGCCCGGAGGCGGCACGGATCTGCTGCTGGAGCCAGGTGCAGGCGGAGCCGCCCTCGACCACCTGGACGTAGACGACCGGGGACAGCGGCCGGAAAGTGCCGGTGCCGGACAGTCGCATCGGGAAGGGGCGACCGGCGGCGGCGACCGCGACGAGATGGCTCTCAACCTCGGAGAGCTGTGAGGCGTCCACCTCTGTGGGCGGCAACAGCGTGACGTGCGTGGGGATGCCGTGCGCGGCGGCGTCGCCGAAGCCCGCGCGCCGCTCCTGGAGCAGGCTGCCGTGAGGCTCCGGAACCGCGATCGACACACCGATCGTTACGGTCCCCACGTCGTCTCCTGTCGTCCTGATCGGTGTCCTGTTGGTGAGCGCGGGCAGCCACGCGTGCGGCGGCCCGGCTATCGACTGTACGGCCACACCTGAGTTGTGGGCAGGCGCAACCGTAGTGATGTGCAGCGCTCTGTCCAGTGGTACGTCGGTGCGGTCGTACGCCTCAGTGCTTGGCGGGCAGGAAGCCCACCCGGTCGTACGCCTGGGCGAGCGTCTCGGCCGCGACGGCCCGCGCCTTCTCCGCGCCCTTGGCCAGGATCGCGTCGAGCGTCTCCGGGTCGTCCAGATACTGCTGGGTGCGCTCCCGGAACGGCGTCACGAACTCGACCATGACCTCGGCGAGATCCGTCTTGAGCGCGCCGTACATCTTGCCCTCGTACTCCTTCTCCAGGTCGGCGATCGACGTGCCCGTGAGGGTCGACTGGATGGTGAGGAGGTTGGAGACGCCCGGCTTGTTCTCGGCGTCGTAGCGGATCACGGTCTCCGTGTCGGTGACCGCGCTCTTGACCTTCTTGGCGGTCGCCTTCGGGTCGTCGAGGAGGTTGATGAGGCCCTTCGGGGTGGACGCCGACTTGCTCATCTTGATCGACGGGTCCTGAAGGTCGTAGATCTTCGCCGTCTCCTTGAGGATGTACGGCTTCGGGATCGTGAAGGTCTCGCCGAAGCGGCCGTTGAAGCGCTCGGCGAGGTCGCGGGTCAGCTCGACGTGCTGGCGCTGGTCCTCGCCGACCGGGACCTCGTTCGCCTGGTAGAGCAGGATGTCGGCGACCTGGAGGATCGGGTACGTGAACAGGCCCACGGACGCGCGGTCCGAGCCCTGCTTGGCGGACTTGTCCTTGAACTGGGTCATACGCGCGGCCTCGCCGAAGCCGGTCAGGCAGTTCATGACCCAGGCGAGCTGGGCGTGCTCGGGGACATGGCTCTGGACGAAGAGCGTGCACCGGTCCGGGTCCAGGCCGGCGGCCAGCAGCTGGGCGGTGGCCAGCCGGGTGTTGGCGCGCAGGTCCGCCGGGTCCTGCGGGACCGTGATCGCGTGCAGGTCCACGACCATGTAGAACGCGTCGTGGGACTCCTGGAGGGCCACCCACTGGCGCACGGCGCCGAGGTAGTTGCCGAGGTGGAACGAGCCTGCGGTGGGCTGGATTCCGGAGAGCACGCGGGGACTGTCTGAGGCCATGTTTTTTATTGTCTCAGAGAGCTTGGGGGGTTCAGGTGCGTGGGGAACCGGCGGCCGGTGGGAGCTGGTCGCGCAGTTCCCCGCGCCCCTGGGTGAGCTGCCCCAAGGGAGTTGATCAGCCGAGGTCGATCTCCGGGTACAGGGGGAAGCCGGACACCAGGTCCGTCGCCCTGCGCGAGATCTCGTCGGACACCTTCGCGTCCAGGACGTGGCTCGCCTTGCTCGGCGCGCCCGACTTCGTCGTGCCCGGCTCGGTGGTGGTGAGGACGCGGTCGATCAGGGACGCCACCTCGTCCATCTCCGCCGTGCCGAGGCCCCGCGTGGTCAGCGCGGGGGTGCCGATGCGGATGCCGGAGGTGTACCAGGCGCCGTTCGGGTCGGCCGGGATCGCGTTGCGGTTGGTGACGATGCCGGAGTCCAGGAGGGCCGTCTCGGCCTGGCGGCCGGTGAGGCCGTACGACGTCTCCACGTCGATCAGGTTCAGGTGGTTGTCCGTGCCGCCCGTGACCAGAGTCGCGCCCCGGCGCATCAGGCCGTCCGCCAGCGCGCGGGAGTTGTCGACGATGCGCTGGGCGTAGTCCTGGAAGGAGGGCCGGCGCGCCTCGGCCAGGGCCACCGCCTTGGCCGCCATGACGTGCGGGAGCGGGCCGCCGAGGACCATCGGGCAGCCGCGGTCGACCTGGTCCTTGAGGGAGTCGTCGCACAGGACCATGCCACCGCGCGGGCCGCGCAGCGACTTGTGCGTGGTGGTGGTGACGATCTGGGCGTGCGGGACCGGATCGAAGTCGCCGGTCAGGACCTTGCCCGCGACCAGGCCCGCGAAGTGCGCCATGTCGACCATGAGGGTCGCGCCGACCTCGTCGGCGATCTCGCGCATGACGCGGAAGTTCACCAGCCGGGGGTAGGCGGAGTAACCGGCCACGATGATCAGCGGCTTGAAGTCGCGGGCCGACGCGCGCAGGGCGTCGTAGTCGATGAGGCCGGTCGCCGGGTCGGTGCCGTAGGAGCGCTGGTCGAACATCTTGCCGGAGATGTTGGGGCGGAAGCCGTGGGTGAGGTGACCGCCGGCGTCCAGGGACATGCCCAGCATGCGCTGGTTGCCGAAGGCCTGGCGCAGCTCGGCCCAGTCGGCGTCGGAGAGGTCGTTGACCTGGCGGACGCCCGCCTTCGCGAGGGCGGGGACCTCGACGCGGTCGGCGAGGACCGACCAGAAGGCGACGAGGTTGGCGTCGATGCCGGAGTGCGGCTGGACGTAGGCGTGCCGGGCGCCGAAGAGTTCGCGCGCGTGCTCGGCGGCGAGGGCCTCGACGGTGTCGACGTTGCGGCAGCCGGCGTAGAAGCGGCGGCCGATGGTGCCCTCGGCGTACTTGTCGCTGAACCAGTTGCCCATCGCGAGCAGGGTGGCCGGGGAGGCGTAGTTCTCGGAGGCGATCAGCTTGAGCATCTCGCGCTGGTCGGCGACTTCCTGGCCGATGGCGTCGGCGACGCGCGGCTCGACGGCGCGGATCACGTCGAGGGCGGCGCGATAGGCCGTGGACTCGTTCGAAAGGGCGGAGAGAGGCGCGGAATTGTCGGGCATGGGGACCTCCGGACGTGGCGTTCGGCGTTCACGGTACGGCCCAGGCGCACGGCACACATTCCTGCTCGGGCCGCTCCCCGATGGTCGGTCCCATCCCAGCGCGCCAGTCACGGCCCGCCGGTCAGCCTACCGGGCGGGCCGGACGGGTCGGCTCGTGCGTCCAGCATCTGGAGTTCGGTGAGAGTCCCCGCGAGGAGGGCCTTGGCGATCTCCCCTCCCCTAGAGTCCCTTTGTGCTCTTTGGAATGGTGTGCGCGCTCGGCGCGGCGATCTGCTTCGGTACGGCGACGGTCCTCCAGGCGGTCGCCACGCGGGCGGCGACGACGGGTGGGGGCGGGGACGCGGCGCTGCTGCTGCGGGCGCTGCGGCAGTGGCGGTACATGGCGGGGCTCGGGCTTGACGGGCTGGGGTTCGTGTTCCAGATCGCGGCGCTGCGGTCGCTGCCCATCTACGCGGTCGGGGCGGCCCTGGCGTCGAGCCTCGCGGTGACGGCGGTGGTCGCCGCGCGGCTGCTGAAGGTGCGGCTCAGCGGGATGGAGTGGGCGGCCGTCGGTGTGGTGTGCGCGGGGCTCGCGATGCTGGGGCTGGCGTCGGGGGCGGAGGGGGACCGGGCCGGTTCCATGGCGTTGAAGTGGGCGATGTTGGGGACGGCCGGTGCGGTGCTGCTGCTCGGGCTGGTCGGCGGTCGACTGCCGGAGCGGGGGCGGGCGTTGACGCTCGGGCTCGGCGCCGGGTTCGGGTTCGGGGTCGTCGAGGTGGCGGTCCGGCTGATCGACTCGCTCTCGCCGTCGACGCTGGTCGGCAACCCGGCGACGTACGCGCTGCTGGTGGGTGGGGGCGCCGCGTTCCTGTTGCTGACGACGGCGTTGCAGCGGGGGTCGGTGACCACGGCCACGGCGGGGCTGGTGATCGGGGAGACGATCGGGCCCGCGGCGGTGGGGGTGGTGTGGCTCGGGGACCGTACGCGGGACGGGCTGGAGTGGCTGGCGGTGCTGGGGTTCGCGGTGGCGGTGGTGGGGGCGTTGGCGTTGGCGCGGTTCGGGGAGGCGCCGGAGGAAGCGTCCGACCAGGCCTCCGTGGAGACCGTGTAGGTCACGGCAGCACCCTGCACAGCGCCTCCACCGCTCCCGCCCACGCGTGGTCCGGCGGAGTGCCGTAGCCCACGACCAGGGCGTCCAGGGGGTCGGCCTGGGCCTGGTCGTGGCGGTAGGAGGAGAGGGGGTGGAGGGCCAGGCCCTGCCAGGCGGCGGCCTGGACCACGGACTGTTCGGTGCCGGGCGGAAGGCTGAGGACGGCGTGGAAGCCGGCCGCGATGCCGGTGACGTGGACGTCGGGAGCGTGCTGGGCGAGGGCTTCGACGAGGTTGTCGCGGCGGCGGCGGTAGCGCAGGCGGGCGGCGCGGACGTGGCGGTCGTAGGCGCCGGAGGTGATGAACTCGGCGAGGGTCAGCTGGTCCAGGACACCGCAGGTGTCGACGGCGCCCTTCGCCCTCGACACCTCCTCCGCGAGTGACGGGGGCAGGATCAGCCAGGCCAGGCGGAGGCCGGGGGCGAGGGACTTGCTGGCGGTGCCGAGGTAGACGACGTGGTCGGGGTCGAGGCCCTGGAGGGCGCCGATCGGCTGGCGGTCGTAGCGGAACTCGCCGTCGTAGTCGTCCTCCAGGACCAGGCCGCCGGTGCGCCGGGCCCAGTCGACGGCGGCGGAGCGGCGGTCGTGGCGGAGCGGGACGCCCATGGGGAACTGGTGGGCGGGGGTGAGCAGGACGGCCGGTTCGTCCGTCAACTGCCCTGGATTCGTGCCCCGTTCGTCGAAGGGGAGCGGACGGGTGCGCAGACCGGCCCTGTCGAGGAGCTGCCAGTGCGCGGGCAGGCCGTAGGACTCCACCGCGATCGTGTGGGCGCCGCGGGCCCGTAGTGCCGTGCCGATCAGCCGCAGGCCGTTGGAGATGCCCGCGCTGATCACGATGTGCTCGGGGTCGGCGCGGACGCCGCGGGCCCGGGCGAGGTAGGCGGCGAGGGCGGTGCGCAGTTCGATACGGCCGCGGGGGTCGCCGTAGCCGAGGGCCTGGTACGGGGCGGCGGTGAAGGCGCGGCGGGCGGCCTTGAGCCACTCGGTGCGGGGGAAGGCGGCGAGGTCGGGGGTGCCGGGGACGAGGTCGTAGACGGGGCGGGTGTGGAGGCGGCGGGGTGGGGTGGTGTCGGCGGGCGGGACGACCGCGCGGTCGGCGACGCGGGTGCCGGAGCCCTGGCGGGCGGTGAGCCAGCCCTCGGCGACCAGGTCGGCGTAGGCGTCGGCGACCGTGTTGCGGGCCACGCCCAGGTCGGCGGCGAGGGAGCGGGAGGAGGGCAGCCGGGTGCCGGGGGCGAGGCGGCCGGTGCGGACGGCGTCGCGCAACGCGTCCGTCAGGCCGCGGCGGACGCCGGTACCCGTGCCGGTATCGGTGCTGGTGCCGGTCGGTTCGAGGTGGAGGTCGACGCCGAAAGTGGCCCATGATTTCGCCATGGAAATGGACCATACTCCTGGGCTGCCTGGCTTCTAGGGTCGAGACATGACCACAGCACAAGAAGCTCCTTACGCCCCTGAGCACAGCCCCCGTCTCAACTGGGCCGAGCACGCCCCCGAGGTCTACAAGGCGATGGTCCGCCTCGACGCGGCGGCCCGCCGGGGGCTCGACCCGACGCTGCTTGAGCTGGTGAAGATCCGCGCCTCGCAGCTCAACCACTGCGCGTTCTGCCTCGACATGCACACCAAGGACGCGCTCGCGGCGGGCGAGAGCGTGGAGCGGATCATCCAGCTCGGGGCGTGGGAGGAGTCGCGGCACTTCTACACCGAGAAGGAGCTGGCGGCGATCGAGCTGACCGAGGCGATCACCGTCCTCACGGACGGCTTCGTGCCGGACGAGGTGTACGACCGGGCCGCGGAGCGGTTCGAGGAGGCCGAGCTGACCCAGCTGATCGCCGCGATCACGGTGATCAACGCGTGGAACCGGTTCGGCGTGAGCACGCGGATGGTACCGGGGCACTACAAGGCGGGACAGCACAAGTGACCTCGCGGACACGGCTGTTGGACGGCCGCCGGAACCGGGCGATGGTCAACCGCCGTGTCGAGCGCGGGGGTTGCCGACGGTGAGCGGGGTCGAGGTGTTCCGGTGGCTGCACCGGAGGCGGCTTCCCGGGGACCCGCTGGTGTTGCCGGGGCCCTGGGACGCGGCCAGCGCGCGGGTGTTCGTGGACGCCGGGTTCCCGGCGCTCGCCACGCCCAGTGCCGGGGTCGCCGCCTCGCTGGGGTACGAGGACGGGGCGACTCCGGCGGACGAGATGTTCGCGGCGGTCGCGCGGATCGCGCGGGCCGTGGACGTGCCGGTGTCGGCGGACGTCGAGGGCGGCTATGGACTCGCGCCGAAGGAGCTGGTGGAACGGCTTCTGGAGGCGGGAGCCGTGGGGTGCAACCTTGAGGACTCCAACGGGGGTGTCCTCAAGGACCCACGGCGGCACGCGGACTGGCTCGCCGAGGTGCGGGCGGTGGCGGCGGACGCGTTGTTCATCAACGCGCGCGTCGACACCTTCCTGCACGGCGACGGCAGTCCCGAACGGGCCATCGAGCGGGCCGCGTTGTATGTCGCGGCGGGTGCGGACTGCGTCTATCCGATCAGTGCTCCGACGGCCGTGCTGCCGCTGCTGCGCTCCGGCATCCAGGGGCCGCTCAACGTGTTCGCGCGGCCGGACGGCGAGGGCCCCTCACCCACCGAACTCGGTGAACTCGGGGCCACGCGCGTCACGTTCGGGCCGGGGCTCCAGCGGTGGGCGGCACGCGCACTCCAGGGAATGGCCGCCGAGCTGAAGCGCCGCGAGCGGCAGGAGACGGTGAACCGACCGATGCGGTGAGCCGGTTGGGGCGGTGAGCCAACTGGGGCGGTGAACCAACTGGGTCGGTGGCCTCAGCCCGCGAACCAGCGCACCGGCCTCGGCGCCAGGTTCTGGTAGACGTGCTTGGCCTCGCGGTACTCGGCGAGTCCGGCGGGGCCCAACTCCCGTCCCACACCGCTCTTTCCGAAGCCGCCCCACTCCGCCTGCGGGAGATAGGGGTGGAAGTCGTTGATCCAGACGGTGCCGTGCCGCAGCCGTCCGGCGACGCGGCGGGCGCGGCCCGCGTCGGCGGTCCAGACGGCGCCGGCGAGGCCGTACTCGGTGTCGTTGGCGAGCGCGACCGCCTCGTCCTCGGTGCGGAAGGTCTCGACGGTGAGGACCGGTCCGAAGACCTCCTCGCGTACGACGGCCATCTCGCGGTGGCACTGGTCGAGGACGGTCGGCTCGTAGAAGTAGCCGGTGGCGGGGCGGGTCGCGGAGGGCTCGGGGCGCCTGCCGCCGGAGCGCAGCACCGCGCCCTCGGCGAGGGCACCGGCGACGTACGACTCGGTCTTCGCGCGCTGCTGCTCGGAGACGAGCGGGCCGCACTCGACGCCGTCCTCGGTGCCCCGGCCGATGCGGATCCTCGCGGCGCGGCGGGCGAGTTCGGCGACGAAGCGTTCCCGGACGGTCTCCTCGACGATGAGCCGGGCGCCCGCCGAGCAGACCTGGCCGCTGTGGATGAAGGCCGCGTTGAGGGCCTGGTCGACGGCGGTGTCGAAGTCCTCCTCGGTGGCGCAGGCGTCGGCGAAGACGACGTTGGGGTTCTTGCCGCCGAGTTCGAGGGCGACCTTCTTGACGGTCGCGGCGGCGGCCTGTGCCACCTTGGTGCCGCTGGCCAGGCCGCCGGTGAAGGAGACGAGGTCGACGTCCGGGTGCTCGGCGAGGCGGGCGCCGACCGAGTGGCCGGGGCCCGTGACGATGTTGGCGACACCGGCCGGAAGTCCCGCCTCGACGAGCAGGTCGATGAGGGCGATCGTCGTGAGCGGGGTGATCTCGCTGGGCTTGACGACGAAGGTGTTGCCGGCCGCGAGGGCGGGCGCGATCTTCCAACTCGCCTGGAGGAGCGGGTAGTTCCAGGGGGTGATCAGGGCGCAGACGCCTACCGGCTCGTGCACGACGACGCTGTGGACGTCGGGTGTGCCCGCGTCGACGACCCGGCCGGGGGCCTCGGCGGCGACGAGGTCGGCGAAGTAGCGGAAGGCGTCGGCGACACAGTCGATGTCGATCCGGCCCTCCTCGACGGTCTTGCCCGCGTCCCGGCTCTCCAGCAGACCGAGTTCTTCGCGGTCGCGCACCAGCAGGTCGGCGACACGGCGGAGCAGGGCGGCCCGCTCGGCGACGGGTGTGCGCGGCCAAACCCCCTCACCAGAGCCGCCCTCACCGCCGTCGAAGGCGGCGCGGGCGGCGGCCACGGCTATGTCGGTGTCCTTCTCGTCGCCCTCCGCGACCACGGCGAAGGGCAGCGCGTCCGCGGGGTCGATGATCTCGCGGGTGGCTCCGGAGAGCGCGTCCAGCCACTCCCCGCCCACGTGAATGGTCTTGCCCGCCCGCTGTTCCGTCGTGTCGGCCATGATCGGCTGTGCCTTCCGTTCCTGTTCGGCGCCCCGGCGTCACCCCACTGTCGCGCCCGGGGACCGCGAGCGCCTGCCCGGAACGTCCGCAGGCATGCGCGATCCATGGCCGAAGTGGGCCAGATCACTGATCAAGGGCACAAAAGCCGCACCACCACACACTCGACTCCGGCCACTCCTTTGACTAAAGTCAAAGAAATATCGAGCCCGATGAAGAAGTACGGAGCCCCATATGGACAGCGCAACGGAATCGGCGTCGCCCGACGACATCGCCGCCTTCCGTCGCTTCAACCGCTACTTCACCCGCCGTATCGGCGCCCTCGACGACCACTACCTCGGCCAGGACCGTCCGCTCGGCGAGGCCCGCCTGCTCTTCGAGATCGGTGACGGCGTCTCCCTGCGGGAGCTGCGCGGCCGACTCGCCCTGGACGCGGGCTACTTGAGCCGGATGGCGAAGTCCCTGGAGGCGCAGGGCCTGGTCCGGCTGACCGTGCCCGCGCACGACACCCGGCTGCGCCTGATCGAGCTGACTCCGGCCGGACGTGTCGAGGTCGAGGAGCAGCACCGCCGCGCCGACGCGCTCGCGGCCGGTCTCCTCGACACCCTCAGCACACCCCAACGCGCCGAACTGACCCGGGCGTTGGCCACCACCCGACGCCTCCTCCGGCTGGCCGGCATCACGATCACGCCGGTCGACAGCGCCGCCGAGGACGCCCGCGGCTGCCTCGACGCCTACGCCGCCGACATCGACGCCCGCTTCCCCGAGGGCTTCGACAAGACCGATCTCGTACGGCCGGAGGAGGTCACCGGGGACGCGGGCGCGTTCTTCGTCGCGTACGAGGAGGGGCGGCCGGTCGGCTGCGGGGCGCTGCGCACGCTGGAGCCCGGGGTCGGCGAGATCCGGCACGTCTGGGTGCACCCCGACGCCCGCCGTCTGGGCCTCGCCCGCCGCATCCTGACCGCGCTCGAACTCGCCGCCGCGGCCCACGACTTCACCGTCGTACGACTCGACACGCACGCGACGCTCACGGAGGCGCGGGCGATGTACCGGGCGTGCGGGTACGTGGAGATCCCGGCCTATGTGGACCATGTCTACGCGTCCCACTGGTTCGAGAAGCGGCTGTCCGGCGCCCGCTGACCCGCCTCCCCCAGCAACTCCCGCACGCAGGCCCGCAACCACGCGTGCGCCGGGTCGGCGTCATGCCGTGGATGCCAGGCCAACCCCAGCTTCAGGGCGGGGAGTCGCAACGGTACGTCGAAGGTGACGAGGCCCAGCGTGACGGCCAACGGCACGGTCCAGTGGCTGATCAGGCCGATCAGGTCGGTGTCGCGGACCACGAACAGCGAGGCCGGGAAGGTGCCGACGGTGCCCACCACCCGGCGTTCCAGGCCGAGTTCGGCGAGCGCGGCGTCGACGGGACCGTGCAGCCTGCCGCGCCGCGAGACGATCAGGTGGTCGGCCTCGCCCGCGAACCGCTCCGGCGTCAACTCCCCCTCCAACAGCGGGTGTCCGGCCCGGACGACGCCGACCATCCGGTCCTCGTGGAGGAGTTCGTGGTGCACCTCGGGCGCCGTCGCGTCCACGACACCGACCTCCAGGTCGGCGGTCCCCTGCCGCAGGACGGGCGCGTCGACATGGCTCTCGGCGAGGAAGCGGATCCGGATGCCCGGTGCCTCCGCGGCGGCCCGCGCGAACAGTCGGGCGCCATAGAGGGCGGCGAGCGCGTCGTGTCCGATGATCGTGAACGTCCGGCTGACGGCCCTGAGGTCGGTGTCCCGGCCCGGCGCGAACAGCGCCCGCGCCCGCTCCACGACCGCGCTCACCTCGGCCCGTACGGCCAGCGCGTGCGGGGTGGGCACCATCCGGCGCCCGGCCCTGACCAGCACGGGATCGCCGAGCGCCTTGCGGATCCGGCCCAGGGTTCGGCTCATGGCGGGTTCGGAGAGATGCAGCCGCCGGGCGGCGCCCTGCACGCTCTGCTCCTCAAGCAGCACGTCCAACGCGACCAGCAGATTGAGGTCCAGCCCTCCGGCACCGGATTGCGTCACACGCATTCGCCCCTTGCAAAGGTTGCACTGGAAAGCAGGTCACCGCCGAGCCTACGGTGACAGGGCATCCCCCACCACACCGAAGCTCCCCGGAGGAGCCATGCCCGCGCCCGCCCTGAAACGGTCCACCCTCCTCGCCCTCTGCGCCTGTGTCCTGGTCGCGCAGAGCATGGTCGCCGCCATCAACCTCCTGATCCCGCAGCTGAGTTCGTCCTCCCTGCACCCCTCGCACACCGAACTCCTGTGGACGGTCGACGCGTACGTCATCGTGTTCGCCGGACTCCTGATCCCGGCCGGCGCGCTCGGCGACCGGCACGGCCGCAAGGGCGCGCTGCTGGCCGGTCTCGCCCTGTTCGCGGCGGGCGCCGCCACCAGCGCGCTCGCCCAGAACCCGGCGACACTGATCGCGGGCCGTGGCCTGTCCGGCGCGGGCGCGGCGCTGATCACCCCGGCGACGATGTCGATCCTCGTCCACCTCTCCGCCCCGGAGAACCGGGCCCGCGCCATGGGCAGTTGGACCCTCTCCCTCGGCCTCGGCGGTCTCGCCGGGAACCTCGGCGGCGGTCTGGTCGGTCAATTCCTGTCCTGGCGCGCCCTGTTCGGGGCGATGGTCCCGCTGGCCGCCCTGCTGGCCCTCGCGGTCGCCCTCACCACCCCCCGCACGGAACGCTCCGCGCACGCCAACCTCGACCCCACCGGCACACTCCTCCTCACCACCGGCCTGGTCGCCGTCCTCTTCGGCATCATCGAGGGCCCGACCTACGGCTGGACCTCCCCGCGCATCATCACGGCCTTCACGGCGGGCGCCGTACTCGTCCCGGCCTTCACCCTGCACGCCCTACGCTCCCGCACCCCGCTCCTGGACCCGCGCGTGTTCACCTCCCCCACCCTCCGCGCGGCCACCCTCGGCACGGCCACCGGCTTCTTCGGCCTGTTCTCCCTCTTCTACGTCAACTCCCAGTACCTGCAAGGAATCAAGGGCTACGGCGCCGCCCTCACCGGTGTCGCGATCGTGCCGCTGACGATCGGCATGGCCCTCGTCCCGAAACTCGCCGTCCGCTGGTCGCACCGCCCGCGTCCCGTCATCGGCACCGGTCTCGCCCTCATCGGCCTGGGCCTGCTCGGCGCGTCCACCGCCGACGCGGGCACGCCCTACTGGACGTACGCCTGCTGGCTGCTGGTGATCTCGGCGGGCACCGGGCTGTCGATGCCCGCGCTCACGGTCGGTGTCGTCACCTCGTTGCCGCCGCACCGGACGGGCCTCGGCTCCGGTCTCGCCACCTCGGCCCGCGAACTCGGCGCGGCCCTCGGCGTCGCGGTCACCGGTACGATCCTGGCCGCCCATCCCGACCTCGCCGACGGCATGGGCCCGGCGCTGCGCACGGTGGCCCTGATCGTCCTCGCGGCGACGGCAGTTGTGGTTCTCGGGCACCGCGAGCGGACCGCCACACGCACTATCGCGTCCGGCGGGAAACGCGTACTATCGCGTTCATCCCGTCGCGTGTGATCGTCAACTCCCCTCACGCACCGCCCAGTTGAGGAGCCTCCGTGCCCGCCGCCCTCCTGAATCCCGTCCTCGACCTGCTGACCCTCCGCGCCACCGTCACCGCGGCCGAACCGATCACCGCCCGGATGCGCCGACTGCGCGTCGAGGGCGAGGCCCTCGCCGGACTCGACGTCCGGCCCGGCCAGCAGGTACGCGTCCTGGTCGGCGGGCTCACTCTGCGCACGTACTCCGTCTGGCGCCACGACCCGTCCGGCGCCGTCGAGTTGTGCGTGCTGGACCACTCCGAGGGCGGGCCCGGGGCCCGCTGGGGGAAGAGCGTCGGGGTCGGGGAGCAGGTGCGGCTGCGCAAGCCCGAGGGCACCTTCACGCTCCGCCCCGAGGCCGCCCACCACGTCTTCGTCGGCGAGGAGACGGCCTCCGTCGCCTTCGGCGCGATGCTGGCCGCGCTGCCCGAGGGGGCGCGGATCTCCGGGGTCGTAGAGACGGAGTCGGCCGCGGACCGGCTGCCGCTCACGCACTCCGACCGGCTCAACTGGCTGACCAGGGGCGGGACTTCACTCCCGGACGCGGTGCGGCGCCTCGCCCCCGAGCCGGACGGGATCGCCTACGTCGCCGGGGAGGCCCGGACCGTGCAGGCCGTACGGCAGTTGCTCGTAAGGGAGTTGGGCTGGGACCGGAGGTCCGTCCTCACCAAGCCGTTCTGGGCGCCGGGGAAGCGGGGGCTGGAGTAGTCCGTCAGCATGGCGCCCCCGCCGGGCAGAAGGAGGCCACCGCCTCGTTGAGCGGGTCCCTGATCAGGGCGGGGGACACGGGCTCCGGGCCGCTGACGTGGATCGCGTAGAGCGAGCCGTCCGCCGCCGTGAAGCGGTGGTCGATCACCCGGCGGGCGCCGTGGCCCAAGTCGTCGTAGCGGTAGGTGAGTTCGGCCCAGGTGGGACCAGAGGCACGGCCGAGGACCCGGTAGCCGGGCTGGCGGGCGAAGCCGTAGCCGGGGGCGTGCTCGGCGAGGTCCAGGGACTCGGCCGGGGAGGGCTCGGAGACGCGGAAGATCTGTAGGCGGCGGGTGCCGTCCGGGGAGTCGTAGGAGATCACCGGGGCCTTGGCGCCCTGCCGTTGGGCGCGGGTCCAGTCGCGGGGGATCTCGACGGTGTAGCCGGTGGGGTCCTGGGTGGTGCGATAGGAGGACCGGGCCGCGGTCACCTGGTGGTCATGAGCGGCGGCGCGGTCCTGGGTGACGTACCAGAAGCCGGCGCCGGCGCCCGCGCCTAGCACGACCGTGGCGGTGAGCACGAGCACCGACCGCCAGGCGCGGCGGCCGGAAACAACCGGCACGGGAGCGGGGGCGGGAGCGGGGGGTGACACCCAGGGCGGCGGGATCAGTGAGGTCTGGGTCTCCGCCGTCGACCACGCCGACCAGACCGCCTGTCCGCTCTCCTCGCTCGGCCCGCGTCGCGCCCCGAAGTCGTCCCAACCGCTCATCACGAACCCCCCGAATCACCGCACCACGTACTGCTTCAGAAGTTAGCGGCGGAAAAGGGGACGGGCCCCGCTCCGGTGAAGAACCGGAACAGGGCCCGTGCAAGCCCGTGACAGAGCCGTGGCGAACGGCCCCTCGGGGTGGCTCAGATGAGGCCGAGGGCGCGGACCGCCTCGCGCTCCTCCTCCAGCTCCGCCACCGACGCGTCGATGCGGGCGCGGGAGAACTCGTTGATGTCCAGGCCCTGGACGATCTCGTAGACGCCGTCCTTCGTGGTGACCGGGAAGGAGGAGATGAGGCCCTCCGGGACGCCGTAGGAGCCGTCCGACGGGATGCCCATGGAGGTCCAGTCGCCGTCGGCCGTGCCGGTGACCCAGGTGTGGACGTGGTCGATGGCCGCGTTCGCGGCGGAGGCCGCGGAGGACGCGCCACGGGCCTCGATGATCGCGGCGCCGCGCTTCGCGACGGTCGGGATGAACTCCTCGGCCAGCCACTTCTCGTCGTTCACGGTCTCGGCGGCGTTCTTGCCGGCGACCGTGGCGTGGAAGATGTCGGGGTACTGGGTGGCGGAGTGGTTGCCCCAGATGGTCAGCCGCTTGATGTCGGCGACCGTGGTGCCCGTCTTCTTCGCGAGCTGGGTCAGCGCGCGGTTGTGGTCCAGGCGGGTCATCGCGGTGAAGCGGTCGGCCGGTACGTCCGGGGCGGCGGCCTGCGCGATGAGCGCGTTGGTGTTGGCCGGGTTGCCGACGACGAGGACCTTGATGTCGTCCGCCGCGTTGTCGTTGATGGCCTTGCCCTGCGGCTTGAAGATGCCGCCGTTGGCGGAGAGCAGGTCACCGCGCTCCATGCCCTTGGTGCGGGGGCGGGCGCCGACGAGGAGGGCGACGTTGGTGCCGTCGAAGGCGACGTTCGGGTCGTCCGTGATGTCGATGCCCTGGAGCAGCGGGAACGCGGAGTCGTCGAGCTCCATCGCGGTGCCCTCGGCGGCCTTGAGCGCCGGGGTGATCTCCAGGAGACGCAGCCGGACCGGCACGTCCGCGCCGAGCAGCTGGCCGGAGGCGATGCGGAAGAGCAGGGCGTAACCGATCTGGCCGGCCGCGCCGGTGACGGTGACGTTCACGGGAGTGCGGGTCATGGCGTTCTCCGTATGACAGCTGGCGGTGGGGCGGCACTGCCCCGGGGTGCGGGACGTACAAATGATCGATCTCTTGGCGTCAAGAGATCCACCAGTCAGGCTATCGCGCATCGGCGATCCCGGGCTCCCGGGTCCGTGTGGCCCACCCCACAGCACCCGGATCGGGACATGGAAAAGGCGGCCGTCCGGCTCGGGAGAGGAACACCGGACGACCGCCGTGGGGGGACCGGGGATCCGGACTCCCGTGGGGGTGATGACCGCCTGCCCCGATCCGGGACGGGCATTCCACACGTTCACCGAATCCCCACATACACGCCCTACGCGCTCTAGGTCGTGCACCCCTTCTGTCCCGACGCGAGCGTCACGCAGGCCTTCGCCTCGCCCGCGTCCCGCACCGCCACCATCGGGGTGTAGGCGATGTTGTCGCCGATCGCCGTGATGCTGTCGGTCTCCTTGGCGGTACCCGCGCTCACCTGGACGGAGTCCCCCTGCGCTCCGGCGGTGATCCGGCCCCAGGCGGCGCCGCAGGTCTTGCTGTAGCGGACCTCGACGACGGTCGTGCCGACGGTCGCGGTCTTGGCGGTCGTCGCCGCGCCCGCGTCCGTGGTGCAGCCCATCGCCTCGGCGTCCTTGCCGGTACAGCCCGCGCCCGCGCACTTCACTCCGGCCGGCAGGTCGGGGTTCGTGCTGACGGACGGCGAGGCCGAGGTGTGCGTGGCGGTCGTCTTCTTGTCCCCGCCGCCGTGGCGGGTGAACAGGAACACGGCCGCGATCACGACCACAACCCCGACGACCCCGGCACCGAACATCAGCAACCGCCGCCTGGCACCGGCCAGTCCGTCCGGCGGCCCCGGCCGGGGCGCCCGCGGCAGCTCGCCGTGCGGCACCGGAACCTCCGGCACCCGCCCGACCCCCGGCCGCACCGCCCCGCCACCGGACTGCCCCTGCCCCGGCCCCGAATACCCGGCCAGCCCCCACGAGTTGCCGACCTGCGAGGCACCTTCCCGTACGTCGGGCTCGGGCGCCGCCGGCTGCGGCGGCACCGTCGGGGACACCCCCGCCGGGCCCGCGATCCCCGGGGTCGCGGTGACACTGCCGCCCTTGCGGGCCGTCTTGCCACCGTCGGCTTTCCGGCCCTCGGTCTTGCCGCCCTCGGCCTTGCCGCTCTGTGCGTTGGTCGGAGGCGCCCCGAACTCGCCGAGCGCGGCGCGCGCCTGGGAGATCCGCATCGCCTCCATGGTCATGTCGTGCCGCATCTCCGAACGGCTCCAGGCCCGTTCGGCCAGCTCCCACATCGTGGTCAGATGGACGGGATGGGTGCCGGTGACCTCCGCGAGGGCGACGATCGCGCCCTTCGGCGCGAGGAGCCGGCCGTTGAGATAGCGGTCCCAGGACGTCTTGCTGTAGCCCGTGCGGTCGGCCAGCGCCGCCACGCTCAGGCCGCTGCGGTCCACGAGCCGGCGCAACTGGCCCGCGAACTCCTTGACCTGCGGATCGAGTTCATCCGGCAAGGCCCTCCAACGAGGCATTGCTTTCCCCCCTCTGCCCTGAATTGCCCACGCTAACGCGGTTGTTGGTCGAGTTCGTTGCAAATCCGCAAACTTGTCAATACATCGACACACCGGACACATACCGACGTTCACCCGAGCACGACGGCTCCCGCGACCGTCACGAGAAGCATGAGAAGCATCAGAAACAGCAGCGCCAGCGCGTACCGGAGCAGTCGTCCGCCGGGCCCTCGGTCCCCCTTCTCGGGCGGCGTGTCCCACCAGGGCAGGGTCGGATCGTCCCGGTACTCGTCCCCGCCCGCCGCCTTCTCCGGGACGGTGACCGGGCGGGGCCAGGCCTGGACCGCCAACTCCCAGCGCACACCGATGCGTTCGGGATCGGCGCCCGCGATCCGGCACAGGGCGACCACGGCCTGCCGGGGCGGCGGCTGGCCGGCGTTGAGATAGCGGTGCCAGGAGGACTTGCTGTACGCGGTGCGCGCACCGAGCGCTACCAGGCTCAGTCCGGTGCGGTCCTTGAGGAGGCGCAGCTGCTCCACGAAGTGCCGTACCTCCGCCGGCAGATCGTCCGGCAGCGGCTGCCAGCCGCTCATCGCTCCCCCACCGCCCGCCCGCTCGCCAGCCCGCCCCACTTGCCCGTTCCGAGCGAAATGACGACACCGGAAGGGGAACGGTTCCCTCGTCGCGGCGGGGTGCGGAGCGCGTAGCGAAACGGTCACCTCCCTGCCACAGCGCGCTGACAGCCGTTGAACAGCCCGCTCATGGCGCGGCACGCTGGAACACAGACGGCGGCGCGTCCCTGCTCGGGGGAGGGGACGGGCCGCCGTCGTGTGTCGTGAAGCGATGTCGTGAACCGAAGTGAACCGAAGTCGTGAACCGACCGGCTGTCAGCTGGTGTTGACCGTGTAGTGCAGCGTGTCCTTGAGGAACGGGATGACCAGCCACGGCTTCGGCTGCGCCATCATCGCCAGCAGGACGATCGCGAGGCCGAGCACGCAGTAGGTGACGACGTCCGTGAAGCGGGAGCGGACGGCGAGCATGCCGACGTCCGGCAGCACCCAGCGCAGGACGGCACCGGCCAGCAGGGCGGCGCCGATGAGCAGGGTGCCGTAGCGGAAGACGTCGAAGGCGGTCAGCAGGAGGCCGAGGCCGACCGTGCCGAGCACCGCGAGGATCGGCCACTGGCGGGCCGGGGCCGGGGCGGCGCCGGACGCGGCCCGGCCGCCGCCCTCGGGGCGGGCGGTGTCCCGCGTGAAGAGGGGGAAGCGGCGGGTGGTGCGGCGCGGGACGCCGTCGGCGCCGGGGGCGCTGACGGGGTCCGTCACCTCGATGTCGTCCACGGCGTCCGTCCCCTTGCTCACCGGTTCCTTGCTCGCCGGTTCCTTGCTCACCGGTCCCTTGCTGTCAGGCGACACTGCGCTCCGCCGCCTCGACCACGTTGACGAGCAGCTGGGCGCGGGTCATCGGGCCGACTCCGCCGGGGTTCGGGGAGATCCAGCCGGCGACCTCGGCGACGCCCGGGTGGACGTCGCCCACGATCTTGCCGTCGGCGTTGCGCGAGACCCCGACGTCGAGGACGGCGGCGCCCGGCTTCACGTCCTCGGGCCGGATCAGGTGGGCGGAACCGGCGGCGGCGACGATGATGTCGGCGCGCTTGAGGTGCGAGGAGAGGTCACGGGTGCCGGTGTGGCACTGGGTCACCGTGGCGTTCTCGCTGCGCCGGGTGAGCAGGAGCGGCATCGGGCGGCCGATGGTGACGCCCCGTCCGACGACCACGACCTCGGCGCCCTTGATCTCCACGCCGTAGCGGCGCAGCAGGGTCAGCACACCGTTCGGCGTGCAGGGCAGCGGGGCGGGCTCGTTGAGGACGAGGCGGCCGAGGTTCATCGGGTGGAGGCCGTCGGCGTCCTTGTCCGGGTCCATGAGTTCCAGGATGCGGTTCTCGTCGATGCCCTTGGGGAGCGGGAGTTGGACGATGTAGCCGGTGCAGGCCGGGTCCTCGTTCAGCTCGCGGACGACGGCCTCGATCTCCTCCTGCGTCGCGGTGGCGGGCAGTTCGCGCTGGATGGAGGCGATGCCCACCTGTGCGCAGTCGCGGTGCTTTCCGGCGACGTACTTCTGGCTGCCGGGGTCGTCCCCGACCAGGATCGTGCCGAGGCCGGGCGTGACGCCCTTCTCCTTCAGCGCCGCCACGCGGGCGGTCAGATCGGACTTGATCGCGGCTGCGGTGGCCTTGCCATCGAGAATCTGGGCGCTCATGACCCCATCCTCGCGGATGACCGGGCCCCGATTCCAATCAGCCGTCTCCACAACCCATACGGAACATGCGGAATATACGCAATATGTGGAATTCCACTGGACGGCGGCAGCCGCCTCCAGAACCATGGGGACACAGTGCCGCGTGCAGTACCGGGGGAACGCAGCGCGTCCGTACCATCCGCACCAACCACACCAACCGCTTGATCCACTTGCTCCACTAGATCAACTAGATCAACTTGCTCCACAGGGCTTTCCTCCAGTCGGTGCCGCACGCCGTCCCCGCACTCGTCAGAGGCAGACGGAGGAGAGACGCCATGAGTTTCGGCGACCCGAACAACCCGTATCCGTATGGACAGCCGCCCCAGCCGTCACAGCCGCCCCAGCAGCCCCCCACCGCGCCCGGCTACACCTACGGCTATCCCCAGCAACAGCCGTACGCCGGACATGACTACGGCTACGGCTACCCGGGCAGCGCGATGATGCCCGCGCCGTCGATGCCCGGGCTGCTCATGACGGCCCGTGTCTTCCTGTTCATCATCTCCGCGCCACAGATCCTGGCCGGGCTGGCCTGGATCTACGTCGGCGCCTTCGTCAGCGACGTGACGGACGACGCCACCTCCGTGGTCCCGCTGAAGTCGGTCGACGACGCCGGTCACGCGGTGGCCGCGCTCCTCGTGTTCATCGGGCTCGTCAGTCTCGGCTTCGCCGCCCTGTCCATCACGCTGGGCGTCAAGTTCGGCCGCGGCGGCCAGGGCATCCGCGTGACCACGGTGGTCTACGGCGCGCTCGGCACGCTCGTCGGCTTCGTCTTCCTGATCTTCGCCCTCGACAGCGGACCGGCCGCGGCGGTCCTCTACGCGCTGCTCTGGGTCGGTTTCGGCGTGGTCATCACGGCGGCCCCGATGGTCGCGAGCGGTACGGCCTGGTTCGCGCGTCCACGCCACTGAGCAGAGCCCGCGCCGCTGAAGAAGAGACCCAGAAAAGCAAGCGAACACATTCGGTCGCCAAACGAAATTGATGTTTCGCTTACACAACACATGAAGATTCCAACTGGACAAAAAGTGATCACCCCCACGAGCATGAGCGGCGCAGTACCGCGGTTCATGTTCGGGGGGAAAACCGCTCAAGCAACGACGTTCCTCCGCGCAACCCGCATCGTCCCCAGCTGAGACAGTGCAACGGAGGAACCTCGCCATGAGCTTCGGCGATCCCAACAACCCTTACGGGCAGCCCCAGAACGCCCAGCAGGGCCAGCCCGGTTACGGCTATCCCCAGCAGCCCCCGCAGCAGGGCTACGGCTATCCGCAGGGCGGCCAGCCCGGCTACGGCTTCCCCCAGCAGCCCGGCTACCCGGGCGGCCCCGGTATGCCCGGCGCCCCGCGCATAGCCTCGATGGGCCGGCGTCTGGGCGCCCGCCTGATCGACATACTGATCGTCAGCGTCGTCTACTTCGTGCTCTCCCTGGCGGGCGTCGCCGGCTCGATCAGCGCCTTCAGCGACTGCGACCCGAACGCCACCGACTACCAGTCCTGCGTCGACAACGCCGCCAGTCACGTCGTGGCCGCGGTCGGCGCGGTCATCGGCGTCCTGACGATCTGCAACCTGCTCTACGAGTGGCTGATGGTCGGTCTGGTGGGCGCGACCCTGGGCAAGATGGCCGTCGGCGTCCGCGTGGTGAAGGCCGACACGGGCCAGAAGCCGGGTCTGGGCTCGTCGCTCATCCGCTGGGTCATCCCGATGGTCGGCAGCCTCGCCTGCGGCATCGGCGAGCTGGTCGTCTTCCTGTCCCCGTTCTGGGACAAGTCCGGCCGCCAGCAGGGCTGGCACGACAAGGCCGCGGGCACGATGGTCATCCAGAACTGACGGTCCCCATACGGCTCAGGGCCGTGCCACCCGACGAAACGGGGGCACGGCCCTGAGCCGTATGGAAGGGCATACCACCGGGCGACCTCAGTGGAAGAAGTGCCGCGTCCCCGTGAAGTACATCGTGACGCCGGCCTTCTTCGCGGCCTCGACCACCAGCTCGTCACGGACCGAACCGCCGGGCTGGACAACGGCCTTGACGCCGGCCGCGGTGAGGATCTCCAGCCCGTCCGGGAACGGGAAGAAGGCGTCCGAGGCCGCGAACGAACCCTGCGCGCGCTCGGCACCCGCCCGCTCGACCGCCAGCTTCGCGGAGTCCACGCGGTTGACCTGGCCCATGCCGACGCCGACCGAGGCACCGTCCTTGGCCAGCAGGATCGCGTTGGACTTCACCGCGCGGCAGGCCTTCCAGGCGAACGCGAGGTCGGCCAACTCGGCCTCGGACAGCGCGTCGCCCGTCGCCAGCGTCCAGTTGGCCGGGTCGTCGCCGTCGGCCTGGAGCCGGTCGGTGACCTGGAGCAGCGCCCCGCCGTCGATCGCCTTGAACTCGACCGTGTTCGACGGACCGCCCGGGGCCTTCAGCACCCGGATGTTCTTCTTCTTGGCGAGGGCTTCGAGCGCGCCCTCCTCGTAGTCCGGCGCGACGATGACCTCGGTGAAGATCTCGGCGACCTGTTCGGCCAGCTCCTTGCTGACCGGCCGGTTGACGGCGATCACCCCGCCGAACGCCGACAGCGGGTCACACGCGTGCGCCTTGCGGTGCGCCTCGGCGACGTCCGAACCGACCGCGATACCGCAGGGGTTGGCGTGCTTGATGATCGCGACACAGGGCTCGGCGTGGTCGTACGCGGCACGGCGCGCGGCGTCCGTGTCCGTGTAGTTGTTGTACGACATCTCCTTGCCGTGCAGCTGCTCGGCCTTCGCGAGACCGCCGCCCGAGGCGTCGACGTAGAGCGCGGCCGGCTGGTGCGGGTTCTCGCCGTAGCGCAGGGTGTTCTCGCGCTCCCAGGTGCCGCCGAGGAAGTCGGGGAACTGGGAGTCGTCGACCGGCGCGTAGGCGCTCGCGAACCAGCTCGCCACGGCCACGTCGTACGACGCCGTGTGCTGGAAGGCCTCCGCGGCGAGCCGCTTGCGGGTGGTGAGGTCGAAGCCGCCGGTCTGTACGGCGTTCAGGACGTCGGCGTAGCGCGCGGGGCTGGTGACGACCGCGACCGAGGGGTGGTTCTTGGCGGCGGCGCGGACCATGGAGGGGCCGCCGATGTCGATCTGCTCGACGCACTCGTCGGGAGAGGCGCCCGAGGCGACGGTCTCCCGGAACGGGTACAGATTGACGACCACCAGGTCGAAGGGGGCCACACCCAGCTCGTCGAGCTGCTGCCGGTGGCTCTCAAGCCGCAGGTCGGCGAGGATGCCCGCGTGCACCTTGGGGTGCAGGGTCTTGACCCGGCCGTCCAGGCACTCGGGGAAACCGGTCAGCTCCTCGACCTTGGTGACCGGGACACCGGCGGCGGCGATACGGGCGGCCGTGGAGCCCGTGGAGACGAGTTCGACGCCCGCCTCGTGCAGGCCGCGCGCCAGCTCTTCGAGACCGGTCTTGTCGTAGACGCTGACGAGCGCCCGTCGGATGGCTCGCTTGTTGCTCTCGGCGGTCACTGGATAACTACCTTTCGTCCCTCGATGCGATAGCCGTTGCGGGCCAGCCGCCCCACGACATCGACGAGCAGCCTTCGCTCGACTTCCTTGATGCGCTCGTGCAGAGCGCTCTCGTCGTCCTCGTCCCGGATCTCGACCACGCCCTGAGCGATGATCGGCCCGGTGTCGACGCCGTCGTCGACGAAGTGGACGGTGCAGCCGGTGACCCGGGCGCCGTACGCGAGCGCGTCCCGTACGCCGTGGGCCCCCGGAAAACTGGGCAGCAGGGCGGGGTGCGTGTTCACGACCCGGCCGCCGAAGCGGGCGAGGAACTCCTTGCCCACGATCTTCATGAACCCGGCCGACACGATCAGATCGGGCTCGTACGCCGCGGTCGCCCCGGCCAGCGCCGCGTCCCATTCCTCACGGGTCGCGAAGTCCTTGACCCGGCACACGAAGGTGGGCAGCCCGGCGCGCTCGGCGCGGGCCAGGCCCTCGATGCCCTCGCGGTCCGCGCCCACGGCCACGATCTCGGCTCCGTACGCCGCGTCGCCCTCGGTCGCGATGGCGTCGAGCAGCGCCTGCATGTTCGTACCGGAACCGGAGACCAGCACGACAAGGCGCTTGGCCACGGGCTTGGCGGCCACGGCGGGGCCCTTTCTCGGGGGAGCGGGGTGCGTGCGGTCGGCCCGGTTCGTGCATTCATACGAATGCTTCCCGCCCCGGGATACGGGGAAGTCTACGAAGCGGCCGACCGTCAGCAACGATACCGGCACACCGGACAGCCCCCACGGGACGGGGGCGTGGCCGGAAGGTAGCGTCTCGGGAGAGCGGGTTCGGGAACGCGGCTGTCGTGCGAGGCGTTCACGAAGTGACAGCTCATGTCGGAAAGACGCACCAACAGAGACGTATCCAACAGGGACGTATCCAACAAGGGGAAGACGCTCACTTGATGCCGGACCGCAGTCCCCGACTCCTCACGTTCCCCCCGCAGTCGTCGCAGGGAGGGGAGCGCGGCACCGTGCTGCTCCGGGAGCGGCCCTCGTCGCCGCCCGACGCGCCCTCGGAGGGACAGAGCGGTGCGGGTCAGGACGACAATCCGTTCGCCCCGCCGCCCGAGGGCACCCCGGACCGGCCGTGGCAGCCCCGGCGCCCCGAGGGTGGCGAGGACGGCGACACCCCGCGGAGCGACGGCGGTCGTTCGCCGTGGGGCAGTCAGTGGAGCGACCGGCAGCCGGGGCGTTCCCAGGGCGGCTTCGGCGACCGGCCCGGCGGACAGGGCGGACCGGGCGGCGGTTCCGAGGGCCCGAGCGGCCCCGGCCCCGGCCAGGGCATGCGCTGGGACCCGACGGACCCGGCCCAGCGGCGCGCCCGTTACGCCCTGCTGAGCGGCATGTGGGCCTTCTTCTTCGCCCTCTTCAGCTGGCCGTACGTGGCCCTGCTGCTCGGCGCGCTGGCCCTCTACTGGGGCGGCAGCGCGCTGCGCGCCAAGCCCCGCACCACCGACCCGGACACCCCGGCCGCACCCGAGGCACCCGGCCGCCCCCAGACGACGGCGGCGGTGAGCGGCCTGGTCACCGCGTCCCTCGCCATCGCCCTGGTCGCCGCGATGTTCGTCGCGCAGCTGGCCTACAAGGACTTCTACACCTGCACGAACGACGCTCTGACGAACGAGGCGAAGCAGTCCTGCAACCAGCTGCTGCCGAAGGACCTGCGGGGCTTGCTGGGCACCGCCAACTGACGGACGCCGCCGGTCAGTTGGGCCCAGACGACTCGGGCTCGTCCGCGGGTTCCGCGTCTTCCGGGTGTTCCGGGTGTTCCGGGTGTTCCAGTGGAGTCGACGCCTCCCTCAGGACCGCCCAGCGGGCCTCGCGGGAGGCGTTGTCGTACCAGGGGGTGAGCGAGGGCTCCGACGGGACATCGGCGGGCAGGAAGTCGTACGGGTCGAACGTCGGATCGTGGTCGTAGGCGATGTACGGCTGGTCGACGGGGAGCGGGAGTGTCGGTGCCGCCTGCTTGCGTCCGCGGGTGAACCAACTCCGGGCAGCGGTGAACGACTTCAGGAACCGGCGTCCTTCCGGAGCGTCCGGCACCTGCTCCGCACCGCCCCGAGGCTTCCCGATCGTCGGCTTCGGCGCCCTGGGTTCGCGCAGTCGCCAAGCCCGCAGCCCCAGCGCCGTGGGGACCGCGACCACCGCGAGCCACCCCAGCGCGGCGACCCCGGTCTGCCACCACACCGGCCCGAACCGGGCGAGCGCGGCACCCCCGAGCGGACCGCCCGACAACTCCGCGAACAGCGCCAGCGCCACGGCGCACAGGGCGGCGGCGAGCAGCGCGGTGGCGGCGGTGCGGCCCTGCCGCCAGGGTGTCGCCGGACCGCCGGTGCCCCCCGACTTCGTCAACTGGCCCTCACCGTCGGCCCGTTGCCCCACCGCGACCCGTGCCACGAACCACCCGACCAGCACCCCGGCGGCCAGCGGCACCAGTCCCGCCAGCCAGTTCAGCGGGGTTCCGGTGCCCGCGTCCGGGACCGCCGCGAGGAGCGGGAACGGCGGGAGCAGCGGGGCCGGGGCCGAGGAGAGCGGGTCCACCGTGTGGTGGGTGCCGAGCGCGAAGCCGGGGCCGAGGGCGTAGGCCGCCGACCAGACCGCCGCGTTCGGGATCAGCGCGAGGCAGAGCAACAGGACCGCGAACCGGCCCGACAGAGCCTCCGTCAGCCGCAGGAACGACGTCTGCGCCGCGCCGCCGTGCCAGACCAGTGACGCCGTGAGCAGCAGCGCGCCGCCCCCGACGAACACCGCCGTGCCGATACCGGCGGCGCGCAACGCGGTGCCGATCCGGTCCCGGGACTCGCGGGCCTCCGGGCCGAGGACGAGCCGCCGCAGCCCGGCCGGCAACAGGACCAGCACGCTCAACACGGGTTCACGCGGGCGCCCGTACGCCGTCCACACGCCGGAACCGGCCGCGCCCGCCGCGAGCAGCGGGAGGCACACCGCCGTCCAGCTCCAGGAGGGGGCGAGTTCGCCGCCGGACGCGTAGAGCGCGGCGGCGGTGCCGACGGCGAGGTAGCCGAGGGCGACACCGGTCCAGGCGGTGCGGGCGGGGACCGGCGGAATGTCGGTGCCGGTCTCGTCGTCTCCCCCGCCCAGCACCGCGTCCCGGGCCGCCCGGTGCAGCAGCCAGACCGGCAGGACGAGGAGGAGCAGCGGGGTCACGCCCACGGGGGCGGGGATTCCGGAGAGGGTGTCGGTGCGGACCAGTTCGACGCCGTGCGCGAGGAGCCAGAGCGCGGCGGCCATGTGCAGGGCGCCGCCGGGTCCGCTGTCGGGGTACGGCGAGCTGATCCACAGCACCATCACGAGCACGGCGAACGAACCGAGACCGAGCCCGGCCGCGACCGCGCCACCCAAGAGGCTGGCGGCCAGTCCGGGGGATCGGTCGCGCATCCGGGTGAGGAGGGGCGACAACGACGGTCGGCGGTGGGTCATCGGCATCACGACCGCCATGCTCCCAACGACACGCGCTTTCTCGTCGTAACAGGCGAACCTCCGAAGTGTCGCCCAATATACATTTATGTACTTTTTCGTACGAAGGGGCATCCGGTGACGCAGACCCCTGCAACCCCGCTCCCGCCGCCCAAGGAACGCCGACGGCTGCGCGAGGCCGCGTCCCTGACGCAGGCTCAGCTCGCCGAGCGGGTGGGCGTCAGCCGCGCGACGGTACGCGCGTGGGAGACCGGCAGCACCACACCGCGCGGCCGGAAACGCGAGGCGTACGCGAAATTGCTCAACGACCTGGCCGAGGACACCCTCGCAGTGGAAGAGGCAGAGGTGGATGTAGCCGAGGTGGAGGAGACGGTGCCGGACGCTCGACCGGAGTCTCCTCACGCCGACATCGTCGTGGTCGAGATCCCCGTACCGCACACGGATCCGCCGCCGGATCCGGCGCCCGCCCCCCTGACTCCCACCCCCCTGACCCCCGCTCAGGCCTTCGACGCGCTCTACGCGTTCTGCGCGCCCTCCCTCGTACGGCAGACCTATCTGCTGACCGGGCGGCGCGAGTTGGCACGGGAGTCCGTCGAGCGCGCCTTCCAGACCGCGTGGCAGCGCTGGCCCGAGGTGGCGGTCGACCGCGACCCGGCCGGCTGGGTGCGGTCGGTGGCGTACGAGTACGCCCTCTCCCCCTGGCACCGCTTCCGCCCCAGATACCGCCACCCGGAGCCCCCACCCCCGGCCCCCGCCGACCGCGCCCTGCTCACCGCCCTCCTCAAGCTCCCCCCGTCGTACCGCCGGACCCTCCTCCTCTACGACGGTGTCGGGCTCGGGCTCGCGGAGATGGCGGCGGAGACGGAGGCGAGCACGCCGGCCGCGGCGAACCGGCTGCTGCACGCCCGCGAGGCGATCGCCGCGCGGCTCCCCGACCTGTCCGACCCGACCGAACTGCACCGACGCCTGACCGAACTGGCCTCCACGGGGCGGCTGCACGCGGCCAAGCCGCCGGTGGTCCGTTTCGTGGGTGAACGCCGAACCGTGTTCTGGACCCGGGCGGCGATCGCGTTCACCGTCACCATCATCGGCGCGACGACGCTCACGTTGCGCACGGCGCCGACGCACTATGAGCCGCCGGTTCCTTTGGGACAGCGGGTGGAGGGGGTGCCTGCGCGGGTGGTGCAGGGGGCGTTGTCGGAGGGGGAGATCCAGCTCCGTGACCGTCTGCGGCACGGGATGACCGTGGGGCCGGAAAGGCTGCGTCCGTTGAGTCGATAGGTGCCCCAAAAAGAAACAGCGGGCAGAAGTTTTTTAGGGGCGCGGGGAACTGCGCGACCAGCCCCAACGCACCCGCAGCCGACAACGCACCGATGGGCCCGCTCCAACCCACGGAGCGAGCCCATCGACGTGCAGCTAGGAAATTCAGCCGGCCAGAATCTCGCGCGCCAGCTTGGCCGTCTCGGTCGGCGTCTTGCCGACCTTGACGCCCGCGGCCTCAAGGGCCTCCTTCTTGGCGGCAGCCGTACCCGACGAGCCCGAGACGATGGCACCGGCGTGGCCCATCGTCTTGCCCTCGGGCGCGGTGAAGCCCGCGACGTAACCGACGACCGGCTTGGTCACGTTCTTCGCGATGAAGTCCGCGGCCCGCTCCTCCGCGTCGCCGCCGATCTCACCGATCATCACGATCAGGTCGGTGTCGGGGTCGGCCTCGAACGCGGCGAGCGCGTCGATGTGCGTGGTGCCGATGACCGGGTCGCCACCGATGCCGACGGCGGACGAGAAGCCGATGTCACGCAGCTCGTACATCATCTGGTACGTCAGCGTGCCGGACTTCGAGACCAGGCCGATACGGCCCGGCTTCGTGATGTCGCCCGGGATGATGCCGGCGTTCGACTGGCCCGGGGTGATGAGACCGGGGCAGTTCGGGCCGATGATCCGGGTCTTGTTGCCCTTCGCGACCGCGTACGCGTAGAACGCGGCCGAGTCGTGGACGGCGATGCCCTCGGTGATGACGACCGCGAGCGGGATCTCGGCGTCGATCGCCTCGACGACGGCGGCCTTAGAGAAGGCCGGCGGCACGAAGAGAACGGATACGTTCGCGCCCGTCTTCTCGATCGCCTCGGCGACCGTGCCGAAGACCGGGATCTCGGTGCCGTCGACGTCGACGGACGTGCCGGCCTTACGGGGGTTGACGCCACCGACGATGTTGGTGCCGTCCGCCAGCATGAGCTTGGTGTGCTTCATGCCCGTGGAGCCGGTCATGCCCTGGACGATGACCTTGCTGTCCTTGGTGAGGAAGATAGCCATGGCTGTTTTGTCCCTCGTCCCTTACTTCGCAGCCGCGAGCTCGGCGGCCTTGTCGGCCGCGCCGTCCATGGTGTCCACGCGCTGGACCAGCGGGTGGTTGGCGTCGGAGAGGATCTTGCGACCCAGCTCGGCGTTGTTGCCGTCGAGGCGGACGACGAGGGGCTTGGTGACGTCCTCGCCCTTGTCCGCGAGCAGCTGAAGCGCCTGCACGATGCCGTTGGCGACCTCGTCGCACGCGGTGATGCCGCCGAAGACGTTGACGAAGACCGACTTGACGTCGGGGTCGCCCAGGATGATCTCCAGGCCGTTCGCCATCACGGCCGCGGACGCGCCGCCGCCGATGTCGAGGAAGTTGGCCGGCTTCACGCCGCCGTGGTTCTCACCGGCGTACGCGACGACGTCCAGGGTGCTCATGACGAGACCCGCGCCGTTGCCGATGATGCCGACCTCGCCGTCGAGCTTGACGTAGTTGAGGTTCTTCGCCTTGGCGGCGGCCTCAAGCGGGTTGGCGGAGTCGTGGTCGATCAGCGCCTCGTGCTCCGGCTGACGGAACTCGGCGTTCTCGTCCAGCGAGACCTTGCCGTCGAGGGCGAGGACCTTGCCGGACTTGACCTTGGCGAGCGGGTTGACCTCGACGAGGAGGGCGTCCTCCTTGACGAAGGTGTCCCACAGCGTCACCAGGATCTCGGCGACCTGCTCGGCGACGTCGGCCGGGAACTTCGCCTGCGCGACGATCTCGCGGGCCTTCTCGATGCTCACGCCCTCGTTGGCGTTGACCGGGACCTTCGCGAGCGCCTCGGGGTTCTCCTCCGCGACGACCTCGATCTCCACGCCGCCCTGGACGGACGCCATGGCGAGGAAGGTGCGGTTGGTGCGGTCGAGGAGGTACGAGACGTAGTACTCCTCGACGATCTCGGGCGCGGTCTCGGCGATCATCACCTTGTGGACCGTGTGGCCCTTGATGTCCATGCCGAGGATGTCCGTCGCACGCGCGACGGCCTCGTCCGGGGTGGCGGCGAGCTTCACGCCACCCGCCTTGCCACGGCCGCCGACCTTCACCTGGGCCTTGACGACGGACTTGCCACCGAGACGCTCTGTGGCTGCGCGGGCCGCCTCAGGCGTGTCGATGACTTCACCGGCCAGCACCGGTACATCGTGCTTGGCGAAGAGGTCCCTCGCCTGATACTCGAACAGGTCCACGCGCTTCCGTCCTCAGTGATCTCGCGGTTCGTTGGATGCGTGGGCGTGCCGCGAAGGGCAACGTGACGTCCGCTGTCACAAGGGAGGCGCACACGGTGACCGAGCGCGCGGCATGTCCGTCTCGCAGGTTATCGCTGCTTGCAGGGGGCCCCTAAATCGAGGGTCACACCTGAGCGGTGATACCTGTCACATGATGCCGGAATCCGTGACACGGAGTGCCGCGAACGAGGCTTACGGGCGGTCGCCCGGGCGGGTCGTTCCGGGCGGATCCATCGGGCGGATCCATCGGGCGGATCCTTCGAGCGGGGTCCCGCCGGGTTGGGGCTGGCCCGGCGGGACCCCCTACCGCGAGACGCGCCCCGGACAGACCGACGGCATCCGGCCGTCCGGGGTCACTGCCTCACGGAGTCTGTTACTCCCAGTGCCGGACGGTCCGGGTACGAACGGTGCGTGCGGCCCGCGCGCCCTGAATGGCGGCGGCGGCCCTGACCCTCGACCCGCTCGGGACGGAGACCACGGCATCGACGAGCCGTCGTCGGAGTTCGGCCGGGGTGACGTCGATGTCGATGTCGGTGTTCTGGTTCATACGGGTGCTCATGCGTGCGTCGGTTCCTCAGGCATCACGGAAAGGGGACATGGCGACATTCCGGGCAGCTCAACTGCCGGAAAGGGCCTGCCTAGCCCGGGAAAACGGGAACGTCCCGGTACCTGTCCCGGGTCTCCGCCGCGTCCGCACCCTCGGCGACACCGCGCACGAACCGCACGGCCACCCTGTTGCCCAACGTCACGGCCTGCGCGTCACAGTGCCGCGCCCCACCGCCGTCCACCGCCTGCTGATCACGCGGGGCGCCGTCCGGGTCACCACTGGGCGCCTGATGCGCCGGAGCGCGCCTGACGGACGGCGCATGACGTACGACCGCATGCCCTACGGCGCCCACCTCGTCGCCGGCGACACGCGGCCCGTACGTCACGCCGGTGCCTAAGGCCGCCTCGGCGGGCCTCACATCCGAACTATGCCCATCACCCGATGGCCGCGGAGCCGACCGGACGGGCGTCGGCACCGCCACCGGCGCGGTGTGCGCCGGAGGCTCCTGGACCGGGGGCACGGGTCGACTCGGCACCACGGGGACCGAGGGCAAGGTGGGCGGCGAGGGAAAGGTGGGAAAGGTGGGCAGCGACGGCAACGAATGCGCCTCGGCCAACACCGCGGTCACCGTCTTCGTCACCACGTCACTCACGGGCCGCACGACCCGCTCCACGGTGTCCGAGACGGGAGCCACCACCGGATCCAGTACCGGATCTACTACCGGAGCCAGTACCGGAGCCAGTACCGGAGCAAGAACAGGCACCTGAACCTGGACCGGCACTGGAACCGGAACCGGCTTCACCGCCGAAGCCACCACCGGAATCCCCGGCCTACCGACACTCACCGGCGTGCCCAGACCCCCGTCCGCCGCCTGCGCCTGTCCCCCACACAGCAACCCGACCGCGAACAACCCGCCCACCAGCAGCGCCAATTGCAGCACACGCCGCCCAACCGTTGTACGCGTCACGCACAGGGCGGCACCGGGTATCGCGGCAGCGGGCCAGATCATGAGGCGACGATCCTTGCACGGGCGGCTCGGGGACGTACAACCCCCCTGTCCCACAAGCCCGTTCATCACCACCGATGCCGGTTAGTCAGGCGGTGTCCGGTATCGGCAACGGCCGCTTCTCGATCGCCGCCGCCATCACCTCCGGGAACAGGTCGGGCGTACAGGCGAAGGCCGGCGCCCCCAACGCGGCCAGCGCGGCGGCGTGTTCGCGGTCGTACGCCGGCGCCCCCTCGTCGGACAGCGCGAGCAGCGTCACGAACTGCACCCCCGACGCCTTCATCGCCGCGACCCGCTTGAGCATCTCGTTCCGTATCCCCCCTTCGTAGAGGTCGCTGATCAGCACGACCACCGTCTCCGCGGGCCGGGTGATCTGCGACTGGCAGTACGCGAGCGCCCTGTTGATGTCCGTACCGCCGCCGAGCTGGGTCCCGAAGAGCACGTCCACCGGGTCGTCGAGCTGGTCGGTGAGGTCGACGACCGCCGTGTCGAAGACGACGAGCCGGGTGTCGATCGACCGCATGGACGCGAGCACCGCCCCGAACACGGAGGCGTAGACGACGGACGCGGCCATCGATCCGGACTGGTCGATGCAGAGGACGACCTCCTTCTTCACGGACTGGGACGCCCGCCCGTAGCCGATCAGCCGCTCGGGCACGATCGTCCGGTACTCGGGCAGGTAGTGCTTGAGGTTGGCCGCGATCGTGCGGTTCCAGTCGATGTCGTGGTGGCGCGGCCGGTTGATACGGGCGCTGCGGTCCAGGGCGCCGGTGAGGGTGGCCCGGGTGCGAGTGGCGAGCCGCTTCTCCAGGTCCTCGACGACCTTGCGCACCACCGCCCGTGCCGTCTCCTTCGTGGTCTCCGGCATCGCCTTGTTCAGGGAGAGCAGCGTGCCGACCAGGTGCACGTCGGCCTCGACCGCTTCCAGCATCTCCGGTTCGAGCAGCAGCGCGGACAGCCCGAGCCGGTCGATGGCGTCGCGCTGCATGACCTGGACGACGGAGGAGGGGAAGTACGTCCGGATGTCCCCGAGCCAGCGCGCGACGGACGGCGCCGACGCCCCGAGCCCCGCCGAACGGTCCTTCCCCGCCCGCTCCTTGTCCCCCCTGCCGTACAGCGCGGCCAGCGCCCCGTCCATCGCGACGTCCCGCCCGGACAACGCACACCCGGTCCCATCGGCCGCGTCACCCCCGAGCACCATCCGCCACCGCCGCAACCGCTCCTGCCCGGGATCCGGGCCCGGATCCGCGACTCCGCCGACGTCGCCTGCTCCGGCCAGGCCGCTCGCGGTCACCGCGCCGACCTTCCCAGCTACCGCGTTCGCCGTCCCGGCCACCCCGTTCGCAGCCACCGCCACCGCGTCGGCCGCCCCGGCCACGCCGTTCGCCGCCACCGCGCCGACCTTCCCAGCTACCACGCCCGCCGTCACCGTCATCGCTTCGGCCGCTCCAGCTGCCCGGTTCGCCGTCACCGCGTCGCCCTTCCCAGCCGCCCCGTCCGCCGCCACCGCCATCGCACCGGTCGCCCCAGCCACCCCATTCGCAGCCGCCGCCGCGCCGCCCGCCCCCGCCGACTCACCCGCCGTCGTCCCCGTCGCACCGGTCGCCGTCATCCGCGCACCCCGTCCCGCAGCCCTTCCCACAACGGGACGACCCGCACGACGGTCGCGGGACGATCCTCAGTCCGAAGCCCGATACCCGCCGCGTTCCGACGCCCGGTACCCGCCGTCTGAGCCCGCTCCCCCGGCCTCCTCGTGCCCTGCCTACCGCTGCTCGCCGTCATCATCCCGCCACCCCCACAAGCTCGTTGTCGCTGTTCCCCGCCAAGTCGTCCAGCCCCAGCATCAGTCGCAGCACCGGCACCACCGCGTCCGCGCGCCCGGCGTCCAGTTCCGCGCCGAACCCGGATATCCCGACCGCCGTCGCCACCGCCCCCGCCTGCTTTCCGGGCCCGCGCCGCACCAGCTCGCCGAGTGTTCTGCGCACGCCCGGCTCGTACGCCGAGAACGTCCGCCGGAGCAACGGCAGTACATCCGTGAACGCCGCCGCCGGCACCCCGGTGAGCCATGCGTCCACCAGCCCGAGCAGCCGCTCGTCGTGCACGAGGAGCAGCCCGCCCCCGCCACCGACGAAGCCCTCGATCCACGCCGCCGCGTCTGCCGGCGGTGTCCCGGGCGAGAGCACCAGCCCCATCAGCCGGGCCGCCTCGTCCGGCCCCAACTCCCCACCGTCCAGCAGAAGTCGTACGGCCCGCCCTCGGATGACGCCCGGCACGGTGTCCCGCGCGGAGAGCGTCCGAAGCACCGCGCGCCAGCGACGACGCAGGTCGCCGTGGCCCGGGGCTGAGGCGGAGGCGAGGGTGGGAGTGCGGGTGGGGGCTTCGTCGTGCCCCGGCGCGGAGGCGTCGCCGCTCCCGGCCTCCGAGGCCTTACCCCGCCCTGTCGCCCCACCGCCGACATCCCCCAGCAGTCCCACCGCCCCGTGCACCGCGTCCACATGGCGCCGCATTTCATCCGCCGCGTCCGTGTCGAGGGCCGTGCAGGCCGGGGGCAGACCGACGAAGATCCGCTCGGCCAGTCCCGCGGCGACCTCCGTCAGCGCGCCGGTGTCGGTGCCGCGCACGTCGCCGTAGCGCAGCGAACGGACCAGGGCGGGCAGCGCCTGGGCGAGGTGGCCGACGTCCGTGTCGAGGGCGGCGCGGTCGGCGAGGATCCGCATCACCACGGGGAGCGCGTCCGGCAGTTCGGCCAGCAGGCAGTGCTCGGCGAGCGCGGTGACGTCGGCGAGGCTCTGTGCTCCCACGGCGTCCGCCTCCGCCTTCGCGGTCGCCGCAGCGAGCACCGTCGTGCCCCAGACGCCCGCCTCGGCGACCCGCACCGCCAACTCCGGTTCCCAGCGCAGCCGCCACGTCTCCCTGAACGTACCCGTGCTGCCCCGCGAGGCGACCGGCTCGCCCCACTCGACACCCAGCAGGCGCAGTCGGTGCAACAGCCTGCTGCGCGCGGCGTCGTTCTCCTTGCGCAGGTCCAGCTCCAACTCCCGCTCCAGCGCCTCCGGTTTGAGCCGCAGCCTGCGCTGCTGCCGGTCGAGATCGCGCTGCAACGGCACGGCGGGGGCGCCCGGCGGCACCTCGCCCAGCACATCCCCGACGACGAGCCGGTCGCGCACCAGGGACAGCGGGACGTCCGAGCCCTCGCACATCACCGCGCGCACCGCGTCGGTGGTCTCGCCGAGCCCCGCCAGCGGACGGCCCCGCATCACCGCGAGGGTCTCCGCCAGCCGTACCGCCTCGATGACATGGGCCGGGGAAACGATGCGGTCCTCCTCCCGCAGCAGCCCCGCGACCTTGGTCATCCACCGCTCGACGGGCCGGTCCGGCGCGGCGAACAGATGGCCGTACCAGCCCGGCGAGTCGATACCCGCGCCGTATCCGCCGGCCCGGGACAGCCGGCGGTGTGTCCACGGCACCCAGGTCAGCTCGGCCTTGACCTTGGGCAGCCCCTTCAGCAGTGCGCGGTCCGCCGCGACCGCGGTCCGCTGCCGCAGCGCGGGGACGTGCCAGGCCCCGCACACCACGGCCACGCCGCCCTCGAACTCCCGCTGCGCCGCGCGCACTTGGAGCCGCATGTACGCCTCGCGCACCAGGTCCCGGTCGTGCCCGCCGACCCCGTACGTCTCGCGCAGCGCCCCCATGGCCTCCTCCAGCGCGGTGAACGGCGCGAACGGGTCCCGGTCCCCCGCACCCCGGTGCTCCACTACGTCCTCCCACCAGCGCTCGGGGTCGTCGTACCCCGCGGTCTCGGCGAGCACGGCAAGGGGATCGACGCGAATGTCCGGACCGACGGGTGCGTCGGGGGCTGAGGGCGTATCGGGGGCGGAGTGCCTGTCGGAGGCAGTCGGGTCCGGCTGCCGCTCCTCTCCCGTGGGCTCGTCCTCCGTGGGCTCGTCCTCCGTGGCCTTCCCCCACGCCAGCGTGTGCGCGGCCGGAAGGTCGATGAAGCGGGCCGGTACCCCGTGTTCCAGGGCCCAGCGGATCGCGACCCATTCCGGGGAGAACTCGGCCAGCGGCCAGAAGGCCGAACGGCCGGGCTCGTCCACGGCGTGGGCGAGGAGCGCGACCGGCGGTCGCATGTCCTCGTCGGCGGCCAGCGGAATCAGCGCGTCGGCCTCGGGCGGCCCCTCGATCAGTACGACCCGCGGCCGGGCCGCCGCCAGCGCCGCCCGCACGGCCCGCGCCGAACCGGGCCCGTGATGCCGCACCCCGAGCAACAGCGGCTCAGTTCCGGTCACTTCGTCCCCCCTCCCTTCCTGCTCCAGCCCCAGTTCCTGCTCCTGCTCCTGCTCCTGCTCCAAGCGGAGTCCTCGTCGACGGCTCCCCCGGCCGCGCTCACCCGCTCACCTCGCGGCAGGCCCGGTAGAAGTCCTTCCAGCCGTCGCGCTCCCGGACGACCGCCTCCAGGTACTCCTGCCAGATGACCCGGTCAGCCGCCGGGTCGCGGACGACGGCGCCGAGGATGCCCGCAGCGACATCGCTCGGCCGCAGCAGCCCGTCGCCGAAGTGGGCTGCCAGGGCGAGTCCGTTGGTGACGACGGAGATCGCCTCGGCAGTCGACAGCGTGCCGCTGGGCGACTTCAGCTTGGTCCGCCCGTCCGTCGTGATCCCGTCGCGCAACTCTCGGAAGACGGTGACCACCCGGCGGATCTCGTCGACCCCTTCTGGCACCGCCGGCAGGTCGAGCGAGCGGCCGATCTGGTCGACGCGGCGGGCGACGATGTCGACCTCGGCGTCCGCGCTCTCCGGCAACGGCAGCACCACCGTGTTGAAACGGCGGCGCAGGGCGCTGGAGAGGTCGTTGACGCCGCGGTCGCGGTCGTTCGCCGTGGCGATCAGGTTGAAGCCGCGGACGGCCTGCACCTCCCCGCCCAACTCCGGTATGGGCAGCGTCTTCTCCGACAGGATCGTGATCAGCGAGTCCTGTACGTCGGCGGGGATCCGGGTCAGCTCCTCGACCCGCGCCGTCATCCCCTCCGCCATGGCCCGCATGACGGGGCTGGGCACCAGGGCGTCACGGCTCGGGCCGTTGGCGAGGAGCTGCGCGTAGTTCCAGCCGTAGCGGATCGCCTCCTCCGGGGTGCCCGCCGTGCCCTGCACGAGCAGCGTCGAGTCGCCGCTGACAGCGGCGGCCAGATGCTCGGACACCCAGGTCTTGGCGGTGCCGGGCACGCCGAGCAGGAGCAGGGCGCGGTCGGTGGCGAGTGTGGTGACGGCGACCTCGACGATGCGGCGCGGGCCGACGTACTTCGGTGTGATCACCGTGCCGTCCGGCAGGATGCCGCCGAGGAGGTAGGTGGCGACCGCCCACGGCGACATCTTCCAGCGGACCGGGCGCGGCCGGTCGTCCTGTGCGGCGAGCGCGGCGAGTTCGTCGGCGAAGGCGTCCTCGGCGTGCGGACGCAGTGCCTCCGACGGCTCGGCCGTCTGCTTCTCACTCGCCTGCGCGTTGATGGGTTCTGCGGACACAGTCATGGCTGAGGCCCCCTCCAGCTCGGCCGGTTCGGATCTGGTGTCCACCGTGCACCACGCCACTGACAACGCGATCTGACCTGCGGAAACACGCTGGCGGAGCCATCCATCGAACCGCTCGCGGCCCGATTGTCAGTGCCGGGATCTACCTTCGATGTCATGACTCAGCAGGGGGTGCGCTGGACGGCTGATCAGGTGCTGGCACTGGCGCCTGACGCAGCGTCACGCAAAGCGGGAAGCAAGCTCGGGGCGGCGGGGCCGTGGTCCGAGACCGGCAGTTCTGACGAGGGGACGGTGTGGGGGCTGTGCAAGGGCAGCGGCAGCAAGCCGTATCAGACGGTCGTCGACATCGCGGACGCCGCGGGGCCGGCGTACAAGTGCAGTTGTCCGAGCCGCAAGTTCCCGTGCAAGCACGCGCTGGGACTGCTGCTGTTGTGGGCGGGCGAGGACGACTCGGTGTCGGCGGGGCAGGCGCCGGACTGGGCCGAGCAGTGGCTGGCTGGGCGGCGGAAGCGGACGGAGGAGAAACGGGCGGCGGACGCGTCCGGTTCCCCGGCCGCCGCTGATCCGGAGGCGGCGCGGCGCAGGGCGGAGCGCCGGGCCGAGCGGATCACCGCGGGCGCGGGCGAGTTGGAGCAGCGGCTGACGGACCTGCTGCGCACCGGGCTGGCCTCGGCGGAGCAGGCGGGGTACGGGCTGTGGGAGGAGACCGCAGCCCGCATGGTCGACGCGCAGGCCCCCGGACTGGCCGCGCGGGCAAGGGAGTTGGGGGCGATACCGTCCTCGGGACCCGGCTGGCCGGTGCGGCTGCTGGAGGAGTGCGCGCTGCTCCATCTCCTCGACCAGGCCTGGCTGCGCCGCGAGTTGCTGCCTGACGGTCTGGCGGCGACGGTCCGTTCGCGTATCGGCCTGCCTGGAGCGGCGGACGGCCCGCCGTTGCGCGACAGTTGGCTGGTCCTGGCCCAGTACGACACGGCGGACGCGAAGCTGACGACGCGTCGGATATGGCTGCACGGCACGGCGTCGGACCGCACGAGCCTGCTCCTCTCGTACGGCGCGGCGGGCCGTACCCCGGAACTCGCGCTGCCGGTCGGGCTGGCCCTGGAGGCGGAGGTGTCCGCGTTCCCCGGTGCCGGGCAGCTCCGGGCGGCCCTGGGCGAGCAGTTCGCGCCGCCCGGTCCGACGACGGCACGGCCGCGAGGTGTGACGACGGAACAGGCCGCCGTCCGCTATGGGAAGGCGTTGCGGGACGACCCGTGGCTGGACGCGGTCCCGGTGACCCTGGACCGGGTCGTACCGACCCCGGACGGCGACTCCTGGCAACTGGCGGACGCCGACACGGAGTTGGCGCTCCCGCTCACTTCCACCGCCCGTTCCCGGCCCGGCCTGTGGCGGCTCGTCGCGCTCTCCGGCGGCGCCCCGGTCAAGGTCTTCGGCGAGCTGGGCCACCGGGGCTTCACCCCGCTGACGGCCTGGCCGGAGACAGCGAGAGAGCCGGTGTCCCTGTGTTGACCGCATCCACCAACTCGCCGGTGTCGATGTGCTGAGCACACCCACCGACTCGACGGAAAGGCACCGCATGAACAGCAGCAGCACCTCCGCCGCGGGCGACTGGGAGGAACTCGTCACCACGGCGCTGCTCGGCACGGACCGCCGTACGCCTCCCTGGTGTGCGCCGGGCCAGGACGCGACCGTGGCGCTGCTGGACGCGGCGGCCGTGGAGACCGTACGACGGCGGGCGGGGCTCCGTCCGGCGCGGGCGGCCGAACGGCCGGAGCCGGCCGTGCCCGACACGCGTCCGGCGCTGCCCGTGGCGGCGGCCCGCAGACTGGTGATGCTCCTGACCGACCGTCCCGGTGCGGGCGGTGGAGGACGCCGGGGCAGCTCGCCCGATCTCATGGAATTGCTGCCCCAGTGGCTCGCGACGGCCAACGCGCGTGGTTTCGGCGCGCCCGCCCAGGTGCTGCCCGCGCTGCTGGACGCGGCCCGGGGGCGTACGGATCTGCGGCCGACGGCGCTGGAGTTCGCGGGCCCGCGCGCGCTGTGGCTGGCCCGGCTGAACCCGGACTGGCGGTTCGCGCTGCGCGCCACACCGGGCGGCGGCACGGCCCTGCCGGACCTCGACGACCCGGGCCAGGTCCAACAGCTGTGGCAGGAGGGGCTGTTCGCCGAGCGGGTCGCCCTGCTCGCGGCGATACGCGCACAACGGCCCACGGTTGGACGGGAGTTGCTCGTCACCACATGGGCGACGGAGCGGGCGGAGGACCGGCTGATGTTCCTCGACTCGCTGCGGACGGGGCTCACGGCCGAGGACGAACCCTTCCTGGAGCTGGCGTTGTCCGACCGGAGCCGCAATGTACGGGCCACGGCGGCGGAGTTGCTGTCGGCGCTCCCGGAGTCGGCGCTCGCCGCGCGGATGGCGGTCCGGGCCACGGCCTGTGTGGCGGTCGACCGGACGAGCGGGGAACCCGGCCTGGTCGTGGAGGCGCCGCACGAGTGCGATCCGGGCATGGAGCGGGACGGTGTGATCGCCAAGGCTCCGGCCGGACGCGGTGAACGGTCGTGGTGGCTGGGCCAGTTGGTGGAGGCGACACCGCTCGGGACCTGGGAGCGGCGACTGGGCGGCCGGACGCCCCGGGAGATCGTGGCGCTCGCGGTGGCGGACGACTGGCGGGGCGAGCTGCACGCCGCGTGGTGCCGGGCGGCCGTACGGCAGCGGAACGCGGAGTGGTCCCGGGCGTTGCTCGGGTCGCCGTCGGCACCCGAGGCGGGCGGGCCGGGGGCGGTGTCGCTGGCCGAGCGGGCGAAGCTGCTGAGCACGCTGGGCGGGGGCGAACGGGCCGAGTGGGTGGCCGGGTTCATCGCGGCGCAGGGGCTGTCCGAGGCGTTTCAGCTGCTCGGGGTGTGTGCGGTGCCGTGGGCCGCGCCGCTGGGGCGGGCGGTGGTGGACGCGCTCAACATCGCGCGGGACGCGGGGAGTTATCCATGGAGTTTCAGTGGGGTGATGGGGCTGGCCGAGCGGTGTCTCGATCCGGCCGAGGCGGGGCGGCTCGACGGGTTGCTGGCGGTGCCGGACGAGTCGGAGGACGCGGCACCGGGAGCGGGGGGCTACTGGGCGGAGGCGTTTCAGCGGTTGGTGACGACGTTGCGGTTGCGGGGCACGATGGCGGCGGAGTTGGAGGCGCCGTAGGCAGGATGATCACCGGCGGCGCGAAGTGAGGCCCCGGCCTTACGCCCCGGCCGGTTGGCGCACGTTCTCCCGGACCCAGTCGACGATGGACTGCGTGGTCGCCCCGGGGGTGAAGATCTCGGCGACGCCCTTCTCCTTGAGGGGGGCGATGTCCGCCTCGGGGATGATCCCGCCGCCGAACACGAGGATGTCCTCCGCCTCGCGCTGCTTCAGCAGGTCGATCACCGCGGCGAAGAGCGTGTTGTGGGCGCCGGAGAGGATGGAGAGGCCGATCGCGTCGGCGTCCTCCTGGATCGCGGTGTCGACGATCTGCTCGGGGGTCTGGTGGAGACCGGTGTAGATGACCTCCATGCCGGCGTCGCGCAGCGCCCGCGCGATCACCTTGGCCCCGCGGTCGTGGCCGTCGAGCCCCGGCTTGGCCACCACCACGCGGATCGGACCGGCTGCCACACCCATCACTGCCTCCATGAAGCGACTGCGTTCATCCCTACCGACGGGTACCGCGGCACCCGCTCCGGCGCGGGAAGTGAACGAACGTTATCTCCAGCATCCCGCAACCGGCAGTTTCGCGGTGGATACCGAGGGGGAAATCACACGATGGGACACGTTCACCGCGCAGCGTTCCAGCGGGAACAAGCGCAACGGGAGCCGCAACGAGGTCGCCGCACCACCGCGCCGCAGGCCGCGCGCCGTGGTGGTGCGGCGCATCGGCGCAGGCACGAAGGGCACGCAGGGCAGGTGCGCCACGCCCGCCCACGCGTACCCCTCGCGCTCCGTCGGTGGTCCTCGCGGTGGCCTCCCACGAGGGCACACGGGGGACGGAGCTGTCGATCCGTGTGCCGACAGGAGGTCGGCCATGAAGGTCACCAGGGCGGTGCAGCCCCTTCTCCCCCTCTGTCAGCGCCTTCTGCCCAGCAGGCTGGCGGGGCTCTCCATGACCCTCCTGAAAGCGACGGCCCTGGAGATCGCGATCCTCGCGGGCCACCTTCTCCTCTATCCGTCCGGTATCACCCAGGAACGCAGGCTGCCGCTTCCTCCGGCCCCCTCCCCGGAGGACGCGGCACCACTGCCGACCGAGGCGAAACCCCCGGTGGTGCTGTTGCACGGGTTCATCGACAATCGCTCGGTGTTCGTGCTGCTGCGCCGGGCCCTGGCCCAGCACGGCCGCCGGCCGGTCGAATCCCTCAACTACTCGCCGCTGACCTGCGACATCCGTACCGCGGCCGAGCTGCTCGGCCGGCACATCGAGGAGATCTGCGAGCGCACGGGCAGTGAGCGGGTGGACATCGTCGGGCACAGTCTGGGCGGGCTGATCGCGCGCTATTACGTGCAGCGGCTCGGCGGTGACCTGCGGGTCCGCACGCTGGTGACGCTCGGGACCCCGCACTCCGGCACCGCCGTGGTCCCGCTGGCCAACGCCCATCCGATCGTCCGCCAGATGCGGCCCGGCTCGGCGGTGATCGAGGAACTGAGCCTGCCCGCCCCCGGCTGCCGTACGCACTTCGTCAGTTTCTGGAGCGACCTCGACCACCTGATGGAGCCGCTGGAGACCGCCCGTATCGACCATCCGGACCTGATCGCGGAGAACGTGCAGGTCAGCGGTATCGGCCATCTCGCGCTCCCCGTTCACCCGGCCGTCGCGGCGGGCATCCGCCAGGCTCTCGACACGCCACGGACGCAGGCGCCCGCCGCCACTCGCCGGGGCGGCCTGACGGTGGCCTGACCCACGAGGCCGACCATCACCGCGGCCGGCACGAGAGCGAGCCCCGCCCGGCCGTGCTCCTCGAAGCGTCCGCACAGGGCGCCGACAGCGGCTGAACAGCCTCCAGCCTCGAACGTCATTCGAACGCAAGGCCAAACCCGTGCCCGCCGTCCCCCGAAACACGGCCGAATGCCCGTTTCCGGCGGACGCGAAACCTGAGGAAGATTGTCGGGCCCGCGTACTGCCGGGTACAGTCGCCGCACTGCTCTGCCAGCCCCTGTTGTCGAGGCGAAAGAGAAGTTGGTGAACGACCGTCACCCGTCGGGGATCGTGACCACCCCGGCTCCGGCTTCCGATGCCACCTCGGCGCAGTACGCGTCGTACGGCGGGCAGGACGCCCAGTACGGCGACTTCACCACGTACGGCGACCACTCCGCCACGGGTTTTCACCCGGGCGCGGACAGCGGCCAGGCCACTGCGAGCTTCGCCACCGACCCCCTCTTCGGCGACATGACGGGCCACAGCCACGACACCGGCTCGACCGCCACCGGCACCTACGACGCCTCGGCCTGGTCCACGGGTGGTCAACACACCCTGAACTACGACCCGTACGCGGCCCAGCACCACGCCGCCTACCACGACACGGGCGCCTACGAGACCACCGCCTGGTCGGCCGACTACCAGCAGCTGTCCGCCATCCCGCCGCAGGCCACCGGCCCCGACATCAGCGGACAGTGGGATGCCAACGCCTGGCTCCAGCCGGACCAGTCGGCCCATTCCGCCGCCCCCGCCGACCGGACCCAGCAGTGGGAATGGGGCACGCAGGCCTTCGACACCGGCGCCTACGACGCGACGCAGTGGAACGCCGACGGCAGCCCCGCCGACGCGACCACCACCTTCGAGCAGGCGTCGTACGACATGACGCACGAGGGCACGTACGACGGGACACCCGGGGACTCGTACGACGAACCCGCCCCGGAAGACGGCGAGTTGACCGCGACCGGTGAGATGCCCGCGCTCGACGAGGCCGAGCCGGACCGGGACGGATCCGAGGCACTGCCCGAACTCCTCGAAGACCAGGAGGAGTTCACTCCGGCTCCGGCGACCGCCTCGCGGGCCGCGGGTCGCAACGGGAGCCGTTCCCGGCGCCGTACGCCTCCGAAGCGGTCCGCGCTGATGACGATCGCCGTGCCGTCCGCGTGTGTGATGGGGGTGGCGGGGATCGCCGCCGCGTCCGTCGGCACCCTGACCGGCGGCAGCGACACGACGGCGTCCGCGTCCGACGCGACCACGGTGAAGCCGTCCGTCGCGAACAACAAGCTCGACGCGCAGATCAAGAGCCTCTCGGCCGGTGCCGACGACTTCGCCGACCGGGCCAGCCGTACGCAGGACCGCATCGACCTCAAGGCCCAGCAGGAGGCCGAGAAGAAGAAGGCGGCGGCGGAGGCGGCCCGCAAGGAGCGGCAGCGCCCCAAGTACGTGCTGCCGGTGACGCAGCGGGGCCTCAGCGCCTACTTCGGCCAGGCCGGCGTCAACTGGATGTCCGTGCACACGGGCATCGACTTCCCCGTCTCGTACGGCACGACGGTGATGGCCGCGACCGACGGCGTCGTCAGCACGAAGTGGAACAGCGCCTACGGCAACATGCTGATCCTCACGGAGAAGGACGGCACGCAGACCTGGTACTGCCACCTCTCCACCTACCGCGTCGCCTCCGGTACGACGGTGAAGGCCGGCGACCCGATCGCGTACTCCGGGAACTCCGGCAACTCGACCGGCCCGCACCTGCACTTCGAGGTGCGTCCGGCGGGCGGCGCGGCGATCGACCCGCTCCCGTGGCTTCGCAGCCACGGGCTCGACCCGACGTAACTCCCGGTCCCCCTACAGCTTTTCCACCGGCGCGTACCGCAGCAGCAGGCGCTTCGGCTTGGCCTCTCCGAAGTCGACCGTCGCCTCCGCGTTCGCCCCCGTGCCGTTCACGCCGACGACCGTGCCGAGGCCGAACTGGTCGTGCGTGACCCGGTCGCCGACCGCCAGGGACACGACCGGCTTCTCCGAGGCCCTGCGCGTGGCGAAGCCCGAAGCGCCCGACGCCGACGAGCGCGAGCGGGTCGAGGACAGCGAGGCCGTGATGCCCGAGGCCGGACCCGTGGACGGCGGAGCCGCCATGGCGCCGGTCCGCTTCCACTCCACGTGTGCCGCCGGGATCTCCTCCAGGAAGCGGGAGGGCGGGTTGTACGACGGCTGTCCCCAGGCGCTGCGCAGCGACGAGCGGGTGAGGTAGAGGCGTTCCCGCGCGCGGGTGATGCCGACGTAGGCGAGGCGCCGTTCCTCCTCCAGTTCCTTGGCCTGGCCGAGGGCGCGCATGTGCGGGAAGACGCCGTCCTCCATGCCGGTGAGGAAGACGACCGGGAACTCAAGTCCCTTGGCTGTGTGCAGGGTCATGAGGGTGATGACTCCGGAGCCGTCCTCGTCCTCGTCGGGGATCTGGTCCGAGTCGGCGACCAGCGCCACCCGCTCCAGGAAGGCGGCGAGCCCGACGGGCGTCTCGCTCTCACCGTCCCCCGCACTGTTCTCCTGCTCGAACTCCAGGGCCACGGCGGCGAGTTCCTGGAGGTTCTCGATACGGGTCTCGTCCTGCGGGTCGGTGGAGGCCTGCAACTCGGCGAGATAGCCGGTGCGTTCGAGGATGGCCTCCAGGACCGTCGCCGGTCCGGCGCCGGACTCGACGATCGTACGGAGGTCCTCCATCAGCGTGTTGAACTTCTTGACCGCGTTCGTCGACCGCGCGGCCATGCCGTAGGCCTCGTCGACGCGCTTCAACGCCTGCGGGAAGCTGATCTTCTCGCGCTGCGAGAGGGCGTCGATCATCGCCTCGGCGCGCTCGCCGATGCCGCGCTTGGGGACGTTGAGGATGCGGCGCAGCGGGACCGTGTCCTCCGGGTTGGCCAGGACGCGCAGGTAGGCCAGGACGTCCCGGACCTCCTTGCGCTCGTAGAAGCGGACCCCGCCGACGACCTTGTAGGGCAGGCCGACGCGGATGAAGATCTCCTCGAAGACACGGGACTGGGCGTTCGTCCGGTAGAAGACGGCGACATCGCCCGCCTTGGCGTCGCCCGCGTCGGTGAGACGGTCTATCTCCTCGGCGACGAACTGCGCCTCGTCGTGCTCGGTGTCGGCGACATAGCCGGTGATCTGCGCGCCCGCACCGGCGTTGGTCCACAGGTTCTTGGGGCGGCGGGACTCGTTGCGCTCGATGACCGCGTTGGCGGCGGAGAGGATCGTCTGTGTGGAGCGGTAGTTCTGCTCCAGGAGGATCGTCGTCGCGTTCGGGTAGTCCTCCTCGAACTGGAGGATGTTGCGGATCGTCGCCCCTCGGAAGGCGTAGATCGACTGGTCGGCGTCGCCCACGACGCACAACTCGGCGGGCGGCAGGTCGTGTTCGCCCGGCGGTACGTCCTCGTCGTGCGCACCGGTGCCGACGAGTTCCCGTACGAGCGCGTACTGCGCGTGGTTGGTGTCCTGGTACTCGTCGACCATGACGTGCCGGAAGCGGCGGCGGTAGTGCTCGGCGACGTCCGGGAAGGCGCGGAGCAGGTTGACCGTCGTCATGATCAGGTCGTCGAAGTCGAGGGCGTTGGCCTCGCGCAGCCGCGACTGGTACATGGCGTAGGCCTGGGCGAGGGTCTTCTCGAAGCCGTCGGTGGCGCGGGCGGCGAAGTCCTCCTCATCGACCAGTTCGTTCTTCAGGTTGGAGATCTGGGCGCTGAACGACTTGGGCGGGTAGCGCTTCGGGTCGAGGTCCAGGTCGCGGCAGACCAGGGCCATGAGGCGCTTGGAGTCGGCGGCGTCGTAGATCGAGAAGGAGGAGGTGAAGCCGAGCTTCTTGGACTCGCGGCGCAGGATGCGCACGCACGCGCTGTGGAAGGTCATCACCCACATCGCGTTGGCGCGCGGGCCGACGAGCTGCTCGACGCGCTCCTTCATCTCGCCCGCGGCCTTGTTGGTGAAGGTGATCGCGAGGATCTGCCCCGGGTGCACATGGCGCTCGCCGAGGAGATGGGCGATGCGGTGGGTGAGCACACGGGTCTTGCCGGAGCCCGCGCCGGCCACGATGAGCAGCGGGGTGCCGGAGTGGACGACGGCCGCGCGCTGGTTCTCGTTCAGCCCGTCCAGGAGGGCTGCCGGGTCCACCGCCGGGCGCGGGGCGCCGTCCCGGTAGTAGGCGTCTCTGCTCGCGGGCACGTCGAACTTCCCGCCGAACAGGTCGTCCGGAACCGGCTCCGGTCCGTGCTCGTCCTCGGGCGGTGGCGGGGGCTCTTCATCGTGGGCCCGAGGGGCCTTGAGATCCGCCAGGAAGCTGTCGTCAAAGAGGCTGCTCATCGCCCTCCGAGTTTAGGGCGCCCCACTGACAACCGGCCGCCACCCCGAGAACTCGGGGAAATTCACGGTCCAGAACCGGTCGACAACGGTCAGCGACGGCCAGACGCACACATGACCGAGGTCACTCAAACGTATCGGGCATATCAGTCATCGACCTTCACACAAGCCACACAAGTTGGTTAGCGTGCGATCAAGCTCCCCGGCCCCACCGACTTCGGAAGGAGTCGCCCCCTTGGCGTCGTCGCACCGCAAGCCGCGTTCCGCGGGCTCGCGCATCGCAGGCATATGGACCCCCGCCGACGACGGCGGCGACCGGAGCCCCGGAGAGGTCGAGCAGAAGATCGACGACCTCTACCGCCGGGCGGATTCGGCGACCGAGAGGCGCAGCGCGCCCAAGCGGACGCAGAAGTTCAACTCCGTGCGGGAGAAGCCGAGTTCGTTCACCGCCACCCCGCACGACCACTACGACCAGGCCCAGTTGATGAGCCGGTTGGCCGCCCGCCGGAAGAACGCGGCCGCCGCACCCCTCACGGAGCGGTCCACGACGACGGGAAAGCCTCAGGAGGCGGCCGTGAGCCGCCAGGCCCCCGACGAGACGCGGAGCGACCCGAGGACGGCCAAGGCCGCCGTCCAGAAGCAGCTCTCCACCGCACGCGCGCTGTTGTCCCGGTCGGCCGCGCGGCAGCAGCGCCGAGAGGCGGCAGCGGCCCTCGCGCGACAGGCCGTCGCCTTCGCCCGCGCCCAGGTCGGCAAACCGTACGTCGTGGGAGCCGCGGGCCCCGGCTCGTACGACTGCTCGGGCCTCACCCAGGCCGCCTGGAAGGCCGCCGGAGTCGCCCTCCCGCGCGCGACCACCTCCCAGGCGAACGCGGGCCCGACCGTCTCCCTGGACGACGCGCAACCCGGCGATCTGCTCTTCTTCCACGACGACGTCAGCCACGTCGGCGTCTACGTGGGCGACGGCATGATGATCCACGCCCCGCAGCCCGGCGCCTACGTCCGCGAGGAATCGATCCACTACGGGGACGCGTCGAGCATCCACAGCGTGGTGCGGCCGGCCTGAGCGAAGTCCGGGAGTGTTTTTGACGGCCACGCGCGCGTGCGGCTGTTCGCGTGCGGCTGTTTATGACGGCCACGCGCGCGTGCAGGTGTTTTGAGGTCCACGCGCGCGTGGCCCCCTGTCGGCACCGGGGCGGCTCCCTAGCATCGGAACCATGTCCGGTACCGGTATCTCCCGCTTCCGCGCCTGGTGGGCGCAGCGTCCGCCGGCGGCCGGGGCCGTCGTCATGGCGACCGGCATCGTCTCGGTCGGCCTGCATCTCACCGGGTACGAGGTGCTGTCCCGTATCGCCTTCGCGCTGGCCTGCGCCTTCTGGCTGGGGCTGGCCGCGGAGTTCGCCGTACGGCTGCTGCGGGACCGGCCGAGGTGGCTCACGGAGGCGGGCACGCCGGGTGCGCTGACCGCCGTCGCCGCGACCGCCGTACTCGGAACGCGTTTCTCCATCGCGGGCTGGCAGACCGTGGCCGAGGCACTGCTCGCGCTGGCGGCGGTGCTGTGGCCGGGGCTGCTCGTGCGGGTCCTGGGGAACTGGCATGGCCGGATGCCCGGGACGGTGTTCCTCGGCTGTGTGGCCACGCAGTCGCTGGCCCTGCTGGGGGCCACGATCGCGGCGGCCGAATCGGTGGCCTGGCTCGCGCACACGGCGCTGGTGCTGTTCTGGTTCGGGCTGGTCCTCTACGGGTTCGCGCTGGCCCGTTTCGAGTGGCGACAGGTGGTCATCGGGGCCGGTGACCACTGGATCGTGGGCGGTGCGCTGGCCATCTCGGCGCTGGCCGGGTCGAAGCTGATCGCCGCCGACAGCGCCCGCCTGTACCTGTGGAACTCCGACGACCGGGGCGTCCTGCGGGCCGTGACCGTGGCGCTGCTGGTGCTCGATGTGGCCTGGTGCGTGGTTCTGCTGACCGCCGAGATCGTCTGGCCCAGACTTCGCTACGACGTGCGCCGCTGGTCCACGGTGTTCCCGCTCGGGATGACCGCGGCGACCACGCTCTCCGTAGGCAGCGCCGTGGACGTCCCGTGGCTCAGGACGCCAGGTCAGGTGGTGCTGTGGATCGCGGTGGTGGCCTGGCTGGTGGTGGCCGCGGGGACGGTCCGGTTCTTTCGCGCCGGTACGTCCGGGGTCACGTCCACAGGACCGCGATGAAGATGTTGACCATGGTGAGGCCGCCCACCAGCGCGAACTGGTTCTTGTCGACCGTCTCCTCGTCCCGCTTCACGTAGACGAGCCCGAGGATCACGACCAGCAGCGCGAGCTTGATGCCGATCTTGATGTTGTTGACGTGCTGATCGTCGGCCTGGTTGAGGCCGACCAGGATCGCGCCGGTGACCAGCATGGTCAGCGCGCCGTGCAGCATGCCGGGGACGAAGCGGGCCGTGCCCTGGCCCATCGCCTTCATCTGGGTGAGGAAACCGCCGAGCAGCGCGGCGATGCCGATGATGTGCAGGCCGACGAAGAGATGGATGAGTACGTCCATGGTCCCGGAGCCTATGCAGGGGCTCGGGGCCGACCGACACCGGGCTGCCCTGCCACTCACATGACCTTGCATATATGCGGCCCGTAGCACCGTGTCACCGCCCGCCGCGCCGAAACCGCCGCATCGGTCAGCGCGCCGCGTGAAGGCGGTGGCCCCGGGCCGGAATCACAGTCACTTGACGTCAAAATGCGATCACCTCACATCATTTCCGTACATGCGTTACCGGGCCGTCATCTCCAGGTTTAGCGTCCTCCACCAGGTGACCGGCTCCCCACCGCCGCCCGGACCAGGGGCGGCCGTCGGCCACCACCGCCGAGAAGGTCCGGCGGCGGCCCGCTCCCCCTGTGCGGGCCGTCGCCGGACGCGCAAACCGCCCGCTCCCCCGGCGGTCGTACGAAAGGACGTGCAGTCCAGGTGGCAGCGCACCGCAAGCCCCGACAGCGCTCGCTCAGCGGCCATACGGCCCGCACCGCCGCCACGATCGCCCTCGCAGGCGCGGCGACGGCGACCGGCTTCGACGGGACCTCGCACGCCGAACCACAGCTGACACCGACGCAGGTCAAGGCCAAGGTGGACAAGCTGTACCAGGAGGCGGAGGTGGCCACCGAGAAGTACGACGGCGCGAAGGAGAAGGCGGACGCGGCCGAGAAGCGGCTGAACACCCTGCGGGACGAGGCGGCGCGCAAGACGCAGAAACTCAACTCGGCACGGGACGCGCTCGGTTACGTGGCCGCCGCCCAGTACCGCAGCGGCGGCATCGACCCCGCGGTGCAGCTCATGCTCTCGGACGACCCCGAACAGTATCTGGACGGCGCCGAGTTCGCCGACCGTGCGGGCCACCGGCAGACGGCGGCCGTCGCTCTCGTACGCCAACAGCTGCGGGAGATCGAGCAGTTGCGCGGCGCGGCGCACATCGAGCTGACCTCGCTGAAGTCGCGGCAGGCGGAACTGGGCAGGCAGAAGAAGACCATCAACGGCAAGCTGGACCAGGCGCGTCGGCTGCTGTCCGCACTGCCGCCGCAGCAGCGGACCCGGGTCGAGCAGACCGCGGGCACCTCGGGGCGCGCGTCACGGTCGGCGACCACGGCACGGGACGGGCTGCACGCGCCCGGCTCCTCCGCCGCCACGGCCGACGCCCCCAACTCCCGTGCGGCGGCGGCCGTTTCCTACGCCTACCAGAAGCTCGGCAGCCCCTACGTGTGGGGCGCGACCGGCCCCAACGCCTTCGACTGCTCGGGCCTCGTCCAGGCGGCCTACAACTCCGCAGGAGTCTCGCTGCCCCGCACGACCTACGCCCAGATCAACGCCGGCCAGCGGGTCTCCCGGGACGAACTGCGCCCCGGCGACTTGGTGTTCTTCTACTCGGGCATCAGCCACGTCGGCATCTACGTCGGCGACGGCCAGATGATCCACGCCCCGAACCCGACCGCTCCGGTGCGGCTGGCACCGATCGACCAGATGCCGTTCGCGGGGGCGACGCGGGTGGTGTGACGCCCCACCGATCCCGGCCCCGCCCGACGCTCCCCCAGGTGAACTCCCTTACGGGTCACACCAGTCGGCGTGCCGTCGCCCACCGCGTCAGCTCGTGCCGGTTCGACAGCTGGAGCTTGCGCAGCACCGCCGAGACATGGGACTCGACCGTCTTCACCGAGATGAACAGCTGCTTGGCGATCTCCTTGTAGGCGTAGCCGCGGGCGATCAGGCGCAGGACCTCGCGCTCGCGCTGGGTGAGGCGGTCGAGGTCCTCGTCGACCGGCGGGGCGTCGGTCGACGCGAAGGCGTCCAGGACGAAGCCGGCCAGCCGCGGGGAGAAGACCGCGTCGCCCTCCTGGACCCGGAAGACGGAGTTGACGAGGTCCGTACCGGTGATCGTCTTGGTGACGTAGCCGCGCGCACCGCCACGGATCACTCCGATCACGTCCTCCGCCGCGTCCGACACGGACAGCGCGAGGAAGCGGACGGGCTGTTCGGCGTCGCTCATCAACGGGGCGCAGCGGCGCAGGACTTCGACCCCGCCCCCGCCCGGGAGGTGGACGTCGAGGAGGACCACTTCGGGGCGGGTCGCGGTGATGACCGTGACCGCCTGGTCGACGTCCGCGGCCTCGCCGACCACCTCGACACCGGTCTCCTCGGTGCGGCCGATCTCCGCCTGGACCCCCGTACGGAACATGCGGTGGTCGTCGACGAGGACCACCCGCACGTGACGCCCGCCCGCGCTCCCGCCGGTCGGCTCCACAGGCTCGTTCGTCTCGGTCGCGTCGCTCATGACGTCTTCTCCGCCCTCTCCATCTCCAGCTCGACCTCGGTACCGCCGTCCGGCACCGCGCGCAGCCGTGCCGTGCCGCCGTGTCGCTCCATACGGCCGATGATCGATTCTCTGACGCCCATGCGGTCGGCGGGTATCGAGTCGAGGTCGAAGCCCGGTCCGCGGTCGCGGACGGACACGAAGACCTTCTTCCCCTCCACCTCGGCGTAGACCTGCACGGCGCCGCCCTCGCCACCGTACTTGGCCGCGTTCACCATCGCCTCGCGCGCGGCCTGCATCTGGGCGCCGATTCCGTCGTCGAGCGGGCAGTCCCCGACGATGACGACCTCGATGGGGACGCCGTGCTTGTCCTCGACCTCGGCCGCGCTGCGCCGCACCGCCTCGGCGAGGGTGTCGGGTTCGTCGGCCTCGTCCTTGCCGGTGCCCTCCGGTTTGTAGAGCCAGGCCCGCAGGTCGCGCTCCTGGGCGCGGGCCAGGCGGCGCACTTCGTTGGGGCTCTCCGCGTTGCGCTGGATCAGGGTCAGGGTGTGCAGCACGGAGTCGTGGACATGGGCGGCGACCTCGGCGCGCTCCTGGGCGCGGATGCGCATCAGGCGCTCCTCGGAGAGGTCCTGGGTCATCCGCACGAGGTACGGGCCGGCGAGCAGGGTGATGCCGACGAGGACCGCGAGGGCGGCCTGGAGCACCGAACCGAGGTGGGCGGCGGAGCCCTGCAACACGAAGATCGCGGTGGCACCGGCGGTGACCAGCAGGACGCCGCCGCCCGCGCGCAGCAGGCTGAGCGTACGGCGCCGGCCGCCCACCTCGGCCCAGCGGGCGCGGCGGGCGTTGTCCGCCTGGCGCCAGACGAGGGCGACGCCCGCGCCGACGAGGACGGTCGGGAAGAGATAGGCCTTGGCACCGTCGCCCAGATTCACGTTGCCGACGAAGACCAGTGCCACGACGACCATGAGGAGCAGGGCGACGATCTGGCCCTTGTCCGGCTTGCGGGCGACGAGTCTGCGGCGGCCGTCCGGCGAGGTCTCGGTGGAGACGAGCGACGGGGGCCGCTGACCGGCGACGCCACCGACGCCGAGCGGCACGAAGAACCAGAACGAGGCGTACAACAACGCGCCGAGTCCGTCCGCGAGGAACAGGCCCACGAACACCAGCCGCACCCAGATCACCGGCAGGCCGAGATGCCCGGCGAGCCCCCGCGCCACTCCGCCGAGCCAGCGTCCGTCGCTGCTGCGGTAGAGCTTGCGCGGCGGCCGCGGGTCCTCGACTGGCACTGCTGCGGCTTCCGGCATGCCACCGATGTTCACACGCGTCGCCGTCCAGGGCATCAGGGTCGGGCCCGGAGACTCCCCTGATCTTCGGAATCGGCGTGGCTCAGGGGCCTTTCGCGGTGTCGGGCGCGGTGTCGGGGTCGGGGTCGAACACTCCCCCGGTCCGTGTCAGGGCGGATTTCAGGGTTCGGCCAGGGTCGTCCCGACTGCCATCGGCGCCTCGCGGCGGGCAGCATGGACGCATGACAGATCACGAGCACGCCGCGAGGGGTCCGGGACCCGGCTCCGGCCCCGGCCCGGCAGCGGGCGGCGGGCCGCGGGACGCCGTGCCCGCCGCGGGTGCCGCGTCGTCGCCGGGTGCCGTCTCGTCGGGTGCCGCGCCCGGCGACACCCTCACGGCCACACCTCCGCACCGGTTCCGCCGGGACCGGCGGTTCAAAGTGCTCGCGGGGGTGTGCGCGGGGCTCGGGCGGCAGTGCGACATGGATCCGGTGATCTTCCGGATCACGCTCGCGGTGCTGTCCGCGACGGGCGGCATCGGCCTCATCTTCTACGGCTTCGCCTGGCTCTTCGTCCCGTACGACGACGAGGAGGAGAACGAGGTCCGCAAGCTCTTCACGGGCCGGGTCGACGGCCAGGCCCTGGCTGCCGTGCTGTTCGCGCTGGTCGGCTGCGGTGTGTTCCTGTCGATGCTGAGCAACGCAAGTGTGCTCACCTTCGCCGTCGTCCTCTCCCTCCTGCTGGCGGGCGCGGGGTACTGGTCGCAGCAGCGGGGCGCCCCCGACCCCGACCCGCTGGCCGCGCAGGCCGTCGCCGACGCCCCGCCGGAGGCCCAGGCACCGCCGGTGCCCGCCTCCTATCCCTCCTGGTGGCGCGACCCGATCGTCAAGGACGGCACCCATGTCGGCGGCACCGGCTATCTCTGGGGCCCCGGGGATTCCCGCACCCGCGACATCACGGACGCGATCCACATCAGCCTCGGCCCTTCCTACCCGCACTGGCCCCAGGATCTGCGGCCCCCGCGTCCACCCGCCCCGAAGCCGCGTGGTCCGCGTTGGATCGGCGGCTGGGTCTTCCTGCTAGCCCTTTTCGCCGGTGCCCTCGGCACCGCCGCGCGATGGGACGACCAGGCGCTCGGCACCAGCCTCCAGACGGGCCTGGCCTGTGCGCTCGTCGTCTTCGGAGTGGGGATCGCGGTCAGCGCGTTCGCCGGGCGTACGGGGGCGGGCTCGGTGTTCCTCGCGATCGTCACGGCCGGCCTGCTCGCCGCCTCGGCGGCCCTGCCCAAGGACCTCACCACCCACTGGGAACGCCTCACGTGGCAGCCCGCGGCGGTGGCCCAGGTGCAGCCGAAATACGACTTGGGGAACGGCGTGGGCACCCTCGACCTGACCCGGCTGCGGCTGACCAAGGGGCAGACGGTGACGACGTACGCCACCGTGGGCATCGGGCAGTTGAAGGTGATCGTGCCGTCGGACGTGACGGTGAAGCTGAGTGTGGACGTGGGCGTCGGGGACATCCAGTTGCCCGGTGACGACAAGAAGGACGTGGACGTGGAACCGGGCAAGCACAAGCGGGTCACTCTGACCCCGGCGACGGGCGTGAAGAGCACCGGCACGCTGGACCTGGACCTCCGGGTCGACGTCGGACAGGCGGAGGTCAGCCGTGCTGCGTCATGAGTTCCAGCCCGGGAAGCTGGTCATCGGTCTCTTCCTCGTCGCCGCGGGCGTTGCCTACGCGGGGGACGCGGGCGGGCTGTGGGTGACCGAGTGGTTCGCGGTGATCCCCCTGGTCGTGGTCGGCCTGGTGCTGGCCGGTGTGGTGGCGGGGATCAACGGGGCGGTCCGCAGACGACGCAGGGCCGGCCGTAGGAGTACGGCCGACCCTGGTCCTGAGATATCCGGCTGACGGCCCCGGCCGACTAGCGGTAGCCACCCGCCCGTTGCCTTCGCCTCGCTCGTAGTGCCGCGTCCAGGGAGAACACGGAGGCACCGGCGAGGACGAGGGGCAGCCAGGCCATCAGGTAGGCGAGGTCGTTGCCGTAGTAGTACGGGTCGGACTGCCAGCTGATGGTCAGCCACAGGCTGAGGGAGATCAGCGCGCCGCCGAGTGCGGCGATGCGGGCCAGCAGGCCGATCAACGTGCCGATGCCGACGGCGAGTTCACCGAAGGCGATGGCGTACCCGAAGCCGACGGGGCTCTTCAGGGACAGGTCGACCAGGGCCGGGATGGCGGACGAGTCACGGACCGCGCGCATCGTCTCGCCGACCGACCCGGCGCCGGAGGCCTTCATGAAGGCGCTGTCGGTGAGTTTGTCCAGGCCCGCGTAGATGAAGGTGACGCCCAGGAAGACGCGCAGTGGGAGCAGGGCGTATCGGGTGGCGGTGTCCCGCCAGCTCCGGTCGCCGTCGAGGTACGGGGTTTGCGTATCCATTCGAGTGCCGTGAGTCATCGCCCTTAGCCGCCTCTCGCCCGCCGTTGACCCCTCAACAGACCATACGTACGAAAAGGGGGACCCGCTCAACCATGCTTCGGACAGTTTTTCGGACTTCGGCCCCGTTCGGGCGGCGATCGACGGCGTTCTATGGGTATTCAGATGTGGGCGCGGATCCGCCGGGCACCCGCAGAACGGCCTCGCTCGTCCATCGGCCGTTTCAGTCCGCCACGTCTCAGTCCGCCACGTCGACGACGCAGGCGTTCGTCTCCACGCCCGCCGCGGTCACGACCTGTACTTCCACGCGTCCGGGCTCGACGTCCACGGGGACCGGGACGGTCAGGAGGGTGTCCGTCGGGTTGGAGAAGCCGCCAGTGACCGGGACCAGGGGGACGTGGACGTTGACCGGGCCGATGCGGACGACCATGCGGGAGAGGCGGTCGGCGGTCTGGGCGCCCGGGGGCACGAAGCCGGCGCCGCGGATCTCGATGTCGTCGCCGGTGCGGATGGGGGCGTCGAGGTCGCCCGCCTCGCGGGAGCGCACCACCGAGAGGATGACCGGACGGCCGCCCTCCGCGTACTTGCCGGCCAGGTATGTCGCGGCGGAGATCAACACCACCACCGCCAAGCCCCAGGGCAGGTCGGGCAGTTGGTCGGGGCGGCGGGCGAGTCTCACGGCCGCGAAGACAAGGGCGACGGCGCTGATCGCGACGTACTGGATGTCGGCGAAGGTGCCGCGGCCGGCGTCGTCGGTGAGGAGGTCGGCCGCGCGCGGGCGGTCGGCGGGGATCTTCTGGAGGCGCTGGCCGAGGACCCGCAGGCCGACGACCCGGCGGACGAGTACGGCGATCGCGCAGACCACGGCGAGGACGGTCACCACACCGGCGCCGCGGGCGAGTTCGAGGCCGGAGATGAGGGCGTCGCGTTCGGCGTGGTCGGAGGCGGCGGCGAGGCGACCGGCCAGGACCAGCACCGCGTACGCCACGAACAGCACCCATGACACGGCCACCGCGCGGGAGGTCGACAGCCGGTTGTCCTCACCGATGACCGGGGCCAGCGCCCCGCCGCGCGCCCGGTGGAACCAGGAGGCGGCACTCAGCGCGCCGGCGACCACGAGCGCGGCCAGCAGTCCGGCCGTACGCGCCGCCGTCCAGCCCGCGCCGATCGCGGTGAACGCCTGCACCAGGAGCAGTACGACGAAGCCGCTCCACACGGCGAAGGCTGTGCGGTGCCACAGGCGCGCCAGCCAGGCGCCGCCCTCGGCACGGCCGCGTTGGGCGACGTCGTCGGCGGACTGGGTCAGTTCGTCGGAGACCCACTGCCGGGAGGCGGACGCCGAGTGCGCCACCGCCGCGGGGAGGCCCTCGCCGGCCGCGAAGCCGTCCCGCTTGACCAGGAACGCGGCGACCGCGCGCCGATGCCCCTCGCGTGCTCCGTGCGGGCAGTCCCCGCAGGTGCAGCCCCCTCCGTGGGCACCGATGTGCTCGCCGCCCTGTCTCGCCTCCTGCACCGCCACGCCCGACGCCTGCCTTCCCCACGACCCTCATGGACCTCGGCCCTCGACCCCGGGCCCTCACGTTCGGCGACCGGCTCCGAAGCCTTTGGCCACCGCCTTGCAACTCCCGCACGACAACAGCGGATTGTGCCCTACGGGACACGGCTCGCGTCCGGCAGGTCTGGTCAGCGCGGGTGAAGTGAGCACCGCCGTGTTGACCCGGCTGCGAGAATTTCCGTATGGCCGAGATCATCCAGCGCGACGGGACCTGGGCCTTCGACGGCACAACGGTCAGGATCACACCGGGACTTCACCGCTCCGTGCCCCTGTTCCGGCAGACGTACGGCGAGATCGCGGTGCCCCTCGAAGCTGTCGCGGGCGTCGTCTACGAACCCGAACGCAGGCGTGGCCGGCTGCGGCTGAGGCTGCGCGAGGGTGCCGATCCGCTGTTGCAGGCGACCGGTGGGCGGCTGCCGGACGCGGCGGATCCGTACCGGCTGATCGTGGACATAGACCGGTCCGGGGTCGCCGAATACGTGGCGGAGGAGATCCGGCACGCGCTGCTCCTGGACCAGATCCCCAAGGAGCCGACGAAGGCCTATCTGCTGCCGGGCCCGCCGGTCCCGGTGTCGGTCAGGTCCTCCGACGGCACGGTGTCCTTCGACGGCGCTCAGGTGCGGATCGACTGGGCTGACACCTCGGAGCGCGTCAAGCGGGCCACCGGGCCGCGGATAGTCGCCGTGGGCGATCTGGAGCAGGTGGAGTGGTTGCCCAACTCCGGTTACGAGGACGGGTTCATGCGGTTCGTGACCCGGGAGACGGTGTTCTCCAAGCTGCCGCCGGAGAAGGACCCGTACGCCCTCGACCTGTGGGGCAGCACCCGCCGTGATCTGCTCACCGCGCTGGTGGCGACGGCGGTGACCGCGCGGCTGCCGCATCCGTCGGTCCGTGAGCTGGAGAACGGCGAGTTCACGGACCGGCCACCGCGAGCGGCCACCGTTCCGCCTCCGGCCGACCATCACGACGTACTCCTGCGCAGGCTGCGGGAGTTGGGCGAGCTGCACCGGGAAGGGGTGCTCACGGACGAGGAGTTCAGGATGACCAAGACGGCCGTACTGCGCGGCTTCAGCTGAGGAGGTCGGGTTCGCTGCGGCTGATGTCCTGCCACAGGGGCTGGTAGTTGATCCACGCCACGAGGTCGCCGCCGGTCTGTTCGCGGGTGGCGACGGCGAGTTTGTGGTCGATGAGGAGGGGCCGGCCGGCCGCCTTGGCGAGGAGCTGCACTTGGCAGGAGCGTTCCATGGACAGGAACCACCAGGCCGCCGCGTCCACCGAGTCGCCGACGGTCAGCAGGCCGTGGTTGCGCAGCACGAGTGCCTTGCGGGAGCCCAGCGCGGCGGCGATCCGCTTGCCCTCCTCGGCGTCGACGGAGACCCCGCTGTAGGCGTCGTAGAGCGTGTGGTCCTCGTAGAAGGCGCAGCTCTCCTGGCTGATCGGGTCGAGGAAGTCGCCGAGTGCGGAGAGGGCGCGGCCGTGCACGGAGTGGCAGTGGGCGACGGCGACGACGTCCGGGCGGGCGGCGTGGACCTGGGAGTGCACGGTGAAGGCGGCCTGGTTCACGTGGTGGCCGCCCTGGAGGACCTGGCCCTCGGAGTTGGAGAGCACCAGATCGCTGACGGTGACGTGCCGGAAGGGCATCCCGAAGGGGTTGACCCAGAAGCAGTCGGTGAACTCGGGGTCGCGGGCGGTGATGTGGCCCGAGACCCCGTCCTCGAAGCCGAGCCGGCCGAACAGGCGCAGGGCGCCCGCGAGGCGTTCCTTGCGGTGCCGGCGTTCGTCCTCGACCGACTCGTGCATCGGCGGCATGGCGAACCGCAGCCGGTCGGTGGGCAGGGGGGAGGGCGGCGTCGGCCCGTGCATCGGTCCTCCAGCACTGGGTTTTGTTGTAAGGGCGAGAAGTTACCGCCGGTCGGTCGAAAAGGGCAGTGCGGGTCGGCAAAGAGGACAGAGGTTGTCGGATATCGGCGGAACACTCGTCGTATGACAGCGAACTGGGCCACCTTCACCGCCGCCGAACCGGATCTCGCCGCGACCGTCGAGGAGCGGTTCGGTGCCTTCACGCATCACGTCCTCGCGACCCTGCGCAAGGACGGGTCGCCGCGTACGACCGGGCTCGAAGTGCGGTTCCTGGACGGCGAGTTGTGGCTCGGGATGATGCCCGACTCGCTCAAGGCGTTGGATCTGCGGCGCGATGCGCGCTTCGCGGTGCAGGCGAACCCGGGGCCGGGGACGGACACCCACGGCGGGGACGTACGGGTGAGCGGGCGGGCGGTGGAGGTGACGGATGCCGGGGTGAAGGGGGCGTACATGAAGGAGGTGGAACCGCCGGAGCCGTTCCACCTCTTCCGCACCGAGTTGACGGAGGTCGTGCGGACCTACGTCGAGGACGAGAAGTACCTCGTCGTGCAGGTCTGGAAGCCCGGAGAGCCGGTACGGACCCTCAAGCGGACCTGAACCCCGAGGGGCTCACTCCCACTCGATGGTGCCCGGGGGCTTCGAAGTGACGTCCAGGACAACGCGGTTGACGTCGGCGACCTCGTTCGTGATGCGCGTCGAGATCTTCGCGAGGACCTCGTACGGCAGGCGGGACCAGTCGGCCGTCATGGCGTCCTCGGAGGAGACCGGGCGCAGGACGATGGGGTGGCCGTAGGTGCGGCCGTCGCCCTGGACGCCGACGCTGCGGACGTCCGCGAGGAGGACCACCGGGCACTGCCAGATGTCGCGGTCGAGGCCGGCCGCGGTCAGTTCCTCGCGGGCGATGGCGTCGGCGTCGCGGAGCAGGTCGAGGCGGTCCTTGGTGACCTCGCCGACGATACGGATGCCGAGGCCGGGGCCGGGGAAGGGCTGGCGCTGGACGATCTCGTCCGGGAGGCCCAGCTCCTGGCCGACCATCCGGACCTCGTCCTTGAACAGCTTGCGCAGCGGTTCGACCAGCTCGAATTCGAGGTCTTCGGGGAGGCCGCCGACGTTGTGGTGGGACTTGATGTTCGCGGTGCCGGTGCCGCCGCCGGACTCGACGACGTCCGGGTACAGGGTGCCCTGGACCAGGAAGGCGACCTCGGGGCCCTCGTCCGCGATGATGTCGGCCTGCGCCTGCTCGAAGACGCGGATGAACTCGCGGCCGATGATCTTCCGCTTCTGCTCCGGGTCGGAGACCCCGGCGAGCGCGGTGAGGAAGCGCTCCTCCGCGTCCACGACGACGAGCTTCACACCCGTCGCGGCCACGAAGTCCTTCTCGACCTGCTCGGTCTCGCCCTTGCGCATCAGACCGTGGTCGACGTAGACGCAGGTCAGCTGGTCGCCGATGGCGCGGGCGACGAGTGCCGCCGCCACGGCGGAGTCGACACCGCCGGACAGACCGCAGATGGCGCGCTTGTCGCCGACCTGCTCGCGGATGAGGGCGACCTGCTCGTCGATGACGTTGCCGGTGGTCCAGGACGGGGTCAGGCCCGCGCCCCGGTACAGGAAGTGCTCCAGGACCTGCTGGCCGTGCGTGGAGTGCATGACCTCGGGGTGGTACTGGACGCCGTAGAGCTTCTTCTCGTCGTTCTCGAAGGCGGCGACCGGGACGACGTCCGTGGACGCGGTGACCGTGAAGCCCTCGGGGGCGGCGGAGCAGGCGTCGCCGTGGGACATCCAGACGGACTGCTCGTCGGGGGTGCCCTCGAAGAGGGTGGAGGACGAACGGGAGACGTGCAGGGGCGTACGGCCGTACTCGCGGGCGCCGGTGTTGTCGACCGTGCCGCCGAGGGTCGTCGCCATCAGCTGGAAGCCGTAGCACATGCCGAAGACCGGGACGCCGGCCTCGAACAGTTCGCGGTCCAGGCGGGGGGCGCCCTCCGCGTACACGGACGAGGGGCCGCCGGAGAGGATGATCGCCGCCGGGTTCTTGGCGAGCATCTCGGCGACCGGCATGGTGCTCGGCACGATCTCGCTGTAGACCCGGGCCTCGCGGACGCGGCGGGCGATGAGCTGGGCGTACTGCGCGCCGAAGTCGACGACCAGGACGGTGTCGGGGGCGGGGGTCGCTGCTGACACGGGGGCCTTCCGGCGGTGGGGCGGGGGTCTTGGGTACCGATTCTAACGGGGGTCGCGTGGGACACCTCTCCGCGGGAAAGTCCTAAAGACCCTGTGGCATACTCGCCCCATGCTCACGCACCCGACCTTCCTCTTTACCTATGGCAACCGGTCCGCCGGCTGCCATGGTTGTGCTGCTTGAGCTACTGACAAGCGACTTCCCAGGCGCCCCGGGCCGACAAGGCCCGGGGCGCCTGTCGTTTCCCGGGTCGTCGGTCCAGGCGCTCCAAGCCACCAGGAGCCTCCTCATGACCACCTCCACCCCCGAGCAGACCACCCCTGAACAGACCATCGCCGACGCCCGTGAGCGCATCGACGTTCTCGACGACCGGATCATCGGGCTGATCCAGGAACGGGTCGCCGTGTCCGCCGTCGTGCAGGAGACGCGGATCGCCTCCGGCGGCCGGCGCGTGCATCTGTCGCGGGAGAACGAGATCCTCGGCCGTTACCGGGACGCGCTCGGAAAGCCCGGCACCTCGCTCGCGATGACGCTGCTCGAACTGTCGCGGGGGCGGATCTGAGTTCGAGCCCGGACTCACCCGTACGGCGCGTGACCGCTTCGCGAACCGCTTCGTTGGTGGGGGTGTCCGTGCCAGCCAGGGGCGGGCCCGAAAGAACCACGCGTGGCTCGCTGGGGCGATGAGACGTACGGATCGTGCCGTACGTCGTGGGACCTCGCTCCAGGGTCGTGACCGGACGGCAGGGGACAGCGGCCCGGTCACCCAAGAGAACGGTCGGCTCCGGGGACGCCCGGGGCCGCCCGGCGGAACCTGCAAAAATGCACAAAGCCGGATCGAACGGTTGCGGTGGCCGTCTCCATCCAGCACGATGCGTAGAAGCCCCCGGAGTTCCCCCGAGCGCCTCTCGAAGCCCCAAGTCCCAAAGCAGTCAACCGCATTGCGGTGCACCGTCCCACTGCCAAAGGTCGAGACCAAGCGCGCGCCCCCGGTGCGCGGGGGCGCCGACCCGGGGCGCTTCGGACAACTTCAGACCAGCGGCGCAACCCCCCGGCGCCGCTCCCAGGCACCGGCGCCGCCCTGACGTCGGTGCTGACGGAGAAGGGCCCCGCGGCTCCGTCCCGCGGGGCCCTTCGCTTACGTTCTCGCGCCCCTAGGTCCGGCTCACCGTCCCGCAGGTGCCCTGGCCCTTGCTGATGTCCTTGCTGCGGTCGTACGGGTCCGTCGTCGGGCCCGAGGGTGTCGCGCCCGTGGGGGACGACGTGGCGTCGGAGTCGAACTGCGGGTGGAGATAGCCGTCGTAGACGTCGCAGGCCGAGTTGCCGAAGTCCGCGTTGTTGAGGATGAGGGTCAGCAGGCCGGGGGTGGCCTGGTAGCGGGCGGGGTCGAGGATCTCGGTGTCGATCACCCGGCGCACGATGGTGCGGGCGACCTCGGTGGAGCCGTCGGTCCGGACCAGCGGGTAGACGAAGGTGTAGTCGGCGTGGACGGTGACGCCCCCGCTGGAGTCCTTCGCGAAGGTGATGCGGCCGCGGGTCTTCACCACCTTGCCGACGAGCCGTACGTCCTTGGGGTCGAAGCGGCTGAAGAGCAGCGTGGGGTCGTTGGCCTTGGTCGGGGCGGTCAGCGACGTCTTCAACTGGCCGAGCACCTTGGGCTGCTTCGGGTCGAGGACGGCGAGCGCGGCGGACGGGCGGGCGCCGGCGATCGTCTTCGGGTCGAGGTTGGACGCGACGAGCAGGATCTTCGTCTGCTGGAGGGCCAGTTCGACCCGGTCCTTCGAGAAGGTGCCCACGGCGGTCGCCTTCGGCAGGATGATGCCGGCCGCGCCGTCGGCCCAGTTCAGGGCGGGTGAACCGGCGAACGGCCGGTCCAGGGTGGGTATTTGGGGGTCCACGGTGGAGGGCGCGGCGGTCGGGGCGGCGGTCTCCGGCGCGAGCGGGGAGGCCGAGTCGGAGTGGTTCTTGCCGAAGGGGTCGCCGGGCAGCAGTGAGGGGCGCATCGCGACCACGGCGACGGCCACGGCGAGCGGGATGCCGAGGACCGCCCACAGGCGCCGCCTGCGCCGGGCGCTCCCGTTCATCTCCTGCCAGGCAGGACCGGTCCGCCAGCCCTCGGGCTGCTCGGCCCTCTTCAGTCGTTCGGTCACCTCGCGGGCGCGCGCGGATGGTTCCTTCTGTGCGGAAGCCCGGATGTCACGCTCCGTGTCACGGGCGAACTTGTCCCAGACGTCGTCGGGGATCTCCGGGGTCGAGGACGGTTCCTCGGACGGTTTGTCAGACACCAGGTAGTTGTAGGCGCCCGAAAGCGTGTTCACAAGGAGAACTTGGGTGTGACACAGCCCACATAAGAATCCGGTGAGGTTGACACAACCATTCACAGGCTTCCCGGGTCACACCTGCATAACAAGGGCCACACCCGCGCCCCACACGCGGAGCCCTCCGACCCAGCGTGCTGCGCTGCCGCAGCACTCCGGACTTCTTGAGGACTTCATGAAGCTTCGCCGTGTCATGGCCACGGTCGCCGCGACGGCCGCCATCGCTCCGCTCGCCCTGTTGTCGGCGCCGGCCGCGTTCGCCGACGGCGACTCGCCGGACACGTCGTCCAGCAGCCCGGCGGCCGACGCCAGCACCCCGGCGGCGGACACGAGCACCCCCGCGGCCGACGACAGCACGCCCGCGTCGGACACGAGCAGCCCGGCGGCCGACGACAGCACGCCCGCCTCGGACACCAGTTCCCCGGCCGCGGGCACCAGCAGCCCCGCCGCGTCGGACACCCCGAGCGGGAGCGCGTCGCCGAGCCCGTCCGCGTCGCCGAGCAAGCCGTCCGACGACTTCGACCCGTACGCGGACTGCAAGACGTTCGACGTGGACGAGAAGCTCTCCGCGTCGATCACCGGGCTGCCGAACAAGATCGTCGCCGGTTCCGGCTGGCACAACTTCAAGTTCGCGGTGAAGAACGCCTCGGACAAGGACCTGCAAAACGTCTGGATCAACGCGCTCACCGAGTACAGCGACGACGTGGACGACGACGCGTCGCTGCTGCTGGGTCTGGCGGATATCCAGCTGAAGCAGGACGGCAAGTGGACCGACGCCTACCAGCAGACCGTGGGCTCCGGCAGCGGCAAGATCACGCTGTCCGGGAGCGTCGTCGCGGTTCTGCCCACCCTGGCGAAGAACTCCTCGACCACGCTCGACCTGCGCGTGGCGATCAAGCCCAAGGCCCCCGCGGGCTCGTCGTTCGCGCTGAGCCAGGCGGTGTACGCGTCGGGCAACGGTGACTCCTGCTACGGCAACGGCGACTTCTACGAGTTCTCCGTGCTCGCCGCCGGCAGCGAGCCGGGCAGCACGGGCGAGGCGAAGCCGACCGGTCAGAAGCCCACCGGGACCGACGAGGACCTGAAGCCGCAGGGCGCGGTCAACGAGGCCACCGGCAACCTCGCCGAGACCGGCTCCAGCTCCGCCCTGCCGGTGATCGGCCTCGTGGGCGGCGCGGCGGTCGTCGCGGGTGCCGCCGCCGTGGTCATGGTGCGCCGCCGCAAGACCGGAGAGAGCGCGTAACACGTAGCTCGCTCGACAAAGGACCTGCGCTCGGAGGGGGGCGCAGGTCCTTCTGTTTGCGCGGAAGCCTTTCTACGACTCCTACGACGTCTACGACTTCTATTGCTTCTATTGCTTCTACGGCTTTGGCGGCACCGTCGGCATCCCCAGGAACGGCAGCCGCAGCGCCCCGAACGCGCCCTCGGGGACGGCAGGTTGACGCGGCTCCACCGCCTTCAGCCGTTCGTACGACGCCCCTTGGCGCGGACGCGGGTCCGGCTCACCCTTGTTGGGCCAGTACGACATCGCGCGCTCGGCCTGTGCCGTGATGGTGAGCGACGGGTTGACGCCGAGGTTCGCCGAGACGGCCGCGCCGTCGACGACCGAGATGCCGGGGTGGCCGTAGAGGCGGTGGTACGGGTCGATCACGCCGGTCTCGCGGGAGGCGCCGATGGGGCAGCCGCCGAGGAAGTGGGCGGTGAGCGGGGTGCCCATCAGTTCGCCGACGTTGGAGCCCGCGAAGCCGTTGATCTCGGCGGCGATGGCCACCGCGGCCTCCGAAGCCGCCCTGATCTGCTTGGGGTTGGGAGCGCCGTGTCCCTGACGGGCCGTCAACAGCCCCTTCCCCACGCCGTCCTGCTTCAGATACGTCGTCAGGGAGTTGTCCAGCGACTGCATCACCAGGCCGATGATGGTCCGTTCCGACCAGTGGTGGTTGGAGAGCGAACGCAGGACCAGGAGCGGGTGGCGGGCCGCGTTCGCCAGCCAGGCCAGTGCCCTCGACGAGCCCTCCGCGTAAGGGACTTGGAGGATGGAGAGGCCGCCCATCGAGTTGGAGCCCTTGCCATAGCGGACCGGTTCGATGTGGGTGTTCTCGTCGGGGTGGACCGAGGACGTGATGGCAACTCCGCGGGTGAAGTCGGCCCTCGCGGTGCCGGTCGCCTTGCGGTAGCGGCGGTCACTCGTCTGCGCGCCGACCAGCGCCTCCGAGTTGGTGCGGGTCAGCTCGCCCAACTTCTCGGAGAGGTACGGCAGTTGCCCGCCCGCCTTCATACGGTGCAGGAGGGTCTGGGTGCCGTAGGTGCCGGCGGCGAGGACGACCCGGTGGGCCTTGAAGGTGCGGCCCTTCGACGACTTCCTCGCGTCCGTGGGCAGCGTCGCCACCGCGTAGCCGCCCTGCGAGTCGTCCGTGACCGACACGACCGTCGTCATCGGGTGGACCTCGGCGCCCGCCTTCTCGGCGAGGTGGAGGTAGTTCTCGTTGAGGGTGTTCTTGGCGCCGTGGCGGCAGCCCGTCATGCACTCGCCGCACTCGGTGCAGGCCTTGCGGTCCGGGCCCGCGCCGCCGAAGTACGGGTCCGCGACCTGCTCGCCGGGCCTGGCCTTCGCGGTGCCGTCGGCGTCCTCGCCGTCGCCGAAGAAGACGCCGACCGGGGCCATGTGGAAGGTGTCGCCCACGCCCATCCGCTGGGCCGCGGCCTTCAGATGGACGTCGGACGGGGTCGTCGTCGGGTTGAGGCGTACGCCGAGCATGCGGCGGGCCTGGTCGTAGTACGGGCCCAACTCCTCCTGCCAGTCCGTGATGTCACGCCACTGGGGGTCCTCGAAGAACGGCTTGGGCGGGACGTACAGCGTGTTGGCGTAGTTCAGTGAGCCGCCGCCCACGCCCGCGCCGGCGAGGACCATGACGTTGCCGAGCAGGTGGATGCGCTGGATGCCGTAGAGGTTGAGCCTGGGGGCCCAGAGGTAGTTCTTGAGGTCCCAGGAGTTCTTGGGGAGGGAGTCGCGGGTGAAGCGACGGCCTGCCTCCAGGACACCTACGCGGTAGCCCTTCTCCGTCAGGCGCAGGGCGGTTACCGAACCACCGAAGCCGGAGCCGACGACGATGACGTCGTAGTCGTAGGTGTCCTGTGACACGTGCTCTCCTCGTCGAGAACCAGAACCGGGTACTGCTACTTGAGACGCAGGGCCTTCATCACCCGGAGGCTCCTGCTCATGAACTGGGCGTACGCCTCGTCGGTCATCCCCAGCGAAGGAGCCATCGGCAACAGCCTTTGCTGCGCGACCGTTTGGGCCTCGGTGTACTTGAGGATGCCCTCGGAGCCGTGGCGGCGGCCGAGGCCGGAGTCCTTCATGCCGCCCATGGGGGACTGGACGCTGCCGTAGGCGGAGGCGTAGCCCTCGTTGACGTTGACCGTGCCGGTGCGCAGACGGGCGGCGACGGCGCGGCCACGGCGGCCGTCCTTCGTCCAGACCGAGGAATTGAGGCCGTAGGACGTGGAGTTGGCCGCTTCGACCGCCTCGTCCTCGGTCTTGAAGCGGTAGATGGAGACGACCGGGCCGAAGGTCTCCTCGCCGCACACCGACATGGGGGCCTCGACGCCGTCGAGGATGGTCGGTTCGAAGAAGTACGGGCCGATGTCCGGGCGGGCGACTCCGCCCGCGACGACCTTCGCGCCCTTGGCCACGGCCTCCTCCACATGGCGCGTCACCGTCTCCAACTGGCGCTCCCCCACCAGGGATCCCATGTCGGCGCCGTACGCGAGGGACGTGCCGAGGCGCATGGCCTTGGTGCGAGCGGCGAAGCGCTCCAGGAAGGCGTCGGCGATCGACTCGTGGACGTACAACCGCTCGATGGAGATGCAGAGTTGACCGGCGGAGGAGAAGCAGGCGCGGACCGCGCCCGCCGCCGCCTTGTCGAGGTCGGCGTCCTCCAGGACCAACATGGCGTTCTTTCCGCCGAGTTCGAGGGAGACGCCGACCAGCCGGGCCGCCGCGCCCTGCGCGACCTCGCGGCCGGTGCGGGTGGAGCCGGTGAAGGAGACGTAGTCGGCGTGCTTGACGACCTCGGGGCCGACGACCGGGCCCTCGCCCAGGACGACCTGGAAGACGTCGGCGGGCAGACCGGCCTCGATGAGGAGGTCACGGGCCCAGAGGGCGGTCAGGCAGGTCTCGGTGTCCGGCTTCATGACGACCGCGTTGCCCGCGACGAAGGCCGGGAGGGCGTCGCCTACGGAGAGTTCGAGCGGGTAGTTCCAGGGGGCGATCTGGCCAACTACCCCGCGCGGGTGCCGGAGTTCGGTGACCTTGGTGAGGGTCGGGACGGCGCCGGTGTGGCGCTTGGGGCGGAGGTAGGCGGGGGCCTTGCGGCCGTAGTGGCGGGCCGCGACGGCGACGGCCTGCACCTCCTCGTGCGCGTGCAGCCGTGCCTTGCCGGTCTCCAGCTGGATCAGGTCGAGGACCTCGGCCTGGCGGGCGAGGACGAGATCGTGGAAGCGCAGCAGAACGGCCGCGCGCTCCCGTACCGGCGTCCGCACCCACAGGGCCTGTGCGGCGCGGGCCGCGTCGAAGGCCTTCGCCACGTCCTCGGGGGTGGACTCGGGCAGGTCGGCGAGCTTCTCGCCGGTGAACGGCGTGTGGTTGGCGGTCCGCCCGGAACCGGCCACCCCCTTCGTGAGCTGGGCGACCAGCTCCGGGGTGACCACATCGGCGGCGGTACGGGCGCCTGTGGGGGTCGGCGCGAGGGGGTTCGTGCCGGTCGTCGTTTCCGTACCGGTCTTTTCCGGGGCCTGCGAGTCCGTCATGTGCGGCAGGGTATGCCGCCACGGAGGGTTTGGGTACCCGTCGGTAATCGGGATTCACCGGGCGCTCACACCGCGCCAGCGATCACTGGCAACGAATGCGCTGATCAGGGCGTTGTGCGGGGATGATCACCGGCCGGGCGCCGCCGGGTCAGTTTCCCGGAAGGGTGAGCCGGGCGCGGGCGCCCTTGAAGAGCGCGGTGCCCTCCTTCTCCGCCGGTGTGCCCTTGGGCATGTCCACGCGCAGTTCGTACATGCGCTGGTCGGCGGTGCGGACGATCAGGGCCATGGCGCGGGTGGGGACGCCCGACTGCGCGTAGGTGGTGTCGGCGAGGACCGCGTCCTTGTTCCCGCGGAAGCCGGTGCGGGTGTACTGCGGGTTGGACGTGCCCCGGCCCAGGATGTGCGCTTCGGCGAGGGGCGCTTCGGCGGCCTTGTCCCATTCGGTGAGGCGGACGCGGAGGGCGCCGGTGCCGTAGGTGACCGTGCGGCTGCCGGCTGCCGCCTGTGTCTCCAGGAGCTGGTACTGGGGCGGGAGGAAAAGGGTCGCCCGCATACCGTCCCGCTGGTGGGCGGTCCAGGAGTCCGAGTCCTTGCCGAGGACTCGCTCCAGGAGCGTGCCGAGGACGAGGCCCGCCACGAGTAGTACCCCGAGGGTGATGAGAAAGGTGCGCCGAGGAGGGGACTTGGGCCTGGCTTCTGGGCTGGGTTCGGGTTCGGGTTCCGGTACGGCATCGGGGGCCGTGGCCGCCTCTTCGGGCTCCGTGGAGACCGCCGGCTCCGGTACGTCCTTCCCCGCGGCCACCGCTTCCAGTACCGCGCCGACCTCCTCCGCCCCCGGCCGTTCCTCCGGGTCCCGGGCCAACATCCGTACGAGCAGCGGTCCGAGAGGACCCGCCCGGGTCGGCTCGGGCGGGTCGCCGGCCAGGATCGCGCCGAGCGTGGACTCCACGGTCGTACGGCGGAAGGGGGACGCGCCCTCGACGGCCGCGTACAGGAGTACGCCGAGGGACCACAGGTCGGAGGCCGGTCCGGCGCCGGTGCCCGACATGCGCTCGGGGGCGATGAATTCGAGTGAGCCGACGAACTCCCCGCTGGCGGTGAGGGATTCCTCGCCCTGGATGTGCGCGATGCCGAAGTCGGTGAGGACGACGCGGTCGTGGGGACCGAGCAGGACGTTGGCGGGCTTCACGTCACGGTGCACGATCCCCACGGCGTGCGCGGCGCTCAGGGCGCCGAGGACGGCGCGGCCGATGCGCGCGGACTCGGCGGGGGTGAGGCGTCCGCGTCTGAGCAGTTCGTGCAGGGACTCGCCGCGCACCAACTCCATGACGATCCAAGGGAGTTGGTCGTCCTCGATGACGACGTCGTGGATCGCGACGGCGGAGGGGTGGTCGACCCGGGCGGCGGCGCGGGCCTCGCGGTAGAGCCGGTGGGCGGCGCGCTGGAACTCCTCGTCCTCCGGGTCGCCGGGCAACCGCGGCTGCTTGACGGCGACTTCACGGTCCACGAGTTCGTCGAAGGCCCGCCATACGGTGCCCATGCCGCCGGAACCGATCCGTTCGAGCAGCCGGTAGCGACCGCCGACCAGCCGTCCGTCGCGCACCTGTTCGCCGACTTCGCTCATGCCCCATCAGTACCGTGCCGGATACGGCCTTGTCGACGCGCGTCCTACTTCCCGAGCACCAGCGTGTCGCCCGCCCGCCGCACCTCCGCGACCCCGGTCCCGCCGAAGTGCGCCGGAATCACCAACTCCCCTTCGTCTGCGGCCCGTTCGAGCACGCGTCGGCGGCTCGCGGCGGCCTGCCGGGGATCGAGGCAGAAGCAGCTGCTGCACTCGGGATGCGCGATCTGGACCGGGCTGTGCAGCAAGTCCCCGACGAACACGGCCCGTTCACCGCCGGAGGCGACCCGCAGGACGGCGGAACCGGGGGTGTGTCCGGGCGCCGACTCCAGCGTGAGGTGCTCGTCGACGCGGTGGGTGCCGTCCCACAGGGTGGCAAGACCGGCGCGGTGCACGGGCGCGACGCTGTCCTCGTAGGTCAGGCGGTCGTCGGGCCGTACCGCGCCGCCGTAGTGGTTCCCGGGGCCGAAGTGGAAGTCGTCGGCGGCGGGGAGGAGATAGCTCGCGTTGGGGAACAGCGGTTCCCAACTCCCGTCCACGTCATGGGTGTTCCAGCCGACGTGGTCGCCGTGGATGTGGGTGTTGACGACGACGTCGACGTCCTCCGGTCGTACGCCGGCCCGTGCCAGCCGTCCCGGCAGGTCGCCCTGGCTCATGTGGAACAGCGGATTGCCGGGCCGCTCACGGCCGTTGCCGACGCCGGTGTCCACGAGCACGGTCCGCCCGGCGCTGCGCAGCACCCAGGTCTGGAGTGCCACGACCGCGGGCGTGTCGTGGTCGTCCGGCCAGGCTTCGGGCGGCAGGTCCGGGACGAGGGTTCGGACAGGCACGTAGGGCCTCTCCCACTCGACGACTCGGACGACTTCGACGTCCCCGATCATGATGGTCTGTGCGTTGTCATCGGTCATGGAAATGAGCCTAGGAGGCCAAGGGTGAGTGTCTCAATGCGAGATGCGCTCATCCTGATACGCATACGGCTCACCGGCGCGCCCCTGCCGTAGGGTGGCCGTATGGATGTGGTGAGCGACGCGATCTCCGCCGTGCGGACCGGGCAGCCGTCCTCCAACCGGCTTCGGGTGGGCGGGAGTTGGTCCACTCGGCTGGCACCCTACGAGGGTGCGGGGTTCCATGTCGTGCTCGCGGGGAGCTGTCGGCTGGTGCCCGACGGGGGCGGCGAGCCGGTGGCGCTGGGCGCCGGGGACGTCGTACTGCTGCCGCACGGAGCCGGGCATGTGCTGGCGGACCCGTCCGGGGACGCAGCGCGGGCGGTGCCGTTCGAGGAGATGCGCCGCCCGGTCGGGGACGGGCCCGAGGTGGAGCTGTTGTGCGGGAAGTACCGGCTGGACCGGAGCCGTACGCATCCGCTGATGGCGGAGCTGCCCGAGGTGGTCCATCTGCCGAACCGGGTCGGCCATCACCCCGAACTCCGGGCGGCGGTTGACCTGTTGGCGCAGGAGTTGGACGAACGGCGGCCGGGGGCCTGCCTGGCGCTGCCGAGCCTGCTCGACCTGCTGCTGATCTACATGGTGCGGGCGTGGATGTCCGAGGCGGAGACGGGCAGTTGGCCGTCCGTGCTGAGCGATCCGGTGACCACGGCCGCGCTGCGGGCACTGCACTCCGACCCGGCCGCGCCCTGGACCAACGACCGGCTGGCCGCGGCGGCGGGTGTGTCCCGGGCGACGCTGGCCCGCCGGTTCACCGCGCTGGTGGGGCGGGCACCGATGGCGTATCTGACGTGGTGGCGGCTGACGTTGGCGGCGACCCGCCTGCGGGACACGGACGCCTCGCTGGCAACTGTGGCCCGCGAGGCGGGATATGGGAGCCCGTATGCCCTGTCGCACGCGTTCAGCAGGGAGTTCGGGGTGACGCCGGGGAAGTACCGGGAATCGGGAACGGCCCGGCTCTAGTCGCCGTCGGGATCGTCGTACTCCTCCGCCAGTCGCAGCCCCAGGTCGGACTCCCACTCCAGGGCCCACCGCCGTAGCTCGGCGGTCTCCCGCGCGTCGAGGCCGTGTGCCGCGAACTCCTCGTCGCTCGTCCAGACCACGCCCTCCAGCCGGTCCCGGAGGCCGGAGAGGTCGAACTCCGGGGCCGCGTCCCGCAGTCCGAGCTGTTCGAGTTCGATGACGGAGAAGTGGCGGCAGGCCGCGTGCACGGCGAGCACGTCCTGCGGCAGACCTCGGTCGGCGAGCGCGCGGACGCTCGCGACCGCCAGGTCCTCGTGACTCGCCGTCTCCGGTGTCCCCACCGCCAACTCCCCTTCCACAGGCGCCCGGTCAGACGTCCACGCCGCCCGCACGCAGCATCGCCAGCCAAGTCTGGTCCAGCACGCCGGCGTAGGTGTGGACCTCGTCCAGCTCACCGGTCAGGTAGTCCGTCCCGGTGCCCCCGGTGACGCTCCTGCCGATCTGGAGGTCGCCGGTGGGGGTCCAGGTGTTCCTGCCCGTCACGCTCGCGGAGTCGGAGACGTAGATGTCGTCGACGTACAGGCGGAGTTGGTCCGTCCTCTCGTCGTAGACCACCGCGAGGAACTCGTCCTCCCCCGACCCGAACGGCGAGGCGGGTGCGGTGACCGTGGTGGTCGGCGCGTCGGCGCTGTCCTCGTGGGCGACCACGGCCTGCCAGGACCGGGAGGCCGCGACATAGCGCAGGGTGAACAGGCTGGTGTGCTCGCCGGGTTGGGACAGCAGCGTCATGTCGTGCGTGGCCGTGTCCCCGTCGATGCGGACGTGGGTCGTCACGGAGAAGCCCGCGTCGGTCGGGCGGACCGCGTCCGGTGTGGTGGCGTAGTCGCCGTCGCCGTCCAGGAGGAGGTCGCCGGAGCCCACCAGGGGGTACTGCGCCGGGGTGCAGTCGGGGTTCACGTCGCAGTCGTCGGTGGCCGTGTGGATCGACGCGTCGCCCGCCAGGGTGAGCGGTTCACCGCCCGCGTACTCGGGGCTGCTGCCGCCGGACGCCGTCTCCAGGTCCCAGTAGCCCTGGCGTTGCGGGGTGCGGGTGGCGGCGGCCGTGATCTCCTTCGGGACGTAGACGCGGTCCCAGACGTTCACGTCGGTGAGCAGACCGTGCCAGTGGGCGGTGCCCTCCGTGCCCTGAGTGCTCTCAGTGCTCTCGGTTTCCCCTGCGGAGCCGAGCCGCAGGGGGCCCGTGCCACCGGCCGCGACGGTGTTCCCGTCCGTCGCGACGAGGTCGCCGTCGACGTAGAGGCGGGCCGTGTGCTGCTCGGCGTCGTACACGCCGACGAGATGGGCCCACTCGCCCCGCTCGGGGGAGCCGCCGGTGAGGTGGACCGAACCGCCGCTCGCCGTGGGGAGCGCGAAGGACCAAGTGGGCGTGGAGCCCGGGGAGTTGGTCGTCGTACCGAGGGAGAAGCCGGTCCGGCCGACGGCGGTCATGTCGGCGTCGAGCGCGTCCGGGCGGACCCAGGCGCCGACCGAGAAGATCTTCGCCGTGTCCACCGGGGAGTCGAGCGTGGCGTACGCCTCGTCCGTGCCGTCGAACCGGGCGGCGGAGGTGACGCTCGTCCCGGTGGGGCCCTGCGCGTCGGGGGTGACGCCGGTGCCGGTGTCCGCGCCGGAGTCGTGCTGCGGGTCCCAGTGGGTGACCGCGGCCCGGCCCGCCTTGACCAGGATGAAGTAGGTCGTCCGGGCGCTGACGTTCCCCGCGGCGTCGATCGCCTGGGCGTAGAGGTACGTCGGGCCGTTTGTCTGCGGCAGCCGGCGCAGGGAGACCGCAGCTCCGGGCTCGGCCGCCTTGAGGGTCTCCGGCGCCTCGCCCATCCACTCGTAGCGGTACGACACCACGTCGTCGGACGCCGAGTCGATGACGAACGTGCCGTAACTGCCCACCCCGTCATACCAGTTGTCGTCGTCCGGGTACTCCGCCGACGAGACGACGGGTGCCTGTGGCGCCTCGGTGTCGTCGGCCGCCGTCGCAACTCCGGTCAGTGCGGCGGTGGTCAGTGCCAGGGTCGCGCAGGTCACCCCGGCGCGTCTCCAGTCGGACGTCCTCAAGTCGATCCCCTCCCAAGAAACGGTAAAGAGAGAATGACCTTAACTGCCGCCACTGACAACGGAATTGATCGCCGTCGCGGCACCGCTCACAGGCTGTCGACGTCCAGGTTGGCGATCGCCGCCTTGGCCACCTCGCGGCCACGGGCCGTGAAGTCGCCCTTGCCCGGGTAGCTGATCGTGAGCCGGTACATGTCCCCGGCGGAGGTCTTGTAGTAGAGGATCCGCAGCTCGCGGGGGAGCGGGTTCTGGGCGTCGTCGGAGTCGTAGACGACCGTGTTCTCGGCGGACGGTTCGCCCTGGTAGGTGCCGGTCGGCTTCGGGACGGTCTCCGCGGCCTTCCCCATGTCGAGGTCGACACTGCCGTTGGTCTTGAAGTCGCCGTTGTCCGAGTACATTTCGGCCGCTGCCGAGTCCTTGATGTAGCCGTTGGTGTCCTCGGCCTTCTTGTCGAGGCTCAGGAAGACCCAGATGCTGCCGCTCGGGTCGGTGTACGTGACCCAGTGGCTCTTGTCCGAAGTGCGGTCGGGGGTGGTCCGCTTGTACGCGGCCGGGACCGCGAGCGTCGCGGCCACATCGGACTCGTGGTGCTTCTTCCAGCCGTCCGGCAGCGGCCCCGCGAAGGGATCGGCGATCAGCACATACCCGCCCGCCACCGCCGCCGCGACGACCACGGCACCGAGCCCGAACCACGCCTTGCGGCCCAACCGGCGTTTTCCCGCGGGCCGTTGGACGTACCCCACCTCCTGGTGCCGCACCTCCTGCGTCGACGCCGGAGTCGGCGGGTTCGCCACCGATTCTAGTACGGCGCGCACCCGGACCGCGTTCGGGCGACTCGACGGGTCCTTGGCGAGCAGCGCGGTGATGAGGTCGGCGAGCGGGCCCGGCGCCGAAACCGGCGGCGCGGGCACGGAGTTGAGAACCGACTGGAGAGTGGCGGGGGTGTTGCTGCGGCGGAACGGGGAGACGCCCTCCGTCGCCGCGTACAGGACCACGCCGAGCGACCACAGGTCGGAGGCGGGGCCCGGTCGCTGGCCCAACACCCGTTCCGGCGCGATGTATTCGGGCGAGCCGACGAAGCCGCCGGTGTCGGTCAGGTTGGTCTCGCCCTCGATCTGGGCTATCCCGAAGTCGGTCAGCACGACCCGGTCGTGGCGGCCGAGCAGGACGTTGTCCGGCTTGACGTCACGGTGCAGGACACCCGCCGCGTGCGCGGCTTCGAGGGCGCCCAGCACCTGGAGGCCGATCCGGGCCGCGTCGCGCGCGCCGAGGGTGCCCTCCTGGAGCACCTCGCCCAGCGAGCGGCCGGTCACCAGCTCCATCACGATCCACGGGCGGCCGTCGACGACGGCCACATCGTGCACGGTCACGACGGCCGGGTGGTCGAGCCGGGCCGCCGCGCGCGCCTCGCGACGCATCCGTTCGAACGCGTTGTCACGTTCGCGTTCGGGAAGATTGTCCGGGACGCGGGGTTCCTTGACGGCGACCTCGCGGTCCATCGTCTCGTCCCGGGCCCGCCACACCGTGCCCATACCGCCGTGCCCGAGCTTGGCGAGCAGCCGGTAGCGCCCGGCGATCAGACGTTCGGTGCCACCGTCCCGCGAGGGCTGCGGCACCTTCGGTCTCGGTGGTTGCAGAACAAAACTCGTCGTGTCGTCGGACCCGCCGCCCCATCCCCCGTCGCTGCTCATGGGTCCATCCATATCGCGGCGACCGCTCCCGTATCCACAGGGAACGCATTCCGGTCACACACCCGTGACTCGAACGGTCACCTATCTCCCTTTTGCTCCGGTACGAACGTGTCCAGCGCGACGTCGAAGTACTCCTTCGCCTCCCGCACCTTCCCGACCGGCGCCGACACCCACACGTCGTACAGCCGACCGCCCTCCTCCCAGCACAGGTCGTAGGTGTGCCGGGGCCCCTCCGCCGTGCTGAAGCCGTTCCAGGTGAACTCCCAGAGCGCGGCGGGGTGTCCGTAGTGGGTGGTGTCGGTGACCTTGCCGTCGTGGTAACCGGGGTTCGTGTGCGCCCCCTTGGCCGCCGCGCTCTTCATCACCGCGAGCGGGCCGCCCGTCGCGGGGTCGGACATCCTGATGCCGAGCCGGAAGGTCTCCCTCGGCGACATGTAGAAGATCCGCTCGCCCTGCGGGACGCGCACGAAGTCCTCCGGTACGGCGAGCGCGAAGCCGTCGGGGTCGTGGGCGACGCGGTAACCGGAGGGCGCGGTAGGGGTGTTGGGGGCGTCGGGGCTCTTCGAGGGAGTCGAGGGAGTCGAGGAAGAGGAAGAGGAAGGTGATGAGGTACCGGCACTCGTGGAGGTCAACGGCGCCGAACTCACCGGCGTGGCACCCCCCTTGTCGTCATCCCCGCGCATCAGCAGCGCCGCCGCCGACACCCCGGCACCGGCCATCGCCGCGACCAGCAACGCGGCCACGAGGACACCGCGGGTGGAACGCCGAGGGGGCGGCACCTCCGTGACGGCGGGTGTGGGCGACGGTGTCGACGGCTCGGGTGGCGCCAACTCCCGCAGCGGAACGTCCCTTTGGGTCGGCGTATAACCGGGCGTGGAGTGCGCGGCACCCCCGGCCGCCGCCTGCGGAGTGCGCCCCGTCTTCAGGAAGGCGCGCAGCATCCGCTCGGCCTCCGCCGCCTCCAGCCGTCGTTCCGGATCGCGTTCCAGCAGTCCCCGTACGACGGGCAGCAGCGGCCGGACCTCCTCGGGTGGCCGGATCTCGTCGAAGACGACGGCGTGCAGGATGCCGCCCAACGAGTCGCGCCGGAACGGCGATTCACCGCTCAGCACCGTGCACAGCAGCGCACCGAGGGACCACAGGTCGGACGCGGGACCGGTCCGCGCCCCGGACATCCGCTCCGGCGCGGTGTACTCGGGCGAGCCGACGAACGCGCCGTTCTCGGTGAGCGTCGTGGCGCCCGCGACCTGCGCGATGCCGAAGTCGGTCAGGACGACCCGGGCGGCCTCGGCCTCGGCCTCGTCGGAGGCGGTCCGGTCAGGGTCCGGCCCGTCTGCCGTGGTGTCCAGCAGCACGTTCGCCGGTTTGATGTCCCGGTGCAGGACGCCCGCCGCGTGCGCCGTGCGCAGCGCGCCGAGGAGGGCGATGCCGATCCGGGCGGCCTCGGCGGCGTCGACCGGACCGTGCGTGGAGATCCGGTCGGCGAGCGAGCCGCCGTCGATCAACTCCATGACGATGTACGGCCGTTCGTCCTGCTCGACGACGTCGTGCACGACGATGATGTGCGGATGCCGCAACTGCGCGACCGCCCGCGCCTCGCGCAGCGTCCGGTCTCGGTGCTGCCTGGCCTCCTCCTCGGAGAGCGAGTCGTCCTGGGCGATCTCCTTGACGGCGACCTGCCGGCCCAGCAGTTGGTCGGTCGCCCGCCACACGACGCCCATGCCGCCGCGCCCGAGCCGCTTCTCCAGTCGGTAACGCCCGGCGATCACCCGGACGTTGTCCCCCTCGGTCCCCATGCGCACCATCATGACGCAACCGGAAGCGGTCAGCCCGAGTTGGGACTCCAGCTCTGTAGGACCGACTTGAACTGTTGGCTGGTCGTCGCCCAGTCCGCGGCCGGCGAGGACATGTAGATCGCGTACTCGATCCCGTCACGGGACGTGTACGTCTCCTCGATGGCCCGCCGCGGCCCCGGGAAGGGCGTGTCCTTCGCCTGCGCGGTCCAGGTGTAGTCCCACACGGAGCCCGGACGGTCGCGGAAGATGTTCGCCTGGAGGGTCACCCTGTTGTAGTCGACCAGCCGCCGGAGCTGTATTTCCAGGTCCAGTTGGTGGGCGTTCGCGGTGGGGAAGTCCGGGGTGGGGTCGATGGCGATACGGACGAAGTGCTCGCCGTCGTCGGGCGTGTAGTCGACCTGCTGGATGTCCGTGGTCTCGCCGCCCTTGTTGTCGGAGACATAGGGCTTCCGCACCCAGCCCTTGGGGAGCGATATCTCGAAGCCCAAGGGGTCGGTGTGGGTCTGCCAGTTGGCGGGATTCGAGTTCTGCGGCGCGGTCGAGGCGCCCCCTGTGGGGCTCTGCGAGGCCGACGTCGACGGGGTGCCGCCCTGGTCCCGGTCCTGGTGCCACTTCTGTAGCCCCAGCGCCGTACCACCGCCGACGAGCGCGGCGAGGACGACCACCAGGACGACCGAACGGAACCGGCGGCGCTTCGGCGGAGCGGGCGCGGCGGCACCGAGCCCCACGAGGGAGACGGGCGGCGCCTGTTGGTACGTGGACCCCGTCGCCGACGCGTACGACGGCGCGCCCGTACCCGCGTACGACGGCGCGCCGGTGCCGGGATACGGCGTCGGACCCGTGCCGGGGTACGGCGTCGCGCCGGTGCCGGGCGTGTCCGTGAAACTCTCCGCCCGCGAGCCGACCCGCTGCGTCGGCAGCCACTCCTCCGCCGACCGCGGTCGTCGTCCCTCGGCGGCCTCGGCGAGCATCTGCTCGGTCTGGTCCGCGTCCGGCCGCAGATCGGGGTCCTTGTTCAGCAGCGCGGCGATGACGGGCGCGAGCGGACCGGCGTACCGCAGTTCGCCGGCCTCCTCCTCGACGACGGCCTGCATGGTGGACAGCGGCGAGGTGCGGCGGAACGGCGACCTGCCCTCAACGGCCGTGTACAGCGTGGCGCCCAGCGCCCACAGGTCGGAGGACGGTCCCGGGTCGGCGCCGCGGACGCGCTCGGGGGCGAGGTAGTCGACGGACCCGACGACCTCGCCGGTCCGCGTGATGGTGCTGTCGCCCTCGATCTGCGCGATGCCGAAGTCGGTGAGCAGCACCCGCCCGTCCTGCCCGAGCAGTACGTTGCCGGGCTTGACGTCACGGTGCAGGACACCGGCGGCGTGCGCGGCGCGCAGGGCACGGAGCACCCACATGCCGATGCGCGCGGCCTCGGCCGGCTCGATGCGGCCCTGTTCCTTGACCTCGTCGGCGAGCGAGTTGCCCTCGACCAGCTCCATGACGATCCACGGGCGACCGTCGTGTTCGAGGACGTCGTGCACGGTGACGACGGCGGAGTGGTTGATGCGCGCGGCGGCGCGCGCCTCGGCGCGGGTGCGCGCCAGCAGTCTCGGCTGGTCGCTCTCGGACACGTAGAGCGCGGCCGTCAACTCCTTGATGGCGACGGCCCGGTGCAGCACCTCGTCGTGCGCACGCCACACCCGGCCCATGCCGCCGCTGCCGATCGATTCGGCCAGCCGATAGCGCCCCGCGAGGAGCAGGCCCTGCATCTGATTCACGTTGCCCCGCAATGCTCTTGACAGGCTCAGCGTAAGGACCGGGCCTCCGCCATGGAACCAGCGGGGTACCAAGGAGACCGCACTGTGACGGTTGTCGCTTCTGCGCCCGAACGGGAACCATTTGGCTCCGGCGCGCCGCCTCCGCGGGTCAGCCGGTGTACTGGTAGGTCGACGACGCCTGCTCGTACAGCCGTGTCACCTCGTCCCGTTGGGCCTCCGGGCCGCGCACCTGCACGATGTGGTAGCGGCCGTCGATGAGGAACGCCATGTTGCGTACGAACAGGTCACCGCCCTGGCTGTCCGTCCAGGTGAACTGCCCCTCGGCCATGGTCTTTCCGCCCACCGTGATGGTCCGCAGGCCGGTCGCGGTGGCCCAGCTGGAGTCGCGGTAGGGCTGCAACTCGCGCTCCGTGTCCCGCTGGTAGACCATCGGGTCGCTGCCGTACTTCGCCGCGCTGTCCCGTCCCGCCACCACGATCAGCTCGAAGTCGCCGTGGGAGTAGACCACTTGGCCGCTGCCGTTCTTCGGCGTACGGGTCCAGCCCTTGGCGACGGCGACCTGGAACCCCGCGGAGTCCGTGCGCAGCTCGAAACCGTCGGCGACGTCCGAACCGGCGGGCTGCGAAGGGGTGTTGGAAGCCGAGGAGGAAGTGGAGGAGGAGGCGGAGGCCTCGGGTGAGGTCTGGTCGGGCTGCGGCTGACTGCTCGCCTGGGCCGAGGACTGACCGGGCGCCGGACTGGCATCTCCCGCCGTTCCCGTCCTGTCCCCCTGCCCCGCGCCCGTGTCCTCCCCGGACTTGGGCAGGAAGAGCATCGCGTAGGCGACCGCGCCGGCCAGCAGCAGGAAGATGAGCACCAGAAGGGTCCGGCCCAGTCTGCGCGGCGACCCGCCGACCTCCTCCTTGGCCCGCTTGTGCCGCCCGTGCGGACTGGTCGCGGGCAGCCCGGCCCGCCGCCTGCGCACCAACTCGCCGCGCCGCCGCACGATCGGCAGCCGCCTCGGGTCGGTCGGCGGAGTGGCGACGACATGCGCACCGGCCTCGGGCTCGGGCGCGGAGCGCACCAACGACCGTAGCCAGCCCCGCAGTTCCTCGAAGTCCAGCCGCTCGGTCGGGTCCTGCCGCAGCAGCGACTCCACGACCGGCCGCAGCGGCCCGCACTCCTCCGCGAAGGCGGGCGGCTCCGCGCACACGAGCTGCACCAGCTCGGCGGTCGCCTCCTCCGGATAGGGCGCGTGCCCCTGTACGGCCCGGAAGAGCAGCGCGCCGAGCGCCCACAGGTCGGTGGCCGGACCGATCGGCGCGGCCAACTGCCAGTTCTCGTGCACCGGTACGGCCTGCTCGGGCGCCCACCGCTCGGTGACGGGCCCCACCACGGTCATCCGCACCTGCCGGGCCCGCTCGGCCGCCAACGCGGTCGCGGGCCCGCGCCGGACGAGAGCACCTGCGGCGGCCAACTCGTCCCAGCGGGCAGGGGTTTGAGGCCGTGCGTAGGGGTGGGGCTGGGGGGAGTCGGCGGGAGCGGCGACGGGCTTGCCGAGGCCGGGGGCGTGCGGGCCGCCGGTACCGGCAGGGGGCTGGCCGGGGAGGTAAGGGGCGCCCGTGGGCCCCGTGTTGGGCCGACCGGTGCCCGTACGGTCGCCATGGACCGAGGTGTCCGCACCGGTGAACGCGTCCACCGGTGACGGCGCGCCGGGGCGCGGCGCGGCGCCGTGCCAGGAGGAGGTGTTGCGGACGCCGTAAGGATCGGCGATCTGCCCCGGCGGCGGCTTACTGCCGCCCGTGTGGTCCGTGTGGTCCGTGTGCTCCGTACGCTCCACCCCATGGCCACCGGCGTACGGCGGCTGCGCCGACGGCAGCGCGGCCGAACCGCCCGTCCACGCCCCGCCGTTCTCGCCCTCGGCGGCGGGCCGGGCACCGGGCAACGCGGGCCGTCCCGGCTGCTGGGCCTCCTGCACCCGGGCCGCGGCACGCGCTCCCGCCCGGTACGCGGCGATGGCCCCGGCCCGCGCGGCCCGGACGTCACCGCCGGTGTCGACTTCCCTGCGGGCCAACGCGGCCGACGTCCCGCTCCCGCCACCGCTCTCCGCCCCGACTCCGGGCAGCCCTCCGGCAGCCCTGGCCTCGATGGCCGCCCGCCGAGCGGCCTCGGGGTCCACACCGGCGGGACTCACGGCACGGCTTTCACCAGGGATCGCAGGGATCGCAGGGGCCGCGGAAGCGGCGGGTGCCGTAGAACCCGTAGGAACTCGGGGAGTTGGCGGAGCGATAGCGCCACCGTGCTGTCCAGGGTGTCCGTGCTGTCCGGGGTCGCCGGGGTCGCCGGGGTGGCCGCCGCCGCCCTCGGGCTCGCCGTCCTGCGGTGGCACCGGGTCGTAGCCGCACAGTGCCTCCTCCGCCGCGCCGACCGCGAGGCCGGTCAGCATCACGCGGCCGTCGTCGCAGACCAGTACCGTGCGCGCGGTGATGTTCCGGTGCACCCAGCCGTGCGCGTGCAGCACCCGCAGCGCCATCAGCACGTCGGCGGCGACCTCGGCCGCCCGGTACGGCGACAGCGGCTTCTCGACGAGCAGCGCGGACAACGGCTGGGCGGACACCAGTTCGCTCACTATCCACAGCGAACCGCCCTCGGCGAACACGTCGAAGACCTGGTCCAGCCGGGGGTGATCAGGGATGCGCGCCGCGGCCTGCGCGGCCTCGACCGCACGCCGTACCGCCGGATCGGTGGGCCGCCGCGTGGCGGTGCGCGCCGCCGCGGTCGGCCGTCGTGCGCCCCGGTCGCGGGCCGTGAACCCGTCGGGCAGCCCGTCCTCGCCGAGCACCTCCGCCTCGACGACCTCAGGCAACGGCACCTGGCGTACCAGGACTTCCTGCCCGCTGTAGGTGTCGAAGGCCCGGGTCTCGGTGAGTTCGTACTCGTCGGAGGGGGGCAGCGGCAGGCGGTAGCGGTCGGCGAGCACCCGACCCGCATAGTCGTCCACGTTGCCTCCCCCGGCCGCCCGGTTGGTCAATTCCGTTCGCCTTGCGCCCCGTTCCGCCTGCATACCTGGATGCGTACGGTCCGCAACCACTCACGATACGTGCCGGAGGCAACCCACAAAGAGGGGTTGACGGATCTGGCGCGCCAAACCCGGACCCACCCGCCTCACGACTTCGGTTCGAACGTCTTCGTCAGTGTCGTCCAGGTGTCCTTACGCAGCTCGCTGTCCCAATTGGCCGCTTTCGCGGTGTACATGAGCGCATAACCGAGATGACTGTTGACGACGAATCCGCGGTCGATAGTCCGGTACTTCGTCCCGCCGTCCGTGTAGGTGAACTCCCAGTCGGCCGTGTTCCAGCTCCGGTAGTCCACCTTCTCTATCCGGATCCGCGTGTACCCGGAGCGTGTCATGTACTGCTCCTGGTTCTCCCAGTCCGCCACCGGATTGCTCTTCGGCGTACTGGTCCAGGCGATCAGCAGTTTCTGCCCGTCGGGGCCGACCAGCCTGACTCCGGCGGAGTCCGTCGACTGGTACGACCATCCGGCGGGCAGGCCTATGGAGAACCCCTGGCCTCCGGTGTACGTCTTCACGACCGCGGCGCCACCGGAGGAGCCGTCGGTCTCGTCACCGCTGCCGCCGGACGCGTTCGTACCGGTGGACGTCGACGTACCGCCCGAAGCCGACGCCGTCGACGAGGAGTCGGTCTGCGCACCGCCCGTGCTCGCGGTGTCGTTGTCGTCCTTCTTGGTGTCGGTTCCACCGCTCGCACTCGCGCTCGCGCTGGCGACCGCCTTGCCACCGTCGTTCTTCTTCGACCCCTTCGAGCCGCTGCCGTCACCGCCGCCGAGCGTGAGCGCCAGCACGGCACCGATCACCGCGAGCACGACGACCACCGCGATGATCACCAGGGTGCGCTTCGGCACCACATCGCTGAGCGGCGCCCTCGGCACGGTCCGCGGCGGCAGATCCGGCGGCGTCATCACGGGCCACCCCGAACTCCGCCCGCCCGAACCCGAGTTGGCCCCCCGCGCACCCACCTCATGCGTCGCACCGGGGTCCTTGGCACCGGAATCCTTGGCACCGGAATCCCGCAGCCCGGTCTCCCGCAGCCCCGGCACCTGGGCACCCGACGCCTGGGCACCCAGGTCACGCGTACCCGCGTCCGGCGCCTCGGCCTTCGCCGCCGCACCGGCTGATGTCTCGGCGCGGTTCACCGCACCGGAAGCGCTCCCGCTCCCGGACCGAGCCGAAGGCACACCGGGGGTCCGAGGTTCGGCAGCGCCGGCGCCAGCGCCTGAACCGCCGGCCCCGGAACCCGCGGTCCCCGCGGCAGCCGCACCAGCAGCAGCCGCGTCCTTCGCACCGCTGGAGTCACCGGCTTCCGAAGTACCGGCAACAGCCGCACCGGCACTCGCACTTGAGCCGGGCGAGCCACCCGGCTTGCCGACAGCGGGAGTTGACCCCGCGTCAGCCACACTCGTCCCCGCGGCCGCCGAAGTCGCCGCCCCGGCTGCCGCCGAACCGCCCGCGGCCTTCCGCATCGACCGGAACGCCCCGCGCAACCGCTCGGCCCCCGCCGAACTCCCGCCGCCGCTCTTCTTGCCACCGGGTCCCGGCTGCGCGGGCAGCGGCACCACCGTCGTCGCGTCCACCGGAGGTACCGGCTCCGGCTCGGCCTTGGGCTCGGGCGCGTGGATCACCGCGTTGAGCATCGCCCGGGCACCGGCGTCGTCGAGACGCTGGGCGGGGTCCTTGTTGAGCAGGCCGTAGATGACGTCCTTCAGCGGCCCGGCGTTCTTCGGCTCCTCCAGCGGCTCGGTCATCACCGCGGTGAGCGTGGCGATGGCGGAACCCTTGTCGTACGGCGGTGCGCCCTCGACCGACGCGTAGAGCAGGCCGCCGAGCGACCACATGTCGGCCGCAGGGCCCGGCTTGTGCCCGCGGGCCCGCTCCGGGGAGATGTACGAGGGCGCGCCGACGAGCATGCCGGTGGAGGTGATCGACGGGTCGCCCTCGACCTGTGCGATGCCGAAGTCGGTGAGCACGACCCGGCCGTCCTCGGCGATCAGCACGTTCGACGGCTTCACGTCCCGGTGGAGGATGCCCTCGCGGTGCGCGGACCGCAGGACGTCGAGTATCGCGAGCCCGACCTCCGCGGCGCGCCGCGGCTCCAGCAGGCCGTCCTCCCGGATGGCCTCGGCGAGCGACTTGCCCTCGACCAACTCCATGACGATCCACGGCCGGTCGTCCTCGTCGACCACGTCGAAGACCGTCACCGCGCTGGTGTTGCGGATCCGCGCGATGGCCTTGGCCTCGCGCAACGTCCGTGTGATCAGCCGCCGTTTCTCGTCCTCGTCGATGCTGGACGGGAACCGCAGTTCCTTGACGGCGACCGTCCGGCCCAGGGTTTCGTCCTCGGCACGCCACACCGTGCCCATGCCTCCGCGGCCGAGCACTTCTCCCAACCGGTACCGCCCGGCGAGAAGACGCTCGTTCTTGTCCTGACGAGTGTCCTGACGGGATGTCCCCGCCCGCTCCGCCTCCGACATGCGTCCCCTCATGCAACCCGCCCTGACAGAGCCTCCATTGTCCCCCACCGAACAAGTGCCCAACGCCCAGGGGGCCCCTCGTCGCGCGCCCCCCGCACATCCCGTCGGATATCCGGCGCAGGTCACACAGCCAAGCCGGGCAGGATGACCGCCGAGAACGGAGGTTCGCGATGCCCACCCCTCGGACACTGCTGGTCATTCCGGTGTCTTTGGCGCTCCTCTGTCTGTCCCCGGCCGCCTCTCGGGCCGGTGCGACAACGACCCCGAACGCCCTGATCCCGCTACTGGTCGCACGGGGCAGAGCCCCCGGCGCGGCGCTCCTGGCCAGCTACCGGTCCGGCGCCCGCTCGGCGCCGGCCGCCACCGACTACGCGCAGGCCGGAACGGGGATCGACCGCGCCGACCACTTCCGCGCCGGCAGCATCACGAAGACCTTCATCGCGACGGTGATCCTCCAACTGGCCGCCGAACACCGGCTGTCCCTGTCCGACACGGTGGAGCGACACCTGCCGGGCCTGGTGCGCGGAGCGGGCAACGACGGGCGCGCGCTGACCCTCCGTTCCCTGCTCACCCACACCAGCGGCCTGTACGACTTCACCGCGACCACCGGGGGCACGGTCCCCGTGTCACCTCTTGAGGCCGTCCGTATCGCGCTCACCCACCCTCCGGCCGATCGAGGCCGCTTCTCCTACTCGAACACCAACTACGTGCTGCTCGGCCTGGTGATCCGGCAGGTCACCGGCCGCTCGTACGCCACCGAGGCCGAGCGCCGCATCATCGCTCCGCTGCGTCTGACGGGCACCTCCTTCCCGGGCTCCCGCACCACTCTTCCCACGCCGCACGGCCGCGCCTACGCGACCGACGGCTCCGACGTCACCGATCTCGACCCGCGGGTGGCCGGCGCCGCGGGCGAGCTGGTGACCACGCTCGCCGATCTGAACCGCTTCTACTCGGCCCTGCTCGGCGGCGGACTACTGCCCTCGCACTGGTTGCGCGAGATGCTCAACACCCGTACCGCACACGGCTCGTACGGCATGGGGCTGTTTCCGGTGAGGCTTCCGTGCGGCACCACGGTGTGGGGACACAACGGCCGGATCTCGGGCAGCTACGTGCGCACCGCAGCCACCGTCGACGGCCGGCATGTCCTCACCTTCCGGGTGAACACGAGCGAGATGGCGGACCCCGGTCTCGAACCGGCCCTGCTCGCTGCCGAGTTCTGCCCCCGCACCTCGTAGAACGGCCGGGTTCCGGACAAAGATCCCGGCTCGCGACACTCGTTCGAGTGAAGCCGACGGGCACGCTCCGCGAGGTTCCGGTCCGTCTACAGCGGCGCGATGTCCGGTGCCCCCAGCCGCGCCGCGTCCGCGGTCAGGTCGTCGGGCTGGAGCTGGGACTCCCGCTCGGCCTCCACCCGCTTCTCGTAGTGCTCGACCTCGCGCTCGATCTGGTCCTTGTCCCAGCCGAGCACCGGCGCCATCAGCTCGGCGGCCTCGCGGGCGCTGCGGGTGCCCCGGTCGAAGGTCTCGATGGAGATGCGGGTGCGGCGGGTCAGCACGTCGTCCAGGTGCCGTGCGCCCTCGTGCGAGGCGGCGTAGACGACCTCGGCGCGCAGATAGTCGTCGGCGGCCTGGAGGGGTTCGCCGAGGGTGGGGTCCTTGGCGATGAGGTCGAGGACCTCCTCCGCCATCGAACCGAAACGGTTCAGCAGGTGCTCCACGCGCACCACGTGGATGCCGGTCTGTGCGGCGATCCGCGCTCGCGCGTTCCACAGCGCGCGATAGCCCTCCGCGCCGAGCAGCGGCACGTCCTCGGTGACGCACTCGGCGACCCGCATGTCGAGCCCGTGCACCGCCTCGTCCACGGCGTCCTTGGCCATCACCCGGTACGTCGTGTACTTGCCGCCCGCCACGACGACGAGCCCCGGCACCGGATGCGCCACGGTGTGCTCGCGCGACAGCTTGCTGGTGGCGTCCGACTCGCCGGCCAGGAGGGGCCGCAGCCCCGCGTACACACCCTGGACGTCGTCTCTGGTCAGCGGCACCGCGAGGACCGAGTTCACATGCTCAAGGAGGTAGTCGATGTCGGCGCTGGACGCGGCCGGGTGCGCCTTGTCGAGGTCCCAGTCGGTGTCGGTGGTGCCGACGATCCAGTGCCGACCCCAGGGGATGACGAACAGCACGGACTTCTCGGTGCGCAGGATCAGTCCGCTGCTGGAGTTGATGCGGTCCTTGGGGACGACCAGGTGGATGCCCTTGGAGGCACGCACGTGGAACTGTCCGCGCTCGCCGACCATGGCCTGGGTGTCGTCGGTCCACACACCCGTGGCGTTCACGATCTGCTTGGCGCGGATCTCGTACTCGCCGCCCGCCTCGACGTCCTCCACCTTGGCGCCGACCACCCGCTCGCCCTCGCGCAGGAACCCGGTCACGCGCGCGCGGTTGGCGACTTTCGCGCCGTACGACGAGGCCGTGCGCACCAGGGTGGCCACATAGCGGGCGTCGTCCATCTGGGCGTCGTAGTACTGCAACGCCCCGACCAGGGCGTCCTTCTTCAGTGCCGGTGCCACGCGCAGGGCGTGACGGCGGCTCAGGTGGCGGTGGGTGGGCAGGCCCCGCCCGTGCGCGCGGGCCATGGACATCGCGTCGTAGAGCGCGACGCCCGAACCGGCGTACAGGCGCTCCCAGCCCTTGTGCTGGAGCGGGTACAGGAACGCCACCGGCTTCACCAGGTGCGGGGCGAGCCGCTCCAGGAGCAGTCCGCGTTCCTTCAGGGCCTCGCGGACGAGGGCGAAGTCGAGCATCTCCAGGTAGCGCAGGCCGCCGTGGATGAGCTTGCTCGACCTGCTCGATGTGCCGGACGCCCAGTCGCGCGCCTCGACCAGTCCCGTGGACAGGCCGCGTGTCACGGCGTCCAGGGCGGTGCCCGCGCCGACCACGCCCCCGCCCACGACGAGCACGTCCAGTTCGCGCTCGGCCATTCCCGCCAGTGCCTCGGCCCGCTGCGCCGGACCCAGTGTCGCTGTCCTCACCGCTGCCTCCCGCTATCGGTAGCGCCGGCCGCACCCGTTCGGCGAAGCCCGGTTCGTATCCCTCCTGCCCAAATTCTGACCGGGTTGCCCGACTTCAGCCACCACTCGCCCCCAGCCTGTGGACAACAATCACAGGACTGCCGAAAAACACAGCCGTCCAATACCGCATAACGGTCATATTTACTCCTAGTCTGACATTGCGCTCGCTCGTTCTGTCCACAGGGCTTGCGCACCTGTCCCGCTTCGGTTACTGGGAAGGACGGCCCACGCCATGCCCGCAGATCTCGCCGTCATCGGACTCGGTCCTCTCGGCCTGCCCCTGGCCCAGGCCGCTGTCGCCGCCGGTATCGCCACGGTCGGCTTCAAGACCGGCCCCGAGGTCGGCTCCCTCAGCCCCGCCGAACTGCGCCGGATGCTCTCGGGGGGCTTCCGGCCGGCCACCGACCCCGCCGAGCTCGGCCGCGTACGCACCGCCGTGATCTGCGCGCCGACACCCCCGGACGCGGACGGCGGCCTCGACCTCAGCCAGGTGGAGACGGCCGCCCGCGCCCTCGCGGCCCACCTGCGCCCGCACACGACGGTGATCCTGGAGTCACCGGTGCACCCCGGCACCACCGAGGACTTCCTGCGTCCCCTCCTCGAAGAGGGATCCGGCCTCCGCGCGGGCCGCGACTTCCACCTCGCCTACTCCCCCAGCCGCGTCGACCCCGGCAACCGCGACTTCACCCCCGCCAACACCCCTAAGGTGATCGGCGGCCTGACCCCGGCCTGCACCGAGTCGGCCGCCGCCTTCTACGGCCGGCTCACCGACAAGGTGGTACGCGCGCGTGGCCTGCGCGAAGCGGAAACCGTGCAGCTGCTGGAGACCAATTTCAGGCACGTCAACATCGCCCTCGTCAACGAAATGGCCGTCCTGTGCCACGACTTGGGCGTCGACCTCTGGGACGTCATCCGCTGCGCGGAGACCAAGCCGTTCGGCTTCCAGGCCTTCCGCCCCGGCCCCGGCGTCGGCGGCCACGCCGTCCCCCAGGACCTGACGGCACACGGGGGCCGCCCGCTCCGCATGGTCGAACTCGCCCAGCAGGTCAACAACCAGATGCCGCGTTACGTCATCCAGCGCGCCGCCACGCTCCTCAACGAGCACGGCAAGTCCGCGCGCGGGGCCCGCGTCCTCCTCCTCGGCGTCACCTACAAGGCCGACCTCGCCGACCAACAGGCCACCCCCGCCCAGGAGATCGCGATCCGCCTCATGGAACTCGGCGCCTCCGTCAGCTACCACGACCCCCACATCCCCTCCTGGAGCGTCCTGGACCGACCGGTCCCCCGCGCGGACTCCCTCTACGAGGCGGCGGCCGACGCCGACCTGACGATCCTGCTCCAGCAGCACCGGACGTACGACCTCCAAGGCCTCTCCGTGAAGGCGCAGTTGCTGCTGGACACGCGGGGGGCCACACCGACCGGGGCCGCACACCGGCTCTGAGCGCGAAAACGACTGGTCACAGGGTCACATCAACCTGCTAATCTCCCCTCACTCGTCGCACAGTTGTCGCATATCCGTGCGCGCGCATCTCCGCTTCACCTTTCCTGTCTTCGTATCCCGGGGGGATTTCTGTCATGAGCCAGTCAGCCACGCCACCTCAGCAGCCACAGCCTCAGCCCGAGGCGCAGGCCCAGCCGCAGGTGCCCACGCAGCCGCAGCCGGTCGACGGCAACCCGTACGCCCAGCAGCCCGGCGCGGTACCGCCGCCGTCCCCGGCTCCGTACGCGCCGCCCGCTCCCTCGAAGAACAACATCGCGCTCGGCCTGGTGACCGCCGTCGTCGCCGCGCTGGTCGCCTCCGGCATCTACGGCGTCGTCATCGGCACCACCAAGCACGAGATCGGCTGGGCGGCGGTCGGCGTCGGCTTCGTGATCGGCCTGGCGGCGGGCAAGATCGGTGGGCGCAACCCCACGCTTCCCGTGGTCAGCGCGGTCCTGGCCCTGGGCGCGGTCTACCTCGGCCAGCTGGTCGGCGAGGCGATGATCGGCGCGGACGAACTGGGCGTGAGCTTCAGCAAGGTGTTCTTCGACCACTTCGACGTCGTCCAGGACGCCTGGAAGGCCGACGCCGACCCGCTCACCTTCATCTTCTTCGCCATCGCCGCGTTCGCCGCGTTCTCGGGGGCCAAGAAGGCCGCGCTCTGACACCGGCGTGCGGGTTGTGCAGGGGGGCGCTTGGGGCGGGGTGTGCGTCGGGGACTGGTGGCGTGCGACTCGCGGCGCCGGTACCGTGAGAAACAGGTGGAGCCCACCGCAGCGGGAACTGCGGGAGGCTCCTGAAAAGTGAACGGAGTGTCCACCCCTAGTTGTGATGGGGGTGGCCGCTCACTTTCCGCCGTGCATCCACAAGATCCACCTCCTCCGTTGCTTCACCATCCGAAGACGGATCCGGTCCCAGCGGGTGGGCTTGCGGTGGCGACCCATGGGCGCCCCCTTCCACGAGGCCGCCCATTAGCCCGGTAGGCGGTTCGACTGGAATTCGGGCCGGGCCCCGAGAGCCCGGGTCCGGAACGATTTCCGTGGAAGGGAGCACCCCACACAACTGGGGCGCCGATCACGGACGTTACCGGCCCGACACGCCCCACCTGCGAATTTTCGCCCCGAACGCAACCGTGCGCCCCCCAGTCCCAACACGCGCCCCACCAGCCCCACTTGGGCACGCGAAAGGGCCCGGACCACCCAGGTCCGGGCCCTTCAAGTTGTCGTAGGACCTACCGCTTGTGCTGCGAGTCCGCGACAGTGACCTCGACCCGCTGGAACTCCTTCAGCTCGCTGTAGCCGGTGGTCGCCATCGCCCGCCGCAGCGCCCCGAAGATGTTCATCGAGCCGTCCGGGATGTGCGACGGACCCGTGAGGATCTCCTCGATCGTGCCGACCGTGCCGAGGTCGACCTTCTTGCCGCGCGGGAGTTCCTCGTTGACCGCTTCCATGCCCCAGTGGTGGCCCTTGCCGGGGCCGTCCGTGGCGCGGGCCAGCGGGGAGCCCATCATGACCGCGTCGGCGCCACAGGCGATCGCCTTGGGGAGGTCGCCGGACCAGCCGACACCGCCGTCGGCGATGACGTGCACGTAGCGGCCGCCGGACTCGTCCATGTAGTCGCGGCGGGCCGCCGCCACGTCCGCGACCGCGGTCGCCATCGGGACCTGGATGCCCAGGACGTTGCGCGTGGTGTGCGCCGCGCCGCCGCCGAAGCCGACCAGGACACCGGCCGCGCCCGTGCGCATCAGGTGCAGGGCCGCGGTGTAGGTGGCGCAGCCGCCGACGATGACCGGGACGTCCAGCTCGTAGATGAACTGCTTCAGGTTCAGCGGCTCGTGCGAGCCCGACACGTGCTCCGCCGAGACCGTCGTACCGCGGATGACGAAGATGTCCACGCCCGCGTCGACGACGGCCTTGGAGAACTGGGCCGTGCGCTGCGGGGAGAGCGCGGCGGCGGTGACCACGCCCGAGTCGCGCACCTCCTTGATGCGCTGCCCGATCAGCTCCTCCTTGATGGGAGCCGCGTAGATCTCCTGGAGGCGGCGGGTCGCGGCGTCCGCGTCCAGCTCGGTGATCTCGTCGAGGAGGGACTGCGGGTCCTCGTAGCGGGTCCAGAGGCCTTCGAGGTTCAGTACGCCGAGGCCGCCCAGCTCGCCGATGCGGATCGCGGTGGCCGGGGAGACGACCGAGTCCATGGGGGCGGCCAGGAACGGCAGTTCGAAGCGGTAGGCGTCGATCTGCCAGGCGATCGAGACCTCCTTCGGGTCCCGCGTACGGCGGCTGGGGACGACGGCGATGTCGTCGAAGGCGTACGCCCGGCGGCCGCGCTTGCCGCGCCCGATCTCGATCTCAGTCACGTCTGTGGCCTTTCCTCTGCGTTTCAGCGTCTTCCAGTATCGCCGACGGGTACGACAAGGGCGGCCCCGGTGTCCCCGGGGCCGCCCTTGAGGAAGCCTGCCGACTACTTGCTGCGGCTGTAGTTCGGTGCCTCGACCGTCATCTGGATGTCGTGCGGGTGGCTCTCCTTGAGGCCCGCCGAGGTGATCCGGACGAAGCGGCCCTTGGTCTCCATCTCCGCGATGCTGGCCGCGCCGACGTAGCCCATGGTCTGGCGCAGCCCGCCGACGAGCTGGTGCAGCACGTTGGCCAGCGGGCCGCGGTAGGGCACCTGGCCCTCGATGCCCTCGGGGACGAGCTTGTCGTCGGAGGCGACCTCGGCCTGGAAGTAGCGGTCCTTGGAGTACGACCGGCCCTGGCCACGGGACTGCATCGCACCGAGCGAGCCCATGCCGCGGTACGACTTGAACTGCTTGCCGTTGATGAACTGCAGCTCGCCCGGGGACTCCTCGCAGCCCGCGAGGAGGCTGCCGAGCATCACCGTGTCGGCGCCGGCGGCGAGCGCCTTGCCGATGTCGCCGGAGTACTGGAGGCCGCCGTCGCCGATGAGCGGGACGCCGGCCGCGCGGGCGGCGAGGGAGGCTTCGTAGATGGCGGTGACCTGCGGGACGCCGATGCCGGCGACCACGCGGGTGGTGCAGATCGAGCCGGGGCCGACGCCGACCTTGATGCCGTCGACACCCGCGTCGACCAGGGCCTGGGCGCCGTCGCGAGTGGCTACGTTGCCGCCGATCACGTCGACGCCGACGCTCGACTTGATCTTCGACATCCAGCTGAGGGCGTTGCTGTTGTGGCCGTGCGAGGTGTCGACGACCAGGAAGTCCACGCCGGCCTCGGCGAGGGCCTGGGCGCGGTCGAGCGCCTCGGGGCTGGCGCCCACGGCGGCGCCGACGATGAGGCGGCCCTCGGCGTCCTTGGCGGCGTGCGGGTACTGCTCGGCCTTGACGAAGTCCTTGACCGTGATGAGACCCTTGAGGACGCCCGACTCGTCGACCAGGGGAAGCTTCTCGATCTTGTGGCGGCGCAGCAGCTGCATGGCGTCGGCGCCGGTGATGCCGACCTGGCCGGTGACCAGGGGCATCGGGGTCATGACCTCGCGCACCTGACGGGAGCGGTCGGTCTCGAAGGCCATGTCGCGGTTGGTGACGATGCCGAGCAGCTTCTTGTTGCCGTCGGTCACCGGGACGCCGCTGATGCGGAACTTGGCGCACAGGGCGTCGGCCTCGGCGAGCGTGGCGTCCGGGTGCACGGTGATCGGGTCGGTGACCATGCCGGACTCGGAGCGCTTCACGAGGTCGACCTGGTTGACCTGGTCCTCGACGGACAGGTTGCGGTGCAGGACGCCGACGCCGCCCTGGCGGGCCATCGCGATGGCCATCCTGGACTCGGTCACCTTGTCCATCGCCGCGGAGAGCAGCGGGATGTTGACCCGGACGTTGCGCGAGATGCGGGACGAGGTGTCGACCGCGTTGGGGAGCACCTCGGACGCTCCCGGCAGCAGCAGCACGTCGTCGTAGGTCAGCCCCAGTGTCGCGAATTTGGCGGGCACTCCGTCGACGTTTGCAGTCATGACACCTTCCCCAATGGCCTTGATCGGTGCGGATGTCCATGCTAACGGGAAGCAGGGGTCACGAATTCCATGATTCGACGGCTACGGCCGACTCCGGGCTTCGTATGTTCGTACGGATCCGGGCGCCCGGCTGTTCAAAAAAGGCGCCGCCCGTACTGGTGTTACTGCTCGGCCAGGGCCCGCAACCGGCTCAGCGCGCGGTGCTGTGCGACCCGGACGGCGCCGGGTGACATTCCCAACATCTGGCCGGTCTCCTCGGCCGTGAGGCCTACGGCGATGCGCAGCAGGAGCAGTTCGCGCTGGTTCTCCGGGAGGTTGGCCATCAGTTTCTTGGCCCATTCGGCGTCGCTGCTGAGCAGGGCGCGCTCCTCGGGGCCGAGGGAGTCGTCCGGCCGCTCGGGCATCTCGTCGGAGGGGACCGCCGTAGAGCCCGGGTGGCGCATCGCGGCCCGCTGGAGGTCGGCGACCTTGTGGGCGGCGATGGCGAAGACGAAGGCCTCGAAGGGGCGGCCGGTGTCCTTGTAGCGGGGCAGTGCGAGGAGGACCGCCACGCAGACCTCCTGGGCGAGGTCCTCCACGAAGTGCCGTGCGTCGCCCGGGAGTCGGGACAGACGGGTGCGGCAATAACGCAGCGCCAGTGGGTGTACGTGGGCGAGCAGATCGTGCGTCGCCTGCTCGTCTCCGTCGACCGCGCGGAGGACGAGCCCACCAATCGCCCCTTGGGCACTGGCCCCCTCGTCGTCACGCATCGGTCCATGGTGCCTTGCGGCCGTGTGGTCCGTGGCACCGCGTCCGTTGTTGTGCACCGAAGCGTTATGAGCAGGTGCGCCGGAACTCATCTCCTGCGCCCTCCCCTCCCGCTCGACCGACTCGTCCCCGAGGAACTCCACACCTCAAGGATGCGGCATCCGCGGCGAAACGAGCAGCGGGCACCCGGCGGGCCCCGTCACCGTCCCCGCCCGCCCGGAGGCAGGCGGGGATTTCCGTACCCCCGCTACGACCCACTGACCTGGCCCTAACGGACCAGACCCCAGCGGAAACCGAGCGCCACGGCGTGCGCCCGGTCCGAGGCGCCGAGTTTCTTGAAGAGCCGTCGGGCGTGGGTCTTGACGGTGTCCTCGGAGAGGAAGAGTTCACGGCCGATCTCCGCGTTGGAGCGGCCGTGGCTCATGCCTTCGAGGACCTGGATCTCGCGCGCGGTGAGCGTCGGCGCGGCGCCCATCTCGGCGGACCGCAGCCGGCGCGGGGCCAGTCGCCAGGTCGGGTCGGCGAGGGCCTGGGTGACCGTGGCCCGCAGTTCGGCGCGCGAGGCGTCCTTGTGCAGATAGCCGCGGGCGCCGGCCGCGACCGCGAGGGCCACGCCGTCCAGGTCTTCGGCGACGGTGAGCATGATGATGCGTGCGCCCGGGTCGGCGGAGAGGAGTCGCCGCACGGTCTCGACACCGCCGAGTCCGGGCATGCGGACGTCCATCAGGATGAGGTCCGAACGGTCGGCACCCCAGCGGCGGAGGACTTCCTCGCCGTTGGCCGCCGTCGTCACGCGCTCGACACCGGGCACGGTCGCGACCGCGCGGCGGAGCGCCTCTCGGGCAAGCGGGGAGTCGTCACAGACGAGGACGGATGTCATGGCCGCCCTCCGCAACTGATGCGCGTCACCTTGAGCCTCCAGGCTGGTACGAAATCGTCACCTGTGCGGTCGACCGACTCGGACGCCTGCCCGAGCACTTGTTGTTTTCAACCGCCTCGCACTCTCAACGACGGTCACTCGAAAGAGTTACGGGGCCGTGTGTCGTCTTCGGCACTCTACGTGAGGGTGCGGACACGGTGGAGGCGTGCGCGGCCGACCCTCAAGCTTTCATCACAACCGGTGCCCCATTCAGCCCTATTTCTTCCCTTTTACTGGTGTCTGAGGCTAGATTCGCAATGAGTCATATTTTCATCTCCTTAGATCGTAGTTGTACGGTCGTGGACACCGTATCCGCCCATAACGGCTACAAGGGGTCACGCAATGGCAGATTTCTCCCGCCTTCCCGGACCGAACGCGGACCTGTGGGACTGGCAGCTCCTGGCTGCCTGCCGAGGGGTCGACAGCTCGCTCTTCTTTCATCCCGAGGGCGAGCGCGGTGCGGCACGAAGCGCTCGTGAGAACTCGGCCAAAGAGGTCTGCATGAGGTGCCCGGTCCGCGCTCAGTGCGCGGCACACGCGCTGGCGGTGCGCGAGCCGTACGGCGTCTGGGGCGGCCTCACCGAGGACGAGCGCGAAGAACTCATGGGGCGTGCCCGTAACCGCCTGGTGTCGGCCTCGACCGCCGGGGACATGGCTTCGAACAACTGAAGGAACGTTTCTCCAAGGCGCCCTCCGACAGGCACCCTCCGACAGCACTCCCCACGGGCACGCGCACGCGTGCCCCCTACTTTTCGCGGGCCGCCCGCTCCAGCTGGTCCAGCGTCGCTGCCACCGCGGGCACCCGCGCCAGGTCGGGCAGGGTCAGCGCGACGATCTCCCGCCGCACCGCCGGTTCCAGCGTCACCGTCCGCGCACCCCGGGGCCGTACGGACTCGATGGCGAGCTGGGGCAGTACGGCGACGCCCAGGCCCGCGCTCACCAGGCCGACGACCGCCGGATAGTCGTCGGTCGCGAAGTCGATGCGCGGGGTGAAGCCCGCTCTCTCGCAGACCTCGACCAACTGGCCCCGGCAGCGGGGGCAGCCGGCGATCCAGGGGTCGTCGGCGAGATCTCCGATGGCGACCGACCGCACGCGCGCGTGGCGGTGCTTTTCCGGGACCAGCGCGACCAGGCGGTCGCGGAGCAGGGGTCGCACCACCAGGTCGGACCAGTCCTCGGCGCCCGTCGCGGTCTCGTAGCGGAAGGCGAGGGCGATGTCGCAGTCGCCCTCGCGGAGCAGTTCGACGGAGTTCGGCGGTTCGGCCTCCTCCAGGAAGACGCGGGTGCCGGGGTGGGCGGCGCGCAGGGCGGCGAGGGCCGTGGGGACGAGGGTCGAACTGCCGCTCGGGAAGGAGACCAGGCGGACCCGGCCGGCCCGCAGGCCCGCGATCGCGGCGACCTCCTCCTCGGCGGCGGTCAGTCCGGCGAGGATGCCGGCCGCGTGCCTGACCAGGGCCTCGCCCGCCTGGGTCAGGCGCGTCTCGCGGCCGGTGCGGATGAGGAGTCGGGTACCGGCGGAGGTCTCCAGGGCCTTCATCTGCTGGCTGACGGCGGGCTGGGTGCAGCCGAGCGCCCGCCCGGCCGCCGAGAAGGAGCCGGTGGCGGCGACGGCGCGCAGCACACGGAGATGTCGGGCCTCGATCATGCGGCCGAGCATAAGCCGACCTTGGGGGCATGGGTGAATAGTGCGGCACACCTTTGAGGCGCTCTCGCCTACCGTGGCTTCATGAAGCTTCTCTCGCTGAATCTGGGCCGGGCCACGGCCGTGCCGTACACGGACCAGCCGGACGGCGTGACGGGGATCGACAAACGGCCGACCGACGGGCCCGTCCGGGTGAGCGCGCCCGGCCGCAAGGGGGTCGCCGGGAGCGGTCTCGCCGGGGACGCGGTGTGTCATCTGCGCCACCACGGCGGCGACGACCAGGCGGTGTACGCGGTCGCGCGCGAGGATCTCGACGACTGGGAGCGGGAGTTGGGGCGCCCGCTCGGCAACGGCTCCTTCGGGGAGAACCTGACGACCCTGGGGCTCGACGTGTCCGGCGCGCGGATCGGGGAGCGGTGGCGGATCGGTTCCGAGGTGGTCCTGGAGGTCACCTCCGGGCGGATTCCGTGCCGTACGTTCCAGGACCATCTGGGCGAAAGCGGGTGGGTGAAGCGGTTCACCGTGAAGGGGGCGCCGGGGGCCTATCTGCGGGTGATCGAGCCCGGTGAGATCCGGGCCGGGGACGCGATCGAGATCGTGCACCGGCCCGACCACGAGGTGACGGTGGCCCTTCAGTTCCGGGCCGTGACGACCGAGCGGACGCTGTTGCCGCAGTTGCTTCCGGCGGGCGAGGCGCTGCATCCGGAGGCCTTGGCGCAGGCCCGGAAGTATGTCGCGGAGCACACGGGCTGACCTGCCGTCACGGCCTGTTCGACGCCTTGTTCGACACGTGTTCGTCACGGATCGGGAGGGCCTGTGCAGAGATCCGGCCCGATCGCCGCGGGTCACTAATCTTGCGCCATGACAACGGCATTGATTACGGGATCGACCGCGGGGATCGGTGCCGCGTTCGCGCGGCGGCTCGCGGCGGACGGACACAACCTCGTGCTGGTGGCGCGCAACACCGCGCGGCTCGGCGAGCAGGCCACCGAACTGCACGACCGGCACGGCATCGAGGCGGAGGTGCTGACCGCCGACCTCGCCACGGACGAGGGCATCGAGACGGTGGCCGCCCGGCTCGCGGACCGCAAGAACCCTGTCGACCTGCTGGTCAACAACGCGGGCTTCGGCAACAAGGGCCGCTACCTCGACGTACCGATGGCCGACGAGCTGAGGATGCTCAAGGTGCACTGCGAGGCGGTGCTGCGGCTGACCAGCGCGGCGACCGAGGCGATGCGGGAGCGTGGGCGCGGCGGGGTCGTCAACGTGGCGTCGGTGGCGGCCTTCGTGCCGCGCGGGACGTACGGCGCGTCGAAGGCGTGGGTGGTGCAGTTCACGCAGGGGGCGGCCAAAGATCTCGCCGGTACCGGTGTGCGGCTGATGGCGCTGGCGCCCGGTTTTGTGCGGACCGAGTTCCACGAGCGGGCCGGGATGGGCACGGACAACATCCCGAACTGGATGTGGCTGGACGCGGACAAGCTGGTCGCGGCGGCGCTCGCGGATCTGGCGCGCGGCAAGTCGCTGTCGATCCCCGACCCGCGCTACAAGGCGCTGATGGGCCTGGTGAAGATCACTCCGCAGGCGGTGCTCGGCGGGATCACGTCGAAGACCGGGCGGAAGTACGGGCCGCAGTGACGGCAGCCGCCCCGCCGACGGTGACGGCGACACGAAGGCCCGGCTCCCCCAGAGGGGCGCCGGGCCTTCGGTGTACTACGGGTTCACCGACCTGCGTCAGTGGGAGTGGCCGTGGCCGTGACCACCGGCGGCCGACTCCTCCTCTTCCTTCTTCTCGACGACCAGGGTCTCGGTCGTGAGAAGCAGGGAGGCGATGGAGGCGGCGTTCTCCAGGGCGGAGCGGGTGACCTTGACCGGGTCGATGACACCGGCCTTGACCAGGTCGCCGTACTCGCCGGTCGCGGCGTTGAAGCCCTGGCCGGGCTCCAGGTCGGCGACCTTGGAGGTGATGACGTAGCCCTCAAGGCCGGCGTTCTCGGCGATCCAGCGCAGCGGCTCGACGACCGCGCGGCGCACGACCGCGACACCGGTGGCCTCGTCGCCGGTCTTGCCGAGGTTGCCCTCAAGGACCTTGGAGGCGTGGACCAGAGCGGAGCCACCACCGGAGACGATGCCCTCCTCGACCGCGGCGCGGGTCGCGGAGATGGCGTCCTCCAGACGGTGCTTCTTCTCCTTCAGCTCCACCTCGGTGGCGGCGCCGACCTTGATCACGCACACGCCGCCGGCCAGCTTCGCGAGGCGCTCCTGGAGCTTCTCGCGGTCCCAGTCGGAGTCGGTGTTCTCGATCTCGGCCTTGATCTGGTTGACGCGGCCCGCGACCTCGGAGGAGTCACCGGCACCGTCGACGACGGTCGTGTCGTCCTTGGTGACGGTCACGCGGCGGGCGGAGCCCAGCACGTCCAGGCCGACCTGGTCGAGCTTGAGGCCGACCTCCTCGGCGATGACCTGACCGCCGGTGAGGGTGGCGAGGTCGCCGAGCATCGCCTTGCGGCGGTCGCCGAAGCCGGGGGCCTTGACCGCGACCGCGTTGAACGTGCCGCGGATCTTGTTCACGACCAGGGTCGACAGGGCCTCGCCCTCGACGTCCTCGGCGATGATCAGCAGCGGCTTGGAGGCGTTGGCCTGGATGACCTTCTCCAGCAGCGGCAGCAGGTCCTGGATGGAGCTGATCTTGCCCTGGTGGATGAGGATGTACGGGTCCTCAAGGACCGCTTCCATCCGCTCCTGGTCCGTCACGAAGTACGGCGACAGGTAGCCCTTGTCGAAGGCCATGCCCTCGGTGAAGTCCAGCTCCAGACCGAAGGTGTTGGACTCCTCGACGGTGATGACACCGTCCTTGCCGACCTTGTCCATCGCCTCGGCGATGAGCTCGCCGACCTGGCTGTCCTGCGCGGACAGACCGGCGACGGCCGCGATGTCGGCCTTGTCGTCGATGGGCCGCGCGGTGGCGAGCAGCTCGTCGGAGATGGCCTTGACGGCGGCGTCGATGCCCTTCTTCAGGGAGGCCGGGGAGGCGCCGGCGGCGACGTTGCGCAGGCCCTCGCGGACGAGCGCCTGGGCGAGCACGGTGGCGGTGGTGGTGCCGTCACCCGCGATGTCGTTGGTCTTGGTCGCCACCTCCTTCACCAGCTGGGCACCGAGGTTCTCGTACGGGTCGTCGAGCTCGACCTCGCGGGCGATGGTGACACCGTCGTTGGTGATGGTGGGGGCGCCGAACTTCTTGTCGATGACGACGTTGCGGCCCTTGGGGCCGATCGTCACCTTCACCGTGTCGGCAAGCTTGTTGACGCCGCGCTCAAGGGCGCGACGGGCGTCCTCGTCGAACTTCAGGATCTTCGCCATGGGAGCGGTTCAGCCCTCTCGGAAAACGTGGGTGAAACGAACCACGCCCCTGACACCCGGCTTCATAAGGTCGCGGGGGCCAGGGGCGCAGCTCACATACTGAATGTGCTTGAGGTGAAGCGAATTACTTCTCGATGACCGCGAGCACGTCGCGGGCCGAGAGGACGAGGTATTCCTCGCCGCTGTACTTCACTTCGGTGCCGCCGTACTTGCTGTACAGCACGATGTCGCCGGTCTTGACGTCGAGCGGCAGGCGCTCGCCGTTCTCGAAGCGGCCCGGGCCAACGGCCAGGACGACGCCCTCCTGGGGCTTCTCCTTGGCCGTGTCCGGGATGACCAGGCCAGAGGCCGTGGTCTGCTCGGCGTCGAGCGGCTGGACCACAATGCGGTCCTCAAGCGGCTTGATGGCAACCTTGGAGCTGGTGGTCGTCACGATCCGACCTCCCCCTTCGGAGATCTCACGGGGTTAACTGTCTGAGGTGGCGACCAGGTGGATCCGTCGTCGCGGGTGCCGGACCTGCCCGTCGCTATTGGCACTCTCCAGGGGGGAGTGCCAGGTCTGAGACTATGACCGCGATTAGCACTCGGTCAAGCGGAGTGCCAATGCCTGCGGCGCTTGACCGGATTTTTTGGTGACCGTTGGCTGTGGTTGCCGTCCCTGGGGGCTGTGCCCCCAGACCCCCCTTCGGCCTGGACGGCCTCGTCCTCAAACGCCGGACGGGCTGATGGTGCCGACCGGCGTTCGAGAGGCTCTAGTCCGCCGTGCAGCCCCAGTAGCCGATCTCCGTCGGCTCGTCGTCGCGATAGAGGATCGTGCAGCGGCCGGACCCACGGCCCGGGAAGGTCGCGGCCCCGCTGCGGAGCGCGGCGGTCCAGCGCTCACGGGTGGGTCTGCCCTCCGGTGCCCAGTCGCGCACCTCGTCCTCGGTCAGGGGGCGCAGCATGGCGACCTCGTCCCCGGACGCGGCGTCGACGAGGTCGTAGAAGTCGAGTACGGAGGACGTGCCGCCCGTCAGGATGTACTCCGCCCAGGCCTCGTCCTCGCACAGTTCGAGGATGTCCCGCCCCGGGAACCCGTGGTCGCACCTGGCCAGTTCCTGTTTCTGCGCCTGCCGGAACGCCGACTCAAGATCCTTCTGGTACGGCCCCGTCGAGGTCCACTCGTTGCCACCCATCGCAGCCCCTTTCCGTGCACCGCAGGCTAGAGGTAGTCCTCCAGGCGGCCCACCGTCAGGCCCCGCTCCTGGATCCCCCGGAGCAGTCGGGCCGTCGTGTCGGTCGGGGTGATGCGGACGATGTCGCCGGGGGCGAGGCGGTGGGCGCCTCGGGCGTAGGTGAGGGTTCCGGTGGTCGTGGAGGCGCGCCAGAGGACCAGTGCGGAGATGCCGCAGTCGCCGGCGGCCCGGCGGGTCGTCGTGTCGTACGTGCCGTCGGGGGGCCGGAGCAGCCGGGGCCGGGGGCGGGCCAAGTGGCCGCAGATCTCGGTGCGTTGGGCGTCGTAGGGCAGGCCAGTGAAGCGGGCGGGCCCCGGCGGTGTGCGGAACTCCGTTACGGGGAGGCGCAGTTCGCGGACCATGTCGGCGAAGTTCGGGTCCGGGCGGGCGCCCGCGGTGTGGTCGTAGGTCAGGAAGACGACCTTGTCGTGGGTGCGGACGTGGTCCACGACGGGTGGGAGGCCGGGGCCCGCCGAGCGGGCGGGGGGTCCGGGGGACGGTTTCGGGGCGGGGGTCAGAGGGGCCGTCAAACCCCAGTGGCGGTACGGCTGTTCGGGGGCCGGGCCGTGCGGGTGCACGCGCTGGGCGGCCTTCTTGCCGAGCCGTTCGATGGGGTCGACGGACTGGGCGCAGCCGGTGAGGAGGGTGGCCGCCAGGGCGACGGCCACCGGTACCCGGACCCTCACAGGTAGTCCTCAAGGCGGGCCACCGCGTAGCCCTCGGCCGTGACCTTGCCGAGGAAGCGGCGCATGTCGTCGACCATCGTGCCCTTCCAGTCCGCACGGCCCCGGAAGTGGGTCAGCACGATGTCGCCGGGGTGCAGTTGCTGGTCGTCCTCGCGGTACTCCCAGTGGTCGACGAAGACCTCCTCGTCCCAGATCGGGGCGTACTTGATGCCGCAGGACTTCGCGGCGACGAGGGTGTCGTGGTTGTAGTTCCCGTACGGCGGCCGGAAGACGGTCGGGGCCTTGCCGAACTGCTTCTTCACGATGTCCTGCATGCCGCAGATCTCGCGCTTCTGCTCGGCGTAGGACAGGCCCGGCAGGTAGGGGTGCGTGAGGGTGTGGTTGTTGATCGTGTGGCCCTGGGCCTGCATCTTCCTGAAGTAGCCGTAGTCGTCCTTGACCAGGTAGTTGCTGAGGAAGGCCGTGTACGGGATCTTCAGCTCGTCCATCATCCGCAGGAACGCGGGGTCCTTGTTCTCGCCGTCGTCGATCGTGAGGAAGACGATCTTCTGCTTGGTGGGGATCGTCGTGAAGACCGGCGGGAGGTTCAGCTCCTCCTGGTCGTCCACCTCGAAGCCCTTGCGCGCGGTGATCTCCGGCTTGTGCGCGGGGGCCGACGGGGCCTGGAGCGGCACCTTCGCCAACCCCCAGCGCTTCGCGGCGGCGACCCGGGCGGCGTAGGCGGCACGCAGCCTGGTGGCGTAGGAGTCGAGCGCGCGGGCCGGGGGCGCGTGCAGGGGCTGCGCGCCGTGCGCGGGAGGCGCCGGGTGCGCCGGGTGCGCGGTCGTTCCGGAGCCGGACTGGCCGCAGCCGGAGGCGAGTGCGGCGAGCGCGAGGGCGGCCAGCGCGCCACGGACGCCCGGCTTCCACCCTCGACGCCCCCGACTGCCCCGGCGACTCCCTCGGCCCTCCATGCGTTCACACGTCCGATTGATGTCATTTTGTACGACTACTCGCATGGGGTCGGATCTTTTCAGGCCCCGGCCCCGATCCCGTGCCGACACCGCCAACACACCGCCACCGGAGGCGCACCGTCCACCGACTGGCCCACAATGTCCCGGTGAACGACCCCCATGCCCCCGCATACGACCCCGTACTCGCCTTCGCCGCCCTGCTCACCCCCGAGGGCCGCGCCCTCCTCGACGAGGTCCGCGGCACCGACCCGGCCAAGGAACTCGCCGTCGCGACCCGGCTGCGCCGCGAGCACCCCGCCGACCTCGTCTCGGCGGCCCTCGGCCAGGCCAGGCTGCGGCAACGGGCGGCGGCGGCGAAGTTCACGCCCGAGGACGCCGACAGGATGTTCTTCACCCCGAACGGCTTCGAACAGTCCACCCGGTCCACCGTCGCCACCTACCGCGCCGGGCGACTGCGCGAACTGGGCGTGACCTCCGTCGCCGACCTGTGCTGCGGAATCGGCGGCGACGCGATCGCGCTGGCCCGGGCCGGGGTGCGCGTGCTGGCCGTGGACCGCGATCCCCTGACGGTCGCGGTGGCCCGCGCGAACGCCGCGGCACTGGGCCTCGCCGACCTCATCGAGGTGCGCGAGGCGGATGTCACGAACGTCGACACGTCCGCGTACGACGCCGTGTTCGTCGACCCCGCGCGACGCGGCGGCCGGGGCCGCATCTTCGACCCCGAGGCGTACTCACCCCCGCTCTCCTGGGCCGTCGCCGCCGCTACGACGGCCCCGCTCGCCGCGCTGAAGATCGCGCCCGGCGTCCCGCACGAGGCGATCCCGGAGACGGCCGAGGCGGAGTGGATCTCGGACGGCGGCGATGTGAAGGAGGCGGTGCTGTGGTTCGGGGCGGGGGTGCGGCCGGGTGCCGTACGGGCAACTCTCCTCCCCGGCCCGCGAGTTCTGCACGGACGCGGACTGCCCGACCCCGAAGTCCGTTCCGTTGGACGGTACTTGTACGAGCCCGACGGCGCCGTCATCCGCGCCCACCTCGTCGCCGAGGTCGCGGAGGAGGTCGGGGGCGGACTCGTCGACGAGACCATCGCCTACATCACCGCCGATGACCTACGGCCGACCCCGCACGCCTCCGCCTACGAGATCACCGACCAACTCCCCTTCGGCGTCAAGAAGTTGAAGGCACTGCTGCGGGAGCGGGAGGTGGGCGTACTCACCGTGAAGAAACGGGGATCGGCCGTCGAACCGGAGGAACTGCGCCGGAAGGTGAAGCCTCAGGGGCCCAACTCGGCGACGGTGTTCCTGACTCGGGTGGCGGGGGCACCGGCGATGTTGATCGGACGGCCGGTCATGGAGAAATAAATCGGTGGGTTGACGCGAGGGAACCTGCCACGCTCATCGGATGGGTGCACTGGACGCAGTGGCGGGCAGGGTCGCCGGCGGGGCCACGGTGACGTTCCGACCCAGCGGCTCCTCGATGGTCCCGCTGATACGCAGTCGCCAGCGGGTGGTCGTCGCTCCGGTCGACCCGTCGAAGGTGACGGTCGGAGACATCGTCCTCGCCCGTGTCGCCGGGACGGTCTACCTGCACCTGGTGTCGTCCGTGGACCTGGCCAGGAAGCGGGTGCAGATCAGCAACAACCGTGGCCGCGTCAACGGCTGGACCGGCCACGACCGCGTCTTCGGCATCTGTGTGGCGGTCGACGACGTCGCCCGGCCGGGAGCCGCGGGCAAGACCGTCGCGGCTTGACGGGGCACTGGTCCCGCACTAGTCCCGCATTAGTCCGCCTCTTCCTCTTCGGCCCTGCGCAGCAGGAGTTGGCGTTCGCGTTCGTTGCGTGCCAACGAAGCCGCTCGTACGAACTCCTCCTTCGCCTCCGTCGTACGGCCGAGGCGCGACAGCAGGTCGCCGCGGACGCTGGGCAGCAAGTGGTAGTCGCGCAGGGCGGGTTCGGCGGCGAGGGTGTCGACGATCTCCAGTGCGGGGGCCGGGCCGTCCGCCATCGAGACGGCCACCGCGCGGTTCAACTCGACCACGGGGGACGGGGATCGGGCGGCGAGGAAGCCGTACAGGGTCGCGATCGTCGGCCAGTCGGTCTCGTCGTAGGTGTACGCGTGGGCGTGGCAGGCGGCGATGGCGGCCTGGAGGGCGTAGGGGCCGGGGGCGCCGGTGGACACGGCGTCGGCGCGGCCGAGGGCGGTGATGCCGCGGGCAATGAGCAGGCGGTTCCAGCGGCGGCGGTTCTGGTCCCTGAGGAGGACGGGGTCGCCGTTCGGGGCGGTGCGGGCGGCCGAACGGGAGGCCTGGAACTCCAACAGGGCGGCCAGCGCGTGCACTTCGGGTTCCTTCGGCATCAGACCGGCGAGGAGACGGGCGAGGCGGAGCGCGTCCTCGCAGAGGCCGGGGCGGAGCCAGTCGTCGCCAGCCGTCGCCGCGTAGCCCTCGTTGAAGATGAGGTAGATGACGTCGAGGACGGAGCCGAGGCGGGCCTCGCGGTCGGGGCCGTAGGGGACCTCGAAGGCCACGTTCTTCGTCGCCAGGGTGCGTTTGGCGCGGACGATGCGCTGAGCGATCGTCGGCTCGGGGGCGAGGAAGGCGCGGGCGATCTCGGGGGTGGTCAGGCCGCCGAGGAGGCGCAGGGTGAGGGCGGTGCGGGCCTCCGGGGACAGGACCGGGTGGCAGGTGGTGAAGACCAGGCGCAGGAGGTCGTCGTCGATGTCGTCGGGGGCGGCGGGTTCCTCGGGCGGGGCCGTGGTCTCCAGGGTGCGGCCGATCTCCTGGAGCTTGCGGGCGTAGTTCTCCCGGCGCCGGACCAGGTCGACGGCGCGGTGCCGCGCGGTGGCCATGAGCCAGGCGCCCGGGTTGTCGGGCACGCCGTCCCGCGGCCACTGCTCAAGGGCGGCGACCAGGGCGTCCTGGGCCAGTTCCTCGGCAATGCCGACGTCGCGGACCGTGCGGGCGACGGCGGCGATGATGCGCGGGGACTCGATGCGGAAGACGGTCTCGATGGTGGTGTGCGGGTCTGTGCTGTTGCCGTGCGGGTCCGTGCTGTTGCCGTGCGGGTTCGCGGCGTTGCCGTGCGGGGCCGCGGTGGGCTGTGATTCCGGAGTCACAACCCACCATGCAACACCCCCGGCGGCCTCAGGCCAAGGAATGCTCAGCCCTCCGCGATCTCCCGCACCTCGCAGGTCACCGTCCAGAACTCCTCGTGCACCTTCAGGAACCGCTTCGTCCACTCGATCGCCTCGGCCATGTCCTTGCACTGCATGAGCGCGTAGCCGCCGACGACCTCCTTGGACTCGGTGAAGGGCCCGTCGGTGACGGAGATCTTGCCGCCCTCCCAGTGGACGCGGGCGCCCTGCGCGGTCGGGGTGAGGCCGGCGGTGTCGAGCATCACTCCGGCCTTGGTGATCTCCTCGATCAACTCGCCCATCCGCTGCATCAGTTCGGGGCTGGGGCCCTCGGCGGGGGCGGTCTTCTCGTCGATCTGCACGAGGGAGAGGTAGCGGGGCATGGTGACTCCTCGGATCGGATGTCGGCCGGGTCCTTCCCGGCCTTTCAACCATGCGTCGAACGAGGTGCCGCCGGATCGACACACTCGCCGGAATTCCCCGAAGATTTTTTCTCGTACGACCGCGTGATCCGCCGGACGGGTCCTAGGCGTCGAGGTAGCGGTAGTCCCCGGCCGGGGGGCCGATCACCAGATCGCCGTTGTGGACCCTCCACTCGCTCATGCCGTCGACGTCGTGGCTGACCAGGAACAGGCCCCGGGGCCTCTCGTCGTACTCGTCGTCCGGGTCGGAGGCCGGGATCCGGGCGATCCGGCGCAGCCTCTCCTCGAACCAGTCGAGGGCCACCGCGCGGATATCGCCCCCGTAGAAGGCCCAGCTAAGGTAGTTGTACTGCCGGGCGGGGAAGGCCCAGCCACCGCTGTAGGTGCGCTCCGGATCGTCCGCTTCCACGATCTCCTTGATCCGGGCCAGCTGTCGGTCGTCGCACTCCAGCCAGCCCCTGACCGAGACCATGGTTCCCACGGCGGTTGCTCCTCATCCGGTGACGCGCGGTTCCTGTGTCCGTGCACGGTACGGGCGACCTGCTCGGTCCCACAAAGGAATTGGCAGGGGCCCCTTACGGCGACAAGTCACCGGACGAGACCGCTCAGCGCGCGCTCTGGTTCCGGCGGTCGGTCACTTCAGCGACTCCCACAGATCGCTCGCCGCCGGTTCCTTCGCGATCACCCGGTTGGGGTTGGACGGGGCCGTGACGACCGGCATCGTGATCGTCTTGACCGCGTCGGCCGACAGGCCCTTCAGGCTCTGGCCGAGGCTGATGAGTTCGCTCAGGGAGTCGAGGCCGGTGTCGGTGGTGAGGCTGTCGGTGATGGCGTCGGTGACCTCGTAGAGCTTCGTGGGGTCGGTGAGCAGGTCGTGGGAGGAGATCTGGGTCAACAGGGCCTTCACCAGCATCTGTTGGAGGCCTATTCGGCCGAGGTCGCTGCCGTCGCCGATGCCGTGCCGGGTGCGGGCGAGGGCGAGGGCCTGCTTGCCGGTGAGGTGGTGGGTGCCCTTCTTCAGGTGCAGGTGGCTGTCGTCGTCGTCGATGTCCTGGGTGGTGGTGACCGTCACGCCGCCCAGCGCGTTGACCAGCTTCGCGAAGCCCGCGAAGTCGATCTCTATGTAGTGGTCCATGCGAACGTCCGTGATCGACTCGACCGTCTTGACCGCGCAGACCGGGCCGCCCACCGAGTACGCGCTGTTGAACATCGCGTTGTACGCCACGGAGGTCGAGCCCCCCGACTTCAGCGGGCAGGACGGCCGGGTGACGAGGGTGTCGCGCGGGATGCTGACGATCGTGGCCTTCTTACGGCCCGCGTCGATGTGCACGACCATCGCCGTGTCGGAGCGGGCGCCGGAGCTGTCGCCGCCGCCGAGCGCCTGGTTCTCCTTGCCGCTGCGCGAGTCCGAGCCGAGGACCAGGATGTTCACCGATTCGGTCGGTACGGGGGTGGCGGACGCGGAGGCGGACGCCGTGGGTGTGGTCACCGCCTTCGCGGGGCGGTCGGTGCCGAGCGCGCTGTCGATGTCGACGCTCTTGATGTTGTTGTTGAGGTGCCAGTAGGCCCAGCCCGCCGTGGCGACGCCCAGGACGAGGGCGCCCGCCAGAGTGAGACCGGCGATCTTCAGCACCCTCGACCGCCGGCCCACTCGTCTGTCCGCGTCGGCGTTCTCGTTGTCCGTCACGGGGAGGAACGTAAGTCCGAATTATTAGGAGAAAGTTAGGGGAGCGGTCGCGGGACGGTTTTCTGCGGAAAATCTCACGGTTCTCAGTCCCGCTTCACGCCCCCCGCCTCCCTCATCCCAGGGTCACCACCGGTACCGGGTTGCTTCCGCTCCAGGACGCGTTGAACCCGAACGTCACCGAACCGCCGTCCGGGACCGTCCCGTTGTAGCTCGCGTTCGCACAACTCACGGTCGCGCCCGACTGGGTGCACACGGCATTCCAGGCCTGCGTGAGCTGCTGCCCCGCGCCGTACGTCCAGGTCGCTCGCCAGGACGAGAGCGCGGTGCCCGTGCAGGCGATGGTCACCTGCCCGGTGAATCCGGTGTTCCACTGGCTGGCCACGCTGTACGTGGCCGCGCAACCAACCGTGGACTGAGTGCCGCCGAGTGCCTCGGCGATCCCGTAGTACGCCGGTTTCGGCGCGTAGTTCTCGTCGTACGGCGTCGCCGCGCCGTAGCCCGGGAAGGTGCCCGGCACCCAGGAGTCGGAGTCGGTGAAGCCCCAGACGGTGATGTTCACGCAGCGGGTCACCGCCGCGCAGGCGGCCACCACGGTCTTGAAGTCGGCCTTCTGCTGGGCGAGTTTGGTGGCATCGGCCGGAAGTGCCATGCGTACGTCGAGTTCGGTGATCGCCACGTCCACGCCCAGGTCGGCGAAGCGCTGGATGTTCTGCTGGAGGGTGGCCGGGACCTGACCGAGGATCAGGTGAGCCTGCAACCCCACCCCGTCGATCGGAACGCCCGCCGCCTTCAGGGACTTGACCAGGTTGTAGAGAGCGGTGGACTTCGCGTTGACGCCCTCGACGTTGTAGTCGTTGATGTACAGCTTCGCCGCCGGATCGGCCGCGTGGGCCCAAGTCAGCGCCTGGGCTATGTAGTTGGCGCCGAGGCCGTTGTACCAGAGCGTCGAGCGGTAGGTGCCGTCCTCGTTGAAGGGCTCGTTGACCACGTCCCAGGCCGTGATCTCGCCCTTGTAGCGGCCGACTTCGGTGCTGATGTGGTTCTGGAGCAGACTGCTCAACTGGGCTGACGTCCATGTCCCGTTGGTCAGCCAGCTCGGGTTCTGGCTGTGCCAGACCAGGGTGTGGCCGCGCACCTGCTGGTTGTGGGCCCGCGCGAAGGCGACGATCTGGTCCGCCTCCGACCAGTTGAAGCTGCCCTGCGTCGGCTCTACGGTCTCCCACTTCATGGCGTTGCCGGGGGTGAGCGAACTGAACTGCGCGCCCGCGATGTCGCCGTAACTGCCGGTGAGTTTGGAGCCGGTGACCGCCGTACCGACGACTTTGCCCTTCGCGGCGGCGAGGTCGCGCAGCGGGGTGTCGGCGGCGTGTGCGGCGGGTGCGGTGAAGAGCAGGACGGCGCCGGTGACCAGGGCCGCCAGGGAGAAGCCGGTTCTCAGAGATCTCATGCGGGTGCCTCCGAAAGTTTCGGTTGTGCAACCGATTGGCTTCGGAGGAGTGTGGGGCGGCTCACCCCACTCGTCAATACGTCATCTTCCGGCCAATGCCGTCACCCGGTGGCCGGGGCCGCCGTACTGCTGCGCACCACCAGGCTCGTCGCCAGCTCCACCCGCCGGGCCGCCGAGGACTCCGGTTCGCGCGCGAGGTCGAGCACCAGCTTGGCCGCCGCCTCGGCCATCTCGGTGAGGGGCTGTCGTACGGTCGTCAGCGGCGGGCCGACCCAGCGGGCGACCGGCAGATCGTCGAAGCCGACGACGCTCAGGTCCTCCGGGATGCGCAGCCCCAGCTCGCGCGCGGCCTCGTACAGGCCGAGGGCCTGGAGGTCGTTGCCGGCGAAGACGGCGGTGGGCCGGTCCGGGCGGCGCAGCAGATCGAGGCCCAGCCGGTACCCGGCCTCATGGTGGAAGTCGCCGGTGACGATCAGCGAGCCGTCGACCGGCACCCCGGCCGTCTCCAGCGCGGCCCGATAGCCGTCCACGCGGGCGCGGCTGCACATCATGCGGGAGGGTCCGCTGATCGCGCCGATCCGGGTGTGGCCGAGTTCGACCAGGTGCCGGGTGGCGGCGAGACCGCCCTGCCAGTTGGTCGCGCCGATCGACGGAACGTCGGCGCCCGGGTCACCGGCCGGGTCCATCACCACGAACGGGATGGAACGGCTGGTCAGCAGCGCCCGCTGGGACTCGTCGAGCCCGGACAGCACGAGGACCACACCGTGCGGGCGGCGGGCGGCGACCTGGTCGGCCCAGGTCCGGCCGGGGGTGAGCCGCCCCGCGCTCTCGCTCAGCACCACGCTCAGCCCGGCGTCCCGCGCCACGTTCTCCACGCCCCGGATGACCTCCAGCGCCCAGGCGCTCTCCAACTCGTGGAAGACCAGGTCGATCAGCGGGGAGCGGGTCGCCTCGGCGCGGCGGCGCCGGTAGCCGTAGACGCGGAGCAGGTCCTCGACGCGGGTGCGGGTCGCGGGGGCGACATCGGCACGGCCGTTGAGGACCTTCGAAACAGTCGGAGCCGACACTCCAGCCTCGCGGGCGATCTCGGCGAGCGTCGCGGTCTGCGTTTCTACGGCCTTCGAGGGTTTCATGCCGTCGATCGTATCCCTGCGCGACCTCTTGACGAAGCTTCCGTCCGGCCATACGTTCCCGGAACATTCGTACCACTGACCGAAACATTCGTGAAAAACTTTCGTGAGAGGTGCCGTCATATGGAGTCCTACAGCAGGCGCTGGTTCCTCGGCGCCGGTGCCACCACCCTGCTCACCACCGGACTCACGGCCTGCGGCTCCAGCGACAGCACCGGCGGCAGCAGCACGGTCACCGCCTTCACCTACGGCGACGACGCGGCGAAGGTGCAGGTCAAGGCCGTCGCCCGGTTCAACGCGTCGGCGGCGGCCAAGAAGGCCAAGGGGAAGATCAAGCTGGAGCAGGTGCCCGGCACCGACTACCCGGCCAAGCTGCGCACCGCGATGGGCTCGCCGAACGCGCCGGACGTCTTCTTCAACTGGGGCGGCGGCTCGATCAAGGCGTACCAGGAGGCCAACCAGCTGGTCGACCTCACCGACACCATCAAGTCCGACCCGGTCCTCAGCGGCGGCTTCCTGCCCTCGGTGCTCGCGGCGGGCGCGCTCAAGGGCAAGAACTACGGCATACCGATGCGCGGCATGCAGCCCGTGATCCTCTTCTACAACAAGTCGGTCTTCGCCGCGCAGAAGCTCCAACCGCCCACCACCTGGGCCGAGTTGCTCGACATCAACAAGAAGCTGAAGGCCGCGGACATCACGCCGTTCGCGCTCGGCGGCGCCGACATCTGGCCCGAGCTGATGTGGCTGGAGTATCTGGTCGACCGGATCGGCGGACCCGAGGTCTTCGACCGCATCAAGAACGGCGACGCGTCCGGCTGGGGCGACCCCGCCGTCCTCAAGGCCGCCGAGACGGTGAAGGAACTCATCGACGACGGCGCCTTCGGCAAGGGCTTCAGCTCCGTGTCGTACGTCAACGGCGGCGCGCCCGCGGTGTTCGCCAAGGGCAAGGCGGCGATGCATCTGATGGGCTCGTGGGAGTACTCGACGCAGCTCGGAAAGTTCCCCGACTTCGCCAAGACGAACCTGGGGTGGTCGGCGTTCCCGAAGTACGAGGGCGGTGCGGGCGACATCCGCAACGTGGTCGGCAACCCCACCAACTACTGGTCCGTGAACGCCCGTACGGGCAACAAGGACGCGGCGATCGCGTTTCTGCGGGACTGCGCGTCGGAGGCGTACGCGAAGGCGCTCGTCGCCAACGGCGACATCCCGACCACCTCCAACGCGGAGAAGTTGCTCGACTCCTCCCCCAACCCCGAGTTCGCCAAGTTCCAGTACCAAATGGTGCAGCAGGCGCCCGCGTTCACGCTGAGCTGGGACCAGGCGGTGGATCCGGCTGTCTCCACACCGATGCTCACGGAGATCAACAAGCTGTTCGTGGGGAAGAGTTCGCCGGCGGAGTTCGTGTCCGCGCTCAAGGGGCTCAAGTGACCCAGAGCGCGGCGGCGAAAGCCGGTCGCCCACACGCCATATGGGCCATCCCCGGTGTGCTGTTCTTCGTGTTCTTCGCCGTCGCCCCCATGCTCCTCGCCGTCTATCTCTCCTTCACCACCTGGAACGGGCTCGGGGACCCGAAACCCGTCGGGCTCGCCAACTGGCAGAAGTTGCTGCACGACGACCGGCTCACCCAATCCCTCACCGTCACCGTCCTGTTGACGGTGACGAGCTGGGTGTTCCAGACCGTCGTGTCGCTGCTTCTCGGGGTCTGGGCGGCGGGGCGGCAGCGCAACCGGGCCGTCCTGTCCGCGATCTTCTTCGTACCGTTCCTGCTGTCCTCGACGGCCATCGCGCTGCTCTTCTACGCCCTGCTCGACCCGAACTTCGGGATCATCCGCCAGGACACGCTCGGCTCGACCAGTGGCGCGTTCCTCGCGATCGTGTTCGTCGGGGGCTGGCAGTTCATCCCCTTCCACACACTGATCTACCAGGGCGGGGCCCGCCAGATACCCGAAGTCCTCTACCAGGCGGCGGCAATTGACGGCGCCGGGCGCTACCGGCAGTTCTTCTCGATCACGCTGCCCCAGCTCCGCAACACGGCCACGACCTCCAGCGTGCTGATGATCGTCGGCTCGCTCACCTACTTCGAGACCGTCCTGATCCTCACCCAGGGCGGCCCCGGCACGGACACGGCGATCCTGCCGTACCTGATGTACGAGGCCGGCTTCAAGAGCTACGACTTCGGCTACGCGAGCGCGATCGCGACCTTCCTGGTCGTGGCCGCCACCGCGCTGTCTCTCGTCCTGGTCAGGCTCACCGGTTTCGGCGCCATGCGCAGTACCCGCGAAGGGATGTGACGGAGTGTCACACGACACGTTGCCGCGTCCGGTGAAGACGGCGGAGGAGCCCGTGGAACCCCCGCGCAACCGAAGGCGCCGCCACTGGACCCGCCGCGCCAACCCGCTGGCCGGTCTCGGCTCCCTCATCTGGCTCGCGGTCGTCATCGTCCCGATCTACGCGATGATCTCGGCCTCGCTCACCCGCCAGGACAAGGCCCTCGGCAACAACGCCCTGAAGCCGCCCACCGATCCGACCTTCGCCAACTACAACACCGTTCTGTACAACGGCTTCGGCCACTTCCTCGCCAACACGGCACTGGTCGCGGCAGCGGTCGTAGGCATCGTGCTCGTGCTGTGCGTGCCGCTCGCCTACGTCGCCGTACGCACCCGCACGGTCTGGTCGAGCGCGGCCTTCCGCCTGTTCCTGCTCGGAGTGGCGATCCCGGCCCAGGCAGTAGTGGTCCCCCTGTACCTGATGATCGCCAAACTCGACCTCTACGACAGCCTGTTGGCGGTCATCCTCCCCACCGCGGCCTTCGCGATGCCGGTCTCCGTGCTGATCCTGACCGGCACCCTGCGGGACATCTCGGAGGACCTCTACGAGGCGATGGCGCTCGACGGCGCGTCGGCGACCCGGATGCTGTTCCAGCTGGTCGTCCCGCTGGCCAAGGGCGGGATCAGCACCGTCGTCATCTACACCGCGCTCCAGGCCTGGAACGGCTTCCTCTTCCCGCTGATCTTCACCCAGTCCGACGGCCCCCGGGTCCTCACCCTCGGACTCTTCAACTACGTCAGCCAGTTCGGCGTGAACATCCCCGCGCTGCTCGCCTCGGTCGTCCTCTCCGGCATCCCCATCTTCGCCGTCTATCTGGTGGCCCGGCGCGCCCTGGTCGGCGGTCTGATGGGCGTAGGCGGAAAGTAACCCCCTTTCTCTGACAGGAGTTTCATGACCACCGCCCCCTGGCGCGACCCCGCACTGCCCGCCGCCGCCCGCGTCGACGACGTGCTCGCCCGGATGACCCTGGAGGAGAAGACCGCCCAGCTGTACGGGGTTTGGGTGGGCGCCGACACGGACGGCGACGGAGTCGCCCCGCTCCAGCGGGAGATGACCTCCGAATACGACTGGGACGAGCTGATCACCCACGGGTTGGGGCAGCTCACGCGTTCCTTCGGTACGGCCCCGGTGGACCCGGAGTTGGGCGCGCAGGCGCTGGCCCGCGCGCAGCGCCGGATCGCCGCGGCCGGACGGTTCGGCATCCCGGCCGTCGCCCACGAGGAGTGCCTCGCCGGGTTCACCGCGTGGGGTGCGACGGCGTACCCGGTGCCGCTGGCCTGGGGCGCGAGCTTCGACCCGGCGCTGGTCGAGGAGATGGCCCGGCACATCGGCGCCGACCTGCGCGCGGCCGGCGTCCACCAGGGTCTCGCCCCGGTCCTGGACGTCGTACGGGATCCGCGCTGGGGGCGGGTGGAGGAGACGATCGGGGAGGACCCGTATCTGGTGGGGACCATCGGGGCCGCCTATGTGCGGGGGCTCGAATCGGCTGGCGTGGTCGCGACGTTGAAGCACTTCGCGGGGTACGCGTCCTCGGTGGGGGCGCGGAATCTGGCGCCGGTGCGGGCCGGAGTGCGGGAGTTCGCGGACGTGGTGCTGCCGCCGTTCGAGATGGCGTTGCGGGAGGGCGGCGCGCGGTCGGTGATGGCGGCGTACAACGAGACGGACGGCGTACCGGCGTCGGCGGACCCGGTGTTGCTGACCCAACTCCTGCGGGAGGAGTGGGAGTTCACTGGGACGGTCGTCGCCGACTACTTCGGCATCGGTTTCCTGGAGACGCTGCACCGGGTGGCGGGCAGCCCGGCGGAGGCGGCTCGTGCGGCGCTGGCGGCGGGGATCGACGTGGAGCTGCCGACGCTGAAGTGCTACGGGAAGCCGTTGGTGGCGGCGGTGCGCGCGGGGGACGTACCGGAGTCGCTGGTCGAGCGAGCGGCGCGCCGAGTGCTGTTGCAGAAGTGCGAGTTGGGGCTGCTGGACGAGGACTGGGCGCCGGAGCCGGCCGGCCGGATCGACCTCGACTCGGCGGCGAACCGTGTGCTGGCCCGCCAACTGGCCGAGAAATCGGTGGTGTTGCTGGACAACCCGGACGGCGTACTACCCCTCCCGCCGGACGCGCGGATCGCGGTGGTGGGCCCGAGGGCGGCGGACGCGCTGGCGATGCTCGGCTGCTACTCCTTCCCGTCCCACGTGGGCGTCCAGCACCCCGAGGTGCCGATGGGCATCGACATCCCCACCGTGCTGGAGTCGCTGCGGGCCGAACTCCCGGACGCCAAGGTGACGTTCGCGGAGGGGTGTGACGTGTCCGGCCCGGACGCGAGCGGTTTCGAGGAGGCGGTCGCGCGGGCGTCCGAGGCGGATGTGTGCGTGGCGGTGCTCGGCGACCGGGCCGGTCTGTTCGGGCGCGGCACGTCGGGCGAGGGCTGCGACGTCGCGGACCTCCAACTACCAGGAATCCAGGCGGACTTGCTGGACGCGCTGGTGTCGACGGGCGTCCCGGTCGTACTGGTCCTCCTCACCGGCCGCCCCTACGCGCTGGGCCGCTGGCACGGCCGACTCGGCGCGGTGGTCCAGGCGTTCTTCCCCGGGGAGGAGGGCGGCCCGGCGGTGGCGGGAGTGCTGTCGGGCCGCGTCAACCCGTCCGGCCGCCTCCCGGTGAGCGTCCCGCACATGCCCGGCGGCCAGCCGTGGACGTACCTCCAACCCCCACTGGGCCTGGCCGACGAGGTCAGCAGCCTCGACCCGACCCCGCTGTACCCCTTCGGCCACGGCCGCTCGTACACGACGTTCGCGTGGGAGCCCGCGGAATCAGCGGAATCAGCGGAATCAGCGGAGTTGGAGATCGCCACGGACGGTTCCTACGACCTGACGCTCACCGTCCGCAACACCGGCGCCCGCCCGGGCACGGAGATCGTCCAGCTCTACCTCCACGACCCGGTCGCCTCGGTGACCCGCCCGGACGTCCGCCTGATCGCCTACCAGCGACTGGAGTTGACACCCGGCGAGGCGTCCCGCGTGACCTTCCACTTCCACGCGGACCTGTCGGCGTTCACCGACCGTTCGGGGCGCCGGGTGGTTGAACCGGGGGCGCTGGAACTACGGTTGGCCGCATCGAGCACGGACGTACGGCACACCGCACGGCTGAATCTCACCGGGCCGGTGAGGGTACTCGGCACCGACCGGCGGCTGCTGTGCGGGACGGGGGTGTCGGGGGTGGGGTGACCTCCGGCCGGGCGGACACGGGGGGTGGCCGATGGTCAGGTATGCGCACCACGAACTGGGAGGCGGCCTGGCCTGGTTGTCCGGCTGCGTGATCGGGGGCGCGGTCGCGGTGGTGGTGCGCGGGGGCATGCCCGTGGGGGGTGACACCGTGGCGCAGTCGGCCGCCCTCGTGATCGGGTGCTTCATGATCTTGACGTTCGTTCATGCCTCGGGGCTCAGGCTGGTCAGCGTCAAGCGTCGCTTCAGGACCGCGGTGCCTCTTCCGAGCGATGTTCAGGTCTCGCGCAGTACGCCGTGGGACGGGGGGCTCGTCATTCTCTTTCTGTGCCCGGCCGTGCTCACGTACTTCTGGCTGGAGAACTCGCTGTTCGTGATACTCCTGCCGACGGACTCGCTGGCCAGAGCTACGACAGCTGCCTGGTGGGAACGCAGGCACGGGCGGCTCCTGTGGCGAGGGGCGTTCAAGAACAGCGGTCAGCTGGCGTACACCCCGATCAGCCCTCGGTTCAGACCTTGATCACGTCAAGTCCGGCAGGCCTCGGCCGTCACTCCCCCACCGACTCGAACCGCCACCGATGCACCGCCCGCGTGACCAACTCCCCCTCCGGCTCAGGGAGTTCGGGCAGCTCGGTGTCGTAGGCCGCGTCCCACCACGTGATGACGAGGACGCGGTCCTGGGGGGCGCGGAGGAACTCCCGGCGTAGGGGCTCGGCCGACAACCGTTGTGCCCGCGCCCAGGCAAGCAGTTCGGCCCCCCGGCCCTCGGTCGCCCTCGCCTCCCACATCAGCGCGACCGTCACGAGTACAGGTTCTCCTTGCCGACCTCGTGCACGTGATCGTGGGAGTGGCCGGGGACGTGCGTTTCCGTGACCGGCAGCGAGGAGTCCGCCGAGAGGTCCCAGTCCGACGGGGTGCGGTTGCGGGCGACCATTTCCGCGCCGAGCGCGGCGACCATCGCGCCGTTGTCCGTGCACAGCTTGGGGCGCGGGACGCGCAGGCGGATGCCGGCCGCCTCGCAGCGTTCCGCCGCCAACACCCGCAGGCGGGAGTTCGCGGCGACTCCGCCGCCGATCATCAGGTGGTCGACGCCCTCGTCCTTGCAGGCCCGGACGGCCTTGCGGGTGAGGACGTCGACGACCGCCTCCTGGAAGGACGCCGACACATCGCGCACCGGCACGTCCTCCCCCGCCGCCCGCTTCGCCTCGATCCAGCGGGCCACGGACGTCTTCAGCCCGGAGAAGGAGAAGTCGTACGCCGGGTCGCGCGGCCCGGTCAGTCCGCGCGGGAACGTGATCGCCGTAGGGTCGCCCTCCTTCGCGTACCGGTCGATGACCGGGCCGCCCGGGAAGCCGAGGTTCAGGACGCGGGCGATCTTGTCGAAGGCCTCGCCCGCCGCGTCGTCGATCGTCGCGCCGAGCGGTCGTACGTCCGAGGTGATGTCCGAGGAGAGGAGGAGGGAGGAGTGGCCGCCGGAGACCAGCAGGGCCATCGTCGGCTCCGGGAGTGCGCCGTGTTCGAGCTGGTCGACGCAGATGTGGGAGGCGAGGTGGTTCACGCCGTAGAGCGGCTTGCCCAGCGCGTAGGCGTATGCCTTCGCCGCCGAGACGCCTACCAGGAGCGCGCCCGCGAGGCCCGGACCCGCCGTGACCGCGATGCCGTCGAGGTCGCTCGCGCTGATGCCCGCGTCCTTCAGGGCGCGCTGGATCGTCGGGACCATCGCCTCCAGGTGGGCGCGGGACGCCACCTCGGGTACGACCCCGCCGAAGCGGGCGTGTTCGTCGACGCTGGACGCGATCGCGTCGGCGAGCAGGGTGTGGCCGCGGACGATGCCGACGCCGGTCTCGTCGCAGGAGGTCTCGATGCCGAGGACGAGGGGTTCGTCAGTCATTGAACTCGGTTCCTTGTACGGAAGGCGACCCGGCGGCGGGGCCGCTGTCGGGGTCTGTGGTCAGGCGCATCACCAGGGCGTCGACGTTGCCCGGCTGGTAGTAGCCGCGCCGGAAGCCGATGGGCGCGAAGCCGAAGCGCTCGTAGAGTTTCTGCGCGCGGACGTTGTCCACGCGGCATTCGAGCATGACCTCGGCGCACTCGAACTCGCTTGCCGCGCTGAGGAGTTCGGTGAGCAGGGTGCCACCGAGGCCGGTGCCCCAGTGGTCGCGGGCGACGGCGATGGTCTGGATGTCGGCCTGGTCGCCGGTGGTGGCGAGGCCCGCGTAGCCGATGACCCGGACACCGCCCTCGTACTGTTCGCCGGTCGCCTCGGCCACCAGGTACCGGCGGGTCGCCTCGGCGCCCCGCGCGTGGGCCAGTTCGGACCAGAACATGCCCCGGGACCAGGCGTCCTCGGGGAAGAGGTCCTTCTCAAGTTCCAGCACGGGGTCGATGTCCCACCAGCGCATCTCGCGCAGCCGGGGGCTCGTGGATTCGGTCACTTGGGGGTGACCACCTTGTAGTTCTTGGGGACCTGCGCGTCGGGGCGGCGCAGGTAGAGCGGCCGGGGCGCGGGGAGTTCGACGCCCGCCGCCAGTCTCTCGGCGGCCAGGGAGGCGAGTGCGGCGGCGGACACGTGCTGCGGCTCGTGGGCGGACGGGAAGGTGTCCGGGTAGAGCAGGGCGCCCGCGCCGACGGCGGGCAGCCCCGCCACCTCGTCGGCGATGTCGGCGGGCCGGTCCACGGCCGGGTCGGTGACCCGGGTGCGGGAGTCGGCGTAGCGGGCCCAGTAGACCTCCTTGCGGCGCGCGTCGGTGGCCACGACGAAGGGGCCGTCGAGATCGGCGGCGTGGGCGAGGCCGTCCAGCGTGCACACACCGTGCACGGGCACGCCGAGCGCGAGTCCGAACGTGTCGGCGGTCATCAGCCCGACGCGCAGCCCGGTGTAGGGGCCGGGGCCGATGCCGACGACGATTCCCGTGACGGCGTCGAGCGTGAGCCCCGCGTCGGCGAGCACACGGTCGACGGCCGGGAGCAGCAGCTCACCGTGGCGGCGCGCGTCCACCTGACTCGACGAGGCGATGATGGCCTCGCCGTCGTGCAGGGCGACGGTGACTGCGGGGGTGGCGGTATCCAGAGCGAGCAAGAGCACGCAAACAGCCTACGGCTCCGGCGCCCCGGGCACGGCCGCCCCGGTCCGCCCGGCCCGACTGCTACCGTCACCTACCGTCACCGTACTTACTGGACATACAAGACACGGAGGTGGGCGCCGATGGCCGGCAGCAGCTCGGGAATCGTGGCCGGGCTCACCGTGGCGGCGCTCGCCACGGTCGGTTTCCTCGCCTATCAGGCGTCGGCGAGCGTCCCTGCCGGGATGGGCGGTACGGCCCGTGCGAGCGCCCCGCCGGCGGTGGCCACCTCGAAGGCGCCCCGCGACAAGAGGAACCCCGCCGCGCTGCCCGCGGGCTCCGGCAAGGGCGAGCGGGTCGTGTACTCGCTGGACGACGACCGGGTGTGGCTGGTCGCCGAGAACGACAAGGTCAACCGGACGTTCAAGGTCACCCCCGGGACGGTGGATCCGGCTCTGGGCTCCTACTGGGTCACGTCCCGCTCGAACGCGGTCACCGGCACCGACGGCACCCCCATCCAGCACGTCGTCCGCTTCACCAGCACGGGCGGGCTCGCGATCGGCTTCAGCGCGGCGCTCAACGGCGCGACCCAGCAACCCGACCCCACGGCGAAGTCCGGCGGCATCCGGGAGTCGGTCGAGGACGGCACGGCGATGTGGGAGTTCGCGACGATCGGGCAGTCGGTGGTGGTGATCCGCTAGGCGGCTTTGCGCTGTGTCACGGGTGTGTCCACCGGCTCCGGTACACGCGGTGGGGTCGAGACCGCCCTCGCCGCCTCACCCGCCGCCAACAACTCCCGCATGGACACCCCGGCGAACGCATACGGCTGCGGGCGGTCCTGGTTCTCTGAAGCCGACGAAGCCGACATGGACGCCTCCTGGGACCTGGGGGCGGACGTAGTTAGGTAGACCTAACTACTAACTGGGTACCATGTGACCACGCGCGAGACCCGAAACGCAACATCTTGCCGACACCTTGTCGGAACCATCTTGTCGGAACCCACCCAACCGGGCATCAGGGAGTCACGCGCCGAGCACACCCAGCTCGACCGCGGCCCACCGCTCACCGAGCCCGGTGACGGTCACGTGCCGTACCTCGTCCGTGGTGTCGCCGACGGCCCGGTGGATGACGACCGACAGCCGGTCGTCGGTCAGCTCCTCGACCTTGCCCTCGCCCCACTCCACGACGATCACCGACTCCGGCAGCGACACGTCGAGGTCGAGGTCCTCCATGTCGTCGAGCCCGCCGCTCAGGCGATACGCGTCGACGTGGACCAGCGGCGGCCCCTCCCCCAGCGAGGGGTGCACGCGTGCGATGACGAACGTCGGCGAGGTGACCGCGCCGCGCACGCCGAGCCCCTCGCCGAGGCCCCGGGTCAGCGTCGTCTTGCCGGCGCCGAGTTCACCCGTGAGCATCACGAGGTCGCCCGCGCGCAGCAGCTTGGCCAGGCGGCGCCCCAACTCCCCCATCTGCTCGGGGGAGTTGACGGTGATCGAGACGGACAGGGGCTCAGCCGCGTTGTGCGGTGCTGCTGGTGCTTCCATAGCCGCTTACGGTAGCCCCTGCCGGCACGGCACCCGCGCGGGTGAGCAGGTCGGCGAGGCGGTCGGTGACGACCTCCGGGTGCTCCAGCATGACCAGGTGCCCGGCGTCCGGCACGAGCACCAGCTCGGCGTCCGGCAGCTGGTCGGCGATGGCCTCGCTGTGCTCACTGGGCGTGACGAGATCGCCGATCCCGGCCAGCACGAGCACCGGCATGTCCTTGAAGTGGGTGAGGGCCGCCGTCTTGTCATGGTCGGTGAACGCCGGGTAGAACTCGGCGACGACGTCGATGGGCGTGCCCTCGATCATCCGCTCCGCGAACCGCGCGACCGCCGGGTCGACGTCCCGCGACGCGAACGAGTACCGCTTGATGATCCCGGCGAACAGATCGGCGGTGGCCCGCCGCCCCCGCTCCACCAGCGCGGCCTGCTGACCGAGCGCCTTCAGGACGCCGGGCAGCACCCGCCGTACCGCGTTGACCCCGGCGACGGGCAGCCCGAAGTTGACCTCGCCGAGCCGCCCGGCGGACGTACCGACGAAGGCGGTGGCCACGACCCGGTCGCGGATCAGGTCCGGATACTGATCGGCCAGTGCCATCACCGTCATGCCGCCCATGGAGTGCCCGACGAGCACGATCGGCCCCTCGGGCACGGCCGCGTCGAGCACGGCCTTCAGGTCGCGGCCCAACTGGTCGATGGTGAGCGGCATGTCGTCTTCCAGCTGCGCGACCCCGCGCGCGGAACGGCCGTGACTGCGCTGGTCCCAGTGCACGGTCCGTACGACCCCGCGCAGGGCCGCCCGCTGGAAGTGCCAGGAGTCCTGGTTGAGGCAGTAGCCGTGACTGAAGACGACGGTGACCGGGGCCGGTGCCTTGCGTCCGAAGAGCCTGCGGCGCTTCGGGGTGACGGCGACCTCGGGCTCGATGTCGTCGACCTCGTAGTACAGCTCGGTGCCGTCGTCCGCGACGGCCGTGCCGGGGATGCCGCGCAGCGAGCCGTACGGTCCCGTGGAGTCGAGCGCCAGCCGCGCCCGCTCGCGCATGCCGCGCCCGACCGTCATCCGCTCTATGGCGACACCGGCCGCGGCACCGGCGGCGATCACCCCTATCGCGGCGCCCGCGATTCCGGTCACCTTGCGCCAGTTGCCGGCCACCCCCGTGGCGGCGGAGGCGAGTTCGGCGATCGCCTCCGCGCTGCTCTCGCTCACGTGCCGCTCCTCTTCCCGTCCCGGCCCTGCGCCGCGTCGTCCACCTCATACCCGGGGAGGACCTCATCCACGAGGACGTCGTCGTCGGGGACGCCCTCATCGACGTAGACGCGGGGAACGCGTGTTCCGATGCGGGTCACGATCTCGTAGGCGATGGTGCCCGCGGCCTGGGCCCAGTCCTCGGCGGTGGGCTCGCCGCGGTCGCCGGGGCCGAAGAGGATCGCCTCCGTCCCGGGCTCCGGCTCGTCCCCTCCGAGGTCTACGACGAACTGGTCCATGGCGACCCGGCCCGCGACCGTGCGCCACTTGCCGCCGACCAGGACCGGGCCGGTGCCCGAGGCGTGCCGGGGGATGCCGTCCGCGTAGCCGACGGGGATGAGGCCGAGGGTGGTCGTGCCCGGGGTGACGTAGTGGTGGCCGTAGCTGACGCCGTGCCCGCCGGGCACCTGCTTCACCAGGGCGACGGACGCCTTCAGGGTCATCACCGGCCGCAGTCCGAAGTCGGCCGAGGAGCCCTGCTCGGGGATGGGCGAGACGCCGTAGACGGCGATGCCCGTGCGGACGAGGTCGAAGTGGGAGTCGGGGCGGGTGAGGGTGGCGGGCGAGTTGGCGATGTGGCGGACCTCGGGCCGTACGCCCTGGTCCTCCGCGTAGGCGACCATCTCGCGGAAGAGGGCGAGTTGGGCGTCCACGGAGGGGTGCCCTGGTTCGTCGGCGCAGGCGAAGTGCGACCAGAGGCCGGTGATGCGGAGCAGGCCTTCGGCCTCCGCGCGCAGGGCCTCGCCGACCAGCTCGGCCCAGTCGTCGCCGGGCTGGCAGCCGTTGCGCCCGAGTCCGGTGTCGGCCTTGAGCTGCACGCGCGCGGGGAGACCTGTTTCGCGGGCGGCCGCCACGACCTCCCGCAGCGCCCACATGTCGCTGAGCGACATGTCGAGGTCGGCCTCGACGGCCTCGCGCCACGGACCGCCGGGGGTCCAGAGCCAGCACATGATCCGCACCCCGGCAGGCAGTCCGGCGCGGGCCCGCAGGTCGAGGGCCTCCTCGGGGGTGGCCGTACCGAGCCAGGTCGCGCCCGCCTCGACGGCCGCGCGGGCGCACGGCAGGGCGCCGTGGCCGTACGCGTCGGACTTGACGACGGCCATGAGGGCGGCGCCCGGCGCGAGGGCGCGCAGGGTCCGCACATTGGCCCGCAGGGCACCGAGGTCGATCTCGGCGCGGGCGCGCAGGGGCGCGGTCGGCGCAGTTGCTGTCTCGTTCATGACGCCCCCAGTCTCTCAGAGGGGACTGACAAGCCCGCAGGCCCGCCTAGTTTCCGGGCCGGTGGCCCCACACATAAACGCGGTCGCCCTTCTTGAGGACGGTCCACAGCTTGCGGGCGTCGGCCAGGCGCAGGTTGACGCAGCCCCAGGAGCCGGTGGTGGTGTAGATGCTGCCGTAGACGGCGTGGAAGGCGATGCCGCCGTCGAAGAACTGGGCATACGGCATAGGGCTGTTGTAGAGGGTCGACCAGTGGTTCTTGTGCTTCCAGTAGATCTTGTGCCAGCCGCCCCGCGTGACATGTCCGCCGCGTCCGCTGCGCATCGGCACCGGCCCGAAGACGACCTTCTTGCCCTTCTGCACCCAGGTGAGCTGCCGGTCGAGATCGACACAGGCGACGCGGTACGAGCGGACGGGGCACTTCCGGGCCGCGTTCGGGTTCTTCTTGGCGGCGAGGAGCTGCATACGCGCCCAGGTCACCGGTCCGGCGAAGCCGATCGCGGGCTTGATGCCCTGCTTCTTCTGGAAGGCCTTGATCGCCTTGCAGTCGGCGGCCGACTGCCGACCGTCCGCCTTGAGCTTCAACCACCGCTCCACGCCCCGCTGGTAGGGCCCGGTCTGCTTGCTGCACGAGACCTTCGCCACGGCGTCCCCGATCGGCACGTACTCGACGAGCGCGTACGTCCCCGCAGCCGCGTCCCGCGGCTCGACCCGGTCCTCCTCTGCGGTCGGCGTGTACACCTTGGGGACGAGGGCCTGGTCGGGCGTGTCGATCTGCCAGGGCTGATACGGCCCCGGGGGCACGCCCGGTACGAGTTCGGTCTCACCGGGCCCGGGTGCCGGTGCCGGTCCGTCGGCCCAGGCGGTCCCGGTCCCGATGGGGAGGGCGATCACCGCGGTGAGCAGCACCGCGAGGCTTCTGTGCGCGATTCGTGTACTGATCATGCGATCAGAGAAACGCGGCACCCCGACGGGAAGCGGGTGCCGCGCGGAGGGGTCACCCTTATTGACGAGCGGGGGTGCCGCAGGTGCGGGAACGCGTCAGTCCCGCACGTCCCGCCACGCCGTCCGCACCGCCTCCGCCACGTCGTGCGCCCCCACCGGCGCGCCGTCCGCCGCCAGCCGCCCCGCGAGGCCGTGCAGATACGCCCCCACGCTGCCCGCGTCGAACGCCGGCAGCCCCGCCGCCAGCAACGAGCCCGCGAGCCCCGACAGCACGTCACCGCTGCCCGCCGTGGCCAGCCAGCCGGTGCCCGTCGGATTGACCCGCACCGCACCGCCCCCGGAGTCGGCGACCAGCGTCGTCGAGCCCTTGAGGAGCACGGTCGCCCCGTACCGCCGCGCCAACCGCCGCACGGAGGCCAGCCGCGCCGCCTCGACCTCCGCGCGCGGGACCCCCAGGAGCGCGGCGGCCTCCCCCGCGTGGGGGGTCATCAGCGTCGGGGCCGTACGCGCCCGTACGGCCTCGGGGTCGGCGAGCCGCAGGCCGTCCGCGTCGATGAGCACCGGCACGTCGGCCGTCACCACCTCCGCCACCGTCGCCGCGTCGTCGCCCGCCCCGGGCCCGACGACCCACGCCTGCACCCGCCCCGCCTTGGCGGGCCCCCGGTCCGACACCAGGGCCTCCGGGAACCGCGCGATCACCGCGTCCGCGGCCGGACCGACGTACCGTACGGCCCCCGCGCCGCCCCGCAGCGCCCCGGCGACGGCGAGCACGGCCGCGCCCGGGTAGCGCCCGGACCCGGCGGCGATGCCCACGACCCCGCGCCGGTACTTGTCGCTCTCGGCGTCCGGCACGGGCAGCAGGGCCGCCACGTCCGCGTGCTGGAGGGCCTCCAGCTCGGGTTCGACGGGCAGTTCGGCACCGAGTCCGATGTCGACGAACCGTACGGAACCGGCGTACTCGCGCGCGGGGTCGATCAGCAGCCCCGGCTTGTGGGTGCCGAAGGTGACGGTGAGGTCGGCCCGGACCGCGGCGCCCAGCACCTCGCCCGTGTCCGCCTCGACACCGCTCGGCAGGTCTACGGCGACGACGACACCCCGGGAGTCCCCGGCGAGGGCCGCGAGCCGCGCGGCGTCCGGCCGCAGCCCGCCCCGGCCGCCGATCCCGACGATCCCGTCGAGGACGAGGTCGGCGCGCAGGACCGGTTCCTCGGCGGCGTCCGGCGACACGGTACGACCGCCCGCGCGGAGCAGCGCCGTGAGCCCGCGCGGGTGGGTGCGGTCGGGCGCGAGCAGCACCGCCGTGACGGCCGCGCCGCGCCGCGCCAGCCGTGCCCCGGCGTAGAGCGCGTCGCCGCCGTTGTCCCCGCTGCCGACCAGCAGCGCGACCCGGCTGCCGTAGACCCGGCCCGTCAACTGGGCGCAGGCGACAGCCAGTCCGGCCGCCGCGCGCTGCATCAGCGCGCCCTCGGGAAGCCGTGCCATCAGCCGCCGTTCGGCCGCTCTTACCGTCTCCACGCTGTACGCAGTACGCATGCGGTCGAGTCTGCCCCGGGAGAGGCACGGACCGCACCCGGGCGGACCGGGCTCCCCGTCACCCCTCCGCGATCACCACCGCCGACGCCACCCCCGCATCGTGGCTCAACGACACGTGCCAGGAGCGGACGCCCAGTTCGGCCGCCCGCGCGGCGACCGTGCCCGTCACCCGCAGCCTCGGCTGCCCGCTGTCCTCGACGTAGACCTCGGCGTCCGTCCAGTGCAGCCCTGCCGGTGCCCCCAGGGCCTTCGCCAGGGCCTCCTTGGCGGCGAAGCGGGCGGCGAGGGAGGCGGGTCCCCGGCGCTCACCGCTCGGCAGCAGCAACTCGCTGTCCAGGAAGAGGCGTCGGGCCATCCCGGGCGTACGCGCCAGCGACGCCGCGAACCGGTCGATCTCGGCCACGTCGATACCAACCCCGATGATGCTCATGCCGAGCACCCTACGGCGGCACCGGTCCTGCCCTTGTGGGCAGGTGGAGGGGTTTTCCGGCGCGGATTCGTTGCCCCGTAGTACCTCGTCGGGGCGTCCGGCCGACGTGTAGACAACGAAGATCGCGACTCCAGGCCAGAGGTGAGGACGTGCACGCCCGAGACGAAGCCCGCGCGCGGGACGACGCCGTAGCCCGGCGTGCCCCGCTGAGCGGCCCCGCAGCCGACACCGCCACCCGGCCCGCGCACGAGTTGCTGTCGCTCCAGTCGAGGGCGGGCAACGCCAACGTCGTACGGATGCTCGGTGGGCGGTCGGCGCCGGTCGTCCAGCGGAGCAAGCTGTCGAGCGGGAACATCGCGTTCACCAACGTGTCCCTCAAGTTCCCCGAATCGCAGGGCAAGGCCACCCGGGTGCTGGAACTCCTGTCCGCCAACACCGCGATCACGTCCTTCCTCGACGGCCGGACCTGTCGGATCACCCTGGAGAAGCGGACGACACAGACCCCTGCGGACGTCGTCGACAAGGGGGCAGACGGTGTCTTCGTGACGATGGCCGCCTACTACCTGGAGAACTACGACGTCGGCTACATCATGGGCATGCTCTGCCATGAGTTCGGCATCCATCCGATGGCGGCCGCCGCCCCCCGTATGCGCGACGAGGAAGAGGCCTTCCGGAGTGTGCCCTTCCCGGTGCCCGGTCTTGAGGACAAGCCGCATCCCGACGGGTTCGCGTCGATGAACACCGACGCCGCCAAACAGGCCGACCACGTGCTCGGCGTCATCCCCGGGAGCCCGCGGTACACGATCTACCGCGACGTTACCCTGGAGATGGCGGACCTGCTGCTGCGGGACGCGCGCAACAAGGAGCCGGGCGCCCGGGAACAGGACGTCACCGACCTCCTCGACTGCTTCCTCATGGACGTGGCCTCCATCGCCGCGACGAACGACAACCGCATGCGCGGAATGCCCCTCCTGGGCAACAACGAGGGCCCGGCGATCCGCCAGGACATCGCGGCCGTCTACAACGCCTACAAGTCCCGCCTGGCCGACGCCCTGTCCGAGGAACGGCAGCCCATCAAGCCCCTGTTCCCCCCGGAGAAGACCCCGGAGGCCGTCAAGGCCGACTTCAACACCCTTCTGGGACGCATCACCAAGGGCGCGTTCCGCGCGTGGAGCATCGACAACAGCGACTGAACGGAAGGGTCGCAGGCCGCGATGTCGGGTGCCTGTCGGGGGTGCCGGTCCGTTGTCGGCCGCTTGTCGGCGCGGGCTGGAACTTTTCTCTCACCGCACGTTCCACGACGATCGGAGAGACCATGCCCGCCACACCCGCCAAGCCTTCTCTTGCCCTGCCCGTCCCCGTCGCCACCACCATCGCGCCGCCCGACCTCACCGACAGCACGCTCCTGGACGTCGACCCGGACGCGCAGATGTCCCTCGGCACCGTCGCCGTGGACAGCCGTGGCGACGTCGTCTACGCGAGCGTCGAACTGCCCGGCGGGGCTCGGCGCGAGCTGAAGCTCGACGTCCTGCGGCCAGTCGGCGACGAACGGCTCCCCCTGGTCGTCTACCTCCCCGGGGGCGCGTTTCTCCGCTGCAACAAGGCGATGGCGTTCGAGGCGCGCCGGCATGTCGCCGAGTCCGGTTTCGTCGTCGCCAGTGTCGAGTACCGCGTCGCCCCTGACGGCGCCACCTTCCACGACTCCGTCCGCGATGTCCGCGCGGCCCTGGCCCATCTGCGGTCGCACGCCGACGACTTCGGCATCGACGCGGGTGCGGTCGCCCTGTGGGGCGAGTCGGCGGGTGGTCATGTGGCCGCGCTGACGGGTGTCACGGACGGTCTGCCCGAGTTCTCCGGCGCCTCGGACCCGGCCCCGCAGGGGCAGGTGCGGGCCGTGATCGACGCCTACGGCAGCTCCGAACTCTCCGCCATCGCCGACGCCTTCGACGAGGCGGCCCAGCTGCACTACCGACTCCGGGCCACGCACTTCTCGGCGTACCTCGGCAGTCCGGGCGCACCGTTCCCGGAGATCCCCGACGCGGTGCGTGCCGCGGACCCGGCGACCCACGCGACCGTCTCGGCGCCGCCGTTCCTGTTCCTGCACGGCAGCGAGGACATGCTCGTCTCCCCGTCCCAGACGCAGCATGTGCACCAGGCGCTGCGTGCCGCCGGGGGCGACAGCACCCGCTACGTCCTGGAGGGCGCCAACCACGGAGACGTCGGGTTCCTCGGCCACCCGGACACCGGACTGCCGTGGACCTCCGCCGCCACGATGGGCGTCATCACCGGGTTCCTCCACCACCGTCTTGACGCGACGGAGCGGTGAGTCCTGCCGTGATCGCCGTCAGACCGTCCGCGTACCCCGCCGCCACACCCCGCTGACCAGCGGCACGCCCGGCCGGTAGGCCAGATGCACATGGCTGGGCGCGTCGAGCAGGATCAGGTCGGCGCGGGCGCCTGGTGCGATCCGGCCCAAGTCGTCCCGGCGCAGGGCCGCGGCCCCGCCCGCCGTGGCCGACCACACCGCCTCGTCCGGCGTCATCCCCATGTCCCGCACCGCGAGCGCGACGCAGAAGGGCACGGAGGACGTGAAGGACGAGCCCGGGTTGCAGTCGGTGGACAGCGCGACGGTGACTCCGGCGTCCAGGAGCCTGCGCGCGTCCGGCCACTGGGCCCGCGTCGAGAACTCGGCGCCGGGCAGCAGGGTCGCGACGGTACGGCCGCTCGCCAGCGCGTCGACGTCCGCGTCCGTCAGGTGAGTGCAGTGGTCGGCGCTGGCCGCGTCCAGTTCGACGGCGAGTTGGACGCCGGGGCCGTAGGAGAGCTGGTTGGCGTGGATGCGCGGGTGCAGGCCCTTCGCCTTGCCCGCGGTCAGGATGGCGCGCGCCTGGTCGCCGTCGAAGGCGCCCTTCTCGCAGAACACGTCGATCCAACGGGCGTACGGGGCACAGGCGTCGAGCATCTCGCCGGTGACGAGTGCCACGTATGCGGCGGGGTCGTCGGCGTAGTCGGGCGAGACGATGTGCGCGCCGAGGTACGTCACCTCGTCGGTGTGCGCGGCGGCGATGCGCAGGGCGCGGGACTCGTCGGCGACCGTCAGGCCGTAGCCGGACTTCGTCTCGAAGGTGGTGGTGCCCTGGCGGAGGGCCTCGTCGAGGTGGCGGGTGAGGTTCGCCTCCAGCTCCGCGTCGCTCGCGGCGCGCGTCGCCGCGACCGTCGTACGGATGCCGCCCGCGCTGTAGGCCCGCCCGGACATGCGGGCGTTGAACTCCTGCGTGCGGTCGCCCGCGAAGACGAGGTGCGAGTGGGAGTCCACGAAGCCCGGCAGGACCGCCCTCCCACCGGCGTCGACCCAATTGTCAGTGGCGGGTGCTTTGCTTGTCTCACCGGTCCACGCGACGCGGTCGCCGTCGATGACGACGGCCGCGTCCTGGATCAGACCGAGGGGAGATCCGTCACCGAGGGAGGGGTCGTTGGTGACCAGCGTGGCGATGTTGGTGATGACAGTGCTGCTGCTCATCGTGTCCTCGTGGGTGCGGAGTTCGGCGTTCGTGTCTATGCGCGCAGGGCTTCGACTGCCTGCGCGAGCGCTTGCGGCACATCCGGTACGAGCACGTGCGCTCCGTCGCGTACGACGTGCCGCCCGCCCACGACGGTGTGCCGTACGTCCGCTGCCGTCGCCGCGAATACGGCCGTCTCGGCGCCGAGCCTGGGCACCGGCCCCGCTGTCCTGACCGAGTCGAGCGCGATCGTCGTGAAGTCGGCGAGGGCGCCTGCCGTGAGGCTGCCCGCCTCGTCCCAGCCGAGGGCCGCGTGGCCGTCGGCGGAGGCCGCGCGGAGGAGGGCCGCCGCGGTCCAGTGGCCCCGGGTGCGGGTGCGCAGGCGCTCGTTCAGCTCCATCGCGCGGGCCTCTTCGAGCAGGTCGATGACGGCGTGGCTGTCGGAGCCGAGGGAGAGCGGTGAGCCTGCCCGCTGGAGGGCCACGGCGGGGCCGATGCCGTCGGCGAGGTCGCGTTCGGTCGTCGGGCACATGCAGGTGCCGGTGCCCGAGCGCCCCAGCAGCGCGATGTCCTCGTCCGTGAGGTGCGTGTTGTGGACGCCGGTGGTGCGCGGTCCCAACACGCCGTTATCGGCGAGGAGTTGGGTCGGCGTGCAGTCGTGGGCGGCACGGCAGGCGTCGTTCTCGGCGGTCTGCTCGGACAGATGCACATGGAGCGGGGCCCGCCGCTCCTCGGCCCAGCGGGCCACGGTCGCCAACTCACCGGCGGGCACGGCCCGTACGGAGTGGATGGCGGCACCGATCCGCGCGTGATCCCGTTCCTTGAGAAGTGAACAGCGTTCCGCCCAGGCGTCCGCGCTTCCGTCGGAGAAGCGGAGCTGGTGGTGGTTGGGGGGCTGTCCGAAGCCGGAGGAGAGATAGGCGGTGTCGAGGAGGGTGATGCGGATACCGGCTTCGGAGGCGGCGGCGATGAGTGCCTCGCCCATGGCGTTGGGGTCGGCGTAGGGGGTGCCGCCGTGGGCGTGGTGCACATAGTGGAACTCGCCGACCGCCGTGATCCCGGCCAGCGCCATCTCGGCGTACACCGCGCGGGCCAGCGCGTGGTACGTGTCCGGGGTGAGCTGGTCGGCGAAGGAGTACATGAACTCCCGCCAGGTCCAGAAGGTGCCGGAGCCGACCTGGACGGTGGACCGCAGGGCGCGGTGGAAGGCGTGGCTGTGGGCGTTGGCGAGCCCGGGGAGGGTGAGTCCGCGCAGGATCTCGGCGCCGGGGGGCGGGGTGTCGACCTCGGTGCGGACGGCGGTGATACGACCGTCCGTCACCTCCAGGGCGACGCCCGGCTCAACGTTGGTGTCGAGCCAGGCGTGTTCCAGCCAGTACGTCCGCGCGGTGGGGTGCGTGGTGGGGTGGGTCACCTGCATGCCAGCCCTTCCAGTACGTCGGCGAGTGCGGTCACCCCGGCCACGCAGTCGCCCTCGGCCGCGAACTCGGCCGGGGAGTGCGAGACGCCCGTGGGGTTGCGCACGAACAGCATGGCGGTCGGGATGCTCCCGGAGAGGATTCCGGCGTCGTGTCCGGCACCGGTACCGAGGACGGGGACCCTGAGGTCGGTGTCCTTGCCCAGGACGCGGGCGAGTTCGTCGCGCAGGGCGTGGTCGAACTCGACGACCGGGGTGAAGGACTCCCGGACGACGTCGAGGTCGACGCCGTGCGCCTCCGCGTACTCGCGGGCCGCCTTCTCGACGCCGGTGACCACCATGTCCAGGGTGTCCTGGTCGGCGGCGCGGGAGTCGAGCCAGCCGCGCACCAGGGAGGGGATGGCGTTGACGCCGTTCGGCTCGACGGCGATCTTCCCGAACGTGGCGACGGCACCGGCGAGTTGGGCCTCGCGGCGGGCGGCGAGCACGGTCTCGGCGTACGACAGCATGGGGTCGCGGCGGTCCACCAGCCTGGTGGTACCGGCGTGGTTGGCCTCGCCCCGGAAGTCGAACCGCCAGCGCCCGTGCGGCCAGATGGCGCTGGCGATGCCGACCCGGTCGCCGGACAGGTCCAGCTCGCGGCCCTGCTCGACGTGGAGTTCGACGAACGCGCCGACACGGGCGAGCCGTTCGGGGTCGGGACCGATGGCGTCGGCGTCGTAACCGGCCGCCGCCATGGCCTGCGGCAGCGTGACCCCGTCCCCGTCGGTCAGCCGGTGCGCCTGTTCGACGGTGAGCTGCCCGGCGGCCAGCCGCGACCCGACACAGGCGAGCCCGAAGCGGGCACCTTCCTCGTCACCGAAGTTGACGATGGCGAGGGGCCTGGTGAACTCCGCGCCCCTGCCCCGCAGTTCGTCGAGCGCGGCGAAGGACGAGACGACACCGAGGGGCCCGTCGAAGGCGCCACCGTCGGGCACCGAGTCGAGATGCGACCCCGTGACGACGGCGTCCCCGGCGGCGGGGTCGCCGAGCCAGGCCCACTGGTTGCCGTTGCGGTCGAGTTCGTAGGTCAGGCCGCGCGCCTTGGCCTGCTGCTCGAACCAGGCCCGGCACTCGGCGTCGGCGCCTGTCCAGGCATAGCGGCGGTAGCCGCCGGAGGCGGAGTTACGGCCGATCGGCAGCAACTCCGCCCACATGCTCTGGAAGGTCACGCCTCTCCACCCTCGCGCATCGGCACCCGCACGCCCCGCTCGTCCGCGACCCGCTCGGCGATGTCGTACCCGGCGTCGACGTGCCGGATGACACCCATGCCGGGGTCGTTGGTCAGCACGCGGCGGATCTTCTCGCCGGCGAGCTTCGTGCCGTCGGCGACGGAGACCTGGCCCGCGTGGATGGAGCGGCCCATGCCGACGCCGCCGCCGTGGTGGATGGAGACCCAGGACGCGCCGGACGCGACGTTGACCATCGCGTTCAGCAGCGGCCAGTCGGCGATCGCGTCGGAGCCGTCGAGCATGGCCTCGGTCTCGCGGTACGGGGAGGCGACGGAGCCGCAGTCGAGGTGGTCGCGGCCGATGGCCAGCGGGGCCGCCAACTCACCGCTCGCCACCATGTCGTTGAAGCGCTCGCCGGCCTTGTCGCGCTCGCCGTAGCCGAGCCAGCAGATGCGGGCGGGCAGGCCCTGGAAGTGGACGCGCTCACCGGCCAGCTTGATCCAGCGGTGGAGGGACTCGTTCTCCGGGAAGAGGTCGAGGATCGCCTTGTCCGTCTTGTGGATGTCGGAGGCCTCGCCGGACAGGGCGGCCCAGCGGAAGGGGCCCTTGCCCTCGGAGAAGAGGGGGCGGATGTAGGCGGGGACGAAGCCGGGGAAGGCGAACGCCCGCTCGTACCCGGCGAGTTGGGCCTCGCCGCGGATCGAGTTGCCGTAGTCGAAGACCTCGGCGCCGGCATCCATGAAGCCCACCATCGCCTCGACGTGCTTGGCCATGGACTCGCGGGCGCGGACGGTGAAGCCCGCCGGGTCCTTCGCGGCGGCGTCGGCCATGTCCTCGAAGGCGATGCCGACCGGGAGGTAGGCGAGGGGGTCGTGGGCCGAGGTCTGGTCGGTCACGATGTCGATGGGGGCGCCCTCGGCGAGCATCTGCGGGAGCAGTTCGGCGGCGTTGCCGAGGAGGCCGATGGAGAGCGGGCGGCGGGCGTCGCGGGCCTCGACGGCGAGCTGGAGGGCGTGCGCGAGGGAGTCGGCGCGGACGTCCAGGTAGCGGTGCTCGATGCGGCGTTCGATGGCGCGGGGGTCGACGTCGATGCAGATCGCGACGCCGTCGTTCATGGTGACGGCGAGGGGCTGGGCGCCGCCCATGCCGCCGAGGCCGGCCGTCAGCGTGATCGTCCCGGCGAGGGTGCCGTTGAACTTCTTCGCGGCGACGGCGGCGAAGGTCTCGTAGGTGCCCTGGAGGATGCCCTGGGTGCCGATGTAGATCCACGAACCGGCGGTCATCTGGCCGTACATGGTGAGGCCGAGCGCCTCAAGGCGGCGGAACTCCTCCCAGTTGGCCCAGTCGCCGACGAGGTTGGAGTTGGCGATGAGGACGCGCGGCGCCCACTCGTGGGTCTGCATGACGCCGACGGGGCGGCCGGACTGGACGAGCATCGTCTCGTCCTGCTTGAGGGTGCGCAGGGTGCGGACCATGGCGTCGAAGGAGCGCCAGTCGCGGGCGGCCTTGCCGGTGCCGCCGTAGACGACGAGCTTGTCGGGGTGTTCGGCGACCTCGGGGTCCAGGTTGTTCTGCAGCATCCGCAGGGCGGCTTCCTGCTGCCATCCCAGGGCGCTCAGTTCCGTACCGCGCGGTGCTCGTACGGGGCGGGGTCCTGACATGGTCTGCCTCCTAGCGGACTGCGTTCAGCGGATTTTTAACTGTAGCTATTCACATCCTGGCTTTGTGAATAGAACTAGTCAATACATGGGGGCGTCTCTGTGGGCAGGCTCTGAGTGTTTGGCTGGATGTAACGACCACGGGCAACGACACGACGGGGGACGCGGTGTACGACGTAGACCAGGGTCACACGGACGGCGCCGAGCGGACCGTGCGCCGGGACCAGGCGGTGCGGGCCGCCGTCGAACAGGGGCTGCTGGGGCCGGACTCCCCCATCGTCGCGCTGCTGGACGTGACGGGGATCCGGGAGTCGGCGGCGGCGCTGCGGGCGGCGTTCGACGCGGTGACGGCGCCCGGGACACCGGTGCTGCACGCGTTCGCCGTCAAGGCGAGCCCCCTCGTGCCGGTGCTGCGGCTGCTGCGCGAGGAGGGCGTCGGGGCCGAGGTGGCCAGCGCCGGTGAGCTGGCGCTGGCGCGAGCGGCGGGCGTACGGCCGGAGCGGACCGTGCTCGACGCGCCCGCGAAGACGCCGGCGGAGCTGCGGGAGGCGCTGGCGCTGGGGATCGCGGTGAACGTCGACAACCCGCAGGAGCTGGAGCGGGTGGACGGGCTGATGCTCCCCCATAGCCCGAAAGGCATGGGAGGTACCCCCATGGCGACGAGTCGTTCGCCGCTCGGGATGCGGGTCAATCCGCAGATCGGCGGCGGGTCGATCGCCGCGCTGTCGACCGCCACGGCGACCTCGAAGTTCGGGGTGGCGCTGCGGGACGAGGGGGCGCGCGAGTGGGTGGTGCGGGCGTTCGCCGAGCGGCCGTGGCTGACCCGGCTGCACGCGCACACCGGGTCGCAGGGCATCCCGCTGGAACTGCTGGCGCGGGGCGTCGCGGAGACGTACGCGCTCGCGGAGGAGATCAACGCGCGGCTCGGGCGACCGCAGATCGACACGCTCGACATCGGCGGCGGGCTTGGGGTCAACTTCGGTTCGGACGCGACGAGTCCGACGTACGCGGAGTACGCGCGGCTGCTCAAGGAGGCGGTGCCGGGGCTGTTCGACGGGCGGTACGGGCTGGTGACCGAGTTCGGGCGGTCGCTGCTGGCCAAGCAGGGGACGGTGGTGGCCCGGGTCGAGTACGCCAAGAGTGCCGGCGGGCGGCCGATCGCGGTCACGCACGCGGGGGTGCAGGTGGCGACCCGGACGGTGTACGCGCCGCGGTCGTGGCCGCTGCGGATCGCCGCCTACGACGGGAAGGGGCGGCCCAAGTCGGGGCCCGCGGTGGTGCAGGACGTCGCCGGTCCGGCCTGTTTCGCGGGTGATCTGCTGGCGGAGGGGCAGGCGTTGCCGTTGCTTGAGCAGGGCGATCACGCGGCGGCGCTGGACACCGGGGCGTACTACTTCGCGGCGCACTACGCCTACAACTCCCTTGCCAGGCCCGGCATTTACGGCTTCGTGCCGGACGGTTCGGGGGGTGTGGCGTTCGCGACCGTGCGGAAGCCGCAGACGGTGGCGGAGATCGTGGCCGAATCCGGAGGGGCGCACGTCTCCGCGCTCACCACCCTGCGCGAACCCGGGCGCCGTTGACGCACGCCGGTGGGCGCGCGGTTCAACTGGCTCACGCAACTGGTGTGAAAACGGGGTCAGTTGACCCACCTTAGTCACTCCAGGCATGTCCCACTGGAAAATGCCAGATCCCTCACCCCCCGGCCACACGGTGCGTAGCTTCGTCGTCACTCAGCCGAACCGCAGGCGGGAGGGGAGCCACGGTGCCCGGAATCGACGAGTGCTTACTGGAGGCCATGCGACTGCCCGGTGCCCGGGGCGCCGCGCTGGTCGACTGGACCAGCGGCCTGGCCCTGGGCGTCGTAGGAGAGTCGCCCGGGGGTGACCAGGAGGCCAGTGCGGCCGAGGCCGCGGAGCTGGCGCGGCTGGCGGCCGAGCACCGGGCGTTCGCGTCCGACGCGCAGGAGGGGGAGGAGGCCGACGATCCTCCGCTGGAGGATCTGATCGTCAGCAACCGGGACAGCTATCACGTGCTGCGGTTCGTGCGGACGTCGTTCGACAGCAGTGTGTTCCTGCATCTGTGGCTGGCCCGCACGGAGGGCAATCTCGCGCTGGCCCGGATCCGGCTCGGCGAGATGGCGGGACGGCTGGTGCTGGGATGACCGCGCTCAGGACCACGCCGACCACCCCGCCGCCGCGGCTGCCGGTGCGGGACAAGGCCGCCGCCGTCGACCGGGCCTGGGGCGGGGTGTCGCCGATGCTGACCCGGCTCGCGGCCGAGGAGGCCACCGGTGTCCTCGTCCGCGAGCGCGGCAGTCTGCACCTGGTCGCGGGCCATGTGGTGCACGCCGAGAGCCCGTCCGCGCCCGGTCTCGACCTGCTCCTCACCGCGCACGGCACCCTGCGCGCCGAGGCCTGGGAGGCGGCCGCCAACGCGACCGACGACCGGCACGCCACCACCCGGCTGCTGCTCGACGGCGGCCTGATCGGCCCGGGCGCGCTGGAGCTGTGCCAGCTCGGGGCGCTGTACGACGCGGCGTACTTCGTGCTCGCGCCGAGCAGCACCCCGGGGCGTTTCCGGTACGGGGTCACGCATCCGCTGGGTTCCGTGCGGCCGGTTCCGGTGGCCGCGCTGGAGCGCGAGACACAGCGCCGCCGCGAACTGCTGCACCGCGTCTGGCCGGACGCGGCGACGGACGGCGCCCCGCTGCTGCGGGCCGAACCCGTCGCGCACCCGCCGATCACAGCCCGGCAGGCCGCCGTACTGGCACGGGTGGACGGGGTACGGACGGCGCCGGAGATCGCGCGGCTGCTGGGCCGACGGGCGTACCCCACGTTGCTGGACGTCCGGCGGCTGGTGTCGGCGGGGCTCGTCTCGCCCCGGCCGCCCGCACCGCCCGCCGTCCTGCCCCCGCCCGACGTCACCGACCCCGACATCACATTGCTGAAGAGGCTCAGGGATGCGCTGGAGGCCCTTTGAGTGGCAGCGAGCACGCGCCGAGAGGAGAGAGCCGATGGCCTCCGAGGCCGAAATCCTGGACGAGCTGCGGCGGTTGAGAGCCCGGGTGCCACAGCTGACGGGGGCGCTCGCGGCGGGCGTCGACGGTCTCGTACTGGCGCAGGACACCCCGGGCGTCGAGCCGGAGCGGGTCGCGGCGCTCACCGTGACGGCGCTGGGCGTGGCCGTACGGATGGCGGACGCGACCGGGCAGGGCGACTTTCGCGAGCTGATCGTGCGCGGGGTCTACGGCTATGTCGCGACCTACGCGGCGGGCCGGGGCGCCGTGCTGACCGTGCTCGCCCAGGACCGGGTGAACCTCGGGCGGCTGCTGTTGGAGGGCCGCCGCGCGGGGGCCCGGATCGGGGAACTGGTCGACGCCGAGGCGGCGGCGACGGCCGAGGCCGAGGAGCGGACCGACGCGGCGCCCGTCAAGGCGCCCACCAAAGCCACCACCGCACGAACGAGAACAGCGCGCGCACCACGCACCACCGCAACGACCAACGCGCGCACCACCACGGAAAGTTGAACGGACCCAAAGGAGCACTGTCATGGCCAACACCGAAACCTCCCTCAAAGAGGCGCTGACCTCCATCGAGGGCGCGACCGGGGTCGCGCTCGTCGACTACACCAGCGGTATGGCGCTCGGCACGATGGGCGGCAGCAAGACCTTCGACCTCGGCGTCGCCGCCGCGGGCAACACCGACGTGGTGCGCGCCAAGATGCGCACCATGGAGCACCTCGGCCTGAAGGGTGACATCGAGGACATCCTGATCACCCTGTCGAGCCAGTACCACCTGATCCGGCTGATCAAGGGCCGCGGCGGCAACGGCCTGTTCCTCTACCTGGTGCTGGACGCCAACCGCAGCAACCTGGCGATGGCCCGCCACCAGCTGAAGCGGATCGAGGCCGATCTTGAGGTGTAGGTAGGCCCGGCTACGCGTACACGTCGCCGCGGCGGCGCGCCCCGCCCGGGGTGGCGTCGCCCGCGGCGATGCCGGTGGAGCGGTAGCCCTTGACCGGCTTGCCGGCGGGGGCGCCGCCCCGCTTGTCCAGCCAGTCCACGCGGATCCACAGCAGGACGTCGTCGGCCCGTTCCCTGCGCCCCAGCCAGGCGGCCTTCAGCCGCAGGCCCGTACCGGCCCCGGCGAGCAGCATGCCGCCCGCCGCCGGCACCGCGAACGCGCTGCCCAGTGCGAGCGCGAAGGCGAGGACGAGCCACCAGCGGTGCGCGCGGCGCCAGTTGCGTACGGACACCGCGCGGTCCTGGAGCACATCGTGTTTGCCGGCCCGGGCGGCGCCACGGGCGAGGGCGGTGTAGCGCCTGCGGCGCGCGTACGTCACGACGGCCGCCGTGATGATGAACAGGGCGGCGCCCGCCATCACCCCGATCCGGCGCCCGGTGATGCCGGGCGGCAGCACTCCGACACCCGCCGCGAGCACCCCGAACCACCACAGCGGGGCGGCTCCGGCCCGTACGACGACGGCCACTCGGGCCAGCCCCTGGACTCTGCGATCTCCGCGTGCCACGTCCTGCCTCCTGGTCGTCCCGGCACATTCCGTCGGGCCGTGAGACTAGTGAGCGAACGTGAGACGAGTCTGAGAACGGGCTTTTTCGCCCTTTCCCCGGGTCAGGGGCCCTCGCCCAGGGTCAGGAGGGCGTGTCCAGGCGCTCGGTCAGCTCCCCGGCGGCCCAGCGGGCCCACTGCTCGGCGGTCTCGGAGCCCCGCAGCCCGTATTCGAGCATGAGCCAGCCGCAGACCTGGACGGGGTCGCCCACCCACTTCGCGTTGTCGTGGATGGCCTGGAGCGCCGTGAGCCGCGCGTGGTTGTGGTCGGCGAACTTCTCCAAGTAGGCAGCGCCCTCACCGCTGTTGAGGGTCCACAGGAAGAAGACGCGGAGCAGGGCCGCGCTGCGGAAGGCGAGGTCGAGGTCGGGTTCGGTGAGCCAGCGGCGCAGTTCGGCGCGGCCCGCGTCGGTGATGCCGTACTCGCGGCGCTGGCGGGCGCCGGTGCCGGTGATCTCGATCAGCCCGTTCTCGTCGAGCTTGGCCAGTTCGCTGTAGACCTGGCTCTTCTGCGCGGGCCACACCGCCGACATCCCCTCGTCGAACCGCTTGAGCAAGTCGTAGCCGCTGGCGGGCTGTTCGGAGAGGAGCCCGAGGAGGGCGTGGGGCAGGCTCATGACCTCACCCTACCTTTCCGGTATTTAGCCAATCCTGACTGGACGGTCGAGAGTTGGACGGTCATAATCCTACCGTCCAATATTGGACTCTCGGTTTGGCTCTTTGACTCGTGGAGGAAGACACCGGTGAACTACGTCCGCGGTTTCGCACCCTGGCTGTGTTACGCGGCCCTGAGCCCGGTCGACTGGCGACTGGGCACGGGCGCCGCCGCACTGGCCGCGCTCTGGTTACTCGCCGGGCAGCTCCGCGCCCGGAGCATCGACCTGCTGGGCACCGCCACCTGTGCCTTCTTCGTGGTCATGGCCGTCGTCGCGCTGGCGGACCCGTCATCGGGGCTGCGGAACTGGATCTGCGCGCTGGCGAACGCCACCCTGGCGGCCACGGCCCTGACCTCGCTCGCCGTGCGCCGCCCCTTCACGCTGACCTTCGCCCGGGCCGAGGTGCCGCGGGAGTTCTGGCACTCACCCCGGTTCATCCGGGTCAACATGGTCCTGACGTCGATATGGGCAGCCGCGTTCACCCTCGGCGCGCTCGCCTGCGCCCTCGTGGTCGGCTACGACCACTCCGCGACCGCGCCACTGGTCACCGCCCAAGTGCTCGCGTTCGTCGTCCCGTTCGTCCTCTCCGGCCAGTACGCCGCCCGAGCCAAGGCCAAGGCCGCCACCGCGGCCGGACAGGCGATCGCATGAGCACGCACGACACCACGACCGAACCGACCGAGCCCGCCCAGCCCGCCGAACCCGCCGAACCCGCCGAACCCGCCGAGCGGATCGCACCGGCGAGTCCGGAGCGGCTGATCTACTTCTCGGACGCGGTGGTGGCCATCGCCATCACCCTGCTGGCCCTCGAACTGCCGGTCCCGGGCGCGGAAGCGCACGGCGACGCGGGTGTGCAGCACTTCCTGCGCGAGCACCTGACGGAGTACTTCGCGTTCCTCGTCAGCTTCGCCGCCATCGCCATGCAGTGGATGCTGCACCAGCGCGTGTTCCGGTACGTGAGCGGTCTGTCCGGCGGGGCGATCCGCTGGAACCTGCTGTGGCTGCTGCTGATCGTCGTCACACCGTTCACGACGAAACTGCTGACCAGCGAGGCGGACGCGTTCCGGATCCAGTTCATCGTGTACGCGGCGGGCCAGGCCCTGACCAGCCTGTCCTTCCGGCTGACCGTCGCGGATCTGCGCAGGTCCGGGCTGCTGCGCCCGGACGCCCCGCGCGAGGTGATCGCGGAGACCCTGGCGTGGGTGGACGCGACGATCGTGACGTTCGCCGTCTCGATCCCCGTCGCGCTGGTCACGCACTGGGCGTCCCTGTGCTGGGCGCTGCTGCCGTTGGCACAGAAGATCCTGCGCCGCGTCACCTGACGGGAAGGGGCCGCCCGGCCACCACGAACCGGGCGGCCCCGACGCCGAACCACCCGCGCCCATACGGCACTTGACGGCCCGTCACTCCACGAACAGCCCCCGCGCCGACGCCCGCGCGTCGAACTCCTCCAGCCGGGCCTGCGCGTCCGGCAGGTCGTCGCACATCGCCTCAAGGAGCACCCGGCCCAGCAGCATCGGCGCGCACGCCGTGTCGAAGGCGAGGCCGGTGCCGACGGCGGCCGGGATCAGCAGGTCGGACACCTTGGCGACGGGCGCGAACGCCGAGTCCGCGACGGTGACGACGGTCAGGCCCGCCTCCCGTGCGTAGGCCAGCGTGTCCACGACCTCGCGCGGATGCCGGGGCAGCGCGAAGCAGAGCAGGGCGGTGGCTCCGGCCCGGACGGCCGCGTCGATCCGGTCGTGGATCATCGTGCCGCCCTCGTTGAGCAGCCGTACGTCCGGATGGACCTTGGCGGCGAAGTACGCGAAGCCGTACGCCTGGGAGGCCGCCGCGCGCAGGCCGAGGACGGGCAGCGGGCGGGAGTTGGCGAGCAGGCGGCCGGCCTTGGCGACCGGGCGGGGGTCGGCCAGTATCTCGGCGAGGTGCTTGAGGTTCTCGATCTCGGCCTCTACGGCCTGCTGGTACTCGTTGTACGACGCCGTGTCGGTGACGGACTCGGCGGGCGCGACCTCGCGGAGGTGTTTGCGCAGCGCCGGGTAGCCGTCGAAGCCGAGGGCGACCGCGAAGCGGGTCACGGACGGCTGGCTGACCCCGGCGAGTTCGGCGAGTTCCACGCTGGACAGGAACGGCACCTCGGCGGCGCGCCGCACCATGCTGTGCGCGATGCGCCGCTGGGTCGGCGTGAGCCGGTGCCCCTCGAAGAGCGTCTGTAGCCGTGCGGCCGGGCTGTCGGTCACACCCGTACTCCTGTCCAAGGTCCCCTCCAGGCTTCCGTCCACCGTCTCTTCCAGGCTCCCATCCACGGTCATCACGTGTTCCCCCTCCAGATCTCGGTGAACCGGTCCAGCAGTCCGGCCGCCGCCGTCACATCATCCGTGAGCGGCCGGTCCGCCGGGTCGTCGTCGAGCACCGCCTCGGCCAGCTCCAGTGCGCGGCCGACCGGGAGTTCCGGGTCGGGCCGCAGGTCGCGCTGGCGCAACGCCCGTACGGCGGCGACGAGTTCGCAGCCGACGACGAGACGGTACGCGCGGCAGGCGCGCAGTGTCTGACGGGCGGCGAGCGAGGCGAAGCTGGCCTGTTCCTCGACGCCCCGGGAGAGTACAGCGTGCCCGAGCGAGGCGGGAGCCGAGAACGCGCGCAGGTCGCCGAGGGCGGCAGCGGCGGCGTACTCCAGGATCATCACGCCGGAGGAGGCGGGTTCGTTGTCGGCGAGGAAGGGCTTGAGGCGGGTGAACGCGGGCTCGTTGAGGGAGGAGAGCCGGGACGTCGACAGCCGGGCGACCTGGGTGAGCGCGAGCCTGAAGTGGTCCAGGGCGAGGACGAGTTGGGCCTGGTAGAAGCCGCCGTGGTGGTAGGCGGTCATGTCCTCGGCGGAGATGAAGGGGTTCTCGGCGGCCGCGTTGATCTCGATCGCGAGGACCTCCTCCAGCGCGTCCGCCGCGTCGTGCGCGGGCCCGTGGATCTGCGGCAGACACCGGAAGCCGTACGGGTCCTGGATCCGCCCGAGCGGAGGGGTGGGCCGGTCGGCGGCACCGATCAACTCCCGCATCCGGCGCGCGACTTCGACCGACCCCCGGTGCGGACGGGCGGCGTGCACGGGCGCGGCGAACGGCTCGTGCGACCCGTCCACGGCGAGCAGTGAGAGCGCGCCCACGACCTGCGTGGCTCCGATGAGCCCCCGCAACTCGTGGAGAGCCAGCGCGGATTGGCCCAGGGTGAGCGCGTTGCTGCTGATGAGGGCCAACGCGTCGTTGTTGTCGAGGGGTTGGGGTTCGGGAACACCGGAAAGACCGTTCTCGGCACCTCGCCAGGGCCGCTCCCCCACCAGCGCCAACCCCACCTGGGCCAGCGCCGCGATGTCCCCGGTCCCCACCGAGCCGAACTCGTTGACGGCCGGATGCAGCCCGCTCTCCAGCGCCTCGCACAGCGCGGTGACGACCGTCGGCCGCAGGCCCGCGCCGCCCGCGAGCAGCTGGTTGGCGCGGACGGCGAGCATCGCCCGCACTTCCCGGGCCGGAAGCTCGTCGCCGATCGCGCCGGCGTGGCTGCGCAGCAGACGCAACCCGTGCTCGGCCGCCGCCTCCGTCGGCACGTCCTCGTTCCGGTTGGCGCCGACGCCGGTGGAGCGGCCGTAGACGCGGCCGGTCGCGGCGATCTGGCGGGCCGCGTCCCAGGACTCGGTCGCGCGCTTCATCGCGTCGGTGCCGGGGACCGGCCGGGCGTCCCCGTCGGCGAGCCGGACGACATCGGCGACCCCGAAGCCGACCCCGTCGAGGACGACGAGATCGGAGCTCCCGGACACCATCGCATCGGCGGCGTCCACGATCCGAGACGACATAAGGCCCCAAACTCCCCTCAATCAGGACACTCGATCTTGCCTGCCGAGCATCCGTTACCTCGGATTAACGCAGAGACATTGACAAACTATTCAGACACCGAGAACTCTGCATGACGTTATACAGCCGGGCAAGGGACAACTCATGATCCAGTTCGACGCGGTCCACAAGCGCTTCCCCAACGGCACGACAGCAGTTCACGACCTCACCCTGGAGATGCCGGAAGGCGGGGTCACCGTACTGGTCGGTTCCTCCGGTTGCGGCAAGACGACCACCCTTCGGATGATCAACCGGATGATCGACCCGACCTCGGGCGTCATCAAGGTCGGCGGCAAGGACGTCACCCAGCAGGACGCCGCCGAACTGCGCCGTTCCATCGGATACGTCATCCAGCAGTCGGGGCTCTTCCCGCACCGCACGGTCCTCGACAACATCGCCACCGTGCCGCTGCTCCTGGGCCACGGCCGGAAGAAGGCGCGCGCCCGCGCCGCCGAACTCCTGGAGACCGTCGGCCTCGCCGCCGACGCCGGGAAGCGGTACCCGCACCAGCTCTCCGGCGGTCAGCAGCAGCGCGTCGGCGTGGCCCGCGCGCTCGCCGCCGACCCGCCGGTCCTGCTGATGGACGAGCCCTTCGGCGCCGTCGACCCGGTGGTCCGCACCCAGCTCCAGGACGAACTGGTCAGACTCCAGAAGGAGTTGAACAAGACCATCGTCTTCGTCACGCACGACATCGACGAGGCCGTACGGCTCGGCGACCGCATCGCGATCTTCCGCACCGGCGGCCACCTCGTCCAGTGCGCGGCCCCCGCCGAACTCCTCGCCCGCCCCGCCGACGACTTCGTCGCCGACTTCCTCGGCGCCGAGCGCGGCCTCAAGCTGCTCTCGCTGACCACCCTCGCGGACGTCCCGCAGGGCCCGGCCCCCGAGGGCACCACCTGGACGCTCGTCCTCGACGAGGCGCGCAAGCCCCTCCACTGGGCGGCCGAGGGCGCCGAGATCCCCGTACGACCGCTCAAGGACGGCGACTCGCTGCTCGCCGCCCTCAACGAGTCCGTGGCCTCCCCGAACGGCCTGATCGCCCGCGTCGACGCGGCCGGTGTCCTCACCGGCGTCTCCTCCCGCGACGACATCCACACCCACGCGGGCCAGGCACACGCCGAAGCGCGGGTCGCGGCATGACCGTCGACTGGTCGTGGATAGGCGACCACACCGACGAGCTGACCAGCCTCACGTTCTCGCATCTCCAGGCCGCGATGACCGCCGTCTTCTTCGGCCTGCTGATCTCGCTCCCGCTGGCCGTGGTCGCCCACCGGGTCCGCCCGCTCCGGGGCTTCCTGCTCGGCCTCTCGAACGTGCTCTTCACGATCCCGTCGATCGCGATCTTCGTGCTCCTGCTGCCGATCAGCGGCCTGACCCGCACCACCACGGTGATCGGCCTGACGGTCTACACGCTGGTCGTGCTGCTGCGGAACACGGTCGAGGGTCTGGACTCCGTCCCCGCGAAGACGAAGGAGGCCGCGAAGGCGATGGGCACGCGCCCCCTGCGCACGCTCCTCACCGTCGAACTTCCCCTCGCGCTCCCGGTGATCATGGCGGGCGTCCGCATCGCCACGGTCATGTCGATCTCCCTCGTCTCCGTGGCGACCTACATCGGCGACGGCGGTCTCGGCCAGCTCTTCACCGACGGCTTCCAGCGCGACTTCCCGACCCCGGTGATCGTGGGCGTGGTCCTCACCCTGCTGCTCGCGGTGGTCGCGGACGCGGCCCTGGTCGCCCTCCAGTACGTACTCACCCCGTGGACGAGGCGGCGAGCCTGATGTACGAACTCTTCAAGAACCTCGGCAAGTGGCTGACCAGCGGCTCCCAGTGGGCCGGTACGGACGGCATCGCGCACCGCCTCGCCGAGCACCTCCAGTACTCGCTGCTCGCGACCCTCATCGCGGCCGTGATCGGCCTCCCGCTGGGCCTGCTGATCGGGCACACCGGCAAGGGCGCGTTCCTCGCGATCAACCTGGCCTCCTTCGGCCGCGCGCTGCCGACCGTGGGTCTGGTCGTCCTGGTCTTCCTGGTCAGCGGTCTGTCGATGTGGCCGGTGTACATCGCGCTGGTCGCCCTCGCGGTCCCGTCGATCGTGACGAACACCTACGCCGGGATGACCGCCGTCGACCCGGATGTGAAGGACGCGGCACGCGGGCAGGGCATGCGCGGCCACCAGGTCCTGTTCCAGGTCGAGTTGCCGCTCGCGCTCCCCCTGATCATGACCGGCCTGCGGCTCGCGCTCATCCAGGTCGTCTCCACGGCCACGGTCGCCGCGTACGTCTCCTTCGGGGGCCTCGGCCGCTTCGTCTTCGACGGACTCGCCCAGCGCGACCTCGTGCAGGTGCTCGGCGGGGCGGTGCTCGTCGCCGTCGTCGCCATCGTCCTGGACCTGGGCCTGTCCGGCCTCCAGCGCTTCCTCTTCCGCCACCGCACCGCCTAGGGAAACCGGGAACTCCGAAATGAACCGTCGTACCCTCCTCGGCGCCCTCGCCGGAACAGCAGTCGCCGTCCCCGTCCTGTCCGCCTGCTCCAGCGGTGTCACCTCGCTCGACGGCGGGGGCTCGGCCGGCGGTGGCAGCGCCTCCAGCAAGAACGGCGTCACCATCGGCACCGCCAACTTCACCGAGAACCAGGTCCTCGGCTACCTCTACGCCGCCGCCCTCGAAGCGGCCGGAGTGAAGGTCAAGGTCCGCCCCAACCTCGGCACCCGCGAGATCGTCTTCCCCGCCCTCAAGAGCGGCGACATCGACCTCCTCCCCGAGTACCAGGGCTCCCTGCTCACCTACCTCCAGCCCAAGTCCAAGGTCGCGGAGGCGGGCGAGATGCAGAACGCCCTCACCCTCGCCCTCCCCTCCGGCCTCCAGGTCCTGCCCTACGGCATCGCCGAGGACGCGGACTGCTTCGTCGTCACCCGCGAGACCGCGAAGAAGTACGGCCTCGTCACGCTGGCCGACCTCGCGAAGCACAACGGCAAGCTGACCCTGGGCGCCTCGGCCGAGGTGAAGACCCGTCAGGTGGGCGTCGTAGGGCTGAAGGACGTGTACGGCGTGGAGTTCAAGGAGTTCAAGTCCCTTGATTCCGATGGCCCGTTGGTGAAGGGCGCGCTGAAGAAGGGGGATGTGGACGTGGCGAACCTGTTCACCACCGACACCGACATCAAGGCCAACGACTGGGTCGTCCTGAGCGACCCCAAGACCCTGATCCCCAGTCAGCACATCGTCCCGCTGATCGCCGACCGGGTCGCCGACCCCACGGTCCGCAAGGCCCTCGCGAGCCTCGGCAATCTGCTCACCACGGCCCAACTCACCGAGCTGAACCGCCAGGTGGACAAGGACAAGAAGGACCCGGAGGACGTGGCGAACGCGTACGCGAAGCAGCACGGCATCACGAAGTAGGCGCCGGTCGATGCAATGGCCCGTCGATGACCGGTCGATGATCTGACGAGGGATCAGTCAAGTGTCGTTAAATCGGCACTCTCGGTAACTGATCGCATGCGTAGGGTGAGTTCACGCTCACCACCTGAGGAACCGCATGGCCTCGAACCGCAGGGCCTTTCTGACGGCCACCGCCGTCGGCGCGCTGGCCACCGCCCCCACGACCGCCACCGCCGCCGTCGGCACACGGCCCCGCCCGACCACCGCCCCCGACGCCCTCGCCGAACTCCTCGACGGCAACCGCCGTTACGCGACCGACCACCCCCGCCACCCGGACGAGAGCCGTGCGCTGCGCCGCCAACTGGCCACCGCCCAGCACCCGTTCGCGGTGATCGTCGGCTGTATCGACTCCCGGGTGCCGCCCGAGCTGGTCTTCGACCAGGGCCTCGGCGACCTGCTGTGCATAAGGACGGCGGGCGAGGTCCTGGACGAGGCGGTACTCGCGTCCATCCAGTACGGCGTGGAAGAACTGCGCATCCCACTCGTGCTGGTGCTCGGCCACGAACGCTGCGGGGCGGTGGCCGCGACCCTCGCCCACCTGGAGACCGGCACTCCCGTCCCCGGCCATCTCGCGCTCCTGGTCGACGAGATCGCCCCGGCCGCCCGTCGCACCCGTGCCCTGCCCGGCGACTGGGCCGAGCACACGATGACCGCCCACACGGCCTGGGTCAGGGACGCGATCCGCGCCGACCCCGCGTTCACCTCCGCGCATGTCGTCGCGGCCCGCTTCGACCTGGACACGGGCCTCGTGACCCTGCTGCCGTAACTCCCTTTCCCCCCACGCGAAGAAGCGCATCCCCATGCCCATGAACGGCGTGCTCTCCGTCCTGCCCTCCCCCGCCGACTTCCGTACGATGACCCGCGCCCCGCGCCGCGACCTGCTGTGCGGCCTCACGGTCGCCGTCGTGGCGCTCCCGCTCGCCCTCGGTTTCGGGGTGACGTCCGGTCTCGGCGCCGCCTCCGGCCTGATCACCGCGATCGTCGCGGGCTCGCTCGCCGCGCTGTTCGGCGGCTCCGCGCGCCAGGTCAGCGGCCCGACCGGCGCGATGACGGTCGTCCTCGTCCCGATCGTCCACGAGTACGGCGCGAACGGCGTCCTCACGGTCGGGCTGATCTCCGGCGTGATGCTCCTCGTGCTCGCCTTCGCCCGCGCGGGAACGGCGATGGCGTACGTCCCCGCCCCGGTCATCGCCGGTTTCACGATCGGCATCGCGTGTGTGATCGGCCTCCAGCAGGTGCCGTCGGCGCTGGGCGTGCCCACTCCGGCCGGTGACCAGGTGGCCGTGGTGGCAGCGCGCGCGGCGGAGGAGTTCGACGCGACCCCGCACTGGGCGGCCCTCCTCCTCGCCCTCGGCTCGGCCGCGCTGATGCTGGCCGGGGCGCGCTGGAAACCGACGGTTCCCTTCTCCCTGGCGGCAGTCGGGGTGGCGACGGTCGTGGCCGAGGCCCTGCACCTGCACGTCACCCGCCTGGGCAGCCTCCCGTCCTCGCTCCCCGCGCCCTCCCTCGCCTTCCTGGACGTGACCCGGGTCCCGACCCTGCTCCTCCCGGCGGCGGCGGTGGCGGCGCTGGCCGCCCTGGAGTCGTTGTTGTCCGCCTCGGTCGCGGACGCGATGCGCCCCGGCGAACGCCACGACCCCGGCAAGGAACTCTTCGGCCAGGGCATCGCCAACCTCGCGGCCCCGCTCTTCGGCGGCGTCCCGGCGACGGGCGCGATCGCGCGCACGGCGGTCAACGTCCGCACCGGCGCCGCCTCCCGCCTGGCCGCGCTCGCGCACGCGGTGATCCTCGCCGGGATCGTGGCGGTCGCGGCCCCGCTGGTGGGCCGTATCCCTTTGGCCGCCCTGGCCGGAGTGCTCCTTGCGACGGCGATCCGCATGGTGGAGACGGACGCGGTCCGCGCGATGGCCCGCTCGACGCACGGCGACGCCCTGGTTCTCGTCCTCACCGCGGCCGGCACCCTCGCCCTCGACCTGGTGCGCGCGGTCCTGATCGGCCTGGGCGTCTCGGTCCTGCTGGCCCTGCGCGCGGCGACGCGCGGCACGCGCCTGACCCCGGCCGAACTCCCGGATGCGGTAGGCGCGGTGACGTACCGCTTCGACGGCCCGCTCCTGTTCGCCGCCGCCCACCGCTTCCGCCGCAGCCTGGCGGATGTGCGGGACGTGACGGCCGTAGACCTACGGCTGTCGGGGCTGACGGCGGTCGACGCGACGGGCGCGCTGGCGCTGAAGGACGCGGTGGGCGAGCTGCGCGGCCGGGGTATCGAGGTCCGGATCACGGGCGTCGAGCAGGCCCACCGCCGGGTGCTGGAGTCGCTGGGGGTGCTCCCGGTGAACCCGAATTCCAACAGGGGGGCTATCCCCAGTGCAGCGGGCGTGACCGCTCCCTAATCTGAGTCGCATGACGGGAATGGACTCGCACGACGCCGAACTCAAGAAGGAACTCAACGCCACCTTGCAGGCGCGCAGGGAACTGGGCGACGAGTACGAGTCGGCGCTGGTCGACTCGTTCCTGGAGAAGGTCGACCAGCGCATCGACGGCGCGGTGGAGCGCCGGGTGCGCCGGCAGATGGCCGAGCAGCAGATGGTGGTCGCCCGCGGCTCGCGGAGCCCGAAGCCCACGGACTCCTGGGGCGAACGCTTCGGCTTCGGCATCGTCTCGATGGTGCTGGCGATCCCGCTGTCCGCGATCGGCGGCGGCATCGCCCACCTCCCCGGCCTGCTGGTGGCCTGGGCCGGCATCGTCGGCGTGAACGCGGTGCAGGCGGCCCGCACCAACCCGGGACTGTTCGGCGGCCGACGCCACAGGTCCTCGCAGGACAGCGAGTGGGAGGACTGACCGTCTCGGTCGCCATACGCGGGGGGCCGTAGAAAAAGCTATGCGCGGGGACCGCCGCACCCCCCGTTTCCGGGAGGGCGGGACGACGGCGGTCCCCGCGAGGGACGCGGGCCGGGTCAGGGCCAGGCTGGCGCGTCCTGGGCGTCGGTGGAGGTCCGGGAGCCGCTCCGGAGGTCCGTGACGCCGTTTTTGTGTCGGCGAGGCGGGGAGCCGCTCCCGCCCTGCCGACACCCACTAATCTGCCGTACCCGTGTTAAGCGGGTGCTGCGTGGACGTGACGCGCTCGTACCACTTCCGCGAAGTCCACCGATTCGGTAGGCAACCGCAAAGTCGCCGTCGGCACGGCCCGTTCACCGGACGTTCGCTACTGCTTTCCGCCCTTGGCGAGGAAGGACAGCAGGTCCTGCCGGCTGATGACACCGGTCGGCTTGCCCTCGACCAGGACGATCGCCGCGTCGGCCGCGCCGAGCACGGTCATCAGGTCGCCCACCGGCTCACCGGAACCGACCTGCGGCAGCGGCGCCGACATGTGCTTCTCCAGCGGGTCGGTCAGGGAGGCGCGCTGGGTGAACAGGGCGTCCAGCAGCTCGCGTTCGACGACCGAGCCGACGACCTCCGCCGCCATGACGTCCGGGTGACCGGCGCCCGGCTTCACGATCGGCATCTGCGAGACGCCGTACTCGCGCAGCACCTCGATGGCCTCGCCGACGGTCTCGTCCGGGTGCATGTGCACGAGGGACGGGATGGCGCCGTGCACCTTGTCGTTCAGGACGTCGGCGACGCGGGCGCTGGGGCCCTCGTCCTCCAGGAAGCCGTAGTCGGCCATCCATTCATCGTTGAAGATTTTGCTGAGGTACCCGCGACCGCTGTCGGGCAGCAGGACCACGACCACGTCGTCCGGGCCGAGCCGCTCCGCGACCCGCAGCGCCGCGACGACGGCCATCCCGCAGGAGCCGCCGACGAGCAGCCCCTCCTCCTTGGCCAGCCGGCGGGTCATCTGGAAGGAGTCCTTGTCGGACACGGGGACGATCTCGTCCGCGACGGTCCGGTCGTAGGCAGTCGGCCAGAAGTCCTCACCGACGCCCTCGACGAGATACGGCCGCCCGGAGCCGCCGGAGTAGACCGAGCCCTCGGGGTCGGCGCCGACGACCTGGACGCGGCCCTCGCTGGCGTCCTTGAGGTAGCGCCCGGTGCCGGAGATGGTGCCGCCGGTACCGACGCCCGCGACGAAGTGGGTGATCTTCCCCTCCGTCTGCTCCCACAGTTCGGGGCCGGTCGAGTGGTAGTGGGAGAGCGGGTTGTTCGGGTTCGAGTACTGGTCGGGCTTCCAGGCGCCCGGCGTCTCGCGGACCAGGCGGTCGGAGACGTTGTAGTACGAGTCCGGGTGCTCGGGGTCCACGGCGGTCGGGCAGACGACCACTTCGGCGCCGTACGCGCGCAGCACGTTGATCTTGTCGGTGGACACCTTGTCGGGGCACACGAAGATGCAGTGGTACCCCTTCTGCTGGGCCACGATGGCCAGGCCGACGCCGGTGTTGCCGCTGGTCGGCTCGACGATGGTGCCGCCGGGCTGGAGTTCCCCGCTCTTCTCCGCCGCCTCGATCATGCGCAGCGCGATGCGGTCCTTCACGCTGCCGCCAGGGTTGAAGTACTCCACCTTGGCGAGAACGGTCGCCTGGATGCCCGCGGTCACGCTGTTGAGCCTCAGCAGCGGGGTGTTGCCGACGAGGCTGATCATCGAGTCGTGGAATTGCACCGTTGTCTCCGGTTGCTGCAAAAGAAGTGGTGGTGATTGGTCCTGCCAGCCTAAGGCCCATAAATGCCGTTCACCGCCTGTTGAGATTGGGCCACGTGCTGTTCGGGGCAAGGAGTGGATGACGGCTTAGAGGAGGTGGCGGCGACCTATGACGAGGATGTCGAGGGCGCGGGTGGCCCGGCGGATCGCGGCCGGTGCGGCGTACGGCGGTGGCGGGGTCGGACTGGTGGGCGCGGCGGCCATCGGGCTGGTGCTCGCCGAGGTGCGCTTCGTGAAACGCCATGTGGGCAACGGCCATGCGCCGGGCAGCAACCATGTGCCGAGCGCCGACGGCCGCTACGGCCATGTCTACGACACTCCGGGTGAACCCCCGCTGCGGCTGACCATGCTCGGCGACTCCACGGCCGCCGGGCAGGGCGTGCACCGGGCGGCCCAGACTCCGGGCGCGCTGCTGGCCTCGGGCCTGGCCGCGGTCGCGGAACGCCCGGTCGAGCTGCGGAACGTGGCGCTCCCGGGCGCCCAGTCCGACGACCTGGACCGCCAGGTCGCGCTGGCCCTCGCGGACACCTCCCGGGTGCCGGACGTCTGCGTGATCATGATCGGCGCGAACGACGTCACCCACCGCATGCACCCGACGAGATCGGTCCGGCACCTCTCGGCGACGGTACGGCGGCTGCGCACGGCCGGTGCCGAAGTGGTCGTCGGGACCTGTCCCGACCTGGGGACGGTGGAGCAGGTCCAGCAGCCGTTGCGCTGGCTGGCCCGCCGGGCCTCCCGGCAGTTGGCGGCGGCCCAGACGATCGGCACGGTCGAGCAGGGTGGGCGCACGGTGTCGCTGGGCGACCTGCTGGGCCCCGAGTTCGCGGCGAACCCGCGCGAGCTGTTCGGCCCGGACAACTTCCACCCCTCGGCGGAGGGGTACGCGACCGCCGCGATGGCGATCCTGCCGACCGTCTGCGCCACGCTGGGCCTCTGGCCGGCCGAGGAGGACCGCCCGGACGCGTCCCGCCGCGAGGGCTTCCTGCCGGTGGCACGAGCGGCCGCAGAGGCGGCGTCCGAGCCGGGCACGGAGGTCACGGCGGCGATGCCGACGGGGCCGAGGGGGCCGTGGGCGTTGCTGAAGCGGCGGAAGAGGAGGCGGGTACCGGAGGCTTCGCCGGTGCCCTCACCCATTTCGGCGACTTCTCGACCCATCGAGTAACCGACCGGCGGCGCGAGCCAAGCAAGCGCTTAGAAAACTGCGGTCAGGGTCACACAGCGATCCCCGTGACCTGTGCCATACGTACGGGTAACTTCCGAAGGAGCCGTGCCAGTCCCCCGCCGTACGAACGCCAATGGAGCCGTGATGCCCGAAGCCGTCATCGTCTCGACCGCCCGCTCCCCCATCGGCCGCGCCGTCAAGGGCTCCCTCAAGGACCTGCGCCCCGACGACCTCACCGCCACGATCATCCAGGCCGCCCTCGCGAAGATCCCCGAGCTGGACCCCGCGCTCATCGAGGACCTGATGCTCGGCTGCGGCCTCCCCGGCGGCGAGCAGGGTTACAACCTCGGCCGGATCGTCGCCGTACAGATGGGCATGGACCACCTGCCGGGCTGCACGATCACCCGTTACTGTTCCTCGTCCCTCCAGACCAGCCGCATGGCCCTGCACGCCATCAAGGCCGGCGAGGGCGACGTCTTCATCTCGGCCGGTGTCGAGATGGTCTCCCGTTACGCCAAGGGCAGCTCGGACGGTCTCCCGGGCACCACGAACCCGGTCTTCGAAGAGGCGCAGGCCCGCACCGCCGCCACCGCCGCGTCCGAGGGCTCCACCTGGCACGACCCGCGCGAGGACGGCCTGCTCCCCGACCCGTACATTGCGATGGGCCAGACCGCGGAGAACCTCGCCCGGATCAAGGGCGTCACCCGCCAGGACATGGACGAGTTCGGCGTCCGCTCGCAGAACCTCGCCGAGGAAGCCATCAAGAACGGCTTCTGGGAGCGCGAGATCACCCCGGTCACGCTGCCCGACGGCACGGTCGTCAGCAAGGACGACGGCCCGCGCGCCGGCGTCACCCTGGAGGGCGTCTCCGGCCTGAAGCCGGTCTTCCGCCCGGACGGGCTCGTCACCGCGGGCAACTGCTGCCCGCTGAACGACGGCGCCGCCGCGGTCGTCATCATGAGCGACACCAAGGCCCGCGAGCTGGGCCTGACCCCGCTGGCCAGGATCGTGTCGACCGGCGTCTCCGGCCTCTCCCCCGAGATCATGGGCCTCGGCCCGGTGGAGGCGAGCAAGCAGGCCCTCGGCCGCGCCGGTCTCACCGTCGACGACATCGACCTGTTCGAGATCAACGAGGCGTTCGCCGCCCAGGTGATCCCGTCCTACCGCGACCTGAACATCCCGCTGGAGAAGCTGAACGTGAACGGCGGCGCGATCGCCGTCGGCCACCCCTTCGGCATGACCGGCGCCCGCATCACCGGCACGCTGATCAACTCCCTCCAGTTCCACGACAAGCAGTTCGGTCTGGAGACGATGTGCGTCGGCGGCGGCCAGGGCATGGCGATGGTCATCGAGCGCCTCAGCTGACCAACAAGATGACCAACGAGATGACCAACTCCCCGTAGCCGTATGGGAACTTTGCGTCACCCTCAGGCCCGGAACCCAGTAACCACCTGGGTTCTGGGCCGATTTGTGATCCAATCTCCCCCAGGATGTGACCTATCTCCCTTCGGGGAGTGATTTCCCCAGGTCAGGACCGTTTCACCACCAAACATCGGGCCCAAAGTCCTGCCCGATTCGTGACGTTACGCACTGACAGCTGGATAGTCCGCCCTTCAAGCTGATGTAGGAAGTCGGGGGTCGACTTTGAACCGGGAGTACGTCAGTGAGCGCCATGCCGATCGCTTTGCTGCTCACCACGGCCGCCACAGGCGCCGTGGGCGTCGCCGTCCTGCGCACCCTCTTGCAGCTCCGTCGCCAGGTTGCGGCCCTGCACATCGAGCTCGCGGAGGGCCGGGCCGCCGCCGTGCGCGCCCTTGTCCCCGCGGCCCGCGGTCACGCCGACGCGGATGAGATACGCGCCGCCGTGGCCGAGGCACTGGCCGAGGAGCGGGAGCGGGAACTCGCCGAGGCGCGCGCCTTCTGGGCCGCCCAGGAAGCCCGCGACACCGAGGTGCCGACCCTGCTGGGTCTGCCCGACAGCGAGCTGTTCATGCCCCGCCAGAGCGACTTCGTGGGCCTGGAACCGCTGGAGCCGGTGACCGAGCCGTTCACGGAGCCCGAGGAATTCGCCGGCGACTCCCCCGAACTGGCCGCGGCCCGCCGCCGCCACCCGTCCCACCCGGACTTCGTCCCGGCCCAGTCACCGGTCGCGAACGACCACGAACGCACGGTCGCCACGCTGGAGGAACTGGCCGAGTCCGCCGTGGAACTCGCGGACGTCCGTCCCGGCCCACTCGGCACGCTCGACGTCTACGTCTTCGTCGACGGTACGACCCTCTGCATGACCCCGGGCCACCGCGAAACCGCCGAACGCCTCGCGGCAGCGCTCCGCGCCGGTGAGACCCCGTTCCTGCTGGGCGGCTCGGGAGTCTCCGGCGCGTACACACTCACGTTCGCGTGCGGCGAGGAGAACGTGTACATCCTGGCGGACCGGGTCATAGCGTCCCTTTGATTTTTGCCTGGGGTGCGCCGGTTCGTTGTCGAGTGCGGCCCGGTGGGGGCTGGTCGCGCAGTTCCCCGCGCCCCCAAAGAACGCAGGGTGCCGTGAGTCTTGTCTTTAGGGGCGCGGGGAACTGCGCGACCAGCCACAACGGACCCGCACCCGCCGACGCACCCTCAGACCCCCGCTCTCTTCTGCGCCTCCGCAACCAACCCGAGCGCCTGCTCAACCTCGGCGTCGTTCTCAAGCACAATCGCCAAGTCATGCACAGCCACGGTGATTTGATCGGCCGCCGCGAACATCCCCGCGTCCGGCATCTCCCGAGGCACTCCCGAAGGATCCTCGACCCGCTGCGCCCACAGGGCAAACTCCCTGGCCAGCCCCAAAGCCTCAGCCGCAGCGCCCCGTTGCAACCGGCTCTGCGGAGCAGCCCGCAGCCGGTCCGCGAAGTGATCCACCGCTTGAGTCAACCGCGTCGTATCCACCACGCCGCGAGACTACGCGCCGCACCGGGACTGTTGCCAACGGGCGAACGCTCAGGCACGGTGACCTGAAGGACCGGCTTACACCCCATGCGTCCGGAGGCGCCGATGTCCCAAGTGTTCTCCCAGGAGACCCACCGCAACATGCTCGCCCGCATCCCCCATTGCACCGGTCGTGAAGTGTCCGACTGGCTGCGCACCGTCGACGAAGGCCCCGCCCTCTTCCGCTTCGAGGAGAAGGTCAGCTGGCTCCGCGCCGAGCACGACCTCGCGTACGGCCACGCCAAGGCGATCATTCACGAGTACGACCTGAGGAGGGCCGCGCGCAAACTGCTCTAGGCGCGCACCACGAACCCACTTGGCACTGGAGATGACGAAGGGCCCCGGGAGCGAACCCGGGGCCCTTTCGCGTACGTCGGCGGAGCTACTAGTCGTTGCTGTTGAGGATCGCGATGATCCGCAGGAACTCCATGTAGATCCACACCAGCGTCAGCGTGAGCCCGAAGGCCGCCAGCCACGCCTCTTCCTTCGGGGCGCCGTACGCGATGCCGTCCTCGACCTGCTTGAAGTCCAGGGCCAGGAAGCAGGCACCGAGGATGATGCCGATGACACCGAAGAAGATGCCGAGCGGGCCGCTGCGGAAGCCGAGGCCGTCACCGCCGCCGAACACCGCGAACAGCAGGTTGACCGCCATCAGCAGCACGAAGCCGAGCGCGGCGGCCATCACGAAGCCGTAGAAGCGGCGGTTGACGCGGATCCAGCCCGCGCGGTACGCGATGAGCACGCCGGCGAAGACCGCCATCGTGCCGATCACGGCCTGCATGGCCGCGCCGCTCGCGATGCGGTTGTCGACGACGCTGGAGACGACGCCGAGGAAGACGCCTTCCAGCGCGGCGTACGACAGGATCAGCGCGGGGACCGGCTTGCGCTTGAAGGACTGGACGAACGCCAGCACCATCGCGATCAGCGCGGCGCCGATCCCGATGCCGTAGGAACGGCCGATGTTGGCGTCGTCGACCGGGAGCAGCACCCAGGCGAGCGCGGCCGTGACGATCAGCGTGCCGAGGGTGGTGCCGGTGCGCTGGACGACGTCGTCCATGGTCATCCGGCCGGTGGTGGCCGGGGCCTGGGGCGGTGCGCCCTGCTGAAGGTCCTGCTGGGCGTAAGGGTTCTGCGCGTACGGGTTGCCCGCCGCGTAGGGGTTGCCCTGCGTTCCTACGGCGGGGCCCCCGGCCTGCGGCGCGGTGTTGAAGCCCGCGTAGCCGTTGTCGCGGCTGAACCCCCGTCGCGAGAAGACCGGGTTTCTGCTCCTCATTTCACTCCTCCATGGCCGCCTCGCGCGGCCTTGGCCTCAAGAGTAATAGGTAGGCAAAAGTTTGACCCTACCTCTTGGGGAGGATCTTCCCCTCGTCCTGCCAAGGTACGCGGTGGACCGCACCCCCTGTGAACACTGGTACCAACCCGTGACGCCCGCCTTAGAAGGCCCTTATCCCAGTTCAGCCGGTTCATCCGGTTCATGCAGCGGGAACCCGGTGTACGCCTCCGCGAGATCCGTCTCGGCCGCCCGCGAGGACGCGACGCGCTCCAGCCGGGCCAGCTGGAGCCGCCCCTCGAAGGGCGTCGCGCCGGGCGCCCTGTGCAGGAGACTCGTCATGTCGTAGGAGAACCGCTCGGCCTGCCACACCCGCCGCAGACAGGTCGCTGAGTACGCGTCGAGCCGCTCCTCGCTGCCCGTCTTCTTCTTGTACGTCAGTGCCCGCGCGAAGGTGACGACGTCGCCGACGGCGAGGTTGAGGCCCTTGGCTCCGGTGGGCGGCACGATGTGCGCGGCGTCGCCCGCGAGGAAGAGCCGGCCGTACCGCATGGGCTCGTGGACGTAGGAGCGCATCGGGGTGACCGACTTCTGGGTGATGGGCCCACGGTCGAGCCGCCAGCCGTCCTCGGTCTCGAACCGGCGCTCCAGTTCGTCCCAGATCGCGTCGTCGCTCCAGCTCTCGGCATCCGTGTCCTCCTCCACCTGGAGGTAGAGACGGGAGACGGAGGGGGAGCGCATGGAGAGGAGGGCGAAGCCGCGGTCGTGGCGGGCGTAGACCAGTTCGTCGTGCGAGGGCGCGACATCGGCGAGGATGCCGAGCCAGGCGTAGGGGTACGACCGTTCGAATACGCGGGTGAGTTCGGCGGGGACGGCGGTGCGGGCGATGCCCCAGAAGCCGTCGCAGCCGACGACGTAGTCGCAGTCGAGGACGTCCTCGCGGCCCTGGTACCGGAACCGGACGCGCGGGCTGTCGGTGTCCGCGCCCTCCACCGCGAGCGCCTCCGCCTCGAACAACAGGGGCCCGCCGCCCGCGAGTTGAAGGGCGATCAGGTCCTTGCACACCTCGGTCTGCGCGTAGACCGTCACGCTACGGCCGCCGGTGAGGGCCGGGAAGTCCACCCGGTGCCGCCGCCGGTCGAACCGCAGCTCGATCCCGTCGTGCCGCAGTCCCTCCCGGTCCATCCGCTCCCCGGCCCCGGCCGCCCGCAGCACGTCGACGGTCCCCTGCTCCAGGATCCCGGCCCGCTGCCGGTGCTCGACGTACTCCCGGTCGCGGCTCTCCAGGACGACCGAGTCGATTCCGGCGTTGTGCAGCAGCCGGGCGAGGAGGAGTCCGGCGGGGCCGGCTCCGATGATGCCGACGGTGGTACGCATCGGGGGTCCCTTCGAGTGCGGGCCGTTCAGTACATTCATTACGTTCATTGCGCGATGTGTTCGTGAGGTGCGTTCGTGAGGTGCGTTCGTGAGGTGCGTTCGTGAGGTGAAATTCTCTTCACCTATGCCCTCCGTCTCAGTCTCCGACCGGGCGGGCCGGACTGTCAACGGCTGGAGGGCGGGCCCTTTGGCGCCGGGGGCGAGGGAGCTGCGGGGGCGGCGGGGCAGGGTCGGCCGGAGGTAGGACGCCGACAGGTGGGCGTCCGAGACGACGAGGTGTCCGCCGGGCGCAGGACGCGCGCGAACTCCCCTAAGGCCGGGGCCAGTTCGGGGACGTGGGTCAGGGCGAGCGCGCACACGACGGTGTCGACCGCGTCGTCAGGAAGCGGGAGCCGGTGCAGATCGGCCTCGTGGAAGTCGACGTCCGGTAAGCGCTCGCGGGCGCGGGCGAGCATGTTCACGCGGGTGGGCGGTGCGGCGCCCAGTGCCGGTGGACCTCGGCCGCGTCGATCGTGCCCGGCTCCGCCGTGACCCCAGGGGACTCAGACAGGTCACGGCCACACACCGTTCCCCTAAGTGACAGTCAGTAACCGCGATAGTGCCCGGAGCCGGACTTGAACCGGCACGCCCTCAAAGGGGCAGCGAGGTTTAAGCTCGCCGTGTCTGCATTCCACCATCCGGGCAGGCCGTGGGCCCCACATCCAGGTCCCGAGCCTATCGGGGCGCGTCTCCCCAACAGCGGGCGGGCGTACCGATGTTGTCTTATTTTATTGATGTCTGAGGGTTCATCAGACCGTGGAAAGCGCCATCAGCACTTGCCAATAGCCTTGCGTGCGATGTGGGGGCCTGTATGCGGAATGACGGAATTTCACCGCCCGAACGAGGGTGCTCCACCGGTTCTTGACCTGGGCCTGACTCAGGGGTCGTGGCGGTGTTTGTCCCGGGGCTCGTCGCGGGGCTCGTCTCGGGGGTGGCTCTCATCCCCAGGTATGACAGCGCGAGGTGCAGTCCGACTGGAGGCTGTCCCCGGAACCGGAACAGCGGGTGACTCCACGGCGGGATACGGCCGGAAGGATGGGACACGTCCCCAGCAACACCGTCGTCCCGACAGGAGTGCCTCCCGTGACCACCACCCCCATCGCCGACCGGACCACCTCAGTGGCCGCGCGCGCCACGGATCTCTCCAAGATCTACGGACAGGGCGAGACCCAGGTGGTCGCCCTCGACCAGGTCTCGATCTCCTTCCGGCAGGCCGAGTTCACGGCGATCATGGGCCCCTCGGGGTCCGGCAAGTCCACCCTCATGCACTGCGTGGCCGGCCTCGACACGTTCTCGTCCGGTTCCGTCCGGATCGGTGACACCGAGCTGGGCTCCCTGAAGGACAAGCAGCTCACGAAGTTGCGCCGGGACAAGATCGGTTTCATCTTCCAGGCGTTCAACCTGCTGCCGACGCTGACGGCCCTGGAGAACATCACGCTCCCCATGGACATCGCGGGCCGCAAGCCCGACAAGGAGTGGCTGGACTCGGTGATCCGGATGATCGGTCTCTCCGACCGGCTCAAGCACCGGCCCTCCCAGCTCTCCGGCGGCCAGCAGCAACGCGTCGCCGTGGCAAGGGCGTTGGCCTCCCGCCCCGACATCATCTTCGGCGACGAGCCGACCGGAAACCTCGACTCGCGCTCCGGTGCCGAGGTGCTGGGCTTCCTGCGCAACTCCGTACGGGAGCTGGGGCAGACGGTGGTCATGGTGACCCACGACCCGGTGGCCGCGGCCTACGCGGACCGGGTGGTGTTCCTCGCCGACGGCCGCATCGTCGACGAGGTCTTCGAGCCGACGGCGGACTCGGTGCTCGACCGCATGAAGCGGTTCGACGCCAAGGGCCGTACCAGCTGAGCCTTCTGACGACCCGTAAGCCTTCTGACGATCCACCACCTCGTCACCCCGGCCCTGGCCGCCGCGTGACGGTCCATCAACTCGTCACGCCGGCACCGGACTTCGCCGCCCCGGCTCACCTCTCGTAGACCTGGACTGAGTAGACCCATGTTCCGAACCGCCTTGCGCAACGTACTCGCGCACAAGGCCCGGCTCCTCATGACCGTGCTCGCCGTGATGCTCGGCGTCGCGTTCGTGTCGGGGACCCTGGTCTTCACCAACACCATCTCGAACGCCTTCCAGAACAGCTCGGCCAAGGGCTTCGACCAGGTCGACGTCGCCGTCCAGCCCAAGTCCCAGGACGACAAGGGCGACACGGTCGGCAAGACGCCCGAGTTGACCCAGGCCATGCTGGACACCAGCGCCAAGGTGCCGGGGGCCGCGTCCGCGACCGGGGTCGTCAACGGCTTCACCGCCATAGCCGACAAGAAGGGCAAGCTGATCGGCGGCGGCTTCCAGTCCGAGGGCGGCAACTACTGGGGGGACAAGGACGCCCGCTATCCCCTCAAGTCCGGTACGGCACCGCACGGTTCGGGCGAGGTCGCGATCGACTCCGAGACCGCGAAGCGCGCCGGGTACAAGGTCGGCGACACCGTACGGCTCTCCGTCGACGGGCCGGTGCTGACGCCCAAGATCACCGGCATCTTCACCACCGACGACGGCAATGTCGCCGCAGGCGGCAGCCTCGCCCTCTTCGACACGGCCACCGCGCAGAAGCTGTTCGGCAAGGCGGGCACGTACGACGAGATCGACGTGAAGGCGGCGGCCGGGACGAGTCAGGCGGCGCTGAAGTCCGCGCTGGACCAGGCCCTCCCCAAGGGGCAGACGGAGACCACCACCGCCCAGAAGCTCGCCGACGACCAGGCCAAGACGATCGCCTCCTCGATGAGCGGCCTGAAGTCGGGGCTGCTGGTCTTCGCGGGCATCGCGCTCTTCGTCGGTACGTTCATCATCGCCAACACCTTCACCATGCTGGTCGCCCAGCGCACCAAGGAACTGGCGCTGCTGCGGGCCGTCGGTGCCTCACGCCGGCAGGTCACGCGGTCGGTGCTGCTTGAGGCGTTCGTGGTCGGCGCGGTCGCCGCCGTCGCCGGTCTCGTCGCCGGTATCGGGATCGGCGCCGGGCTGCGCGCGCTGATGGGCACGATCGGCGCGACCGTTCCGGACGGCCCGCTGGTCATCACCTCGAACACGGTGCTCAGCGCCCTCGCGGTCGGCATCCTCATCACCATGCTCGCCGCCTGGCTGCCCGGCCGCCGGGCCGCGAAGATCCCGCCGGTCGCCGCGATGAGCAGTCTGCACGCGCAGGCCACCACCAAGTCGCTGGTGCTGCGCAACACGCTCGGCGCGCTGTTCTCCGGCGCGGGCGTCGCTGTCGTCATCGCGGCCACGTCGATGAACGGCTCGGACGGCCAGGCCCCCATGGGGATCGGCGCCGTACTCCTCATCATCGGCGTGTTCATCCTGACCCCGCTGCTCTCCCGCCCGTTGATCGCGGCGGCGGCCCCGGCCCTGCGGATCTTCGGGATCTCCGGCAAGCTGGCCCGCCAGAACTCGGTGCGCAACCCGCGCCGTACGGCCGCCACCGCCTCCGCGCTGATGATCGGCCTCACCCTCATCACCGGTATGACGGTGATGGCGGGCAGCCTCCAGCAGGCGATCGACAGGATGGCCTCGTCCGCGATCAGCGCCGACTACATCGTCTCGATGGCGAACGGCAACTCGCTCTCCCCGGACGTCGACAAGACCCTCACCACCACCTCCGGCATCACCGCCAGCAGCCCGCTGCGCAACGCCCCTTCGCGCATCGACGGCACGACCGAGTTCCTCACCGGGGTCAACGGCTCCGCGATCGGCAAGCTCACCGACCTCAAGGTCGACAGCGGCACCTTCAAGGTCGGCGGCACGCAGGTCGTCGTGGACGACGACACGGCCAAGTCCCATGGCTGGAAGGCCGGTTCGACCTTCACCACGCACTACGAGGACGGCAAGGCGCAGCAGCTGACCGTCTCCGCGGTCTACAAGGGCAACGCGCTGATCAGCGGCATCATGCTCGACAACGCGACGCTCTCCCCGCACCAGACCGACCCGGCCGACATGCAGATCCTGGTCAAGACCGCGGACGGCGCGTCGAGTTCGACCAAGGACAAGCTGGAGAAGGCCCTCGGCTCCAACCCGGCCGTCAAGGTCCAGGACAAGAAGGACCTCTCCAACAGCATCGCGCAGATCTTCACCCTGATCCTCAACATGGTCTACGGCCTGCTCGCCATGGCGGTGATCGTCGCGGTCCTCGGAGTCATCAACACCCTTGCCATGTCGGTCTTCGAGCGCTCGCAGGAGATCGGGATGCTGCGCGCGATCGGCCTGGACCGCAAGGGCATCAAGCGGATGGTCCGGCTGGAGTCCCTGGTCATCTCGCTCTTCGGCGGGGTGCTCGGCATCGGCCTGGGCGTCTTCTTCGGCTGGGCGGCCGGGGAGTTGATCGGCGCGAAGATGTCGACGTACGAACTGGTCATCCCCTGGGCCCGGATGGCGCTCTTCCTGCTCCTGGCGGGCACGGTCGGCGTCCTCGCGGCCCTGTGGCCGGCCCGGCGGGCGGCGAAGCTGAACATGCTGTCGGCCATCAAGTCCGAGTAGCCGTACATGAGTTGGGGCCCTGTTCCGATGCGGAACAGGGCCCCTTGCCGTTGGCTCAGTTCCAGGTGCGGGCGCGCAACGGCATTCCGGAGCCGCCCGGTTCGGGGGTCCGGACGGCCAACACCTGGTTCACTCCTATGCGGTTGCGCTCGAAGCCCAGCACGGAGGCTGCCATGTAGAGCCGCCAGACCCGGGCCCGGCCGGCGCCGACGAGACCGACCGCGCGCCGCCACTCGGCCTCCAGGTTGGCGACCCAGCGGCGCAGGGTGAGCGCGTAGTGCTCGCGGATCGCCTCGACGTCCCGCACCTCGAACCCGGCGCTCTCCAGCTGGGTCACGGTGGTGCCGATCGGGGCGAGTTCGCCGTCGGGGAAGACGTACGCGTCGATGAACTCGTCGATGTCGTACGCCGATTCGTCCTGCCACGGGCGGCGGGCGATCTGGTGGTTGAGCAGCCGTCCGCCCGGTCCGAGCAGTGCGTAGAGGACCCTCGCGTACTCCAAGTACCGTGCGGAGCCCACGTGTTCGGCCATGCCCACGGAGGAGATCGCGTCGTAGGGCCCGTCGGTGACGTCGCGGTAGTCCTGGACGCGGATCTCGACCTTGTCGGTGAGCCCCTCCTCGGCGACGCGCTTGCGGGCGTAGGCGGCCTGTTCCTGCGAGAGGGTCACGCCGACCACGCTCACGCCGTACTCGCGGGCCGCGTGGATCGCCATCGAGCCCCAGCCGCAGCCGACGTCCAGCAGTCGCTGACCGGGCGTCAACTCCAGCTTGCGGCAGATGAGTTCGAGCTTGTCGCGCTGTGCGTCCTCCAACGTGCCGTCCGGGGACTCCCAGTAGGCGCACGAGTAGACCATCGAGGGGCCGAGGACGATCTCGTAGAAGTCGTTGCCGACGTCGTAGTGGTGGCTGATGGCGCGTTTGTCGGTGCGCTTGGTGTGGAGGTGGGCGCGGCTGCGGCGGACCTCCTCCGGGGGCGGGGCGGGCGGCAGCGGGAGTCCGGCGAGCTTCACCAGTCCGCGGACGGCGGACCGCACCTCGGGGTCGCGCAGGGCCTGGGTGAGGGTGCGGGCGTCGTCGCCGCGCTCCCACACCAGCGAGGACATCGCGTCGAGGCCCGCGTACAGGTCGCCCTCGATGTCCAGGTCTCCGGCGACCCAGGCACGCGCCATGCCCAGTTCGCCGGGCTTCCACAGGAGTCGGCGCAGGGCGCGGCGATTGCGTACGACCAGGGCCGGCGCTTCGGGCGGCCCGGCCTCGGAACCGTCCCAGGCGCGGATGCGCACCGGGACGGGGGTTCCCAGTAGCTGTTCGAAGAGGGATTTGAGCCGCAGCGCGGCATCAGCCATGGCGCACACCTCCGTGACGCGGATCCCGGAATTGTCCATCACTACGTAAACACCGGCCAGGCCCGCTCGCAGTCCTGCTTGAGCATTACGAGTAGGCAAAAAGGTGTAGAGGGCACGTAGAAGCGGGGTGCCGGGAACGCCGAAGGGGCCGTCCGCACCACGGATGGCGGACGGCCCCTTCGGGCGTACTACGGGTACTACGGGTCAGGCGTGACCGGAGGTCAGGAGGCCTTGGCCTTTTCCTCCGTCTTCGCGGCGGCGGCCGGAGCCGGCGCCGGCTTGGCGGCCTCGTAGAACTCCTCGCGGGGGTTCTCCATGGCGCCGAGCGAGACGACCTCGCGCTTGAGGAACATCGCGAGCGTCCAGTCGGCGAAGACGCGGATCTTGCGGTTCCAGGTCGGCATCGCCAGACCGTGGTAGCCACGGTGCATGTACCAGGCGAGACGGCCCTTGACCTTGATCTTCACCTTGCCCATGACGATCATCGCGACGCCCTTGTGGAGGCCGAGACCGGCGACCGCACCCTTGTTGGCGTGCGAGTACTCCTTCTGCGGGAAGCCCCGCATACCGGAGATCACGTTGTCGCCGAGGACCTTCGCCTGGCGCAGCGCGTGCTGGGCGTTCGGCGGGCACCAGGCGTTCTCGACGCCGGCCTTGCGGGCGGCGATGTCGGGCACCTGGGCGTTGTCGCCGGCGGCCCAGACATAGTCGGTGCCGGTGACCTGGAGGGTCGGCTGGGCGTCGACGTGACCGCGCGGGCCGAGCGGGAGGCCGAAGCGGGAGAGAACGGGGTTCGGCTTGACGCCGGCCGTCCACACGATCGTGTTGGAGTCGACCTCAAGGCCGTTCTTCAGCACGACGTGACCGCCGACGCAGGAGTCCATCGAGGTCGAGAGGTAGATCTCGATCCCGCGGCTCTCCAGGTGCTCCTTGCCGTAGAGGCCGAGCTTGGGGCCGACCTCCGGGAGGATCTTGTCGGCGGCGTCGACGAGGACGAAGCGCATGTCCTCGCGGGAGACGTTGTTGTAGTACTTGGCCGCGTCCCGGGCCATGTCCTCGACCTCGCCGATGGTCTCCGCGCCGGCGAAACCGCCGCCGACGAAGACGAAGGTGAGCGCCTTGCGGCGGATCTCCTCGTCGGTGGTGGAGTCGGCCTTGTCGAGCTGCTCAAGGACGTGGTTGCGCAGGCCGATGGACTCCTCGATGCCCTTCATTCCGATGCCCTGTTCGGCGAGGCCGGGGATCGGGAAGGTGCGGGAGACCGCGCCCATCGCGATGACGAGGTAGTCGAAGGGCAGCTCGTACGCCTCACCCACGAGGGGGGCGATCGTGGCGACCTTGCGGTCCTGGTCGATGGTGGTGACCCGGCCGGTGAGGACCTCCGCCTTCGGCAGTACGCGTCGCAGCGGGACGACGACGTGCCGAGGGGAGATGCTGCCGGCGGCGGCTTCGGGGAGGAAGGGCTGGTAGGTCATGTACGACCGGGGGTCGACGACCGTGACGGTCGCCTCGCCGTAGCGCATCTTCTTGAGAATGCGCCGAGCTGCGTACAGGCCTACGTACCCACCGCCTACTACGAGGATCCTGGGACGCTCCGTGGTGCTCATGCCATCGAGTATCCACCTGCCCCTGGGGGGTCGCTCGTGCGCCCCTTCACAAGCTTCCACAGGGGCTGTGTTATCCTCCGCGACTCGCATGATCCAGGTCACCTCGCGCGGGGTGAACCGCGGTGTGGTTCGCCCCGTTGTCAAGGCCGCGTGAGCTGCTCCTCTGTCCCGCGGGACCCCCTGGACCACACCTCCGCGACACCCTCCCGAAACTCCCCCGAATCACTCCCGTACCGGCCCCCCGGGCACGCTCCCGAGCCCCCCGCGGCCCCGGACGGGCCAACCGGGGCCGTCCAGTCGTCCAACTGGACAGAATTCCTTGTGAAGAACTTCACGAACTTTCTTACGGACACGTTCCGGAGGGGGTGGCGAGCGCCCCCTGCAACCGCTCATACGTTATATGGGCTGCTCAGGAGTTTACTACCGGCCAGTAATAATTCGGGGTGTCCACTCAGGCCCGCCCAGGCCCGCTCAGGCCTCGGCAGGCTCTTCCGCCGCACTGGCGGCGATCCCGAACGCGATCCCGTCCAGGATGTCGTGCTCGCTCACCACGACCTCCGTAGCGCCCGTCCGCTCCATGATCGAGAGGAGTACGAGGGCGCCCGCGCCGATGACGTCGACGCGGCCCGGGTCCATGGAGGGGATCGCGGCGCGTTCGGCGTGGGTGGCGCGGAGCAGGGATTCCGTGATCTCCCGGACCCGGTCGTACGAGACGCGGGAGTGGTGGATGGCCTCCGTGTCGTACTCGGGGAGGTCCTGGGCGATCGCGGAGACCGTGGTGACCGAGCCGGCCAGGCCGACCAGGGTGCGGGCCTCGTGCAACGGGACGGTCTTCGCGGCGAGGTCGAGGGCCTCCTCGATGTCGGCGCGCATCGCCGCCACCTGGTCCGGGGTCGGCGGGTCCGTGACCTTGCCGTCGACGACGAGATGGCGCTCGGTCATGCGGACGCAGCCGATGTTCACGGAGCGGGCGGCATGGACCTGGTCGTCGCCCACCACGAACTCCGTCGAGCCGCCGCCGATGTCGACGACGAGATACGGCTTGGCCAGGTCGTCCCGGCCCGTCAGTTCCCTGGTCGCGCCGGTGAAGGAGAGTGCCGCCTCCTCGTCGCCGGTGATCACCTCCGGCTCGACGCCCAGGATGTCCAGGACGCCCCGGACGAAGTCCTCGCGGTTCGAGGCGTCGCGGGAGGCCGACGTGGCCACGAAACGGACCTTGTCGGCGCCCTTCTCCCGGATCACCTCCGCGTACTCACGGCAGGCCGCGAACGTCCGCTCCAGCGCCTCGGGGGCCAGCTCGCCGGTCCTGTCCACGCCCTGGCCGAGCCGCACGATCGTCATCCGCCGGTCCAGCTCCCGCAGTTCACCCGTGGCGGGGTTCACGTCCGCGACGAGCAGCCGGATGGAGTTCGTACCGCAGTCGACCGCGGCGACGCGGCTGAAGCCGTCCTCCAGCAGCGGGACGTAGGAGAAGTACGTGCTGCGGATCGCGGCGGGGTCGGAGGTCTCGGCGGCCTCGACGGCCTCGGCGGGCAGTTCGTCGGCCGGGTCCGGTGCCGCGAGCGGCTGTACGCACGCGCCCTTCGCCCACCACTCCGGCAGCATCGCGAGCGCCTCGTCGCCGAGCGGGTTGACGCCCGGGCCCGCGGCCAGGGAGTGGCCCACGAGGACGTGCAGGCACTTCACGCGGTCCGGCATGCCGCCCGCGCTCGGGAAGCCCTCCAGGACCTCGATGGCGTCGCGGCGCGCGATGTAGTCCTCGTGCGCGGCGCGGTACGCGGCGGCCAGTTCGGGGTCCGTCGCCAGCCGGGCCGTCATCTCCTTCATGACGCCGTTCGCCTCAAGGGTGCCGATCGCCGACGCGGCCTTCGGACACGTCAGGTAGTACGTCGTCGGGAAGGGCGTGCCGTCGGGGAGGCGGGGGGCCGTCTCCACCACGTCGGGCTGTCCGCACGGGCAGCGGTGCGCGATCGCGCGCAGGCCGCGCGGCGGACGCCCGAGCTGCTGCTTGAAGGCCTCGGCATCCGCGTCGGTGGGCTCGGTGCGCGGAGTGGACGGCGGGGGCGTTTGCATGCCTGTACGAGAGTCTCTCTGAAGTGTCTGTCAGTTCACTGGTCGGAGGCGTCGGACTTGTCGACGCCGTCCCAGACGTTCGAGTACCAGGGGCGGTCGGCCGCCCCCAGCTCGGCGCGCGACTGCTTGGCCGCGTCCGGGTCGATCACGATGTAGCCCGTCTCCCCGGGCATCACATAGTGCAGCCGCTGCCGGATCTGCTGCTCCGCGTACGAGTCGTCCTGCCAGCGCGCCTTGAGGTCGCGGAGCTGCTCGACGCGCTGCTCGGCCTGCGCCTGCTGCCGCTCCAGGTCGGAGATCTCGGCGCGCTGGGAGACGTACTGCCTTATCGGGTACGCCAGCGCCACGATCAGCGAGCACAGTACGAGAGCGAGGAGGGCGGCGCGGCCGGTGAGCCGGGAGCGGCGGGCCTGCCGTTTGGTCTGGGAGCGGTAGACACGGGCCGCCGTCTGCTCGCCGAGCAGCTTCAGCCTGGTCGCGGTGGAGAACCGGTCCCGGTCCTTCACGGCCATGTCCCGCCTCCCCTTCACACGTGCGTACGTCCCCGCACACGGTACGGGACCGGGTGCGGGGACGTACGTACGACTGGCTAAGGCTTAGCCCTGTACGGCTCAGCCCTTGAAGCGGGGGAACGCGCTGCGGCCCGCGTACTCGGCCGCGTCGTCGAGGATCTCCTCGATGCGCAGGAGCTGGTTGTACTTGGCGACGCGGTCCGAGCGGGCCGGGGCGCCGGTCTTGATCTGGCCGCAGTTCACCGCGACGGCGAGGTCGGCGATGGTGACGTCCTCGGTCTCGCCGGAGCGGTGGGACATCATGCACTTGAAGCCGTTGCGCTGGGCCATCTCGACGGCGTCCAGGGTCTCGGTCAGCGAGCCGATCTGGTTCACCTTGACGAGCAGGGCGTTGGCGGTGCCCTCCTCGATGCCGCGGGCGAGGCGCTCGGGGTTGGTGACGAAGAGGTCGTCGCCGACGATCTGGACCTTCTCGCCGATGCGGTCGGTGATGACCTTCCAGCCGGCCCAGTCGTCCTCGTACAGCGGGTCCTCGATGGAGACGAGCGGGTAGGCCGCCACGAGCTCCTCGTAGTACTCGGTCATCTCGGCGGCCGAGCGGGACTTGCCCTCGAACTCGTACTTGCCGTCCTTGTAGAACTCGGACGCGGCGACGTCGAGCGCGAGCGCGATCTGCTCGCCGGGGATGTAACCGGCCTGCTTGATGGCCTCAAGGATGAGGTCGAGGGCGGCGCGGTTGGACTCCAGGTTCGGGGCGAAGCCGCCCTCGTCGCCGAGGCCGGTGGACAGGCCCTTGGTCTTCAGCACCTTCTTGAGGGTGTGGTAGACCTCGGCGCCCCAGCGCAGCGCCTCGGAGAAGGACTCCGCGCCGATCGGGGCGATCATGAACTCCTGGATGTCCACGTTCGAGTCGGCGTGCGAGCCGCCGTTCAGGATGTTCATCATCGGAACGGGCAGCAGGTGCGCGTTCGGGCCACCGAGGTAGCGGAACAGCGGAAGGTCGGACGCCTCGGAGGCGGCGTGCGCGACGGCGAGGGAGACGCCGAGGATGGCGTTGGCGCCGAGCGAGCCCTTGTTGTCGGTGGCGTCCAGGTCGAACATCGCCTGGTCGATCAGGCGCTGCTCGGTGGCGTCGTAGCCGACCAGCTCCGGGCCGATCTGCTCGATGACGGCGAGTACGGCCTTCTCGACACCCTTGCCGCCGTAGCGGTTGGGGTCGCCGTCACGCAGTTCGACGGCTTCGAAGGCACCCGTGGAGGCGCCGGACGGAACGGCGGCACGACCCGTGCTGCCGTCGTCGAGGCCGACCTCGACCTCGACCGTGGGGTTGCCTCGGGAGTCCAGGATTTCCCGGGCTACGACGACGTCGATGGACGGCACGAGCATCTCCTTCTTGGGGTCTGACGCGGCTACGGCAACACCGCAGCGGCTCTGCGAGACGAGCCTAACCGGCTCGGGGCGATTGGCCATCCGGTCGGCCGCCTGATGGACAGAACCGAGAGTAAATTGTTTCCGAACGGAACAAAAAGGTTCCCTGAAGCGGAAACAAAAAAGCCCCGCCCCGGTGCGTACGGGGGAACACGCACCGGAGCGGGGAGCCCGTGGGGGACGGGGGTGACCCTCACGAGGTCTCCATAGTGCAGTCCACGGATGTGAGGGCGCTGTGGTTCAGCTGAGTGCTACTTAAGGTGCAGCTGCTGACCCGGGTAGATGAAGTCGGCGTCGTCGATGATGCTCTTGTTCAGCTTGAACAGCTGCTGCCAGCCGCCCTTGACCTTGTGCTTCTCGGCGATGGAGCTGAGGGTGTCGCCCTTGACGACCTTGTACTCGCCGTCACCCTTCTTGACCTTCTTGCCGGTCGGGGTGGTGACGGTCTTCTTCACGGCCGGGCGCTCGGCGGAGCGGGAGGCGGTGGTGTCGGTCGTGGAGCGCTCGGTGGTGCTCTTGCTCGACGAGCCGCTGCTGTTCGAGGAGCTGGAGGAGCTGCCGCCGGAGTAGGTGGCGCTGGAGAGGCCGGTGCCGCAGGTGGGCCAGGCACCCTTGCCCTGGGCGGCGAGAACCTTCTCGGCCACGGCTATCTGCTGGGACTTGGAGGCCTGGTTCGCGGTGGAGGCGTAGGCGGTGCCGCCGTACGCGGCCCACGTCGAGGCGGAGAACTGGAGACCGCCGTAGTAGCCGTTTCCGGTGTTGATGGACCAGTTGCCGCCGGACTCGCAGCTGGCGACCGTGTCCCACTCGGAGGCGGTGGCGGCGGAGGCGTTGCCGGCCGCCATGAGCGGGGCGGCGATGGCGACACCGGTCACGCCGGCGAGCGTGGCGACGCGGGTAGACCGCTGAAGAACTGTCGGACGGCGGTGCTTGCCCTTGCTGGAAAACAGCATGGAAGATCCCAATCCCCTCACCGACGCCTACGAGGTGAGCTGTCGGGTTCGGGCCGTGTGAGTTGCCCGGCCGCGCACCTCTCGGTGCGCGACTTAACCCCAAGCCGGTTCCGGTGTCTCTCAACTCCCGGGCCCGGCACTTACCTTGGGTCCCCCGCTCCTGCCTACGGCGCTTGACGCGACGACTGTTCCCGGAGGCCGCTGGCAGGACTCGGCGTGTGCGGCAGCCGGGGCTCGTGGTGACGAGCGGCCTTGACCGTAGACAGGGAAGGCACGGGATTTCAAAGACGATCAGGGCTTCTGAGACTCATCCCACACTTTCACCAAAGCGGACATTCGGCGCGAAGCGTGACGTGAACTCCCGCTGTTTTGCTGCTACTTTCCGCCCGTTTCAGCACTGACGTCCAGGGTCTGACCGGCGACGACAGCGGACGGATCGGCGCCTATCACCTTTTTGTTCTCGGCGTACAGCGCGCGCCATCCGCCGTCGAAGTCAAGGGAGTCGGCGATGGACGCGAGAGAGTCGCCGGCGCGGACGGTGTACGTCTTGGGCGTCACGCTCTCCTCGGCGCTCGCGCCGCGGTGCTTGCCGGTGCTCTGCTGCTCGACGCCGTCATCGGTGGAGTCGTCGAGCGCGCCGGTGTCGACGAGGCTCCACTTGCCCACCGCCTGCTCCGAGTTGTCCGATTCGTCGAGTTTCGGGGAGGCGGTGGCCGAGCCGTCGTCCGTCGAAGGAGTGGTGGACTTGTCGGACTTGGCGGGGTTGTCCGTCGCGGAGGGGGTCGGGCTCTGCGAGTCGGACGCATCGGAGGGGGTCGGCTCCGTGTTGCCGGAGTTGGACAACCCGAACGATCCGGAGGCACCGGAAGAGTCCGAGGAATCGGAGGAGTCGGAGGAAGCCGAAGAACCCGAGGAGCCCGAGGAGCCCGACGAGCCGGTCGCACCGGTCGACGGCGAGTCGCTCGCGACTCCGGTGTCGACGTCCGCCGAGCCCGAGGTCGTGGTGAGGCCGGCGACCAGCGCGCAGGTGACCCACTCGGAGGTGCCCTTGGCGTCGAGGATCTTCTCGGCGACGGCTATCTGCTGGGAGCGACTGGCGAGGTCGGCGGTCGGTGCGTAGTCCTGGCCGCCGTACTTGTTCCAGTCGTCCTGGGTCAGCTGGAGCCCGCCGTAGTGGCCGTTGCCGCTGTTCTCGCTCCAGGAGCCGCCGGTCTCGCACTGGGCCACCTTGTCCCAGGTGGTGCCGTCGGCGGCGTTCGCGGCGGCGGCGCCGAGGAGGGGGATGGCGATGGCGGAGCCGGTCACGCCGGCCGCGACGAGCATTGCCGGAGCCTGGCGGGGGCGACGGTGACGACCGTTCCCGGAGAGCATGCGGAGGCCTTTCGCGTGACGGCGGGGGGACCGCGCGACGGGTGCTGCGGGGCGCCGCGCTGGTACGTGAACGTAGCCGCAGTCGATCACTTGTCACAAGTTAATGCCACGTAGATCACGTGAAGATCACAGAGTTGAGGAACTGTCATCTTCGGGTTTACGCGGCGAGATGGCCCGTTCGGTCCGGGTTTACGGGTTTGGTGTGGTCGCTCCGGGGGTGAACTCCACTGGCAGGGTGCGCAGTCCGCGCATGATGAGGCCGCCGCGCCAGCGCAAGTCGGCCGGATCCGCCGCGAGTTGGAGGTCGGGCAGGCGGGTGAGGAGGGTGGCGAGCGCGGTCTGTCCCTCCAGGCGGGCGAGCGGGGCGCCGAGGCAGTAGTGGATGCCGTGGCCGTAGCCGAGGTGTTGATTGTCACGCCGACCGAGGTCGAGGACGTCGGGATCGGCGAACCGTTCCGGATCGCGGTCCGCCGCGGCCAGGACGACCAGTACGGGATCGCCGGCCGCGATGTCCTGCCCGCCGAGGGTGACGGAGCGGGTGGCGAACCGCCAGGTCGCCAGCTCCACCGGGCCGTCGTAGCGCAGGAGTTCCTCGACGCCGGTTTCGAGGAGGCCGTGTTCGCCCGCGGCGAGGGACTTCTCCAGGCGGGCGCGCTGCTCGGGGTGGGTCAGGAGCGCGTACGTGCCGTTGCCGATGAGGTTGACGGTCGTCTCGAAACCGGCGAACAGCAGGATGAAGGCCATCGCCGCGGCCTCGTTCTCGGTGAGGTGCTCGCCCTGGTCGGAGGCGCGGATGAGGGCGGAGATGAGGTCTTCGCCGGGCAGCGGGTCCGGGCTGTCGGGGAGGGCCGCGCGCTTGCGGTGGATGAGGTCGGCGAGATAGCCGCGCATCTTCTTCACGGACCGCGCGACTCCACCCCTCGGCCCGCCCCCGTGCCGGATCATCATGCCCGCCCAGTCCCGGAAGTCGTCCTGGTCCTCGCGGGGGACGCCGAGCAGATCGCAGATGGCGTAGATGGGGAGCGGGAAGGCGAAGTCGTGGATGAGGTCGGCGGAGCCGCTCCCCGCGAACTGGTCGATGAGATGGTCCGTCAACTCCTGCACCCGGGGCGCGAATTCGGCGACCCGGCGGGGTGTGAACGCCTTGCTGACCAGCCGTCGCAGCCGGGTGTGGTCCGGCGGGTCGATGTTGAGGAGGTGCGTCATCAACTCGGCCTTGCGCTCACCCGGGATACCGGTCTTGCCCTTGGCGTGCGCCGGTTCGTCGTGATGCGCGGGGTTCTTGGACAGCCGCGGGTCGGCGAGCGCCTGCTTGGCGTCGGCGTACCGGGTGACCAACCAGGCCTCCACTCCGCTGGGGAGGCGTGTCCTGTGCACGGGGGCGTGCTCACGGAGCCAGGCGTAGGCGGGGTAGGGGTCGGTGGCGAACTCCCAGGTGAAGAGTTCGGGGGCGGTGGAGTGCGGGTGCGGCTGGTCGGTCACTTCTTGACGGTATCCGGGGTGGGGGTGCGTTCGCCCTCGGGTGGTGGTGGGGGCAGGGCCGCGGGGAGACCGATGGGGTTCGCGGTGGCGGCCTTGTCGTACCAGGCCTCGGCCTCGGCGGCTCTGCCGCGCAGCTCCAGCAGTCGCCCGATGGACCGCTCCGCATCGGTGACGCCGCCGTCGAGGGCCTGGCGGTACAGCTCCATCGCCTCGTCGAACCGGCCCTGCCCGACCATCCACAGGCCGAGGTTGTGCGCCGCGTTCGCGTCTCCGGCGTGAGCGGCCCGCTGGTAGAGGGGGACCACCTTGGTCTCGTCGGCCGCCGGCCCCCACGAGAGATGGACACCGAGTTCGCCCGCCGCGCGAGCGTCGCCCCAAGCGGCCGCGTAACGCAGCCAGACGTCCGCCTCGGGGTCCCGCCATCTGCTGAGCAGGGCGCCCAGGCTTACGGCGACCTCGCGACGGCCCGCGGCGGCGGCCTTGCGGTACCAGCGGAGGGCCTCGTCCTCACGGCCGGTTCCGACCAGCATGTCGCCGAGTTCGTGGGCGGCCGCGGGGTCGCCGGCTTCGGCGGCTCTGCGCAGCCAGGCTTCGGCCCGGTCTCGGAGGAAGGTGCCCAGTGTCGTCGCGGCCCACGAGCTGCCGGCCTCGGCTGCCCGCTCCAGATACGGCATGGCCGACGTGGTGTCGCCGCGACTCAGGAAAAACGCGGCCAGTGCCTCGGCCCCCCGCCAGTCGCCCGCGTCCGCCGCCCGGCGGAGCAGCTCCTGGCGCTCGTCGGATCCGACGCGACCGGCGAAGGCGACCATCAGCGCCGTGTCCTCCCCCTTGAGCCGGGGGTGCAACGCGATACGGGCCGCGTCGAGGACGGCACCGCGATCAATGGCGAGGCCTGCCGCGGACTCGTCCAGCAGCGTCCACCACACCCCGTCGGGCACCGGTTCCAGGTCGTCGTCCGATCTCGTGGCTTCCGCGACGAGCGCCCCGTACGCCCGCCAGGTCCGCGCCTCGTCCCCCGGTACCAGGAGCCCCGACGTACCGAAAAGGGGAGTCGTCGCCCAGACGAAGGCGTCCTCGAACGACTCGCGTTCCTCTGTTCCGTACTGCTCTTGGACCGTTCTCAGCAATTCCAGCGGCACCGCTCCCGTGACCCCGCACCGGGCGAGGTCGACCGCGGCGCGGACCAGTAACCGCCCACGCGGGTGCTTGACCTGGGTCCCCGCACGCCGCCATTCGTCGAACAGCAGATGCCCGATCGCGAAGTACGAGGCCGCGCCCTCCCGACCGCTCCACATGTACGCCGGGTACGCGCGCGGATCGTCGAGCCGCGCCAGCCGCTCCAGTTCGGCGTCGCTCCATTCGCATGCCAGCGGCACCGTGCGGGCCGCGGCGACGACTCGCTCGCCCGGGGTCGTCCCGCAACGGCGCCGGTAGTACTCGTCGGGGCTGATCGTGCCGAGCATGACGGCTCCGAGGGAGGTGAACCGTCCCAGGAGCTTCAGATCGAGACCACCGCCGCCCAGGTGGTCGGTCAACTCGTCCAGCCAGATGACGTAGTCACCGGCGTGCCCGTCCAGCGCGCCCAGCACGGCACGCAGGTCGTCGCCCGGGTCCGGGGCGTAGAGCCGGTGCCCCTTCAGCGACCGCACTCCGTGCCACGCCGTGTACGACTTGCCCGCGTACGGTTCTCCGAGGATCAGCACCAGGCCGCTGTCGGCGAGGCGCGTGCGAAGGTCGTCGTCGCAGTCCCGCCGCACATACGGCGGGACGTCGGGCAGACCGAGGACATGCTGCGTCGGACGTACTCCGAACTCCACGGGCCCGACGTCATCGACGGGACGCCAGGCCACCGGCGTGGGAACCGGACTGTGGTGAAGGTGCTGGACGGCGGCCACCGTCCCGTTGAAGGTGCTCCCGCGGAAGTCGAGGTGGTCTCGGGACGGGAGCGCTTCTTCGCGTCGGCGTGCGGCGAGGGCGGGTTCGAACTTCTCGATGAGGGAGGCGAGTTCCGCGGCGGCCGCCATCGGGTTGGACGCCTGGAGGAGAACGTCGAGCAGCCATGCGCGCCACCGTTTCCTTTCCTCGACGGCGTTCGGAGAACTCAGCACCCGGAATCGTCGGCCGAGCCTTTCGAGCCGACCGAGATGGAGGTCCATCTCGGTCGACTCGTGGCGCCAGAACCACGTCGCGAAGCCGTCATGGATCGGCTGCCACAGGTCGGTCGAGGCCGCCCCCTTGATGAGCACGCGGGCGCCCGTGATCGCCAGCTGCTCATGTTCCTTTGTCACGCTCGCCCCCCGCGCGTTCCTCAGCCGCTCGCCGTCAAAGGTACTGATTCACGGGGGCGTTGACTCAGGCTTCGGCGTCGATCCCACTGCCGGGCTACCCCTCCACCCCCCTGATCGCATCCCGATAGGCCCGCCCCGCCGCCCGCAGGGCCGCCTCGGGATCCACGCCGTCCGCCTCGGCACGCACCGCCAGCGCGAGCAGTTCGTAGCCGAGGTCGTTGTCCGCCTTCGGCAGCGGTACCTCAAGTCCCGCCGTCCGCACGCGTGATGCGAGTTTCGCCGCGAGGGCGAGGCCGGGCTGGCCCATCGGGATGCCCTCAGTGATGGAGGTGCGGCGCTTCTCCTCCGCCTTCGTGCGCAGCCAATGTGCCTTGACCTCCTCGGGAGTCGACGCCGTCTCGTCGCCGAAGACGTGCGGGTGGCGGTGGATCAGTTTGGTGACGATGCCGCCGGCCACGTCGTCGATGGAGAAGGGGGTGTCGGGGTCCTCCTCCGCGATGCGGGCGTGGAAGACGACCTGGAGGAGGACGTCTCCCAGCTCCTCGCGGAGTTCGTCGCGGTCGCCGTCCTCGATCGCCTCGACGAGCTCGTACGCCTCCTCGATGCCGTACTTCGCCAGGCCCTTGTGGGTCTGCTGGGAGGACCACGGGCACTCGACGCGGATTCGGTCCATGACCTGGACGAGGTCGAGGAGGCGGGCGCCCGGGAGGTCGTAGGAGGCGGGGAGGAGTTCCAGCTCGGGCATCTGTACGCGGCCGGAGCCGGCGAGGCGGGCCAGGCCGTCGGTCAGCGCCGGTTCGCCCTCGCCCGTGGCCACGATCACCACCGTGTGGCCGCCCTCGCAGGCGGCGACCAGTTCCTCGGCGGTCGGGGACGCCTCGGTGACGGTTATGCCGGCCTCGCTCAGATACGGCAGCTGCGGATGCGTACCGTCCGCGCACAGCACCCGGTCGGCGGTGCGCAGCGCCTCCCAGGCGGGCCAGGACAGCAGGCCGGGGGCGACTCTGTGGCTGGTGGTGAGCAGGACGATACGGCCGGGAGCGGGGGCGGGCGGGCTCTCGGTACCGGGGCTGGTTGCGTTCACACACCGAACGTAACCCACGCCGCCGACAGCCCTGTGAGTTATCCACAGGCCGACGGGCAGCCTCGCGGACGCCGTGGCCGCCGCGGACGCCTTGCCCGCCGTACCGTTACGCCGACTGCTGTGTCTGCGCCGCCGTGACCTCGCGTACCCACGGTGTCTTGGCGTCGACGCGGCTGCTCTTCTCCACGTCCCAGGTGCCGTAGCGCGGGTTGAGGTCGACGTGGAGTTCCTTGGAGGCGGTCGACAGGGCCTTCCAGAAGGCGGGCTGGCTGGTGTCGGTGCCGAGCTTCGCGGCGAGTTTGCGGCCCTCCACCTGGAGGCGGAGGTTCTCGTCGAGGCGCTGCGGGGGGACGCCGTACTGTGCGAGCCAGGTCGCTTCCAGGGCCTTGGAGCCGCCCGCCTGCTGGGCGAGGGCGGCCCGCATGTCCTGGATGTCCTTGCGGGTGACGGTGACGTCGGCGTCCTGTGCGGCGCGGTGCACGACCTGGTCGAAGACCATGCCGTAGAGCGTCTCGCGGGTGAGGCCGCCGGTGGTGGCGATGGCCCGCGTGTACTGGGTCTGGTCCTGGACGGCCGCCCGCTGTGCCACGCGCACCTCGTTGACCCGGCTCTGCAACTGCGCGACGGTGATGCGCTGCCCGCCCACGACGGCCGCCGCGCCGGGATGCGCCTCGCTTCCGCAGGCGGTCAGGGCGGGGGCCGCGGCGGCGATCACGGCGGTGAGGACGAGCGCGGTGCGACGGCGGCGGTGCAAGGGAACCTCCCGTTGGAGATTGTGCGACGGTGCACAAAGTCTTGCGGTGATCGATGTTAGGCAGTGGGTCGCCTGTGGCCAACCCATTCGACCAACGATTCACCAGGACTTCGGGCACCGGCACGCACCGGCACGCACGCGTGCGCTACCGCTGGACGTCCACCGCTCGTTCCACGGCCGCGGTGACCGCCGCGCGGAGACCGTCGTCGATGGACACCCAGGACACGTTCGTGTCGGTCTTGTCCGCGCTGTCGTCGCCGCTGCCCACGAGCACGAAGCCGACCTTCGCGTGGCGCCCCGTCGTCTCCTGCGCCGCCTTCACCTCGGCGCCGCCCACCGCGAGGACGACCTCGCAGGAGCGCCGGAGCATGGCGTCGAGGAAGGGGCGCGCGTTCGCGGTGCTCTGGTCGCCGGTCACCGAGGAGTGGCTCACGCGCGTGTGCGTCCTGAGCGACGCGTCCTGCATGCCACGCCAGACCGTGGCGGCGGGGCTCCCGTCGATGCCCCGCTGGTCGGTGAGCAGGCAGGCCTCGATGTCGGTGGAGTGTCGGGCCCCGGTGGCGGGGACCGGCGGGCGGCTGTCGTGCCTGGAGAGGACGATTCCGGTCACGATCATCGTGAGGACGACGGCGAGCGCTGTCGCGATCATGGCGATGGTGCGAGCGCCGAGCGCACGCAGTCCGGCAGCCATGGCGTGCCCCGCGCGCGCGAACGCCTTCAGCATCCTTGTCGTCCTCAGCCGGTGATGGCCACCGGCGCGTCCCACGCGTCGCGGTCTACGGTGATCGTGTAACCGCCGCGGGTCTCCTTGCTGTTGACCAGGTACTGGTGCGCGCGGCTGTGGCCGGTGAACTGGGTGGAGCCCCAGGGCCAGTCGGAGGTCGTGGTGTTGACCTGGTCCCACAGGGCGTACCAGAGGTTGCCCGGCAGGTCCGTCTTGCTGGTCGCGGTGGCGATCGCCTTGGCGCTGGAGCTGCTGAAGCCGTAGAGGCCGCTGCGGTAGATCTTGGCGTGCAGTTCCTTGTCGAAGGCGCGCACATAGGTCAGCACGGCGTTGTTGCAGGACGTGTTCGTCGTGTCGTACGACTCCATGTCCAGGTAGATCGGGCTGCCGGCCTTGAAGCCGAGGGCCGCGGACTTGGCGACCGCGTCGTCCGCCTCGGACTTGCCGACGGCCGCCGCGGTGGTGGCGCTGATCTTCACGGAGCCGCCGGAGCCGCAGGACGGCTGGGAGCCGACGTAGAGCGGGATGAACTTCCAGCCGACCGTGGTGAGGGACTTGACCCAGGAGGCGGTGAGGTTGGGCTGGCCGCACCCGCGGTTCTTGCCGCCGACGTAGACGGCGGCGGCGCCGTAGAGGCCGCCGTGCCAGGCCTTCATCGCGGCGAGGGAAGGGGCGGCGCAGGTGTCGAAGGCGCGGCCCGTGTAGGTCTTCTGCGCGGGCCAGGTGGTGGCGGCCATCGAGGTCTGCGCGGCGATACCGCCTCCGGCGACGACCGCGGCACCCGCGACGCCCCACGCGATGTATCTGCGCTTCTTCGACTGCCGATGCTCGGACACGAAAAACCCCACCCCTGTTGAAGACAGACGGACGTGTGCGACGTCCGCCGGAAAACTGTCGGCCCCCTGAGGGCCCCGGAAACTGCGCGGGTCCGGCGCGGCGACGCCGTAGGACTACGGTCGTACGGCCCTGGAACGGAACTGTCCGTGCGCGCGCGGGACTTGGGACCCCAGCGAATCGCACGATAATCGACGCTGCCCTTCGGTCCGGAAAACGGATTCTCTCGATCGCCACAAGATTCCCTCACGACACGGCAAAAACTCCCGTACCGGGGAACGCGGACCGGACAAACGCCGTACCAGTGCGCGGGCGTGGCGGGCGTCCGCCGGGTCGCGGGACGGTTCACATGGCCGTTCGCCCCCCGGGCGGCTGCCCGTGCCATAACCTTGGGCCGACCTTGGGGGGTTGACATGGCAAAACGGCTGGAAGCCGGCTGGGGACAACGGATCGCCTGGGTGTTCCTCGCCTGGGGGTCGTGCGGCCTCCTGATATGGGTGCCCTTCCTGTACGCGGCGATCCGCCGCGGACGGGGTTCGGACTGGGGCGCGTTCGCGTCCTTCGCGCTCTACGAGGGCGTGACCCTGCCGTGGGCGGCGTCCGGCGGCAGTTCGAGCGGGGACGGGTTCCTCGGTCTCGCGGTCGTGGTGACCATGCTGATGGCCGCCGGACTGCTGCTGTTCGGGATGTTCGACACTCCGCCCCCGAAGCAGCAGTTGTACGTCGGGATGCCGGTGCCCCCGCAGCAGGGGAATCCGTACCTCCGGTAGCTCACACTCCGCGGGTGCGCCGCAGGATCCGTACCGCGGGCCAGACGATCAGCCCGGTGACGGCCCACAGGAAGCCCGAGAGGCCGAGCCATTCGCCGGTGCCGCTGTCGGGGTCGTGGCCGAAGACCGTCGTCGCGAGCGCGACGAAGGCGAACAGCCCGCCCAGCAGGAAGAGCACGACGAGCGCGGCGGTCTGTCCGCCGGTGCGCCGGACGGGCGCGACTCCACCGCTCCCGGCGGCCGGTGCCGGTGCGGGCGCCTCCGCGCGCGGGGTGCTCTGCCGCGGCGGCAACTGCACGCGCGCGTGCGGCGGTACGGCCGCGTCGAGCATCGCCATGGTGTGCGCGTCGACACCGTAGAGCCCCGGTTCTACGGCGACGGCGAGACCGTCGGTGCCGATGAGCCGTCGGCCGCCGTCGGGCCAGCTGAGCACGGCGGCGCAGGAACGGTACGGCACTGTCACCGCGAGGTCGGCGCCGTCGCGCCCGCGCACGGTCACGCTGACCCCGTCGTCCCCGACCACCAGCGCGGAGCCGTCTTTGGCGACCGCGTCGAAGCGCCGTCCGGTGACGGCGTACGTCGAACGCGTCGGCGCCTCCGCGTACCCCGCCCAGCTCGCGCCGTGTCCCGAGGGCACCTGCAACAGGGCGGTCCCGGCGGCCTCCAGGGCCACCGCGTGCAGCTGACCGGGCGTCACCGACCACAGCTCGTTGCGTAGTTCGTCGAGGCCGCGCGGCGGCCGTCCGGCGAGCAGGTCCTCCGCCGCCCCGGGCAGCCGTCGTACGGCCGCGTCGGCCGCCGTCAGTCCCGCGTCGGCACGCGTGCGTACGGCGTCCAGGTCGGCCTGCGCGATACGGCCGGCCTGGAGCGCGGCGAGGACGTCGACGAAGCCGCCGAGCACCGCGTCCTGCTTGGCGGGCAGGGAGTCCGCGAAGGCGGTGAGGAGGGCGTGGCCGTCGCGGCGGGAGGTGTAGTCGGTGGCGGCGGTGTAGGAGTTGCCGTCCTCCTGGCGCAGGGCGCGGGAGAGTTCGCGTTCCAGGACGCCGGCGTAGAGGCGGGCGGCGGTGGTGTCGGTGACGACGGCGTCGAGCAGGACGCCGCCCTGGCCGTCGGAGAAGTGGGCGGGTGTGGTGGGGAGCGCGGAGGTGACGGCGGGGAGCGGGTGGCGGGGGCCCGGGGGCAGCTTGAGCGCGAGTCCGGCGGGGAAGCGCTCGCCGGCGATCCACAGCACGGCGTTGCCGCCAGTGAACCAGGTCCCCGTCCAGTGGCGTACGTCCTCCGGGCGCAGGTTCCTGACCCCCCACTCCGGGTAGCTGACCAGGCCGTAGCCCTGGGCGCCGTAGCGCCACAACGGGAGTTGGCCGGTTTCGCGGCGGGACTCCTCCGTCCGCAGGATCTCCTTCTCGGTCTCCAGGCGCTCCATGGGAAGGTCCGCGAGGGAGCCGCAGACGCCGTGCAGATAGTCGACGATCTCGTGTTCGGCGCCCTCCACGTGGAAGTGGGTGAAGGCGGCCTTGGTCGCGCCGTTGTAGTGGTAGTCGGCGAGGCCCTGGCGGTACAGGGCGAGGTGTTCGACGAGGTGCGTGACTCCGGCCCGGGCGAGGGTCTCGTCGGCGGTGCCGACGCGGAAGACGAGTCCGGCGCGCGGGGGGCCGGGGGCGTACGCGAAGAGGGTGGGTATGCCGTCGACTTCGGTGAGGTGGATGGCGTTGGGGGTGGCGGCGGACCGACTGTCGTGGGAGGCCTGGTGGTCCTGGGGGTTCATCTTCGGCCTCTCAGGGCGGAGTTGGCGGAGTCGCGGTGCTGGACGTACGCCTCGGCGGGCTCGCCGAGGTAACTCCACGGGAAGTCGGAGGCGAGGTTGCCGAGGGCCCGGAAGTGCGCGGCGGCCTGCGCGGAGTCGCCGATCAGGGAGAACAGCGCGGCGAAACTCCCCTGGACGGTGACCCAGCCGTACGGCCGCGCGAACTGCGGGTGGAACACGGACCGCCCGGCGGCCTCGACGAGTTCGGCGTGCACGTGGGGCTGCCGCAGGTATTCGGTGCGCTTGTCGTCGGCGCCGAGGTCGAGCCAGTGCTCGAAGTGCGCTTCGGCGACGAGCCCGCCGTTCAACGCCCCTGCGGGGGCGGCCAGTAGACACTCGCGCGCGAACCCGTGGGCCGCCTCCCAGGTGCCGCCCCACTTGGGGTACAGCTTCTGGAGGAGCCGGGCCTGTCCGGTGAAGTGGTGCGGGTGGTGGCGGGCCAGCCGGTCGTAGCGGCGCCGGCTCTCGTTCTGCCCGAGCGACAGGCCGAGGGCGGTGGTGAGGCGGGCGGCCCAGGCGGCGTCGTAGGAGGGGTCGAACGCCGTTGCCCGGATGAGGAGTTGCTCCGCCTCCCCCAGGTGTTCGTGGAACGCCTTGAACTGCTCGCGGCTGACGTCCTTGGCCCGCGCGTCGGTCCGTATCTCCCACCCGGCCTCGATGAGCCGGAGCCCGAGCACGGTGAGCGCGAGAACGTCGTACGGTACGGCGGCCAGGTGCCGCCGCAGTGTGTGCTCGACACCGTCGGCCTCGGCCAACACGCCCACGACGAAGGCCCGGTCGGTACCGGGCGGCAGGCTGTCGTGGTACTGCCGGACGGCGGCCCAGTCGGCCGCGGCGGCGGCCTGACGCAACCAGGTGACCTCCGGAAAGGCGGAGGCGAGTTCGAAGTCGGGGCCGGGATCGGCTCCGGGGGCGGATGACATGCGGCGGATCCTAGGCGAGGCCCGTGACAACGCGGTTGTCGGGGAAACTGCAGGTCAGAGATGGGAAGAGCGTGGGTTTGACTTGACCTCGGGCGGACCGTCCGTCCAACTCCCGTTCACCGAAGGCTCATAGCGTCCGCACCTTTCTGCACTCATCTCTCTCTACTCATCTCTTCCAGGAGTCCCGCCATGTCCCTGAACGCCCGCCGCAACCGCCAACTCCTCGAAGCGGCAGCCCCGTTGCTCCTCCAGGGCGAACGCGTCGAGTTCACTTCCCTGGCCGCGATCGGCTCGGTGTCCGTCCGCAGGCAGGCCCTGACGGCGGCCGTGGTGGGGGTGTTGAGCGCGGGCACGGTGATGGCCACGGTCACGCCACGCCCGTTCTACATAGTCCTGACCGACCAGAGAATCCTGTTCTTCGACGGCAACAGGGGCGGGAAACCAGGCAAGTTGATGCTGAACCTGCCGCGTCCGTACGTCTCGGCGGGCGGCTCGAAGAAGGCGTTCCTGGGGTTGCAGTTCACGACGAGGCTGTCGGTGGCGGGGCAGGAGCAGGGGCTGAAGGTGACGTTTCCGGTGCAACACCGGGGCGACGGACCTCGGTTCGTGGGGGCGTTGCCGGTCACGCGGTGAGCATCCGCACGGAACCCAGACATGCCGTATCGCACCGAGCAAGGGCCCGACGCCCCGGAGGACACCCACTCCGCAAAAGCGTGACACTCCACCGTCGAGTGTCACACTTCTCCACCTCGGCCGGTTGCTGGACCTCGGCGGCGAAACACGGTCACGGACTTGAGTTCGTCATGACCGCGCACGTCCGCGACCAACGGTTCATCGAACTCATGGCGATGATCGCCTACTACCACTGCGGTGGGCATCCACTCGACCTGCGGCACAGCATGCCGATCGGCGAACCGTGGCTACCGGGTTCCGCCTGCGACCACCTTCTGAACAGATCATCCCCGCCGACCCCCACCGAACATCGGTCGCCCGACCTCCCGGCCCCGGCGTCGGTCAAAACAGCAGGTCCAGCCGTCAAAGGCACGAGAGGGCGGCCCACACCTTCAGGTGGATTGGAGAGAGGACACGCGGTCGACTCCCGTGCACCCGTGCTGAGCTGAGCCCCGCGCAAGATCGCGCGATCCCCAGCTCGAACCCCAGAAAGGGGACACCTGTGCGCCACAAGGGACGGGCCAGGACATGGCTCGCCGCCGCAGCCACCGCCACCGCGCTGTTCGTGTCACCGACCTCGACGGCCGGCGCCGAGGCCCGGGCCCCGCAGGCCGGCCGCTATCTGAACCTGCACCAGTGCGTGTACGTGCCCTCCGCGGTCGTCGACTACTTCACCACCGTGGTGCCGAGCCGTGACGGCCGCTTCACGACCGGGACGAACACCTCCAACACCGCCGACACGAGCCGTTCCTGCGGCGCCGGTGACGGAAACTTCAAACCGTCGTCCCCGTGGGCAGGCGTCCAGTCGCTCGACCTCAGCGCCGGCCGTTATCTGAACCTCCACCAGTGCGTCTACTACTCCGACGCCCAGCACGACCACATCACAACGGTCGCGAACGTCGGCGCCCCCGAGTTCGCCGCGCACTCGAACGTCTCCAACACCCCCGACACCACTCCCAACTGCGGCCCGGGACAAGGCCAGTACCGCCTCGTCCCCCTGCTGTCCGACGTCAAGGCCCTCGACCTCACCGCCGGGCGCTACGTCAACCTCCAGCAGTGCGTCTACTACTACGGCCAGAGCCCGTTCAACGACCACTTCACCACGGTGGTCCCCACGACCCGCGACGGCCGTTTCACCACCGGAACCAAGGTCTCCAACTCCGCCGACACCACCCCGACCTGCGGCACCGGCGACGGCAACTTCGCCCTCATCCCCCTCCTCTCGGGCACCAAGGCCCTCTCCCGAACCTGACGCAAAACCCGACCCGGGCCGCACCGCCCTCCGCGCGGGAAGGGGTTTGCTCCGACGGTCCGGCAGCTCACTTCGCGTGGAACCTCGACGGCGCGCTCGTCGGGTTGCCGCCGGACGGGAGCTTCTGGTCCGGACAGGTGGAGAGGACCTTCTTCATGGCGGCTTTCTCCGCGGCGGTGACCCACAGGTCGTACTTCTTCTTCACGGCGACCTGCGCGGCGACATACGTGCAGCGGTACGCCTTGTAGGTCGGCACCCAGGTCGCCGTGTCGCCGTCGCCCTTGCTGCGGTTGGCGCTCGCGCCGACGGTCAGGAGGTTGAGGGGGTCGTTGGCGAGGGCTATGCGCTTGCTGGCGTCCCAGTACTTGGCGCCCTTCTGCCAGGCGTCGGAGAGGGCGACGAGGTGGTCTATGTCTACGAGGCTGGCCCCGCGACGGTAGGTCACCTCCTTGCCCGAGTACGGGTCGGATTCGAGGACGCCGTAGGACACCTTGCAGGTGCCGCCGGTGAACTTCACCTGCTTGAGGTCCCGTTTGAGAATGTCGTCCCTGGTGTCACAGCTGTTGGAGTCCGTGTCGGCCCAGGCGGTGCCGAAGCGCTCGCGTGAGTAACCGGTCTTCGGCGCCCGCCCCTTCACGGTCAGGGACTCGGCGGCGGTGAGAGCCGCGCCCCCGCCGGAGCCTCCACCGGAGTTCCCACCCGAGTTCCCGCCGGAGTCCCCACCGGTCGTCGCTTCGGGCCCGGAGGCCCCTGTGGTGTCCTTGCATCCGGCGACGGACAACATGATCAGGACGGCGACGGCCGCCCCACCCCTCAGACGCATCACAGTGCGCCCCTCCCCTAGTTCACCCGGCCCCCGCCCCTGAGGGGGCGGATATTGACCTGGTGCCCACGTTAGCCGCGGAGATGTCGCGAACATATGGGGCCCGGGGGCGCATGACGTGCAACTCGGGTGTAATCGTCACGACTTGGCGGTCGCGGGCGCCCCCACCTCGCACTCCCTCCGCACACTCCCCCTCAGACCTTGCCGATGCCCAGCGTCGACTCCGAGGGCAGCAGCCCGGACCCGAGCACCGCCACCCAGAACTCCCCCAGCAGATCGGCGAGTCGGTCGGTGTCCGCCCTGCCGAGGAACTGCCAGGGCTCCGCGGCCAGTCGGTCGGTGCGGCGCTCCACCTCCTGGCGCAGCTCGCGGCCCGCCCTCGTCGCCGTACCGCGGTCGTCCAACAGGCCCCGGGCGACCAGGCGTTCGCGGGCCGCCGCCCATTCCCGCGGGCTCCAGCCCCGGCTCTCGAAGCGTTCGACGGAGGCGGCTCCTATCGCGGCGAAGGAGACCAGGGACTCGACCGGGTCCAGGCCGGCGACGAGGAGTGCGGCGAGGTGGCCGTCACCGCGGTGTTCGCGCAGGATCGTCGCCGCCTGCCACAGCTGGAGGTGGGGGTCCTCGGGCCAGGGCAACTCGGCGTTGGCCGCGGCGAGCGGGCGGCCGGCCGTGGTGACCGCCTCGGCGGCGCGGCGGGCCAGGGCGGCGGCCTCCGCGAGTTCGGGGCTGTCGACACGGTCGCCGAATATCGCGCGGTAGGCCCGGTCCATTCCGCGCAGCCTCGCCTTCAGTACGGCGTCCGGGCTCGCGACGCGCCACGCGGGGTCGGCGTGCTCGGCGACCATGCGGGGGCTGAAGCTGTAGAAGGCGGAGCTCACCCGCTCGGCACCGGCCGGGCCCAACGGGGCGGCGCGCAGCGGGAAGTAGCTCGGCCAGCGCTCCTCGGTGTCGTAGCCGAGCGCGGCGGCCTCGTCGAGGACCTCCGGCGCGTAGTACAGCACGGCATGCAGGGGTTCGAGCAGGTGCCAGAGCTGGCGCACCCGGCCCGGCTCCACGGTGGCGGGGTAGTTCGGGGTCTCCACTCCACGTACGTCTTCGGACATGGCACAACTCCTCGTCGCGTCCCGGTCGTTCCACAACTTGACACTGACAAGATTGCCCCAACCACCCGAACTTGTCAATGCCTAGATTCGGCGTAGGCTGCTGAGCATGAGTACGACCAGGTCCACCAAGAGTCCGTACCACCACGGCGATCTGCGCCGCGCCATTCTCACCGCCGCGCTCGACGTCATCGCGGCCGACGGCCCGTCCGGGCTGAGCCTGCGGGATCTCGCCCGCCGTGCCGGTGTCTCGCACGCGGCGCCGGCCCATCACTTCAAGGACCGCACAGGGCTGTTGACGGCCATCGCGGCGGAGGGGTTCGGGCTGCTGGCCACCGCGATCGGGGAGGCGGCCGATCTCAAGGACGCGGGAGTGCGGTACGTGCGCTTCGCGCGCGAGCACCCGGCGCACTTCCAGGTGATGTTCGCGCCCGAGCTGCTGCGCGACGGCGACCTCGAACTCGCCACGGCCCGCGCGCTCGCGGCCGACGCGCTGAGCGGAGCCGTCTCCGCCGTGCCTCCCGAGGGCCGCGGCCCCGACGCCCGCCTCGCCGGGGTCGCCGCGTGGTCCTTGGCGCACGGCTTCGCGACGCTGCTGCTCGGCCACAATCTGGACGGGGCGGTGGGTGAGCGGGAGCCGGAGGAGGTGTTCCGGGTGCTGGCGGGGATGCTGTTCCGCGGGGCTGATGGCTGACGGCGTGCGCGGTTGCCCCGGGCGGGCTCGCTGTCGCCGCTCGACTCGCCGTACGCGAAGGGCCGTTGGGTGCTGTCAAGCGTGCGGGCGGGGACGGCCCGCTGTCGGCCCATCCCGGCAGCGGGGGCCGGGCGGCCGCTTCAGCTGAAAAAGTGTGACGCTTCCCCGAAGGGGCGTCACACTTTCCCGGGGTACCCCCGCCCCCTCGCCGCTACGACCCCAGGATCGTCGCCAGGAACTCCCCCACCCAGCCCAGCAACTCGCGCCCCACCAACGGCTTTCCGCCCACCCTGGCCGTCTTCGGGCGCGGTACCAGCACCTGGTGGGCGGCCGGCTTGATGACGGTGCCGGGGTAGAGGCGCTTGAGGCGCAGTTCCTGGGACTCGCGCAACTCCACCGGCGCGAAGCGGATGTTGGTGCCCTGAAGGACGATGTCTCCGACCCCGCACGCGCGCGCGAGCATGCGCAGACCGGCCACCAGCAGCAGGTTCTCCACCGGCTCGGGCAACTTGCCGTAGCGGTCGACGAGTTCCTCGCGTACGGCCTTGATGTCCTCCTCCGTGTTGGCGGAGGCGATGGACCGGTAGGCCGCCAGCCGCAGGCGCTCGCCGGGGGCGTAGTCGTGCGGGACGTGCGCGTCGACCGGGAGCTCGATCTTGACCTCCAGGGGCGGCTCCTCCTCGACACCGCCCTCCAGGGAGGCGCGGTAGTCCGCGACCGCCTCGCCGACCATGCGGACGTACAGGTCGAAGCCGACGCCCGCGATGTGGCCGGACTGCTCGCCGCCCAACAGGTTGCCCGCGCCCCGGATTTCGAGGTCCTTCATGGCGACGTACATGCCGGCGCCCATCTCCGTGTGCTGGGCGATGGTGGCGAGGCGCTCGTGGGCCGTCTCCGTGAGCGGCTTCTCCGGGGGGTACAGGAAGTAGGCGTAACCGCGTTCGCGGCCACGGCCGACCCGGCCGCGCAACTGGTGGAGCTGCGACAGACCGAAGTTGTCGCCTCGTTCAACGATCAGCGTGTTCGCGTTGGAGATGTCGATGCCGGACTCGACGATCGTCGTCGACACCAGGACATCGAACTTATTCTCCCAGAAGTCGACGACCACCTGCTCCAGGGCCTGTTCCGACATCTGGCCGTGGGCGGTGGCGATGCGCGCCTCCGGGACGATCTCGCGCAAACGTGCCGCCGCGCGGTCGATCGATTCCACCCGGTTGTGGATGTAGAAGACCTGGCCCTCGCGCAGGAGTTCACGGCGGATCGCGGCGCCGATCTGCTTCTCCTCGTAGGGACCGACGAACGTCAACACCGGGTGACGCTCCTCCGGGGGCGTCGTGATCGTCGACATCTCTCGGATGCCGGTGACCGCCATCTCCAGGGTTCTGGGGATCGGGGTGGCGGACATCGTCAGCACGTCGACGTTGGCACGCAGCTTCTTCAGCTGCTCCTTGTGCTCGACGCCGAAGCGCTGCTCCTCGTCGACGATGACCAGGCCGAGGTCCTTGAACTTGGTCTCGGAGGAGAACAGGCGGTGGGTGCCGATGACGAGGTCCACGGAGCCCTCCCGCAGGCCCTCCAGGGTCGCCTTCGCCTCCGTGTCGGTCTGGAAGCGGCTCAACGCCCGCACGTTGACCGGGAACTGCGAGTACCGCTCGGTGAACGTCCCGAAGTGCTGCTGCACCAGGAGGGTCGTCGGGACGAGGACGGCGACCTGCTTGCCGTCCTGGACGGCCTTGAAGGCGGCCCGGACCGCGATCTCCGTCTTGCCGTAGCCGACGTCGCCGCACACCAGCCGGTCCATCGGGACCGACTTCTCCATGTCGTCCTTGACCTCGGCGATCGTGGTCAGCTGGTCGGGGGTCTCCGCGTACGGAAAGGCGTCCTCCAGCTCGCGCTGCCAGGGCGTGTCCGCGCCGAACGCGTGCCCCGGGGCGGCCATCCTGGCCGAGTACAGCTTGATGAGGTCGGCCGCGATCTCCTTGACGGCCTTCTTGGCACGCGCCTTGGTCTTCGTCCAGTCGGCGCCGCCCAGCCGGTGCAGGGTGGGGGCCTCGCCGCCGACGTACTTGGTGATCTGCTCCAGCTGGTCGGTGGGGATGTAGAGGCGGTCGCCGGGCTGGCCGCGCTTGGCGGGGGCGTACTCGACGACCAGGTACTCGCGGGTGGCGCCCTGCACCGTGCGCTGCACCATCTCGATGTAACGGCCCACACCGTGCTGTTCGTGGACGATGTAGTCGCCCGTCTCCAGGGTGAGCGGGTCGATGGTCTTGCGGCGGCGGGCCGGCATGCGGGTGCCGTCCTTGCCGGCGGCCTTCTGCCCCGAGAGGTCGGTCTCGGTGAGGACGGCGAGCTTGAGCGCCGTATCGACGAACCCGTAGTCGATCGATCCGGTCGCCACGTGCACTACGGAGGGGGCGATTTCGCCGAGTTCCGTCTCCAGGCGGGCCGCTACGCCCTCGCTGCCGAGGACCTCGACCGTGCGGGCGGCGGGGCCGTGGGCCTCGGTGACGAAGACCGTGCGCCAGCCGTCGGCGAGCCAGCCCTTGGTGTCGGCGAGGGCCTTGGCGGTGTCGCCGCGGTAGGTCTCCGGGGCGTGCATCCCGAGCTTCAGGGTGTCCGCGTCGAGTTCTTCGTCCGCGGCGAACGGCGACACCGACCACCACATCATGTCCAGCTCGCGCGCCCGGTCCCGTACGTCCGCGATGGACCACAGGGAGGCCGCGTCGACGTCGATGGGCGCCTCGCCGCCGCCCGCGGTGGCCGCCCAGGAGGCCTGCAAGAACTCCTGCGAGGTGGCCACGAGATCGGACGCACGCGTGCGTACCCGCTCCGGATCGCATACGACGGCCATCGCACCCTTGGGCAGCACGTCGAGCAGCAGCTCCATGTCGTCGACGAGCACCGGGGCCAGCGACTCCATGCCCTCTACGGCGATGCCCTCGGCGATCTTGCCGAGCAGCTCGCCGAGTTCGGGGTGGGCCTCGGCGAGGGCACGCGCGCGCGTGCGGACGTCTTCCGTCAACAGAAGTTCACGGCAGGGGGGTGCCCACAGGCCGTGTTCGGCGACCTCCAGGGAGCGCTGGTCGGCCACCTTGAAGTAGCGGATCTCCTCGACGTCGTCGCCCCAGAACTCGACGCGCAACGGGTGTTCCTCGGTGGGCGGGAACACGTCCAGGATGCCGCCGCGTACGGCGAACTCACCGCGCCGCTCGACGAGCTCCACGCGCGCGTAGGCGGCGGCGCCGAGCGCGTCCACGACCGCGTTCAGGTCGGCGGTCTGGCCGGACCTCAGGGCGACCGGCTCCAGGTCTCCCAGCCCCTTGACCTGCGGCTGCAACACGGACCGCACCGGCGCTACGACGACGGAGACCGGGCCCGTCTCCGGGTCGTCGTCCCTCGGGTGGGCCAAGCGGCGCAGCACGGCGAGGCGACGGCCCACGGTGTCGCTGCGCGGGCTCAGCCGCTCGTGCGGGAGCGTCTCCCAGGAGGGGTACTCCACGACGCCGTCCGGCGGGAGCAGCGAGCGCAGCGCGGCGGCCAGGTCCTCCGCCTCACGCCCGGTCGCGGTCACCGCGAGGACAGTACGGCCGGCCTCACGCGCGAGCGCCGCGACGGCGAAGGGGCGGGTCGCCGGGGGGCCGACCAGGTCGACGTGCATGCGGTGGCCGTCGGCCGCCGCGCGGGTCGCTTCCGCGAGGGCGGGGTCCTTGACTACGGCGTCGAGCAGACCGTGCAGACTCATTGCGGGGCGCTTCCGTCCGGGGGGTGGGCAACACGAAGGGCCCGACGCGCGCGGTATGGGGCCGGGGGCTTCCAGCGTACGTCGGCGGTGGCTCACCCGGGGTTGATGCCGGCGTACCAGGGGGCTACGCCCCCTGGACCCCCGAAAAGCCTGTGCCCACCCACCACCCGACTCGGTCGGTCAAAAGGGCAAACCTTCAAAGACAGCAAACAAACCCGGCGCCGAGAAGCCCCGTGACTTCTCGGCGCCGGGTTCCCCCGTGGACAGTGGCTAATCCGTGGCGATCGCGTTCAGCACATTCATCCGCCCCGCCCGGAACGCCGGGACAAGGGCCGCGAACAGTCCCACGAACGCCGACCCCACGAAGACCGCGGAGATCGTCCCCCAGGGAATCTCCAGAACCTTCAGCCCCTCCAGCGCGAGGAGCTGCTGGGCGGTCGCGCCCCAGCCCATCCCCAGGCCGAGGCCGAGCAGCGCTCCGAAGAGGGCGATCACGACCGACTCCATGCGGATCATCCGGCGGAGCTGCCTGCGGGACATCCCGATCGCCCGCATCAGACCGATCTCGCGGGTCCGCTCGACGACCGACAGGGCCAGCGTGTTCACCACACCCAGCACCGCCACGATGATCGCCAGAGCCAGCAGACCGTAGACCATGTTCAGGAGCTGGCCGATCTGGTCCTTGAGTTCCTGCTTGTAGTCGGTCTGGTCGCGCACCTGGTACTGCGGGTACGGCTCCATGGCCTTCTTCAGGGCCGCGTACGCCTGCTTCTCCTGGCCGTCCTTGGCCTTGGCGAACATGATCTCGTTCGGCGGGATCTTGTTCGCGGGGAGGTACTTCTGCATCGTGGCGATGCTGGTGTACCGCGCCCCCTGGTCGATGGCCACGTCGTCGTCCGTGATGGCCGCGACCTTGAGCTTCGCCGTCGAGCCGCCCTTGAAGGCGACGCTGATCGTGTCGCCGACGTGGACGCCGTGCTTCTTGGCGTACTTGGAGCCGACGGACATCGCGTTGGTGCCGTAGGCGGCGGACAGTTCGCCGGCCGTGGTGGCGCGGCGCAGGTCCTGGGCGTAGGACGGGTCGGCGGCGGTGATGCCGTCGGTGTCCTTCTGGCCGTCCGGTGAGGTCAGCGTGGCGTCGAGGTCCTTGTAGCGGGTGACGTGGACGAGGTCGGGTGCCTGTTCCATCGCCTTCTCGGCCTGCGGGACGATCCGCTGGTTGCCCTGGACGATGAAGTCGGCGCCGACGGACTTGTCCAGCTCGCTCGTCGCCGAGGCGACCATCGAGGAGCCGACCACCGACAGGCAGGCGACCAGCGCGAGGCCGATCATCAGGGCCGCACCCGTAGCCCCCGTACGCCTGGGGTTGCGGAGCGCGTTGCGTTCCGCCAGGCGCCCCACCGGACCGAAGGCCCGTAGGAGTACGACACTGATGACCCGTACGACCCCGTTGGCCAGCAGCGGGCCGATGATCACGAAGCCGATCAGCGAGAGCACGACACCCGCGCCGAGGACCAGCGAACCGTCCGTCGCCTTCTTCGCGGTGGCCGCCGCGAACAGGGCGGCACCGCCCGCTCCCGTCAGCACCAGGCCGATCAGTGCCCGCACCCAGCCGGCCTTGCCGTCGGCCGGTGTACCGGCGTCGCGCAGCGCGGCCATCGGGGAGACCTTGCCCGCCCGGCGGGCCGGGAGGTAGGCGGCGAGGATGGTGACGATCACGCCGAGGAACAGGCCGAGCACCGGGGTGGTCCACTTCACGGTCAGGTCCCGGGTCGACAGGTCCATGCCCGCCGCGCTCATCAGCTTCATCAGGCCGACGGCGATGCCGACTCCGGCGCCGACACCGAGGATCGAGCCGACGATCCCGAGCAGGGTCGCCTCGACCAGCACCGAGCGGTTGACCTGCCCACGGGACGATCCGACCGCCCTCATCAGGCCGATCTCGCGGGTCCGTTGGGCGACCAGCATCGAGAAGGTGTTGATGATCAGGAAGATGCCGACCAGGAACGCGATCCCGGCGAAGCCGAGCATGGCGTACTTGATGACGTTCATGAACTGGCCGACGCCCTGACGGTTCTCGTCGGCGTTCTCCTTGGCCGTCTGGATCTTGTACGTCCCCGTCGACGCGAGGGTCTGGGCGACGTTCCGCTTGAGCTGACTGTCCGTCACACCGCTGGCGGCCGTCACGCCGATCTGGGTGAACCGGCCGGTGGCGCCGAGGAGTTCGCGCTGTGCGGTGGCGGTGTCGAAGTAGACGACGGCCGCACCGGGGTTGGTCACCTTGAAGGTGGCGATGCCGACGATCTTCGCGGTGAAGTCACCGGTCTGCGAGATGGTGCGCAGCGAGTCGCCCAGCTTCAGGTGGTGCTTGTCGGCGGTGTCGGCGTCGACCATGGTCTCGGTCGGGCCGCGCGGGGCGTGTCCGGAGGTGATCTCCATCGAACGCAGGTCGTTCTTCGTCCAGTTGCCCGCGATGGTGGGCGCACCGGTCGACGATCCCATGTTCTTGTTGGCGCTGTTCACGACGGTCACGTTCATCGAACTGACGGCGCCTTCAACGGACTTGACGCCCTGGGCCGTCGCCACCCGCGCGACCGTGGAGGCCGGCAGCGACTCGGGCAGTCCGTTCTGCGGGGTGCCGCCGTCGGCCTTGGCCGCCTTCGGCAGGACCGTCACGTCGGAGGCGGTGGCCGCGAAGAGTTTGTCGAAGGTCGTGTTCATTGTGTCGGTGAACACCAGCGTGCCGCACACGAACGCCACCGACAGCAGCACGGCTATCGCCGAGAGCGCCATCCGCCCTTTGTGCGCGAAGAAGTTGCGCATCGAGGTCTTGAGGACGGTCATGACGTACGCCCCCGCGCGTCGAAGTCCTTCATACGGTCGAGGACGGCGTCGGCGGTCGGCTTGAACATCTCGTCGACGATCCGGCCGTCCGCGAGATACAGGACGCGGTCCGAGTACGACGCGGCCACCGGGTCGTGGGTGACGATCACGATGGTCTGGCCAAGGTCGTCGACGGACCGGCGCAGGAAGCCCAACACCTCCGCTCCCGCACGGGAGTCGAGGTTTCCGGTCGGCTCGTCACCGAAGATGATCTCGGGCCGGGCCGCCAACGCCCGTGCCACGGCGACGCGTTGCTGCTGACCACCAGAAAGCTGGTTGGGCCGGTGCTTGAGCCGGCCGGCCAGCCCGACCGTCTCCACGACCTGCGCCAGCCACCCCTTGTCGGGCTTGCGGCCGGCGATGTCCATGGGGAGGGTGATGTTCTCCAGCGCGTTCAGTGTCGGCAGCAGGTTGTACGCCTGGAAGATGAACCCGATGCGGTCCCGGCGCAGTTGGGTGAGCTTCTTGTCCTTGAGTCCGGTGATCTCGGTCTCGTCGAGGTAGATCTGCCCGGAGGTCACGGTGTCGAGCCCGGCGAGGCAGTGCATGAGCGTGGACTTGCCGGACCCCGAGGGGCCCATGATCGCGGTGAACTGGCCGCGGGCGATGTCCACGTCGACATGGTCGAGGGCGACGACGCGGGTCTCCCCGGCCCCGTAGGCCTTGACGACCTGCCGCGCTCGCGCGGCAACGGCCGTACGCCCTCCAGTGCCCCCGTGCCTGGGAATGGTCACAGCCGATGTCACGGTATGTCTCCTAAGTCGGTCGGCAAATGAGCGTGCCGGTGTCCGGTCGATGCGTTTCAACTGGTTACGACGACGAGTCTGGCGGCGGGAGGGGGTCCGGCGCGCTGGTGCTCAGCGCAGTCTTTCCCGGGGGAAAACCCCACCCCCGGCGGTTCGGTCCCCCGCCCCCCAGCGGCATAAAGCCAGGTTAAGGACGACCCCGGACCCTTCTCCTCCTCCGCCGGTACGAACCGTCCCCGGGCCGTAGTGGGGAGGCTCCCCTAGGGGCTCTCCACCGTCGGGTGGAGTCGATCTCGGGGTTCGGTCCACCCACCGGCCCGTCCAGGTTTCCCCCTGACGCGACGTGAGGGTCAAGTGGGAGAGTGGCGTCCGGCAGATAGATGCAGGGGGAAGGAATCCGCGTGGGCAACACGGAAGCCGCGATACGTGAGGCCACTCAGGGAAGCTCGCCGGAGAAGCGGGGCGCCGTCGTCGCGGCCCTGATGCTCGCGATGGCGCTGGCCGCCCTCGACTCCACCATCGTCTCCACGGCCGTACCGCAGATCGTCGGCGACCTCGGCGGCTTCTCCGTCTTCTCCTGGCTCTTCTCCGGCTACCTGCTCGCGGTGACGGTCACCCTCCCCGTCTACGGCAAGCTCTCCGACACCTTCGGCCGCAAGCCGGTGCTGATCACGGGCGCGGCGGTCTTCCTCGCCGGTTCGCTGCTGTGCTCGGTGGCCTGGAGCATGGGCGCGCTGATCGCGTTCCGCGTCGTACAGGGCCTGGGCGGCGGGGCGTTGCAGGGCACGGTCCAGACCCTGGCCGCCGACCTGTACCCACTCAGCGAACGCCCCAAGATCCAGTCGAAGTTGTCCACGGTGTGGGCGGTGTCGGCGGTCGCGGGCCCGGGGGTGGGCGGACTGCTCGCGACCTACGCCGGCTGGCGCTGGATCTTCCTCGTCAACCTCCCCGTCGGAGCAGTGGCGTTGTGGCTGATCGTCCGCCACCTCCACGAACCGCGCCGCACCCGCGACTCCCGCCCGCGCGTCGACTGGGCGGGCGCACTGGCCGTGTTCGCCTGCGGAGGCGTCCTGATCACGGCCCTCGTACAGGGCGGAGTGGCCTGGCCCTGGCTCTCGCCGCCCTCAATCGCCTTGTTCGGTACGGGACTTGCGCTGGCCGGAGTCGTCGTCGCGATCGAACGCCGGGCGGCCGAACCGATCATCCCCGGGTGGGTGTGGCGCCGCCGTACGATCGCGGCCGTCAACTTGGCCCTGGGCGCACTGGGGTTGCTGATGGTGGCGCCGAGCGTGTTCCTGCCGACGTACGCGCAGTCGGTGCTCGGACTGGCCCCGGTGGCGGCCGGATTCGTGCTCTCCGTATGGACGTTGAGCTGGCCGGTGTCGGCGGCGCTCAGCCAGCACGTGTACCGGCGGATCGGTTTCCGCAACACGGCGATGCTCGGGATCGGGACGGCGACGCTGATCCTGTTCGCGTTCCCGTTCCTGCCGTATCCGGGCGCGGCCTGGCAGCCGATGCTCCTGATGCTGCTCCTCGGCGCGGCCCTCGGCCTCTTCCAACTCCCGCTGATCGTAGGCGTGCAGTCCACTGTCGGGTGGGAGGAACGGGGCGTGACGACCGCGTCCGTCCTCTTCTGCCGCCAGACCGGCCAGACGATCGGCGCGTCCGTCTTCGGGGCGGTCGCCAACGGGGTGTTGGCGTCGCGGCTGGGTGGCGCGAGCGATCTGGACTCGGTGACACGGGGGTTGGACGGGGGCGCGGTGCCGGGGGCCACCCGGCGGGCGATCGCGGACGCGGTGCACGCGGTGTACATCGGCGCGGGATGCGCCGCAGGGGTGGCCTTCCTGGTGCTGCTGTTTCTCGCGCCGCGACGGTTTCCGGTGCTCAAGGAGCATTGAAGACCTGCGCGACGAGAAGGAACACAGCGCAGCCGAACAGCAGGATCACGGTGACGCATGTCTTGGCCAGGCTGTCGCCCCGGTACCCGTGGAGTTCGATCCGCTCGGGCTTGAGGGGGTCGTAGAGCACCCTGACCTTGTCGTCGGGAAGGGCCCCCAGCCCCGGCGGATACGTCTTGTAGTGAGGTGACTCGGCGACGACCCTGTCGCCGTCGGGCGGGGTGAAGGCCACGACCGGATAGAAGCGCGCCCCGCCCTCCCCGTCGTCGTCCTCCCGCACCCGGACCACGTCAGCCTCGATCCACTCCCCCCGCCTGCTCAGCCGGAACTTCCGCCACGCGGCCTGCCCCTCCTCGACGCCGATCGCCACCAGGACAAGCACGACGACACCGCAGAGCCCCCACTCCCACCACATGCGCCGGAGCCTACACACCGTCAACTCGGGTAACACCGGAGGTCAGCAGCCGTTGACCAGGCAAGCGCATACCAACCGCCCAGTTCGGCGAAAAGCACCCACACCACCCAACCGGCGAGTAACATGCGTGACCCGCTCCGCCCAACTCCCTGCGGTCCGCCGCCACGGACCCGAGCCACGCAAGGAGCACGGGATGTCCTACGACCCGTACCCTCCGCATGATTCATCCGCCCCGTACGACCCGTACAACCCTTACGACCCACACGACTTGCACGGCCCGTACCCGTACAACCCTGACCCCGCGCATGGTTCGCACACCCCGTACCCGTACGACCCCGACCCGCCGCACGGTTCGCACATCCCGCCCCCGTACGCCCCGTACGACCGGCATGACCCGTACGCCCCGTACGACCGGCGCACCCCGCACACCCCGCACACCCCGACCCCACCCCGCCTCACCTACCCCTGGCAGCCACCCCCGCCCCCACCCGAACGCCGTCGTCCGCCCCGCCGGCCCGCCCTCGGCAACCACCGTGATCTGCGTGTCCTGCGCGGCGCGTACCGGCGGCAGCGGCGCGTGGCGTCGCTCACCGCGCTCGGATACTTCTGTCTGTTCCTGGCCCTGTCCGCGTTCGCGCCCTCGCTGATGTCGAGCACCGTCGTCGCCGGTGTGCCCACCGGGCTGCTGCTCGCGCTGGTCCAACTGCCCGTCACCTGGCTGGCGATAGCGCTCTACGAACACACGGCCGCGCGACGCGTGGACCCCCTCGCGGACCGCATCCGCAAGCAGGCCGAACTGGACGCCAGACGGGAGGCGGCACGATGACCGGCTTCCACGACTCCGCGCCGCAGACCATGTCGCTCGTCGCCTTCACCACCGTCGCCACCCTCACACTCCTGCTCTGCGTGATGACGGGGCCCGACCGCGACGACCTCGACGAGTTCTACACGGGGTACGGGTCGCTCTCACCGTTGCGCAACGGCCTTGCCATAGCGGGTGATTACATCTCCGCGGCGAGTGTGCTGGGCACGGGCGGGGTGATCGCCCTGTACGGCTACGACGGGGTGGTGCTCGCGCTGAGCACGGCGCTGTCGTTGATGCTGCTGATGTTCCTGCTGGCCGAACCGCTGCGCAACGCGGGCCGGTTCACGATGGGCGACGCGTTCGCCCGCCGGATGCCGGGGCGGGCCGTGCGGATCGTCGCGTGCATCGTCACCATCACGGCGTTGCTGCCGCTGATGCTGGTCCAACTCGCGGGCGCGGGCCAGCTGTTGGCGTTCATCCTCGGGTTCTCCGGCGACTCGCTCCAGACCGGCTGCATCATCGGTCTTGGCGTGCTGATGATCAGCTACGCGGCGATCGGCGGCATGAAGGGCACCGCCCTCATCCAGGTCCTGAAGATCGTGATGCTGCTCGGTTCGGGGGCCGTGATCGCCGTACTGATACTGAACCGCTTCCACTGGGACCTGGGCGCCTTCTTCGACACGGCGGCGCGGCGGAGCGGGGCCGGAACGGCCTTTCTGCACTCGGGACTTGAGTTCGCCGGAGGACCGAGTCCCCGGCTGGACATGATCAGTTCGCAGCTGACCGTAGTCCTCGGCGGCGCCTGCCTCCCGCACATCACGATGCGCATGTACACCGCGTCGAGCGCCCGGCAGGTGCGGCGGTCGATGTCGTGGGCGGTGTCGAGCGTGGCGCTGTTCGTGGTGATCGTGACGGTCGTCGGGTTCGGTGCCACGGCGCTGCTCGGGCGGGCGGCGGTCGCGCGGGCCGATCCGCAGGGCAACACGGCGTATCTGCTGGGCTCGCGGGCGGTGTTCGGGGCGGACGTGTCGACGGCGGAGACCCTGCTGTTCACCGCCGTCACCACGGCCGTGTTCCTGACCCTGCTCGCCTCGGTCGCCGGGATGATCCTCGCCTGCGCCAACTCCCTCGCCCACGACGTCTTCGCGGCCCGCGTCGAGGAGATGCCGGTCCGCCGCGAGATGACGCTGGCCCGCTACTCGGCGCTGGCGGTGGGTGTTCCGGCGATCGTGCTGGCGACGCTGGTCCAGCACCGGGGCCTGCAACCCCTGGTGACCCTGTCCTTCTGTCTGGGCGCCTCGGCCATAGCGCCCGCTCTCGTCTACAGCCTCTTCTGGCGCCGATACACGCGAACCGGCCTGCTCAGTACGCTCATTGGGGGCACGCTCGGCGTACTGCTGCTGATGCCGGGCACCAATCTGGTCTCCGGCTCGCCGACCGCGGCCTTCCCCGGCGCCGACTTCAACTGGTTCCCGTTCACCACCACCGGGCTCGTCACGATCCCGCTCGGCTTCGCCTGCGGCTGGCTCGGCACGCTCGCCTCCGGGCGACGCAAGGAGGAGGAACAGCGCAGGCGGTACGAGGCGATGGAGGGCTGGATCCTGGCGGGCGCGGTACGCAGGGGCGATGGATGACCAGCGAGCAGGGGCGACGGACGACCAGCACGCAAGAGCGGAGGACAACCAGCACGCGCGGGCGAAGCATGACCGACGAAAAAGCCTCGCATGACCGGTGTTATAGCCGTGCATGACTCGTTCTTTGCCGCACCACCACCTCGACTCCCGCTGTTCACCGCTCCTTTCCAGACTCTGCACGTCCGAGCGTGAAGGTCCCTGCATTTCAGCGGGAGTTGAACATGAGCCACGGCCACAGTCACGGCGACCACGGTCACCACCACCATCACCACCACGGAGACGGGGACGCCGGCTCGCTGCCGCCCGCCCTCGACACATCCATCCCGGACGCCGAGTTGACGCCCAGTCAGCTGTCGCGAAGAGGCATGCTGCGCCGAACCGGCCTGCTGGGCGCGGGACTCGCGGCGGGCAGCGTGCTCGCCGGCGCGGGGGAGGCAGCCGCGTCGGTGCAGCAGAGCCCGGCCAAGTCGTCGAAGGGCGACGGCGGTTACCTGTGGCTGGCCGGTGACCATCACATCCACACCCAGTACAGCAGCGACGCCAAGTACCGCGTCATCGACCACGTACGCCAGGCGAACGCGCACGGCCTGGACTGGATGGTCATCACCGACCACGGCAGTGTCGCGCACGCCAAGATCGGTGTGGAGAAGGTCAATCCGGACATCGTCGACGCCCGTGACAAGACCGACGACACCCTCGTCTTCCAGGGCCTGGAGTGGAACATCCCGGGCGCCGAGCACGGCACGGTCTTCGTCCACCCCGGCGCCAACGAGGTAGCCGTACTCAAGGAGTTCGAGAACTCCTTCGACGGCAGCGTGAAGAACGCGAGCGGCAACTCGCCCGCCAACGAGGCCCTCGCCATCGCGGGCGTCAACTTCCTCGCCGACCAGGTCCGCCGCCGCAAGGTCAAGGACGCGCTGTTCCTCGCAAACCACCCGGCGCGCAAGGGCATCGACTCCCCGCACGAGATCCGCGGCTGGCGCGACGCGCAGCCCACGATCGCGGTCGGCATGGAGGGCGCCCCCGGCCACCAGGCGGGCGGCATCCCCAAGCCGAACGGTCCGGGCAGCGGACGCGGCATCTACGACAACAGCCCCAGCGCCGACTCCTTCGCCGGTTACCCGCTGGAGAGCTACCGCACCTGGGGCGGCTTCGACTGGATGACGGCCACGGTCGGCGGCCTGTGGGACAGCCTCCTCGCCGAGGGCAAGCCCTGGTGGATCACCGCCAACTCCGACTCCCACAACGTCTACGCGGACACCGCCGTGCGCGGCCCGGGCGGCGACTTCAACGCCAACGGCCGCTACGAGGACCCCGTCTACGGCACCGGCATCAGCCTCACGGACACCGACTTCTGGCCCGGCCAGTACTCCCGCACGCACGTCGGCGCGGCCTCCTTCTCGTACAAGGCGGTTATGGACGGCATCCGCGCGGGCCGCGTCTGGGTCGACCACGGCGGTCTGATCAGCGGCCTCGACGCCCGCCTGGTCTCCGGTGGCCGCGAGGTCACCCTCGGCAGCGCGCTGCACGTCCGCCGCGGCGCCCAGGTCGACCTGGTCGTCCGCATCAGCCTGTCCAACGGCCCCAACTGGGCCCAGTTCCAGCCCTCGTTGGCCCGCGTCGACGTCATCCAGGGCGATGTGACAGGACCGGTCAAGGACAAGGACGTGTTCGCCACCCCGGCGACGAAGGTCGTCAAGTCCTTCGAGGTGGACAAGTCCACCGGCACCGTCCGCCTCACGTACTCCCTCGGCCGCCTCGACAAGCCGGTCTACGTCCGCCTCCGCGGCACCGACGGCAACCGCTCCGCCGTGGGCGCGGGCGGCGCGGCCGTAGACCCCGTAGGCCCCGCGATGGACGTCCTCGGTGACGCCGACCCGTGGAAGGACCTCTGGTTCTACTCCAACCCGATGTGGGTCCTGCCCGCATGAGCACGTCCTACGACCCGTCCGGGGGGGGCCCCCCCCCCCGGGGGGGGGGCCCCCCCCCCCCCCCCCCCGCCGCCCCCCCCCCCCGGCCCCGCCCCCGCCCCGCCCCCCCCCCGCCCCCCCCGGGCCCCGGGGCCCGCC